>CADEFQ010000005.1:70536-82109 GCA_902826635.1 uncultured Pseudomonadota bacterium
GTCGCCTTGCGTTCCGTATTCCTCGACTACGCCACGGTGAGCACCGGCGATCTCGATCCTTCGGATCTCGAGCGCGCCTGCCCCGGGCTGGCTCTTCACGACACGACATCGCCCGAGGCGATCGCGGCACGCATCGACGGCGCAGCGATCGTGCTGATCAACAAGGCGCGGATCACGCGCGAGCTGATCGCGGCCGCTTCGACGCTGCGCCTGATCGCGCTCGCTGCGACCGGCACCGACAACGTGGATCTCGAGGCGGCGCGAGAGCGCGGTATCGCCGTCTGCAACATCCGCGACTACTGCACGCCATCCGTGCTGCAGCACGTGCTCGGCGCGATCCTGGCGCTCACGCACCGCTACGCCGACTACTCACGCCTCGTGAAGGAAGGCCGGTGGGGAAGGAGCCCGCAGTTCACGATGCTCGATTTCCCGATCCGCGAACTCACCGGTCGCACGCTCGGTGTCGTCGGCTACGGCACGCTGGGGCGCGCGGTGGCAAGTGTGTGCGAGCAGGCGCTCGGCATGCGGGTGCTCGTCGCGCAGCGGGCGGGCGGCACGGCCGCGATCGAAGGGCGCCTGCCCCTCACCGACCTGCTGCCACGCGCGGACGTGCTGACGCTGCACTGCCCGCTGACGCCGGAGACGCGCGGGCTCCTCGGCGCCGCGCAACTCGCGCTGATGAAACCCGATGCGGTGATCGTGAACACGGCGCGCGGCGCGCTGATCGACGTGCAGGCGCTCGCCGACGCGCTTCGCGCGGGCCGTCTCGGTGGCGCCGCGATCGATGTGCTGCCGGAGGAGCCGCCCGTATCCGGCAGCGCGCTCTTCGCACGGGACCTGCCGAACCTGATCGTCACGCCGCACATCGCCTGGGCGGCACGCGAATCGCGCCAGCGCGCACTTGACGAGATGGCGGCGAACATCGCCGACTTTCTCGCGGGCGGGCGGCGCGGACGCGTGGTGTGAACGGCGAGACTCGCGCAGCGGGCGTCAGTCCTGCGGCAGGATGCCGAGCACGACGCCGCGCGCCCATTCGACGACAGGCGCCACGCGCGGTGACACGAGCGACATCGCGTCGTCGAACGATACCCAGCGCCACTCATGGTGTTCGGCCGCGCCGAGCTCCGGGTTGACCGGCAGCGTGACACGCGCGGTCCGGGTCTGGGCGAGGTAGTAGCGCGCGACCTTGTTGCGCGTGTAGGGGCCGGTATCGCGGTACAGGTCACCCCAGCTGAACTCGAGATCGTCGATCGTCGATTCTTCGCGCACTTCGCGGCGCGCGGCGGCACGCGGCTCCTCGCCGGGCTCGACCATGCCTTTCGGGAAGTCCCAGCTGCGAAACGCCCGCAACAGCAGGAACATCCAGCCCTCGTCTTCGCGGCGGACGACGACTACACCCGCCGACAGGCGCGGCGGTCGCCTCGTACTCATATATGCGAAGGATATCAGCCCCGCACGGATTCGAGCACTCCCGCGACCGCGTGGATCACGGCCGCGATGCGCACCGCGCTCTGGATCGCTTCACGCGCCACGCCGTGGTCGCGCAGCTTCTTCTCGTGCGAGGTGATGCACAGCCCGCAGCCGTTGACGGCCGAAACGGCGAGCGAAAGCAGCTCGAAGTCGAACTTGTCGATTCCGGGGTTGCCGATCACGTTCATGCGCAGGCGCGCCGGCATCGACTGGTACTCCGCGTCCTCCACGAGGTGCAGGAAGCGGTAGTAGATGTTATTCATGCCCATGATCGCGGCCGCGGCGCGGGCACCGGTGAGATCGGCTTCGCCAAGGTGCTCGCGGGCGAGCGCCTCGAGGTCGCGCGTGAACGTGGTGTTGCGCGAAGCGATCGCGGTCGCCAGTGCCACCGACCACAGCTGCTTCTCGCTGAGACCCGGCGCGCCCTGGGTCGTGAGGACCGAGCCGAGGTTCAGCTTGAGGTCGCGGGCATAGTCAGGAATCGCATCGCGGATCGCGTCGAGGCTCATCGTTCTTCCTTAGCTTCGGTGGTTCGGTCATCAGCGGGAGGTCGGGCGAACGCGGAGCGCCTGTGGGGGGACAGGTGGGCTCCGCGTCCGCCGTCACTCGTCAGGCAGCCTTCAGGGTCTCGTCGCCCTTCTTCCAGTTGCAGGGGCACAGTTCGTCCGTCTGCAGCGCGTCGAGCACACGCAGCACTTCATCCGGGCTGCGGCCGACTTCGAGGTCCGTGACATAGACGAAGCGGATCACGCCCTCGGGATCGACGATATACGTCGCCCGCTGCGACACGCCCGCCGCGGGGTCGATGATGCCGAGCGCCGCCGAGAGCTCGCGCTTGACGTCGGCCAGCATCGGGAAGGGCAGCTTCGCGAGCTCTTCCTTGTCCTTGCGCCACGCGAGGTGGACGAACTCGCTGTCGACCGAAGCGCCGAGCAACTGCGCATCGCGCGCCTTGAATTCCTTCTCGAGCTTGCCGAAAGCGGCAATCTCGGTCGGGCACACGAAGGTGAAGTCCTTCGGCCAGAAGAACACCACCTGCCACTTGCCCCTGAAACTGTCGTTCGTGAACGGCTTGAACGCGTTTGCGAGGTCGTTCGAGACGACGCCCGTCAGCGCGTACTGCGGAAACTTCTGCCCGATACCCAACATTGTCCTGTCTCCATGTGTCTGCAATGAACGGGGGAGAGTGTGGGCTGCCCGGAGACATACATCCAATGAATTGATCTTATCTTTATGATAGATTGCATCTATGGCTGACCTTAAGCTCCGGGACCTGCACTACCTCGTGGCGGTGGCCGACACGCGCCACTTCGGCCGCGCCGCCGCGGCCTGCCACGTGAGCCAGCCCACGCTGTCCGCGCAGCTGAAGAAACTCGAAGAGTATCTCGGCGTGCAACTGATCGAACGCGGCACGAAGCGCGCTTCGCTCACCGCGGCCGGTCAGCGCGTGGTCGCACGGGCGCGCACGATGCTCGAAGCGAGTGACGACATCGTCGAGATCGCGAAATCCTTCGGCGATCCGCTCGCGGGGCGGCTGCGGCTCGCACTGTTGCCCACGATCGGCCCCTATCTGCTGCCGCGGGTCACGCCGCGCCTGCGCAAGGCCCTGCCGCGCCTCGAACTGATGCTCTACGAGTATCAGACCATGCCGATGCTCGAACGGCTGCGCGCGGGCGAGATCGACGCCGGCATCCTCGCGCTGCCCGTCGATCTGGACGGCCTCGACGTGCTGCCGCTCTACGACGAGCCGTTCGTGTTGCTCGCGCCCGCGGAACACCGGCTCGCCAAGGGCGGCCCCGTGCGCACCGCGGATCTCGCGGGCGAGACCGTGCTGCTGCTCGAAGACGGTCATTGCCTGCGGGACCAGGCGCTCGATGTCTGCAGCCGCGCCGGCATGCACGAAAAACAGGATTTTCGCGCCACCAGCCTCGAGACGCTGCGGCAGATGGTCGCCTCGGGCGTCGGCGTCACGCTGCTGCCCGAGCTCGCGACGCGCGGCGCTTACGGCGCGGCGCGCGGGGTCGTCGCGCGGCCGTTCGCGCGGCCCGCGCCCGCGCGTCGCATCGGCGTCGTGTGGCGCAAGACCAGCGCGCGGCGTGAAGTGATCGAGGCGATCGCCAAGGTCATTGCGATGCACGCTCCCGGTTGACACCCGAGCGCGCGATCGCAATCGCCGCGAGCACGGCGAGGCCGCCGATGACCTGGACCGGTGCCAGCGCTTCACCGAGGAGCCACCACGCATAGACCGCGGTCGCGACCGGCTGCACATAGAGCCCCACGGCGCCGAACGTCGCGGGCAGGTGCGCGAGCGCGTACGCGATCAGCCCTTGCCCGAACGACTGCGCGACGAGCGCGAGTCCGACGAGCGTCGCCACGCCCCGCCACGTGTCCGGCAGCATCTTCTCGGTCATCGCCACGGGCAGCAGCGCGAGCGAGAACACGAGCGTGCTCCAGAACATCAGGTTGCCGGTACCGCGGCCTTCGCGCAGGCGCGCGACCATCAGGAGGTAGGTGCCGTAGAAGAATGCGGTCGACACGCCGAGCACGTCGCCGACGAGGGAGTCGCGACTGCCGCCTCCCAGCTTCGGCGCAATGACGAGCACGACGCCGACGAGTGCGAGCGCCACACCGGCCAGCATGCGGCGCGACGGGCGCTCGCGATAGACGAGCCACGCGAGCAGCATCACCACGAGCGGCGCGAGATTGCCCTCGAGCGTGGCCGCCGCGACCGAAGTCTTGAGGAGCGCGAGGTGCCAGACATAGAGGTCCGCCGCGAACACGAGCCCGCACCAGAACACCGTGCGATCGAAGCCGCGATGGCGCACGAGGCCCGCGCGGGCGTCGCTGCGCGCCTCGAACAGCGCCCACGTCGCGAGGAACGGCAGCGCGAGCGCCCCGCGCCAGAACGCTGAAGCCGTCGGGCCGGTTTCCGAGAGGCGCACGAAAATCCCCGCCCAGCCGATGGCCAGTGCGCCCGCAAGGAGCGCGATGAGCGCGAGAAGAGAGGGACGCGAGCGCACGTTGCCCGCGCGAGCATAAGGCATAATCCTCGCGTGATCGACGCACATCACCCCGGCGCCACGCACATCACGCCTTACGATCGGCTCGAGGCGAGCGACTCGGCCGTCGAGCGCATGCTCGCGAGCGGCGCCCAGCGCGACATGCTGGTCGATTATTTCGGCGCGGCCGCCTACGCGGAACTCGTGGTGCTCGCGCGCCGCGCCGCGAGCGCGCGCGAGCGCGGTGGGCCGCGGGTGTACATCCTCCCCGGCATCATGGGCTCGCAGCTCGGCAGGCCGCGGGGTCCCGGCTTGCCGCGCGACATCCTGTGGCTCGACCCGATCGACATCGCGATCGGGCGGCTGCGCGAAATCGTGCTGCGTCCCCACACGCCGGTGCGCGCGATGGGCGTGATCCTCTATCACTTCCTCAAGCTGAAGCTGCGCCTCGCGATCGCGGGCTTCTCGCCGCGGTCGTTCGACTACGACTGGCGGCGCAGTGTCGTCGACCTCGGCCGCACGCTCGCGGAGGAAATCGCGCGCGACGCATCACCGCGCGTGCAGGTCGTCGCGCACAGCATGGGCGGGCTCGTGGCGCGCGCCGCACTCGCGCTGCCGGGGCACGAACGCATCGAGCGGCTCGTGATGCTCGGCACGCCGAACGCCGGTTCGTTCGCACCGGTGCAGGCGCTGCGCGGCACCTACGCCGTGGTGCGCAAGCTTGCAACGCTCGACCAGATGCACTCGGCCGAGACACTCGCGAGCGAGGTGTACTCGACCTTCCCCGGCCTCTACGAACTGCTGCCTGCCGAAGGCACGACCGCGATCGACCTCTTCGATCCGATGGTGTGGCCCGCGAAAGGACCGCGCCCCGAGCCGACCCTGCTCGCTGCCGCCCGCAGCAGCCTGCGCGGCCTCGCGGCCGCTGACGCACGCATGACACTGATCGCCGGCCACGGCCGTCCGACCGTCACGGGCGTGCGGCGCGTCGGGGCCGACTTCGAGTATCTCGTGACCCGGGACGGTGACGGCACGGTGCCGCTTGCGCTCGCCGAGCTCCCCGGTGTGCGCACATGGTATGTCCGCGAAGGCCACAGCGAGCTCACGACGAACGGAACGGTCGCCTCGGCCGTCATCGACTTGCTGCGCACGGGCAGCACCCAACGGCTCGCGACCACGCGGCCGGCACCTGCCCGGGCCGCGGCGCGCGTCACAGACACGGTGCTACGTCGCAGCCATCGGCGAAAGGCCGATTGGCACGCGCTCTCGACGGACGAGCGTCGCGTATTCCTCGAGACGCTGAACGACCCACCCAAGTTGCGCCTGCGCGCGCCGACCCGCGCGCCAACTCGAACGCCGGCTCGCACAGGCCGGGGCGATGGCGGGACGCGCGGCGCCGCGAGCCGCGGCGCGCTCGAGATCACGATTGCGCGCGGCGAAATCCAGGGCGCCGATGCCGAAGCGCTGGCCGTCGGCGTGTTCCACGGTGTGCGGCCCGCGGGCGCCGTGGCCGCGATCGACACGCATCTCGCGGGGGCGATCACGGAATTTTCAGCGCGGCGCATGCTGCCGGGCGAGACCGGCCAGATCACGGCGCTGCCCGCGGCAGGCCGGCTGGCGCACGCGGGCCACGTCGTGATCGTCGGACTCGGCCGATTCGCCGATCTCGACGCGGCCCGGATCGAACTCGCCGCCGACAGCGTCGCGCGCTTCTGCGAGCGCAGCGGCATCCGCTCGCTCGCGACCGTGCCCTGGGGCGCCGGCGCCGGGCTCCCCGCGACCCTCTCGTTCGTTGCGCAGTTGCGCGGCTACCTGCGCCAGCGGACAGCGCGGACGCCGCGTCTCGAGCGCCTCGTGTTCGTGGTCCGCGACGCGGCGGAGCATCGCGCAATCACGCGCCTCGCCGGAACGCTCGCACGCGAGATCGATCCCGACGGGTCGCTATTGACGATTCGAGAAGCCACTACGGCACCGCGCGCGGTGCGCCCGGCGCGCGCGAGCCCGGTGCCGCAGATCTCGCATCTCCTCGTCGAACGCACGGCCGCGACGGAGGATTCCGAAACCTGGCGAGCCGCGGTGCTGACCGCGGGCGCACACGCGGCAGTCGTCGCGGAAAGCGAGCGGTTCTCGCGCGGCGAACTCGACGCACTGCTTGCACAGCTCGACGGCGAGCGCTTCACGTCGGCGCGCGTCACAGCCATCGGTGCGCGTCTCGCGAAACTCGTGCTGCACCCCAATGTCCGCGCCGCGCTGTCGCTCGTGGAGGCGGTACCGCTCATCGTCGTGAACGACGACGCGGCGAGCCGCCTTCCATGGGAGATGCTCACCCTCGGTGGCTGGTCGCCGGCGATCCGCGCCGGCCTCTCTCGCCGCTTCGCGGCCTCCAATCTCGCCGTTGCGCGGTTCAGCGAGCGGCGGCGCAGCGATCGCCAGTTGACGGTGCTCCTCGTGGTGAACCCGACCGAGGACTTGCCGGGCGCAGCGCGTGAAGGCGCCCGCGTGCGCGACCTCTTCCGCAGCCTGCCTGACGCCCGGCTCACGCTGGTCGAGGGCCGCCCTGCCACGCGTGCACGGGTGCTCGCGGAATTTGAATCCGGCGATTACGACGTCGTCCACTACGCCGGCCACGCGGCGTTCGAGCCGGCGGCGCCGCAGGCGACCGGGCTCGTCGTCAGCGACGGCGTGATCACCGGGGCCGACCTCGGCTCCCTCGCGCAATTGCCCGCGCTCGTCTTCTTCAACGCCTGCGAATCGGCGCGCGTGCGCGGGGCCCGCCGCGGCGCGCGGGTCGCTTCGCGCGCTCGCGCCTCCCGTGCGGACGCCCTAGCGGCCGGCACCAGCGTCGCCGAAGCCTGGCTGCGGGCGGGCATCGCCAACTTCATTGGCACGTACTGGCCGGTGGGCGACGCGGCCGCCGAGACCTGCGCCGGGAAATTCTATGCGGCGCTGATCGCAGGCAAGACGATCGGCGCGGCGCTGCTCGAGGGGCGCCACGCCGTGCGTGCACAGCGCTCGCCCGACTGGGCCGATTACCTGCACTACGGCGATCCGCTGTTCGAATTGAAAGCGGACGCGCTTTCCTAGCCGGTCTCGTCGCAGTCGCCGTCATCGAGCGGCGGGACGCCGTCGATCTTCGCGCGATTTTTCCTGTAGAAATCCACGTTCGCCTTCGAGACGCCGGGCGGCAGCGCTCCGCCCTGCTCGAGGCTCCAGGCGGCCATGCCGGCCTGGAACATCGCAAAGCTGAACACCACGTACTCGCGCGTCGTGAGGCCCGCCGCCGTGATCGCGCTCTTCGCCGTCGGAATGCGGTCGATGCGCGCGGCCATAGCGCCAATGCTGCTCGCCTGCGTATCGTCGCAGGAAGTGATCTTCCCGGCATAGGGCCGCAATCTTTCGATCGCTGCGATGTATCTCGAGAGCCCTGCGTCGGTCAGTACGTAACGGTTGATCTCCTGCGCGTCCTTGTCTTCTGCAAATGACAACATCGGCAGCGCGAGCGCCAGTATCAGCACCACGAGTTTCGACATGGCAGGCCTCCCTGATGCGTTGCGGAAACCAAAACCGTTCGCAGGGCGTCGACATATATTCCTGTCGTGCCATGTCGATCAAGTGAATTCAGGCGCCGCCGCTTGACACCCCTTGTTTTCGGGCGCATACCACCGTCGCCCCGTTGAACGGATTTCAACTTCAGGAAGGGGGGAACTGCATGAACAGTTCCGGTTGCAGCCGCGTCGCAGCGGCGTCCATCGCAGTATTGGCGTCCTTGTCGCCTGCGCGCGCGGAGGCGCCGGGCGTCCTCTGGCAAACCACCTCGCAGACGATCATGCCGGGCATGCCGTACAGCCCGCCACCGAACACGAGCACGCTCTGCACCGCAAGGGTTTGGACCCGGCCGCCGCCCTCGCCGCCCGGGCAGACTTGCACGAACTCGAATTTCCAGCGCACCGACAACAAGGTCAGCTGGGACACGCAGTGCACCGGCAGGATGGCGATGGCAGGGCGCGGCGAGATCACGTTCACCAGCGACAGCGCGTATACGGGCGTGATCAAGTTCGCCGCCGAGGGGATGACAGTCACCATCAATCTCTCGGGTACGAAGATCGGCGATTGCGACCATCCCGTCGGCTGATCACGATGAGCGCTCTCGTCCGGGTGTCACTTGCCGCCGCCGCGCTCGCCTGCCTGTCTCCGTCATCCATGTTCGCATACGCCCAGACGGCGGCCGCGGCCACCGGCCCCTGGGCAAAAGTCCCCGCGTTCACGACGACCTGCTTTGAATACGTCGCTGCGAACACCGCGGATCCGTTCTACGCGAGGCTGGATGCCGCGAAAGCTGCGATCAGCGCGGATCGCGATCGGCAGGATGCGATCAACGCGGGGATCGAAGAGGCCTTCAGGAACATCGATCCGATGGTGAAAGCGCAGCGGATGCAGCAGTGGATGATGGCGAACCCGCAGGAGGCCATGGCGTACATGCAGTCGGCGCAGGCTGCGCCGGCACAGGCCCAGCAGGAGTTGCAGTCGCTCGACCAGCAGCGTCGATCGAGGGCGGCCGCGTGGGCCGCGCTCAAGCAGAGCTACGACCACGCGCGCATCAGTGCCTACGCGCCGATCGAAGCACGTCGCAAGGCGCTCGCCGGAAGGATTGGTTACGCGTACAGCGCGGCGCAGAAGGATCTCGTCGAACCCTGGGTGAATTTCTACCAGGACCCTTCCACATCCGGTGCGGACTGGAATGACGGCGAGGCGATCAGCGCCGGGTTCGACCAGAGGTACCGGGCGCTGTGCCCGCAGTGGTGGGGGGCAAACGGAAAGTTTCACACGTACCTGCAGGGCGAAAAGCAGTGGTTCATGAACGAGCGAACGCTCTACCTCGCGAAGTTCGACGCACCGAAGCTGCAGCAGTACGCGATGATGAACACGCCGGCGGCGAGCTACCGTTCGACCGCCGCCCAGCAGGCCGCCCTCGAATACCTCGACCTCGCCTACAAAGTCTTCAACGAGCGCGACACC
Source organism: uncultured Pseudomonadota bacterium (assembly GCA_902826635.1). GTDB lineage: Bacteria > Pseudomonadota > Gammaproteobacteria > Steroidobacterales > Steroidobacteraceae > CADEFQ01. Next base: position 80,022 of record CADEFQ010000005.1, read on the forward strand.
CTGACGCGCTGCGAGCAGCCGAGGAACTGCGACGGCGCTTACCCGTGATCGCGATCGTGATCGCAAGCAGGCGCGCTTCGCTACGCGCCCACCGCTGCCGCAATATTCCTGAGTGCGGCCGCGTCGGGTAGCCGGCCGCGACCTCCCGCCAGATTGTCGCGCAGGTTTTTCACTTTGCCGGTCGCGGGAATCACGCAGGTGACGGCCGGGTGCGCGATCACGAACTTCAGGAGCACTTGCGCCCAGCTCGTCGCCTCGAAATCCGCTGCCCAGTCCGGAACCGGCACGCCTCGCAGGCGCGCGAAGACCCGGCCGTCCTCGAACGCGCGATTGACGATCACGGCGACTCCGCGATCGGCGGCGAGCGGCAGCAGGCGGCTTTCGGCGTCGCGCGTCAGCGCGGAATAGTTGAGCTGCACGAAGTCGAGCTTCCCACGCTCGATCACGCGCGCGAGTTCGGCGTGCGCCGAAACCGTGTAGTGCGTGATGCCGACGTAGCGCACCTGCCCCTCCGCCTTCATGGCGTGCAGCGTTCTCAGCTGCGCATCGAGGTCGCGCAAGTTGTGCACCTGGATGAGGTCTAGCGGGCGATGCTTCAGGAGGCGCGCCGAATCGTTCATCTGCGAGATGCCGGCCGCCGCGCCGTCGGCCCAGACTTTGGTCGCCATGAAGCACGACTTCTGCTGCGCTTGCGACAGCAACTCGCCGAGCACGCCCTCCGCGGTCGAGTACATCGGCGAGGTGTCGATCAGGCGGCCACCCCCCTCGAAGAACGCGTCGATCACTTCACGCAGCGGCGCGCGCGCCGCAGCGTCGGCACCCACCTCGAAGGGCCCCGAGGTGCCGAGGCCGATGACGGGGATCGACTCGCCAGTGGAGGGAATGACTCGGGCAATCATGCCGACGGCACCCCCGACCGGGAGACTGGCTGCGCCGACAAGCATTTGCCGTCTGTTCACGACGATTATCCGCGTGCTGGTCCGAGGGCTCCGATTCTACGCGGGCGAGCCGTCAAGCGGCTCGTCCTCGAATCGCTTGCGAGAATCGTTGTGCCTGTGGCCGCGGCTGTTGCAAAGTGTATGGGGATCGCTTCCAAGGTTGAATCTGCCGATGAGCGACATCACGCCACCCGAAAGCGCATTTTCAGCGTCGTCGAGATGGTCAAGGGAACAGACTCTGCTCGCCTTTCGCTTCTACTGCGAAACCCCCTTTGGGCAGTTGCATGGCAGAAACAAGAAGGTTATCGACTTGGCCGGGTTGATCGGTCGCACGCCGGACGCGCTTGCGATGAAATGCGTCAACATTGCGAGCCTTGATCCCAAGATCCGTGAAAGCGGGCGCACAGGATTGAGCAACGCATCTGCGCTCGATCGCGAGGTCTGGAGCGAGTTCCACGCCAATTGGGGCAAACTTGTTGAGGAATGCGACGCCCTGCAGTCTTATTTGCTGGCCAGGAGGGACAAGATCTCCTTACAGCAAGAGGATGATGCGCGACTCCTTGAGCCCGATTTCTCTGGAGAGACCCGCGTAGCATCGACGAAGCAACGTGTTGGGCAGGCCTTCTTTCGACGCTCCGTCCTGAGCGGCTATGGCGGCAAGTGCTGCATATCGGGCGTAAGTGACAAGCGGCTCCTTGTTGCAAGTCATATCGTTCCATGGAGTGATGAACCTTCGATTCGTTTGCATCCGGGAAATGGCCTGTGCCTTTCCGCGATCCACGACAAGGTCTTCGACAGCTATTTGTTTTCGCTGTCTGACGACCTTCGCATCGTGCTCTCGCCACAACTGAAATCGACGAAGGATGCGTTTTTGCAGCAAGTATTTTGGGCCCTGGAAGGTGCACCCATATCCCTGCCGGACAAATTTTCGCCTGAGCCGAGTTTCGTCCGACGTCACAGGGATCGCATGAACAACGGGGACGGCACCGGAGTATCCCGATGAAGGTGAACAATTACGAGTACATCTCTGAACAGGACTTCGATGCGATATGGGGAGCACACGCGAAATCGAACGGCGACTTATACCACCACAGTGAAATTCAATCGGTGCCGCTCGAGCATGTGTGGACGGTATCGGAGGGAGATGATG
>CADEFQ010000005.1:82209-117238 GCA_902826635.1 uncultured Pseudomonadota bacterium
GAAATTCAATCGGTGCCGCTCGAGCATGTGTGGACGGTATCGGAGGGAGATGATGCCGACGAGAATGGGGTCAACCTCGATGACAACTGGTATGCCTCGCCCGGTGCGCACGTCGTCAATGCGCTGGGCTACCTCATCACTGTGAAGGCGTGGGCAGAAGATACGCCGGATGCGATTTGGTGCCTGGGTGAGGACGAGCCGATTCGCTGAGCGAGATCCCGCGCCGCGCTCAGATCAGCGCGGCATCCACCTCCGCCACCGCTGCCCCGCCCCCCTGCACCACGCGCGCCAGCGCCTCCGCACCCGGCAGCACGTGTTCCGCGTAGAAGCGCGCGGTCGCGAGCTTGCCCCGCAGGAAATCCGCGTCGGCACCGCCGGCCGCGAGCTTGCCTGCCGCGACCGCGGCCGACTTCGCGTGCAGCCAGCCACCGAGCACGATCCCGGTGAGTTTGAGGTAGGGCACGGCCACCGCGAGCGCCCGATCCTGCGCGCCGCCGAGCAACCCGAGCAGCGCCTTCGTCGCCTGCGCAAGTTCCGCGACGCCTTCGAGCGCACCGCGCTTGGCGGCCTGGACCGCCGGGTCGCTCGTCGTGATCGCTTCGAGTTCGTGCGCCACGTCGGCGAGCAGCGCCGCCATCGCGGCGCCGCGGTCGCGCCCGAGCTTGCGCCCGAGGAGGTCGTTCGCCTGGATGCCGGTCGTGCCTTCGTAGATCGTGGTGATGCGCACGTCGCGATACGCCTGCGCGGCGCCGGTCTCCTCGATGTAGCCCATGCCGCCATGCACCTGGATGCCGAGTGACGCGGCTTCGATGCCGCCTTCGGTGCTCCACGCCTTGACCACGGGAATGAGCAGGTCGCCGCGCAGCTGGGCGGCCGCGCGCTTCGCGTCATCCGCATGCATTGCCGCGATATCGAGCTGCGAGGCGGCGTAGATCGCGAGTGCGCGCATCGCCTCGGTGTTCGATTTGGTCGTGAGCAGCATCCGCTTGATGTCGGGATGATGAATGATCGGCGCCGGCCCGCCCGTTGCCGCGACCGGCGGGCGCCCCTGCACCCGCGTGCGCGCCCATTCGGCGGCTTGCTGGAATGCGCGCTCCGCAACGGCATAGCCTTCGAGACCGACCGAAAGCCGCGCGGCGTTCATCATGACGAACATGTACTCGAGGCCGCGACCCGCCTCGCCGACGAGCTGGCCTACCGCGCCGTCCTTCGCGCCGAACTGCAACACGCAGGTCGGGCTCGCGTGGATGCCGAGCTTGTGCTCGATCGAGAGGCACTGCACGTCGTTGCGCGCACCCACCGAACCGTCGTCGTCGACCAGAAACTTCGGCACGATGAACAGCGAGATGCCCTTCGTGCCCGGTGGCGCGCCGTCGATGCGCGCGAGCACCATGTGCACGATGTTCGGCGTGAAGTCGTGCTCACCCCAGGTGATGAAGATCTTCTGGCCGAAGAGGCGATAGTGATCCCCCGCCGGCGCCGCGCGCGTGCGGATCTGGCCGAGATCGGAGCCGGCCTGCGGCTCGGTGAGCACCATCGTGCCGGTCCATTCGCCGCTCACCATCTTCGGCAGGAAGCGCTGTTTTTGTGCCTGGCTGCCGTACAGGTCGAGCGCTTCAATCGCGCCCTGCGTCAGCATCGGGCACAGCTTGAAGGCGAGGTTGGCGCCCGCCCACAGTTCCTGCACGGCCGTGCCCAGCATGCGCGGCATGCCCTGGCCGCCATATTCCGGGTCCCCGGAAAGCTGGTTCCATCCGCCTTCGGCGAAGGCCTGATAGGCCGCTTTGAAACCGGGCGTGGTGACCACGCCCGCGGGCGTCCACTTCGCGCCCTCGGTATCGCCGATCCGATACAGCGGATCCAGCACTTCTTCGGCGAACTTGGCGGCTTCCTCGAGGACTGTGACACCAAGTTCGGCGGAATAGTCGGCATGTCGCGGGCAGCCGGCGAGCGCGCCCTCCCCGATCAGGTCATTCAGCACAAACTGCAGGTCTTTGAGCGGGGCTCGGTACATTCCGGATCCTCGGCGGTCGCGCACTGGGTGCGCATTGTAAGCCGTGCGCGCTAGGCGGCGGCGAGCGCGGGAATTACGTTCGCCGCGAGAAACTCAACATACACCTGCACCCGCCGGTCGGTGGCGAGCGTCGCGGGGTAGATTGCGCAGACAGGCATCGTGGCCGGCAGCGCCCAGTCGGGCAGCACGCGCACGAGCTTGCCGGTGACGAGCCCCTGGCGGCACAGGAACTCCGGCAGGAGCCCGATGCCGAGGCCCGCGGCCGTCGAGGCGTGCAGCACCGCCGGATCGTTCACCGCGAGCTTCGGATGCACGCTCACCTCTTCGCGCTGCGAGGCGCCGCGGCGCAAGTGCAGGCGATATTCGGGGCCGGCGGCGGCCGGCGTCAGCAGCGCGTGGCCACGCAGGTCTACCGGTTTGGCGGGCGTGCCTTGCGCTTGCAGGTACGTCGGCGTCGCGCACAGCACCGCCGGGGGCGCGCCGAGCTCGCGGCACACGAAGCGCGCATCGTCGATCGCGCCGACGTGCACGGCGACATCCCATTGCGTCGCATCGGCGAGATCCGCTGCCTGCAACTGCACGTCGAGCGGCACGTCGGGGAAGCGTTCGAGGAAGCGCGGCACGATCGGCGCGAGCAGCACGCGTCCGTAAGCGGGGTCGGCCACCACGCGCAGCGGGCCGCCGCGTGTGGCAATCGCTTCCGCGGCAGCCGCGCGCACCGCATCGGCCTCGTCGATGATGCGGCGGCAATGCGGGTAGAGCAGCCGCCCCACCGGCGTCAGGTGGATGCGCCGCGTGGTGCGCTCGAGCAGTCGCACGCCGAGCGCGGCCTCGAGCTCCGCGATCGAACGGCTCGCCGCGGCCTTCGGCACGCCGAGCGCGCGCGCCGCGGCTGAAAACCCGTTGAGATCGACAATCTTCGCAAACAGCGCCATCTGCGCCGGCATCCAGATTGTAGTCACAGCTGCGCTCTCCCCCGCATGAAGGCGTGCTATTGTTTCACCTGTAGTATGCACCGACGCAAGCTGGGTACACAGGGGCTCGAGGTTTCCGCGATAGGTCTCGGGACCATGGGCATGTCCGGGCTCGCCGGCATGGCCGACATGTACGGTCCGACCGACGAGGCGGAAGCCATCGCGACGATCCATCGCGCGATCGAGATCGGCGTGGATTTTTTCGACACGGCCGAGATCTACGGCCCGTACGTCAACGAGGGTCTGCTCGGACGCGCACTTGCGGGTCGGCGCGAGCGCGCGCTGATCGCCACCAAATTCGGATTTCGCATCGAGGACGGCAAGATGGCCGGCGTCGACGGACGGCCCGAGAACGTTCGCCGCGCGATCGACGGGTCACTCGAACACCTCGGCGTCGAACACATCGACCTCTGGTACCAGCACCGGCGCGATCGCAGCGTGCCGATCGAGGAGACGGTCGGCGCCATGGCCGATCAAGTGCGTGCCGGCAAGGTGCGCTACCTCGGCCTTTCCGAAGTCGGCGTCACAACCCTCAAACGCGCGCACGCCGTGCATCCCATCAGCGCGCTGCAGAGCGAATACTCGCTGTGGGAGCGCAACATCGAAGGCGACGTGCTCGCGACCTGTCGCGAACTCGGCATCGGCGTCGTGCCGTACAGCCCGCTCGGCCGCGGCTTTCTCTCCGGCCTCGTGCCGGAACTCGCGACACTCGGGCCGAACGATTACCGGCGCCTCGATCCGCGTTTCTCGGATGAAAACTACAGTCGCAATCTCGTGATCGTGCAGGAAGTCGCGCGCGTGGCCGCGCGTCACGGCGCGACGCCGGCGCAGGTCGCACTCGCCTGGCTCCTGCACCAGGGTGCGGACATCGTGCCGATTCCGGGCACGAAACGGCGCAGTTACCTCGAAGCCAATGCTGCCGCCGCGGATCTCGTCCTTCCCGCCGAGGACCTCGCCGCGCTCGGCGCGCTGCAACCGACAGCCGGACAGCGCTACACCGAACGCGCAATGGCCGCGATCGACCGCTGAATATGACAAACGGGCGGGCGCGCACGCGTGACAGAACGCGAGCGCGATCACGGCGCGCCCGTCGCATTCCTGAGACGCTCGCCCTGCGGCTGACTGTCGCACTGGCAAACGGTTCCGGGGAAGCACACAGGCATGTTCAAATTGAAACGCGCGAAGCCCGTCGAGCGGGCGAAGGTCGAGCGGCCGCCGGCGGCCGAGCGTGAGCGCGTGACCCCGGACATCCTCGGTCGCGAGTTGCGCGAGTCACTGCGGCAGGTACGCATCCACGCCGTGTCGATCCACAACGACGAATGCGACGCACTCTGGCTGAGCGAGGGCGTGCTCGGCCCCGACGAACATTCCGCGGCGCTCGATGCGATGGGCGCGTTCGGCCTCGAAGCGCAGCGCCAGTACATCGACATCGATCTCGGCGACGGACGCAGCGCCGTGTGCCTTCCCGCGCGCTCGCCCTACGGCGAAGTGCTCGGGCTCGCGATGGTGATCGCGGACGCGAAGTCGATCGAGAACGGCAACGGCGAGAAATTCGGCGCGCCCGAAGTGCGCGCCATCATGCAGCGCCTGTCGGTCGTGCTGCGCCCGACCTCGGCCACGCAGACCCAGCCGATTGCGAGACCCGAAAACTTCGCGACCGATCTCGTCGTGACGACTCTCGCGGGCCCCGTCGCCGCACCGAAGGTCGTGGAGACCCGGCCGGCGGCGGTGTCCGCCCCCCCAGCCCCGGCACAGGCGGAAATGCCGGTGGTCGAATTTTCGTTCGACGCGCTGCTCGATGCCGGTGCCGGCACTAGCAGCGGCACCGGCACGGGTACCGGCGCGCGGCCGGTCGCGCCGCAGGTCGCTCCGCGGGTCGCTCCGCCGACCGTCCACCCGGCCGCCGATGCGACGCTCTATGTGCCGCAGGCCACGGTGCGCGAAGTCGCGCTGCACGTGCAGCAGCTTCACAAGCTGCGCTCGGGTGGTCGCACCCGCCGTTACGAAGTCTTGCTGCGCTCCCGCAGCCATCCGGAAGCCGACGAGATGGGCGACACCGTCGCGCAGATGCTCGCCTCGCAAGGCGCGACCAGCACGATGGACCGCTACATCACCGGCGAACTGATCACCTGGCTCGCGGCCCATACGGATGTGTGGGAGCGGGAACCGGCGAGTTTTTCAGTCAACGTGGCGCTGACGACGCTGACGGACGACCAGTTCCTGCCGTTCGTCGCGAACAACCTCGCCGAATCGCGGGTGTCGCCCGAGATCGTCGGCTTCGAGGTGCCGGAACGCGCGTTCGTCGAGCATCGCGCATTCGCCGAGCGCTTCGTCAAGCGCTGCGAGCAGCTCGGCTGCTTCGTCGTGCTCGACGATTTCACGCTGCATTCGGAGGCGCTGCCGTTTCTCGCCTCCCCGGCCGTGCGGCTCGTGAAGATCGACTCGAAACTCACCTCGGCGGCGCTCAAGGAAAAACTTCCGCAGGCCATCGTGATCGCGATTTCGCAGGCGGCCAAGGTGCTCGGCGTGCACTGCGTCGCGAAGCGAGTCGATACCCAGGTCGGCCGCCAGTGGCTGTCGGCCATCGGCATCGACTTTGCCCAGGGCTTCCTGCTCGAGAAGCCGCAGCCGCTCGAAGACCTCGCCCTGCCGGCCCGGCAGGCCGCTCTCAGCCCCTAGTGCGACGAAGCGAGCCCCTGCTGCGACGCACCGATGCAGCGACAGGGACGAGTCGAATACAGTCTCGGTCATGAGTGTTGATACGCCCCCCGCGCCGGCCCAAGGCCGCGCGGTGCCGGTCCTCGACCGCCTGCGCATTCCCCGCAACACCCTGTTCTGGTGCCTGCACGCCGCGGGTTGGGCCGGATACGCCTGCGTGCAGTTCCTCGGCTCGCTGCTGCACGACAAGGAGCCGGGCTACCAGCAGGTGATCTTCGCCGCGGCGATCTCCGGCTTCATCGTCACGATGCCGCTGCGTTACATCTACCGCGTGCTGTGGCGCAAGTCGCCGCACACCATCCTGATCGGCATCGCGATCACTTCCTACGTGACGGCCCTGGCGTGGCGGGTGTGCGTGAACCTCGCCTACGACCGTTTCATGCCCCAGATGGAATGGAAGATGGTCCACTGGTATGAGTACCTGGGGGGCGCCATCCAGGGCACCTACCTGATGCTCTGCTGGTCGGGGCTCTACTTCGGGATCAAGTACTACGAATCGTTGCAGCAGCAGCGCGAGGCAACACTGCGGTCGGCCACGCTCGCCCAGGAAGCGCAGCTGCGGATGCTGCGCTACCAGCTGAACCCGCATTTCCTCTTCAACACGCTGAATGCCATTTCGACGCTGATCCTCGACAACCAGAACCGCATCGCCAACCAGGCCGTCACGCGCCTGTCCGATTTCCTGCGTTACACGCTCGACCAGGACCCGATGAAGAAGGTCACGGTGCGGCAGGAGCTCGACGCGCTGAACATGTACCTCTCGACCGAGCAGCTGCGCTTCAACGATCGCCTGCGCATCGAGTTCGCGTTCGAGGAGGCGGCGCTCGAAGCGCTCGTACCGAGCCTGCTGTTGCAACCGCTGATCGAGAACGCGGTGAAATACGCGGTCTCGCCGCGGGAAAGCGGCGGCACGATTCGCGTCGAGGGGCGTGTGCGCGGCGCGATGCTCGAACTGAGCGTGGCCGACGACGGCCCGGGCGCGAAAACCACGAACGCGCTCATCGACGGCCGCGGCGTCGGTCTTCGCAACACCCGCGAGCGTCTGCACGTGCTGTATGGCGACACGCATCGGTTCGCGGCGCTCAACGCGCACCCGGGCGTGCGCATCGAGATTGCCCTGCCCTTTGAAAAGGCATCCCGTCCATGACCACACACACACAGATCCGCACCCTGATCGTCGACGACGAAGCACTGTCGCGGCGCGGCCTCGAAATCCGGCTGCGCACCGCCGGCGACTTCGAAATCATCGGCCAGTGCGCCAACGGCCGCGAGGCGATCGACGCCGTGCGCAGCCAGCAACCCGATCTCGTGTTCCTCGACATCCAGATGCCGGGACTCTCGGGCTTCGACGTGCTCGCGCAGTTGCCCACCGACTCGCTGCCGATGGTCGTGTTCGTAACGGCCTACGACCAGTACGCGATTCGCGCGTTCGAGGCGCGCGCGATCGACTACCTGCTGAAGCCCGTTGACGAATCGCGCTTCGCCGCCGCGGTCGAGCACATCCGCGAACTGCGCCAGCAGCGCAGCGCCGCCTCGCAGCGAGACCGGCTGGTCGAGCTCCTGGCGGATGTCTCCGGCAGCGGCGAGATCGACACCGAGGATCTGCTCGCGAGGGGCCGCGCCGCGCTGCCCGGCGCGCGCAACCCGGTGCTGCCGATTCGCGAGGGCCGCGAGACGATCCGCCTCGAGACGGCCGCGATCGACTGGATCGACGCGGCCGGCGACTACATGTGCATCCACGCGGGCAGCCGCACGCACATCCTGCGCGGGACGATGAAAGAACTCGAGGACGCGCTCGACCCGCGCGTCTTCCAGCGCGTGCATCGCTCCACCATCGTGAATCTCGCGCGCGTCAAGACGCTGCGCGCGCACATGAACGGCGAGTATTTCCTCACGCTCGACGGCGGCCATGAACTCAAGCTCTCGCGCACCTATCGCGACAAGATCGAGTACTTCCTCAAGGGACCGCGGCTGAACTGAGAGTCAGTTTTTCAGGTAGCGGCCGTACCAGCCGAGGTAGCGCTGCAGCCGGTCGACACGCAGGCTCGGCCGCGCGAGGTGGTGGTGCTGGCCCGGGTAGATCACGAGCTGGGTCGGCACCCCGAGGCGGCGCAAGGCCTGGTACATCTGCTCGGTCGCGGGCAGCGGCACGTTGAAATCGTCCGCCCCGCACAGGAACAGCGTCGGCGTGCGGATCCGGTCGGCGTGCAGAAAGGCGTACGAGAGTTTGATCCAGAGGCCGGTGTGCTCCCACGGCAAACCAAGCTCGGCCTCCCAGTCGCGCGCGTACTGATCGATGCCGTAGCCGCCGAGCATGTTCGCCATGCCGGCGCCGCTCGTCGCCGCCTTGAAGCGCGTATCGGTCGCGATCACGTAGTTGGTCAGGATTGCCCCGTAGCTCCAGCCGCCGACGCCGAGGCGTGCCGGGTCCGCGATACCGTCCGTGACGACGCGGTCGGTGATCGCGAGCACGTCGGGTACGTCGGCCTCGCCCCAGTTCGCAAAGAGCGCGCGCTGGTAGGCGAAGCCCCGCCCCGTGCTGCCGCGCGGATTCGGCGCGACGACCGCATAGCCCTGCGCCGCAAGGAGCTGCGACTGGAAATCGAAGTCGTGCTGGTGCTGCGACACCGGGCCGCCGTGCAGCCACAGCAGCGTCGGCACGCGCGCACCGGGCGCGCGGCCCTTCGGCTCAAAGAGCAGCGCGTGGACTTCGAGGCCGCCCGTACCCGGCGCCGAGATCGCTTGCGCGGTGACGAGGTCGACGTCGGCGAGCCAGCCGTCGTTGTGATGCGACAGGCGCCGCAACCCGCCGCGCTCGAGCGCGGCGAGCTCGCCCGGCTGCGCACTCGTGCCACGCAGGACCACGATGCGGCCCTGCGCGCTCACGTCGAATTCGCTGACGACGCCGCCCGGCGGCGTGAGGCGTTCAACGCGGCCGTCGGCGAGGCGCACGCGCGCGAGCACCATGCTCGCGTCGTCCTCGAGGCGGAAATAGAGCCACTTGCCGTCCGCAGACCAGCGCGGCTCGACCGTATTGCGATCGAGCGCAGCCGTTGGCAGTGAAGCGGCCTCACCGCCCGAGTCGTTCACGCCGACTCCCATCACCCCGACTTGGGCAAGGCCGTACCAGAGATCCGCGGGCGCGCCGCCCGCGAGGTACGCGACACGCCGGCCGTCGGCGCTGAAGCGCGGCGGGCCGCTGAGCCAGGCGTCGTCCGGATCGCCGTCCGCGCCGGGACTCGTGGTCAGCTGCCGCGCGACCGCGCCCGGCTGCGGCGCGATCAGGTAGAGGTCCCAGTTGTTGGTGGCGTCGGGGTCCTCGCCGCGCTTGCTGAGGAACGCGATCTGCGCGCCGTCGGGCGACCAGGCGGGCTGCAGCTCGTCGTAGGGGCCGTCGGTGAGCGTCGTCACCGCGCCGGTCGCGACGTCCATCAGGAAGAGATGTGAGCGCTCGTTCCGCAGGTAGCCCGCGTCGTCGCTCTTGAACTGCAGCCGGTCGATCACGATCGGGGCAGGCTTCTCCGGGTCCTCCACGGGCGCGGCGGGCACCTGCGCAGAAAACACGATGCGCTTGCCGTCCGGCGACCAGGCGTAGCCCGTGATCGCGGTCGTGAAGCGGCTGCGCGGCTGCGCTTCGCCGCCCGCGCGGTCGAGGAGCCAGATCTGATCGCCCGCGTTCGCATCGGCACGATCGCTCAGAAACGCGAGCCACCGGCCGTCGGGGCTCCAGCGCGGCGTGTGCTCGCTCGCCGCGCTGCGCGTCGCCTGGATCGATTCCTTGCCGTCCCAGCTCGCGAGCCACACGTCCGACTGATCGGCGTCGGCCGCGCGATCCGGCGTCGCGACCGTGTACGCGATCCATTGCCCGTCCGGCGAAAATCGTGGGTCCGCGAGCTCCTGCAGGCGGTAGAGGTCTTCGGCGACGAGCCCGCGCGCGGGCGCGGACGAGAACGGCAGGGCGGCGAGCCCCGCGAGAATCAGCAGTCGGCGGCCGGCTGCACGCGACGGCGTGGCGGGTTGTAAAAGGCTCCCTCGACGACCGTGCAGCGCGCCATGAACCGGCTCCATTTGAGCTCCTTCTGGTAATAGATTTCCGCCCAGAGCTCATCGCCCGGCGTGCCGTAGGGCATCTGCACGGACGCGAGCGCGATATTCGACTTCGCGGCTGGCGACCACATCGAGGAGGTCACGACACCGATGTTTCTGCGCCTGCGGTCGTAGATGAATGCGTCCTTCGCGGGCTTGTTGCCTTCGACGTCGAGCTTCACGAGCCGGTAGCGCGAGCCGCGCGCCTTCTCTTCGAGCAGCGCACGGCGTCCGGTGAACGGCCCTTTCTTGAAGTCCACCAGCCACTCGAGGTCGAGTTCGAACGGCGAGCGCGTGCGGTCCGCGCGGATCGCGCGATCGGCCGGCAGGAAATCGACGCCCGCCTGGATGAAGCCCGCCTCGATGCGGCTCATCTCGAGCGCGAACGTGCCCATCGGCTTGACGCCCACGACCCGGCCCACGTCGAACAGGCGATCCCACAGCGGCACTGCGAGCTCGGGGTCGATCCAGAGCTCGTAGCCGAGATCGCCGGTGAAGCCCGTGCGCGAGACCGTGAGATCACCGCCTTCGAAGGCGTAGCCGCGGATCCCGAACGGCGCCAGCGTTTCAATTCCGGCAAGGCCCAGGCGCTTCAGCACCGCGCAGCTCGTTGGTCCCTGCAGCGCGAGCGCGGCGACGTCGTGCGTTTCCTCCGTGATCGACACGTCGAAGCCGAGCGCCGAGCCGAGCAGCCAGTCGAGCTGGCGCTCCTGCGAACACAGGCGATACACATGGTCGCGCAAGTGGAAGATCGTGCCGTCGTCGACGACCTGACCCGCGTCGTCGCACCAGACCGTGTACCCGACGCGACCCGGCTTCAATTTCGCGACGTCGCGCGTCACGAGGCGGTTCATGAACGCGAGCGCATCGGGGCCCGTGACCAGGTGCTTGGTCATCGGCGACAGGTCGAACACCGTGCAGGCGTTGCGCAGCGCGGTGTATTCGAGCGCCACGTCGAAGTACGCGTCGGCAACCGTGTAGTCGCGCCAGCGATGCCACGCGTTCAGCGTGTTCGCCGCCGACGTGCGCGGGTGAAACGGCGTCGGGAACACCGCCTGCAGGTAGTGCTCGCGCGGGATCGTCATGCGCGGCTCCCCGTGAGCACGGCGCGGGCCGCGTTGCGACCGGCGCTGCCCATCACGCCACCGCCCGGGTGGGCGCCCGCACCACAAAGGAAAAGACCGCCCACCGGCGTCGCATACTGCGCGGCGCCCGGCACCGGACGCAGCATCATGAACTGATCGAGCGCGAGCTCGCCGTGATGCCAGTGACCGCCCGTGATGCGGAACTCGCGCTCGAGATCGACCGGCGTCAGGAGCTCGGCGTTCAGGATCTGCCGGCGCAGGGTCGGCGCGAAGCGCGCCAGCGCGTCGAGCGTTGCGGCGAGGAAACGCGCCCGGCCGGTGTCCCAGCCCTCCGCGAGATCATAGGGCGCGTACTGCACGACCGCCGACAGCACGTGCTTGCCGGCCGGGGCGAGGCCCGCGTCGTGCACCGAGGGGATCGTGATCTCGAGCACCGGCGCGGGCGAGAACTCGTGGTACTTCGCCGGGTTGAACGCGGCCTCGACGTAACCGAGGTCGGGCGCGACGATCAACCGCTCGCCAAGACGTGCCGCCGGCACGCCGCGAAACTCCGGTACGCCGTCGAGCGCGAGGTGCAGCTTCGCCGCGCAACCGAGCGTCCGAAAGTGCAGCACGCGGCGCGCAAACTCCGCATCCAGGTGCTGCGCGCCGAGCAGTTCGAGGAAAGTGGTCTTCGGGTCGGCATTAGAGACGACGATGTCTGCCGCGATCTCCTCACCGCTTGCGAGCACGACGCCCGCCATGCGATCGCCCGCTACCGCAAGTTTCGCCACCGGACTCGACACGCGAATCTCGGCCCCCGCGGCGCGCGCGGCAACGGCGAGCGCACCCGTCACGGTACCCATGCCGCCGCGCGGCAGTGCGTAAGCGCCCGCGCGTTGCAGGCTCGTGAAGAAAGTCTGGCCGGAGCGCGGCCCGAGCTTCGCGCCGAGCACCCCGTCGAGCGCGAGCGCGCCTTTCAGCTGCGCGCTCTCGAATCGATCCTCGAGGAGGTCGTAGAGCGGCATCGTGCCCACTCGCAGCAGTTCGCGCATGTCCGCGCGCCCGAGGCGGCGGATGTCGAACGCAAACTTCGCGAGCGACCATGGTGCCGGGATGCGACCGTGCTGGCGCGCCAGCACCGCGGCGTAGCGCCGCTGCCGCGCCACGTATTCGGCGAGCGTCGCGCGATCGGCCGCCGACACCGTGCCGGAGCGCACCTCGGCGCCGTTCAGCACGAGCGGTTCGCCGTCGGCCAACGCGACCGTATCGAGCCCCGAGCGCGCGAAGCTGAGCCCGTGGCTCGCGAGGCCGAGATCGCGCGCCACGACCGGGTCGAGCACGTGCAGCAGGTGCGCGCCGGAGGAGACGCGAAAACCCGGCGCGAATTCGCGTGTCACGGCGGCACCGCCGACCTGATCCGCCGCTTCGAGCACCAGCACCTTGCGCCCCGCACGCGCGAGGTAGGCCGCGCACACGAGGCCGTTGTGCCCGCCACCGACGATGACGACGCGGCTATTCGCGGACCCGGTGGCAGTCTCAGTCATCGCTCCACCCTTCGGGCACCGACGACGGCCGCCGCAGATGGCGCAGGATTTCGCGCGCCGCGTTGGCGCCGGGCGCGGCCATCACGCCCCCGCCGGGATGCGTCGCCGAGCCGCACAACCACAGGCCACGCACCGGGCCGCGATACTGCGCGAAACCGGGGAACGGGCGGTTGAAGAAGAGCTGATCGAACGTCAGCTCGCCCTGGAAGATATTGCCCTCGGTGAGACCCACTTCCTGGTCGAGCTCCTGCGGCGTGCGCACTTCGGCGTGCAGCACGAGTTTCCTGAAATCGGGGCTGTAGCGCGAAATCTGGTCGAACACGGTTTCACGAAACGCCGCTCGATCCGCCTCCGTCCACGCACGACCTTCGATCTGGTGCGGCACATACTGCACGAACACCGACATGAAATGCTTGCCGGGCGGCGCCATCGTCGGATCGGTGAGCGAGGGGATCAAGAGGTCGAGGTACGGGTCCTTCGACCAGGTGCCCGCCTTCCAGTCGTCGTACGCACGCTCGAAGCGCGCGAGCGTGTCGAGGAAGTGCATGTCGCCGGCAATCAGCGGATTGCCGCGGCCCATCGCCGGGAAAGTCGGCACGCCATCGAGCGCGATATTGAGCTTGCCCGAGGAGCC
This sequence comes from uncultured Pseudomonadota bacterium, assembly GCA_902826635.1. Taxonomy (GTDB): domain Bacteria; phylum Pseudomonadota; class Gammaproteobacteria; order Steroidobacterales; family Steroidobacteraceae; genus CADEFQ01. The sequence goes on from CADEFQ010000005.1 coordinate 95,247, forward strand.
GCGGCTCTTGAACTCGCGCGCCTTGCGGACGATGTCGGGACCCAGGTCCCCCGCGTCCATCAGCTTCAGGAACGTGCGCTTGGGATCGAGGCTCGAGATCACGGTGTCGGCGTAGATTTCATCGCCGTTCGACAACGCGACGCCGCTCGCCTGCCCGTGACGCACGAGGATGCGCGCCACGGACGCGTCGGCGCGGATCTCGCCGCCGAAGGATTGCAACGCGCCCGCGATCGCGTTCGACACCGCGCCCATGCCGCCACGCGCGAAGCCCCAGGAACCCACCTGGCCGTCGACGTCGCCCATGTAGTGGTGCAGCAGCACGTAGGCGGTGCCCGGCGAGTGCACGCCTAGCGCCGTGCCGATGATGCCGCTGCCGGCGTGGTGCGCCTTGACGATGTCCGACTCGAAGTACTCGCCGAGGTAATCGGCGATGCTCATCGAGTAGAAGCGCAGCGTGTCGCCCATCGTCGTCTCGCCGAGCTTCGCGAACTCGCGCCCGAGGTGCAGCATCTCGCGCAGGTCGCGGATCTTGAGCGAAGTGGGGTCGGGCGGCGTGCGCAGCAGCAGCGAGCGGATGAACCGGCACTGGCGCATCGTGTCGCGCGAGTAGCGCAGGTACGCGTCGGCGTCGCGCTCGTTGTGGCGCGCATACTCGCGGCGGCGCACGTCCTTGTCGGCGAAACCGCCGATGTAGTCACCGTCACGCGTGAAAGTGAGGCCGCCGCCATACGGCGCGATCGAGAGGCCGTGGCGCGCGAGATCGAGGCCGCGGTAGATCTCCGGGCGCAACAGGCTGCACACATAGGAGCAGTTCGAGTAGATCCAGCCCGGATGCAGCTCGCGGCTCACCGCCGCGCCGCCGATCCACGGATTGCGCTCGAGCACGAGCACCTTGAGCCCCGCTTTCGCAAGGAAGGCGGCGGTCGTGAGGCCGTTGTGGCCCGCGCCGACGACGATGACGTCGTAACGCGTCATGCAGCGGCGCGTATCAGAGGAGCCCCGCGAGCCGATCGGCGTACCACCGATCGAAGATGTGTACGCAGTCCTCGGACGATTGGTATGGCCCCGGCCGATATCCGCGCGAGCTCACGCCCGCCTGCGCACGCTCGCACAGCGCCCAGTCCTGGCGGTTCGTGACATCCCAGAACTGCACCACATCGGACGGATCGAAGTCCTTCGCATCGACCGCTTCCGCCGTGAACAGCCATTCGCACACGACCCGCGTGCGATCGGGCGCAAGCGGCCAGGCCGTGTGCACCAGCACGTAGTCCGGGTGCGGCGATAGCAGCATGTTCGGGTAGATCACGTAGTAATGCACATAGCGGCAATCCTCGTGCGAGAGGCCCGGGATCGTCGGCAAGGTGCTGCGGCCGCTCATCGACATCGTCTCGATGCCCTCGCGCAGGCGCATCGGACCGCCATTGAAGGACCGGCCGATCTCCTGGCCGCGCTCGTCGCGGCTGATCTGCTCACTGATGCGCGCGAGCTGCGGATGCGCGCCGGCGCAGTGGTAGCACTCGCTGTAGTTTTCGCAGATCAGCTTCCAGTTGGCGCGCACCTCGTACTCGATGCGCTGGCCGCGCGCGAGCTCCGGCATCCGGAAGCGCTTGAAGTCGGGAAGATCGGCGAAGTGGCTTTCGAGCGGCGTCGCGCCCTCATCGAGGTTCAGGAAGATGAAGCCCTCGAGCACGCCGATGCGCACGGCCAGCAACGGGAAATCGCCCTTGCAGAAATCGGCGCCCATGCGCGGCGCGTTCTGCAGGCTACCGTCGAGGTTGTAGCTCCAGGCGTGGTAGGGGCACAGCACGCGCGCGAGCCCGTGGCCGTGGGTATCCTCGAGCAGCTTCGAGCCGCGGTGGCGGCACACGTTGTAAAAGGCACGCACGGTGCGATCCGCCCCGCGCATCACGATGATCGAATCGCCGGCGATCTCTTTCGCGAACCAGTCGCCTGCGGCCGGGATGTCGGCTTCCCGCCCGACGCAGAGCCACTCGCGCGAAAAGATGCCGCGCTGCTCGAGGCGCAGGATCTCCCCGGACCCATACACCTCGCCCGGCAGCGTGCGGGCCCGCGCGAAAGGCCCGCGGGTGCGATCGAGATCCGCGACGCGCGGAAGCCGCTGCGCGACTTCGATGGTCATATCCACCCCCGTTGGAGGTGAAGATTGTAGCGCGCCGATCGGGCCTTTTACCCGGTCAAATGCGCGTTGACGGGGCTTGCGACCACGAACACTCTCTCCGTATGCATACTCGGGCGAGGTCGAGGCCCGTCACGGCGGCGCGCATTCCGAATCGGCCGGTGCTCAGCGCCATCCGGATACTGCGTGGCCACCGGGTCATTCTGGACAGCGACTTGGCCGCGATCTATGGCGTGACCACGAAACGGCTCAACGAGGCGGTCAAGCGCAACGCCGGTCGATTTCCGGCGGATTTCATGTTTCGGCTCACTCGCGAAGAGGTCGCCGGTTTGAGGTCGCAGATTGCGACCTCAAACCGCACCACGGGACATCGGGGCGGTCGCCGCCACCTCCCGTTTGTTTTCACCGAACACGGCGCGATCCAGGCGGCAAACATTCTCAACAGCGCCCGCGCCGTGAAGATGGGCATCTACGTGGTGCGTGCCTTCGTCCTGTTGCGCAGCTTTCTCAAGTCGAACAGGGAACTCACCCGGCGCCTCGAGCAGCTCGAAGCGCGCATTGAAAAGAAGTTCTCCGCTCATGACGACACGATTGCCGCCATGCTCTCGGCGATCCGAAGCCTCACGGCGCTTCCGGTGCCGCGCCGGCGCGGCATCGGTTTCACCGCGGAGATCTGACCGACGCCCACGTTACACGGCCGGCCCGGCATCCCTCGCCCGCCGCAGCGCCTCGAGATCGAACTTCGTCATCTGCATCATCGCCTGCATCACGCGCTGCGCGGTCGCCGGATCCGGGTTATTCAAGAGGTCGGGCAGCTCGCGCGGCACCACCTGCCAGGTGACCCCGAACCGGTCGGTGAGCCAGCCGCATTGCATCGGCTGGCCGCCCGCCGCAAGCTTCGCCCACATGTCGTCGACTTCGGCCTGGCTGTCACAGTTCACGACAAGGGAGATGCCGGGCGTGATCTTGTAGTGCGGGCCGCCGTTCAGCGCGACGAACGCGAGACCATCGAGCGTGACGGTCGTCATGACCTGACCCTTTGGGCCGGGCCCCGAGTCGCCGTAACGCAGCGTCTTGCCGACACTCGAGTTGCGGAAGATCGAGACGTAGAAATCGCGAGCCTGTTCGGCCTGCCCGTCGAACCACAGAAACGGAGTGATGCGTTGTTTCATAGTGTTCCAAGGACGGGCCGGGCGGGCCCTCCCCGACAAAGTCGCCTTCAGTGCTTGAAGAGCTGCCCGCCCTTCACGACCACGGCCACGTCCTGCAGGCGACGAATGTCCGCAAGCGGATCGCCCCGGACCGCGATCACGTCGCCGTAGTGCCCCGGCGTCACCGCACCGACCCGGTCCGACCAGCCCATGTACTGCGCCGCGACCGAGGTCGCCGACTTGATCGCCTCCATCGGCGTCATGCCGCGCTCGACCATGATCGGGAACTGCCGCGCGTTGAGCCCGTGCGGATACACCCCCGCGTCGGTGCCGTACACGATCGCCACGCCCGCGGCATGCGCGCGCGTGAAGCCCTGGCGCTGCGCCTCGGTGGTCTCGGCGTTCTTGCGCAGGAACTCCTCCGGCCAGCCCTGGCGACGGCCCTCCGTGTCGATGTAGTCGCCGTTGTAGACATCCATCGACAGCGCGACATGGTGCTCGCGCGCGAGGGCGATGCCCTCGTCGTCGATCAGGGATGCATGTTCGATCGTGTCGGCGCCTGCAAGGATCGCTTCCTTGATCGAACGCGCGCCGTGCGCGTGCGCGGCCACCTTGCGCCCGGCGGCGTGAGCCACGACGACGACGGCCGCGATCTCCTCGGGCGTCATCTCCGGCTCGCCCGGCACGCCCCCGTACGCCAGCACGGCGCCCGAAGCGATCACCTTGAGCAGATCAGCGCCTCCGTCGATGGCGGCCTGCGCCTTCGCGCGAAATGCCGCCGCGCCGCGGGCCACGCCCATGCGGACCTCGGCCGGGGTGTCCGCCTCGGCCACGCCCGGGATCAGGAGGTCGCCGCCGCCGCCCGGGATCGTGAGGTAGTAGCCGACGACCTGCATGCGCGGCCCGGCGACCTCGCCCCGGTTTATCGCATCGCGCAACGCGCGATCCGTCCACGCAATGTAGGTCCCGACGTTGCGCACGGTCGTGAAGCCGGCGAGCAGTGTCGCGGCGGCGAATTCGCGCGACAACGCGAGTTGCTCCGCCTGCGTGCGACGAAAGTAGACGCGCAGGTCCGAGGTGTCCTCCGGCCGTTCGGTGATATGCGTATGCATGTCGATCAGGCCCGGCAGGCAGGTGTAGCCCGCGAGATCGAGCACCCGGACGCCGCGCGGCGCGCGGCGGCCCGGCTCGACGCTCGCGATTCGCCCGTTGCGGATCACGACGGTCGCGTCGGCGCGCGCCGTGTCCGCGACCCCGTCGATCAGGGTTCCGCACTGCAGGGCGATCGAGCCCGAATCGGGCGGATCGGGGACAGGGGTCGAAGCACAGGCGCATGCGAGGGCCGCCAGCGCCGTCACGATCGGGGTCACGACTTTCATCGCGCCGATTATGACCCCGCCGCGGGCCGTTGCCATCGACCCCGCGTGGCCCGCATGCAACACGTTTGACAATGCCCCTGCGCCGGTTTCTGATAGCTGTCGCGTGATATCAGCCCCCATCAGACGACGGAATGTCTAGCGCGCCGGAGCCGGTGGGCACGCTGGATGTCGCGCTCGCACACGCGGCGCAGTTGCTCGCGACCGACCCGGGGCTCGCGGCGGAACAAGCGACCGAGATCCTGGCCGCGGTGCCCGGGCATCCGGCGGCTGCCCTGACCCTTGCCAGGGCGCACCGATTGCAGGGCCATGGCGCGGCGGCGCTCGCCGTTCTTGAACCCCTCGCGCGTGCCCAGCCGAACTCGGCCGCGGCCCATCTCGAGCTGGGCCTTGCCCTCGCGAACGCCCACCGCGGCGACGACGCGATCCTCGCATTGCGCCGCGCCGTCAAGCTGAAACCGGACCTGCCCGACGCCTGGTGCATCCTCGGCGATCACCTGACATTGCTCGGCGAAACCGCGGCCGCCGATGCGGCCTACGCCCAGCACATCCGCTATTCGACGCGCGATCCGCGGCTGCTCGAGCCCGCCGCCGCGTTGTGCGAGGGGCGCATCGCCGACGCCGAGCACCTGCTGCGCGGGCACCTTAAGCAGCACCCGACCGACGTCGCCGCGATCCGCATGCTCGCCGAAGTGGGTGCGCGGATCGGCCGTTACGGCGACGCCGAAAAGCTGCTCTCCCGTTGCCTCGAACTCGCTCCGGGCTTCCTCGCCGCACGACACAACCTTGCGGTCGTGCTGCAAAAGCAGGCGAAGCTTGCGGCGGCGGTCTCGGAAGTCGATCTGCTGCTGACCGCCGACCCGGCCAATCCGGGCTATCGCAACCTCGCAGCGTCGCTGGCCGCGCGGCTCGGCGACATGGCGCGTGCGATCGGCATCTACGAGGGCGTGCTGCGCGAGTACCCGCGCCAGCCGAAGCTCTGGATGAGCTATGGGCACACGTTGAAGACGGCCGGCCGTTCAGCCGACGCGATCGACGCCTATCGACGCTGCCTCGGGTTGGCGCCCCATCTCGGTGAAGCCTGGTGGAGCCTCGCGAATCTCAAGACATTCCGGTTCTCCGCGGCCGACATGGCCGCCATGCGCCGGCAGCTCGAGCGCGAGGATCTCGCCGACGAGGACCGCTTCCATTTCGATTTCGCGCTCGGCAAGGCGCTCGAGGATGCGGGCGACTACGCGGCCTCGTTCGGGCACTACGAAGCCGGCAACCATCTGCGCCGAAACAACATCGCGTGGTCCGCAGCGGACTATACGGCCCACGTCAAAGGGTCGAAATCGGTGCTGGCGGCAGGGTTCTTCGCCGCACGGGCAGGATGGGGCGCGACGGCGCGCGACCCCATCTTCATCGTCGGCTTGCCGCGCGCCGGCTCGACACTGATCGAGCAGATCCTGTCGAGCCACTCGCAGGTCGAAGGCACGATGGAACTGCCCGACATCATCCAGATCGCGCGCGAGCTCGGTGGCGCGACGGCGCGCGGCCCCGAGTCACGCTATTTCGAAACCCTCGCCCAGTTACCTCGCGAAGAATGCGCGCGGCTCGGCGAGCGCTACCTCGCGCAGACCCGCATCCAGCGCCACAGCACGGCACCCCGTTTCATCGACAAGATGCCGAACAACTTCGCGCACATCGGCCTCATGCACCTGATGTTGCCGAACGCGAGGATTGTCGATGCGCGGCGCCATCCGCTCGGCTGCTGCTTCTCCGCCTTCAAGCAGCATTTCGCCCGCGGGCAGGCCTTCAGCTACAGCCTCGAAGACCTCGGGCGCTACTACCGGGACTACGTCGAGCTGATGGCGCACTACGATTCGGTCCTGCCAGGCCGGGTGCATCGGGTGATCTACGAGCGAATGGTCGACGACACCGAAGCCGAGGTGCGGCGTCTGCTCGAGTACTGCGGCCTCGATTTCGAGCCTGCGTGCCTGAATTTCCATGAGAACGATCGCGCGGTGCGCACCGCGAGCTCCGAGCAGGTGCGCCGCCCCATCTATCGCGACAGCCTCGACCAGTGGCGCCATTTCGAGCCGTGGCTCGATCCGCTGAAGCAGGCGCTCGCGCCGATCGTCGAGTCCTATCCTGATCCGCCTACCTGACAAGAAAACGGGGAGTCGAGCCATGACACGAAGCAAGAAACGAAAACTTCAGCGCCTGCAGGCCGCTCCGCCACGTGCGGTTGGCATGCGCGGTGGCTCGCGGGCCGCGCCGCTCGTCTCGACGGCCGTACTCGCCGTGCTGTCGACGGCGCAGGCGCAGAGCCCGCCGACCAGCACGAGCGGCGGACTCGAAGAAGTGATCGTCACGGCGCAGAAGCGCGAGGAGAGCCTGCAGGACGTGCCCATCAGCATCCAGGCCCTCGGCTCGCAGAAGCTCGAGGAACTGCACGTTTCCGATTTCGACGACTACGCCAAGTTCCTGCCGAGCCTGTCGTATTCGACCGGTGGACCCGGTTTCGCCCGTGTCTATTTCCGTGGCGTCGCGGCCGGCGACAACGGCAACCATTCCGGTTCCCAGCCGAGCGTCGGCATTTATCTCGACGAGCAGCCGATCACGACGATCCAGGGCTCGCTCGACCTGCACATGTACGACATCGCCCGGGTTGAAGGTCTCGCGGGACCCCAGGGCACGCTGTATGGCGCGAGCTCGCAAGCGGGCACGGTGCGCATCATCACCAACAAGCCGGACCCGTCGGGCTTCGCCGCCGGCTACGATCTCGAAGGCAGTGTGCTCGAGGGCGGCGGCGGATATGTCGCCGAAGGCTTCGTGAACATCCCGGTTTCGGAGCGCACGGCGGTGCGCCTCGTCGGCTGGGCGACCAAGACGCCGGGTTACATCGACAACGTGCCGGGCACCATCACCTTTCCCACGGCGAGCTCCGTTGCGGGCAGGCCCATCACCGCGAACAACGCCGCTTACGTCAAGGATGCGTACAACGACACCGAGACTTACGGCGCCCGCGCGGCGCTGCGCATCGACCTCAACGACAGCTGGACGATCACGCCGCAGGTGATGGTTCAGAACCAGAAGAGCGGCGGCGGCTTCTCGTACGATCCGGCGCTCGGGGATCTCGAGATCAGCCGTTATCGCTCCGAGAAGTTCGACGACAAATGGGGCCAGGCCGCGCTGACGGTCGAGGGCAAGATCGCGAACCTCGATCTCGTCTACGCGGCCTCGTATCTCAAGCGTGAGACCACGGGCGATTCGGACTACTCCGACTACACGTACTTCTACGACGTCGTCTACGGCTCTTACCTGAACTCCGACACCGACGTGGTAAACGCGTCGCAGTATTTCCTCAGCGACGACCGGTACCAGCGCTGGAGCCAGGAGCTGCGGGTTTCCTCGGATCCCACCCAGCGCCTGCGCTTCGTCGCCGGTGTGTTCGCACAACGCCAGCAGCACCGGATCGAGCAGAACTACAAGGTCGACACGCTCGATCCCGGGCTCGCCGTCACGGGCTACCCGGGCACCATCTGGCTCACGCAGCAAGTGCGGGTCGATCGGGACTTCGCCGTCTTCGGCGAGCTCACCTTCGATTTCACCGAGAAGCTGTCCTTGCTCGGCGGGTTTCGCTGGTACGACTCCGACAACACCCTCCAGGGTTACTACGGCTATTCGGATGCATTCAGCGGCAGCGGCAACAGCGGCGAGACGCTCTGCAGCTTCCAGGCCGGGGATGCGCGATTCGACCGCTCGGGCTGGATTCCCTTCGGCGGCGCGCCGTGCAGGAACCTCGACCGGGGGAAGAAAGAGGACGGTGTGAGCCCCAAGCTCACGCTCACCTACAAGTTCGACAGTGATCGCCTCGTTTACGCCACGTATTCGGAAGGCTTCCGGCCCGGCGGCCCCAATCGGCGCGGCAATTTCGAGCCCTACAAGTCGGACACGCTCTACAACTACGAGGTCGGCTGGAAATCGAGCTGGCTCGAGAATCGCTTCCGGTTCAACGGCGCCGTCTTCTACCAGGACTGGGACGACTTCCAGTTCTCGTTCCTCGGCCTGAACGGGCTCACGAACATCGTCAACGCGGGCGGCGCAAACATCAAGGGTGTGGAAGCGGATCTCAACTGGGCCGCGACCGATCGCCTGCTGCTGAGCGGCAGCGTGACTTTCCTCAAGAGTGAGCTGACCAAGGACTTCTGCGAGAACCTGAGCCCCACGGGCGTACCGCTTCCGCCCGCCCAATGCGATGCGGTGAGCTTCGCTCCAAAAGGCACCGAGTTGCCGGTCGCGCCCAAGTTCAAGGGCAACCTGATCGCGCGCTACAGCTTCCCGCTCGCGTCGTTCGAAGCGAACCTGCAGGGGGCGGTATCGTACGAAAGCGAGCGTCGCTCGGCGCTCATTCCGGCGGACGAAGTCTCGCTGGGCGGCCCGAATCGGGCCTACAGCGTCGCCGACTTCAGTTTCGGCCTCGGCAAGGACCGCTACTCGCTCGAGCTGTTCATCGACAACGCCTTCGACAAGCGGGCGGACATCACGCGCTTCTCGCAGTGCGACGAACAGATCTGCACGCACCCCTACATCGTCACGAACCAGCCGCGCACGTACGGGCTGAAGTTCTCGCAACGCTTCTAGGAACGGGGGAAAGGGGCCGGGAAGGCAGCCGGGCAACCGGCTGCTTTCCCGCGCGCCCATCACGGCGAGCGCCCATCAGGGCGGCATGCGCCGTCAGCTCGAACGCGACGCGGCGCCCTTGCGCTCCGCCACGACTTCCCCGCCCGCGGCCTTGATCGCAACGCGCTGACCGGGCTGCAGGCGCTCGGCGCCGCGCACGACGATGCGATCGCCGGCGGCGATGCCACCCGCCACCTCGACGTGATCGAGGCGCCCGGCGCCCGTGGTGACGCTGACGCGCTCGGCCTTGTCACCGGCGCCCACCCGGAACACGTACGCCTCGCCCTGCCGCAACACCACCGCATCGCGCGGGACCGTGACCGCCTTGCGCGCCGGCCCGCTCTGCAGCTCGACGCGGACCGCGGCACCGATCGGCCAGGCATCCTGCGCGAGCGCGACGCGTACTTCGAGCATGCGTGAGCGCTCGTCGCCCACCGGCACGATCGAGCGGATCTGGCTGCGTACCTCGCGCGCGTCGTCGAGCACGCGCACACTCTGGCCGCGCGCGAGCGAGGCCGCCGCCGCGAGGGGAGCGCGGGCGACGACCTCGACGCTGCGCGTATCGACGAGGCGGACGAGCGGCTCACCCACCGCGACGAATTCACCGATCGTGCGCAGGCGCTCCGCGACCTGGCCTGCAAACGGCGCGCGGATGGCGGTGCGCGCCAGTTCGAGCCGCGCGCGATCGCGCGCCACGCGCGCCTGCTCGAGTTCCTGCTCCGCCATCGCGAGGCGCGATTCGGCCTCGTCGATCTGGTTGCGCGAGGCGATGTTCTGCGCCGCGAGCGTTTGCAGTCGATCACGCTGCGTGCGCAGCAGCGTGACGTTGGCATCGAGGCGTTTCACCGCGGCTTCGTTGTCGCGCACGTTGAGCGCGATCCTCGCGGCGTCGAGCCGCGCTACGACGGCGCCCTTCGCCACCGCGGCGCCCGGCTCGGCGATCCACTGGATCGGCGCGGCGACTTCGGCCGAGAGGCGTGCGTCGGCGCGGCTCACGATCGTGCCGGTCGCGAACACGTGCGGCGCCTGTTCCTCGGCCTTCGCCGTCGCGACGACGACCGAAGCCGCCGGCGCCTCGTCCGCCGCGTGGGCGGGATCCCAGCAGAAGAGCCACTTCAGGAGCAGCGCGAAAATCAGCGGGATTCGAAGCTCGGAGGCGACCATGACGGGTCCTTTGCGGATTCGGGCGCGGGGGCCGACTCGCCGAGGCGCAACAGCGCCGGCAGCAGCACGAGGGTAAAGGCGGTGTTGACGATCATGCCGCCGACGATGACGGCACCGAGGCCGCGATAGAGCGCGCTACCCGGCCCCGGCACGATCGCGAGCGGCAGCATTCCGAAGAGGCCGGCGAGCGTCGTCGAGAAAATCGGGCGTGTGCGGGTGCGCAGCGCCGCAGAGATGGCCTCGCGCCGGGAGAGGCCGCTCCGTTCGCCGGTGCGCGTCTCGTCGGTGAGGAGGATTGCGTTGTTGACGACCATGCCCATCAGGATGATGAAACCGATCATCGTCAGCAGATCGAGCGTCTGGTTCGTGAAGGCGCGCAACAGCCAGATCGCCAGCACGCCGCCGAAGCTCGCGAGCGGGATCGTGAGCATCATGATGAAGCTGTCCTTGGCCGAGCGCACGAGTGCGGCGACCAGCAGGAACAGCACCAGCATCGCGATGCCGATGTTCGCGCGCATGTTGTCGAGCGCCGTGCGCAGGTTACCCGCGTTGCCGGCATAGCGGATCGAACCGTCGGCCGGCATCAGCCTTGCGATCTGCGGCTCCACGTCGCGCTTCACCACGTCGATCGCCTGCTGCAGCGACATGCGCTTCGGCGGGCTGATGTTGAGGCCCACCGTGCGCCGCCCATCCACGCGCCGCAGGCCGCTCGGGCCGACCGTGGAGTCGATCTGTGCGAGCTCCCCGAGCGGCACCACCGCACCGCTCGGTGTCGCGACCGGCACGCCCGCAAGCGTCTCGGGGCTGTCCCAGGATTGCGCTCGAAGGAACATGTCGAGACGGCGTTCACCGTCGAAATACTCGCCCACCCAGGCCCCGTCGCCGAGCGCGCGCACCACGGTGCCCACATCGCCGCGCGTCCAGCCGACCTCGCTCAGGCGCCGATCGTGCGGCGTGATGCGCAGCTCGGGCTCGGCGAGCTCGAGGCCCTGGAAAGCCTGTACCTGCGCGCCGGGGAGCTTTTCCTGGATCAGCTGCTGCGCGCGTCGCGCGATCGGAAAGAGCGCCTCGAGATCGGCCGACTGCAACTGGAAATCGATGTTGCGGCCGTCGCCGAAGCCGCCGAACAGGTTGCCCTGCGAGGCGAACACCTCGGTGTCGGGAAAGCCGCTGACGATCTCCTCGTTGATCACCTTGTCGAGGAGGTCGATCTTCGTCGGGTCGAGCGGCCGCGCACCGATCGTCCCGCCGCCCGGAAACACCAGCACGTAGTAGTTCTTGAGCGCCGGCTCCTTCGCGCCGCGCATGTACGGGTCCATGCGCCGCGCGATCTCCTGCACGATCTCGCTGTCGATCGAGTCGACGCTGGCGCCAGGCGGGAACTGGAAAAAGCCGTCGATCGCATCGCGCTTCACGGGTGGCAGGTAATCGAGCGGCGGCAGCAGCAGCCAGCTGAGCGCGGCGGGCACGACGAGCAGCGAGCCGATGATCGCGTAGCGGCGGCGCGGCGTATCGGTCCAGCCGACGATGGTATCGGCGAGGCGCCGCCAGCGATCGTCGGTCGGCGCGGCTTCCGTCGCGGGATTGAGCCAGCGCGAGGCGACGAGCGGCAGCAGGGTCACGGCGACGAGCAGCGAAGTGGCGACCGCGATCACGACAGTGAGCGACAGGTCGGCGAACAACTGCCCGGCGGCGTCCTCCATGAAGACCACCGGCATGAACACCACGACGGTCGCCGCCGTCGAGGCAAAGAGCGCGGGCCAGACGTGCGTGGTCCCTTCGAGCGCCGCCTGCAGCACCGGCACACCCTGCTCGCGCCGCTGCACGATGCTTTCGATCACGACGACCGCCGCGTCGGTCGTCATGCCGACCCCGAACGCCAGCCCCGCAATCGAGATCACATTGAGGGTACGCCCGGTCAGCATCAGCACGGCGAGCGCCACCAGCAGGCACACCGGGATCACGATGCCGACGAGCAGCGTGGTCCGCAGGTCGCGCAGGAAGAACCACAGCACGAGGATCGCGAGAACCACGCCTGCGATCAGGTTGCCGCTCACCATGTTCACGGCCTGGTTGATGAACACCGACGGATCGAAGGACTGCGCGATCGTGAGCCCCATGTCCTTCAGCGGGCCGTCGCGCATCGCGAAGATTTCAGCTTTGACGCTGTTCAGCGTATCGAGGACGTTGGCGCCGTTTTCCTTCAGGATCTGCAACCCGATCGCCGGATTGCCGTTCTGGATCGCGATGTTGGTGCGATCGCCCCGCCGCACCTCGACCTTCGCGATATCGCCGAGCCGCACGGGCCGGCCGTCGCGCCACTCGAGCACGAGGTCGGCGAGCTGTGTGGGCGTGTAGCGGCCCGCGAAGCGCATCGTGTATTGCCGGCGGCCGATATCCACGAAGCCGCCCGACAGGTCGGCGGCGTTGCCGGCGACCGCCGCGACGTGCGGAAGCTGGATGCCGAGCTCCGCGGCGCGCTGCGGATCGAAGACGATCTGCAGTTCCTCCGGCGCACCCGCGTTCACGTTGACGGTGGCGACACCGGGGATCGTCTCGATACGGGCCCGCATCAGATCCTCGATCTGGCGGCGGTAGTTCTCGATCGGGCCTGGCGTGCCGGGCAGCAGTTGCACGAAGAACCAGGACAGCGTCTGGTTCGGCCCGCCACCCCCATCGTCGCCGAGCGCAATGCGCGGCGCATCGGCGTCGCGCGGCAGGGGCGGCAACTGGTTCATGCGGCTGATCACTTCGATCAGTGTCGCCTGCATGTCGGTGCCGATCGCGAAGCGCAGGTTGACGAACGCGCCACCGGGCCCCGCGAAGCTGTTCAGTTCCTTGAGGCCCGGCAGGCCCTCGAGGGCACGCTCCTCGGGCTCGAGGATTTCCGATTCGACTTCGCTCGGCGCCGCGGCGCGCCAGCCCGTGAAGATGCTGATCACGGGCTCGTCGATATCGGGAAACAGCTGGATCGGCAACTTGAAGAACGCGAGAACGCCCAGCAGGCCCGCGAGCAGCACCGCTACCGCCACGCCCGCCGGGTTGTGCAACGCCATCCGTGTCAGGTGCATGCGTCCTCCCCGACGCAATCCTGCACCGTTCGATGCTCGCTCCGGCCCGAAAGTTTAACGGTTCGTCGCCGGGCGCCCTCGCTTCGTCGCTACCAGCGGTAACGCACGCGGTATCGCACCGTCGCTTCGCCGTCCTTCTCGATCCGCACCGGGAAGTGGATCGTGCGCGCGTCTTCCTTCACGTAGGCGTGCGACTTCGTGAGCATTTCCCATCCGCTCCAGCGGAACAGGGTCTCGCGCACGAGCACTTCGACGGGCTGCGCCTTGTGGTTGCGCAGCTTGACCTCGATCTCTTCCTCCATCGTGCGCGCCTTCGTGTCGATCGAGAAATCGACCTGGCGGCGCTCGCCGACGACGTCGAAGGCCGAACCGAGCTTGATGCGCACGTCCTCGTCCTTCGGCGTGTGATCGATCGTGTCCTCGCCGATGAACTCGAGGCTGTCGTCGGCGGAATCCAGCTTCGTGACCCGCACGCGCCCCGCCGGCAGCGGCATGCCGAGTCCGCGCGCCTTGTCGTTGCGGAACTCGAGATACACATCGACCTTCCGGTTGGCCGGCGTTCCGTAGTCGCGGTCGGTGTACGGACCGCTCCAGCCACCGAAGTCCGGGGCGCCGTAATACACGAGGACCTTCCTGGCCGGCACCGCCTTCGCGGCGTCAAAAAGCTCGATCTGCTTCGTCGAGTTGTTCGGCAACGTCGTGCGGCGCCCGAGCGTGTAGAGGTGGAACTCGAAGAACGCCTTCTCCTCGAAGCCCGCGCCAGCGTCCGCCGCCGCCATTTCCATCGCACGCTTCTGCAGGTACACGCGTTGCGGCGGCTCGGCGCGATGGACGTCGCCCGCGATCAGCTTCAGGCGCGCGTCCTCGAAGCTCGCGCCCGACTGATTGACGATGCTGACCCACGCGCCGAGATCGACCGTGCCGCTGTTCGCGTCCTTGCCCTCGTTGAAGATGAGGTTGTAGTCGGCCCACCAGGTAATGCCGCCCGTCTGATAGGTCACGCGCGTCTGGTGCTCGCCACCTCGCGTCGCGACCAGGCTCCAGACCAGCGTCGGGCGCGTGATGAGGCCACCCGGGAGCTCGGCGAAATGCACGGCGCCGTATTCGCGCAGCGCGTGGATCGAGCCATCCGCGCCGCGCAAGACCAGCCCGTCGCCCGCCGAAAGCAGCGTGCCGCTCGTCGCGGGGCCCGCGTCGCGACCGGCGCGGTCGACCGTGATGGGCCGGTCGATGTAACGCTGCAACAGCTTGTCCATGCCGATCAGATCGAACTGGTAGTTCTGTTCGAGCACACGCGTCGCGGGGTCGGTGAGCGACTGGAAGCTCACGGTGGTCGGATCGATCAGGGCCGCGACATCGGTGAAACGCACGGTCGAGCGGCCCGCCGCAATCGACATGCTGCGTGTGTCGCGCACCATCGCGTAGCCCGGCACGGCCATGCCATTCGGCATCCCGCCGCCCGGAACCGGGCGGTAGAACTCCACCGGCACCCCGCCCGGCTGCGCCGAGCTGTAGATCGTGATGGCGGTGCCCCGCGTATCGGCCGCTTGCGCGCCGACGGCGAGCGTCAGGGCGGCGATCAGCAGGGGTCGGGTCAGGGGGATGCGATGCATTCAGGGCTCCTTCGTGAGGCCGATATGGTTCCCGAAAATGCGACGCGTGTCGCGTTTTTGGGTCCGGTTTGACAGAACTGTGAGCAGTACCGTGCCTATGAACGGTGGCGCGGGCAGGATGGGGTCATGGATGCATTGATGGAATCGAGGCCGCGGGGGGCCGGCACAGCCGCGCCCGTGGCAGCCGCCCCGGCGGCGCCGCCCGCGATGGACCGCGAATTCGTCGAACGCAACCAGATCGTCGAGCGCTACCTTTCGGGGCGCCTGCCGCCGCGCGGCGCCCTCGAGTTCGAGCGCTTCTGTGCGAGCCACCCCGACCTGCTCGATGCGCTCGGCCTGCCCGCGCGCGTGCATGCAGGCCTGCGCCTCCTCGAGGCGGGCGGCAAGCCCGAACCCTGGGCCGAAAAGAAGCGGCCCGTGTGGGAGAAGCCGCCGGTCCTGATCAGCTTCGCCGTCCTCGTGGTCGTGCTCCTGATCGCGGCGACGGCGCTCGCGCTCCAGGTCGGCGAGCGCGGCGCGAAAATCGCATCACTCGAAAAACGGATGGCCGAGCAACCGCTCTCGCCCGCCACGTCCACGCGCACGATCAAGCTCGTGCCGGCACGCGGCGGGCCGACGAAGACACCGGCCGTTATCGTCGGCGCGGGGTCCGTGCAGTTCGCGGACTTCAAGGTCGACCTCGCGTGGTCGAAGTTCACGAACTTCCGCGTCACGATCGATCGCGAGGATCAGGGCCGCGTCGCGGTGCTGCACAACATCGAGAAGGACTCGAACGGCCACTTGCGCTTCGCCTTCAACACGTCGGCCTTCGGTCCCGGCAACTACGACCTGACTTTCCAGGGGCTCAGCTGGCGCGGCGAGCCCGTGGCGCAGGCGTGGGCGACGATCGGCGTTCAGCGCTGAGAGGCGCTTCGGGGCAGCACGACCTTTTCGATCAGGTGCGGCGGAGTCCCGCGCGCGCGCGCTGAGTGGCGCGGCACGCGATCGATCCCGATCGCGTACAGCGTCAGGGTGCCGTCCGCCCCGAAACGCATCCTGAGCCATTGCTTGTAGTCCTCGATCCGCAGAGACGAGAACGCCTCATTGGCGTGGCGGCCGAAGCACTGCACCGAGATGAGGAGGTAGAGCCCGAGGAGCGCCCCGCCGACGACACCCCCACACAGGAACGTGAGCGCACCGGCGATCAGCAACTGCGCAATGCCCCCGAAGGCGAGACCCAGCGCTTCCGTCGTGAAGCGTGCGGCAAGCCACGCGAGCACGAGCGCGGCGAGCAGATGCGCGAGGGCGTGGCTCACTCCACCGATGACGCGATACCAGCGCTCATGGGTGTCGGTGAAGAACACGAAGGCGGCGACCACCGCGAGCAACCACAGGCCGTTGACGGGGTCACGCAGCGCGGCGGTGAGACTCGCCGCGAAGGTCGTGCCGAAACCGGCGAGATCGGCGGGCGTGAGACTCGCCGACGCGAACCATGCCGACAGCGCATAGAGCACGGCCGGCAGCACGAGGCTGCGCGGATTCAGCAGCGGGAACGCGAGGTTGCGCCACGCGAGACGGCGTGAGGTCTCGCGATCGGGATAGACCGTGCGTTCGATGAACCCCTCTCCCAGATTCTTCGTGCGCGGCGCGTGCGTCGGATGCAGGAACGCGCCACCACCGCCCGAGACGATCTTCTGCACCCCCGCCGCGTTCTCGTGCCGGCGATAGTGATGCCAGTCGCCGGTCACGAACACGCGCACGGGTCGCCGCAGGATCTCGTGCTCGAGCTGTTTCAGCATTCCGCCCGCGTAGGTGCGGTGCGCCGGGTACGACATTTCGAGCAGCCACTGCGGCTCCGGAACGCCGAGCACGATCTGCGCCTCGGGGCTCATCGCCGCCGCAACGCGCTTGAAATACTGGACCTGCGGCTCATCGAGTTCGGCGCCGAGCTGCAAGTCGATCGCGATGAACCACCATGGCGCCGGCAGCTTGAGCGCAAAGTAACTGCGCGTCTGCTGCGTGCGGCAGCCGGCGAAGCCGCGCTCGGGCCGGCAGAAGCTGCGCGAGAAGGCGACGAGACTGTCGAACCAGTCGTGATTGCCGGGCACCGCAAAGAGATCCGGTCGCGTGCCGTGGCTCCTGAACGCGGTTTCGTAGGGCCATTCAGTGCGCCAGGCGTACGCATCGCGCGACGGCCACGGATAGACCTCGTCGCCGCCGAAGACGAGGACCCGCCCGCTGCGGGTCGACTGTGCCGGGCCGCCGTCTTTCGCGGCGACTTCAAGCGTGGGCCGCGCCAGCGCCTCGGCGATCGCGTGGGTCGGGTTCCATCCGTCACCGATATCAGCGACATAGTCGAGCCACAGGTCCTCGCTCGCTGCACCGTCCACGCCCGAGTAGTCGAAGAAACCCTGCGGCTGGCTCGCAAGCGCCTCGATCAACCTCGAATCGGAATGCCTGCCGAAGATATTGGCCGCGCTCATGTGCAGCGCCGTCTGCGCCAGCACCGGCGGGTCGAACCAGCCGACCATCGGCGCGGGCTTGCGTGGGCGCTCCATCAGCCGCCTCGCAGCGCGAGGAGCGGCGATTGATTGACGACCGAGCGTGTCGCGAACCACCCGCCGCCCGCGACCAGCGCCGCGCCGGCCGCGAGGCCCCACAGCCAGATCCACGCATCAAAGCTGTAGCGCACGTCGAGCACATGCTTCGCGACGAGATAGCCCGCGACGCTCGCGCCCAGCGCCGCAAGCAAGCCGGCCAGCAGGCCGAGCGTGACGAACTCCGCCAACACGCCCGCGCGCACGGTACGGCGGCTCGCACCGAGCGTGCGAAGGATCGCGCTTTCGAAACGGCGCTCCTCGCGACTCGTCTGCACCGCCGCGAGCAGCACCGTGAGGCCGGCGAGCAGCGTGAACGCGAACACGCTCTGCACCGCGACCGCCGCCTTGTCAGCGACCCCGCGCACCTGGTTCAGGATGCTGTCGATATCGAACACCGACACGCTCGGGAAACGTTTGACGAGTTTCGCGATCGGCCGCCTCACATCCGGCGCGAAGTGCGCGCTCGTCATCCAGGTGCCCGCCGTGGCATCGAGCAGCCCCGGCGGAAACACGAGGAAGAAATTCGGCTGGAAGCTGTCCCATTTCACTTCCCGCACACTCGCGACCTTGACGGTGAACGCCTCGCCGGCCACGTCGAAGCTGAGCGCATCGCCGAGCTTGAGTCCGAGCGAGTCGCGATATTCCGTTGAAACCGACACCAGCGGCTGCCCGGTGTCCTCCGGGCGCCACCAGTGACCCGCGACGATCTGGTTGTCGGCCCCGAGCTCGGTCGACCAAGTGAGATTCTGCTCGCGGTTGGCGAAACCCTCCCCGTCTTCTTTCGCAAAGGTCAGCTCGTCGAGCGGTCGCCCGTTGATCGCGGTCATGCGCCCGCGGATCATCGGCAGCGCGCGCGACACCTCGGCGCCGTCCTCCCGCAAAGTCGCGAGGAACGCTTCGCGATCACCGGGCGGAATATTGATGAAGAAAAAGTTCGGCACGTCGACCGGCAGGCTGGCGCGCCAGTCCTCGAGCAGATCGTGCCGCACGAGCGCGAGCAGCAACAGCACCATGATGCCGAGGCCGAACGCGACCACCTGCACGACGCTTTCGGCGCGGCGACGCGCGAGGTTCGCGATCCCGTAGCGCCACGCGACCCCGACACGACCGCGGACCGACCCGGTGAACCGGACGAGCAGTGCGCCGCACAGCGCGAGGAGCGCGAGAAACACCGCGAGGCCGACCACGAAACCCGCCATCAGCGCGACATCGCGCACGACCCAATAGATGAGGCCGACGATGGCGATCGCAGCCGGCCAGAAGGCGAGCCAGATCACGAGCGGCGGCGGCCCGACATCCCGACGCAGCACACGGATTGCCGGCACGCGCGACAACTGCAGCAGCGGTGGCAAGGCAAACCCGGCGAGCAGGGCGATCGCGGTGATGATGGCGAGCGCGATCGGCATGAGGCTCGGCGGCGGCAGGGTCGCCACGGCCAGCAAGTCCCGCAGCGCGTGCAGGAGCCAGGCCTGTGCCCCGTAACCCGCGGCCGAGCCGAGGCCCGCGGCGATGGCCGCGATCAGGCTCAACTGCGCGAGGCTCACGGCGAGCGTGAAGGCACGCGTCGCGCCGAGCGTCTTCATCAGCGCCACGGCATCGAGATGACGCTGTACGTAGCGTCGCGCGGCCATCGCGACTGCGATCGAGCACAGGAGCACGCTCACGAGGCTCGCGAGACTGAGAAAACGCCCCGCGCGATCGATCGCACTCTTCACCTGCGGGCTCGATTCGGTGATGTCGAGCACGCGCTCGCCGCGCTGCTTGTGCGCCACGATCCAGGTCTTGAACGCATCGACCGCGCCGCGTCCGCCGGCGAACAGTGCGGCGTAGCGGGCGCGGCTGCCAGGCTGAATGAGCCCCGTCGAGGGCAGGTCCTCGACGTTCATCAGCAGCGACGGCGCGAGTTCCGTGAACGACGAGCCCTGATCGGGCCGCGTGACCAGCGCGCGGCTCACGCGCAAGTTCGCAGCGCCGATCGACACCTCATCGCCGACCGCAGCGCCGATCGTCGCGAGCAGCCGGCCTTCGGCCCAGACCTCCCCGCGCGCGGGAATGCCGGTGGCGGGCGCGGCCGGGCCGAACGCGACCGGCGCCACCGTCACCACGCCGCGCAAGGGGTAGGACGGACTCACGGCGCGAATCGCCGTCAGCTGCGATGCGTCGCCGTGGAATACCACGGACAACGTGCCGGTGCTGGTCGCGGTCGCGAGCCCGCGGCGCCGCGCTTCCGCGAGGTAGTCGGGCGACAGGGGCGCCGGGGATTCCAGCCGCAGATCGGCGGCGAGCACTTCGCTCGCCTGCAGGTCGAGTGCGGCGCTCACGCGGCTCACGACGAAACCAACTGCCGTGAGCGCGGCGACCGCGATCGTGAGCGCGAGCAGCAGCACTCCGAGCTCGCCCGAGCGCCATTCCCGCGACAGGGTACGTAGTGCGATCGTGAGTGCGCGCATCCTGTCGATCCTCAGGCGAGACGCCCGCCGTCCATGTGCAGCGCACGGCCACAACGCGCGGCCAAGGCGTGATCGTGGGTGACGAGCACGACCGTCGTCTGCAAGTCGCGGTTCAGATCGAAGAGCAGGTCGCAGACTCGCTTGCCGGTCGCCGCGTCGAGATTCCCGGTGGGCTCATCGGCGAACAGCACGGCTGGGCGTGTGACGAACGCACGCGCGAGGGCGACGCGCTGCTGCTCGCCACCCGACAACTGGCGCGGGTAATGGCCCGTGCGTGCGCGCAGCCCGACGCGCTCGAGCGTCTGCGTCGCGTGCGCCTGCGCGTCGCGCCGACCCGCGAGTTCGAGCGGCAGCATCACGTTCTCGAGCGCCGTGAGAGCCGGCACCAGATGAAAGGCCTGGAATACGAAGCCGACCCGCTCGGCGCGCAGCCTGGCGCGGCCGTCTTCATCGAGCGCGGTGAGGTTCTGGCCGGCGAGCCACACCTGCCCCGAAGTCGGCACGTCGAGGCCGGCAAGCAACGCGAGCAGGGTCGATTTTCCGGCGCCGGACGGGCCCACGATCGCCACCGATTCGCCCGCCGCGATATCGAGCTCGACCTCCCGCACGATGGTCAGCGGACCTTCCGGACTGGTAACCTCTTTCGAGATGCTTTCGGCCTTGAGAACGCTCATTGTCCTGGTTCTGTTCGTGGTGCCGGTTGCGGCGCACGCTACCGACCGCACGATCCTCGTGTTCGGCGACAGCATCAGTGCGGGCTATGGACTCAAGGCGGGAGAAGGATGGGTGGCCCTCCTTCAAAAACGCCTTGCGGACCAAGGGTACGGGTACCGCGTAGTGAATGCCAGCGTGAGCGGTGAAACGACGAGCGGTGGTGAAGTACGGTTGCCGCGCGCGCTCGGGCTGCACAAGCCTCGCGTGGTCGTGCTCGAGCTCGGCGCGAATGACGGCCTGCGCGGCCTGTCGCTCGATGTCTCGCGGCGCGACCTCTCCGCCATGATCGAGGCCGCGCAGGTGAGCGGCGCGAAGGTGTTGATCCTCGGCATGCGCATCCCGCCGAATTACGGCCCGCGCTACACGGAAGCCTTCGAGCACATGTATGCTGATCTCGCGAAGAAGTACCGCGTGCCGCTGGTGCCATTTTTCATGGAGAAAGTGGCGCTCGACGGCAAACTGATGCAGGCCGACGGACTGCACCCGACCGCCGCGGCACAGCCGCTGTTGCTCGAGACGGCGTGGCCGGCGCTCCGCCGGCTGCTCGGAAGCTGAAGGAGAGACGCGTGGACAAGTACTGGCTGAAGTCATACCCGCCGGACGTGCCGGCGGAAATCGACCCCACCGAGTACAGCTCGCTGAAGGAACTCACCGAGCGCAATTGCTCGAAGTACGCGGATCGCGACGCCTACGTGATGATGGATCGCGCGATGACCTACCGCGAGCTCGATCGCGATTCGGCGGCATTTGCGGCCTGGCTTCAGCACCGTGCGGGGGCGCGCCCCGGCACCCGCGTCGCCTTGATGATGCCGAATATCCTGCAGTATCCGGTCGCGATGTTTGGCGCCCTGCGCGCCGGGCTCACGATCGTGAACGTCAACCCGCTCTACACCTGGCACGAGCTCGAGCACCAGTTGAACGATTCCGGAGCGGAAATCATCGTCGTGCTCGAGAACTTCGCGCATGTGGTCGCACAGGCCCTGCCGAAAACCTCGATCAAGACGGTCATCGTCACCTCCGTTGGCGCGATGCTCGGCGTCGTGAAGGGCACGATCGTCGATTTCGTCGT
>CADEFQ010000006.1:0-1899 GCA_902826635.1 uncultured Pseudomonadota bacterium
AGCAGCGACACCCCGTACAGCTTGCGCAGGTCGTCGCCCGCGAGCTTCGCCCAGCGCACGATCGCCGCCTCGAGCCCGAATTCGGCGATCGAAGCGGCGATGGCGCAGACCACCGAAACCTTGGCCATCAGGCCATAGTCCTCGGGCGTGAGCAGCCGGACCACGAGCAGGGTCCCGGCCCAGCTCACGATCTGCGATACCAGTTTCGCGGCGGTCGCCCATTTCAGGGCGGCGATGGCCTTGCGCTCGATCGTCATCGAACCATGACGACATCGAGTTCGATCGCGCGCAATTGGCGATCACTGCTCACGGGGAAAAAAGCCGCCAATTCGAATCCGGCACCCTGGTATTCGGCAATGGCAGATTTCCAGTCCGGCATGCCATCGTAGATCGGAATGATCGACAATTCACTTTGCAGGCCGAGGAAACGCCCGATCCGCGGCACGGCACCGTGCAGGACTTCCAGGTCGAAGCCCTGCGTGTCCATTTTCAGGAACGGCCGCGAGAAACCATGCGTCGATGCCAGCGTATCGAACTGGTCGGCGAGTGTTTCAATGCGCGCGCGCGTGGTGGTGACGGTGGTATTTCGGTCGGCCATTTCTTCTGGTGTGCTCGCACTCGGGGCCAGGAACGAGCTGAACCAGAGTTTCTTCATGACATTCATGCTGGCTACACCCGGCGTCGCGCCGAGCGCATAGGGAAACGCGTGCCAGCGACTGTCTCGTCGACTCCAGTCCGCGAGCACGCCGAACGGCCCCGGCTGCGGTTCGAAGGAGAGAATCGTACCACCGAAGCCGACTTTTTCGCGCAGAAAGCGGCCGAAGTGTCCGTTGAAAGCCCCGACATCGAATACGCAATCGACCTCTTTCGCGGCGAAGAGGTCGCGCAGCAGCTCGGCATGCACGTAGTCGTGGGCGTGACTCGCGAGCTGCCAATGCGGAATCACTTCGACGCCCATCGCGCGCAGCGGTCGTTCGAGGAGCCTGCGCGAAAGGCTCTTGCGGAAGATGCCCTGGGAGAGCTGTTGCTGGTGCTCGTCCCGGATCAGTGGATCCATCTCGTGCGGCATATTTCGCTCCGTTACCGGTCCAGCCACACTCCGCGCCAGAACAAGGGCTCGTACTGCGCATTGAAGAGCTGACGCTCGCCGGAAAAGTGCACGTCGCGGAGCAGGTACGCCGGCGTCTTCATGATACGCATGTCACCGCTGACGATATCGATCAGCTTGCTGATTTCCGCCTGTACGTGAATCCGACTTCCGCAATGCTTCAGCATGTCGGGCTCGAAACCCAAGCCCCGATGGATGAGCCTGTCGTCGAGCGTCGCGCGAATGGCGGCGGAAGACCTGACGGTGGCCAGATCGCCGGGCGTGAACCGGTTGTCGTTGCGCTCGCCGTCGCGACCCCCCGGTTCAAAGGCCGGGAAGCCGATGCCTCCCCGTTGGTGCTGAAGTTCGTTGAAGAGATGGGTCAGCCACCCCACGACGAACGCAGCCGGGGCCACGTTGCCGGAAACGAGAGGGCGCCAGAAATTCACGACGCTCCACTCACCGATGGGCTCGGACGCCGCATCCAGTTGCGTCAACTGGCAGGCATACCGCGGTGGGCGCGTGCCAAATTGCAGCACAGCCGTCTCGATCGGGCTCGGCTCTGGCCATGCGGCGGCCGCGGGCTCCGGTGCGCCTGGGGGCTCGGCCCTGCGCAGCCAGGCTGCCTTCCAAATGACATGGCAGGCGGCTTCGCAGCCGCCGTGACTCGCGCCGTCGCACACTGACCGGACCAGCAACACCGCTCCGCTCATGTGTCGCATGCGTCGGGACTTCCGGTAGTCGAAGAGCCTGTGCATGCCGCGGAACACGCGTGCGCGACGACCGCACATCGCGAGCATTTCCGGCATGAA
>CADEFQ010000006.1:1999-6073 GCA_902826635.1 uncultured Pseudomonadota bacterium
CTGGGTGATGTCGCGGGCGAGCTGGGCCCGTTGCCACAGCGTGGCTCGCGCGAGCAGCGTCGCTATCCGGAGTTTTTCCCGTGCGGTCAGCGGCGTGGCCATCAGTGAGCGCGCGCGCTCATAAGCCCAGGTCCAATGCGGGAAGTTCATGCCCGCCCGCGCATTGGGCTCCACCCATTTCCTCATCTCCTTGACGGTCTTGACGCGCGATATGGAGCCCGGGTGGAAGCGTCTCAGCAGGGCCGTCTCGGGGAGCTGGAAGATCCTGCCGCGCAAGGCCAGCTCCCAGATGAAGATCGGATCCCAGCCGATGTAGTCGGGACCGGTGCGCATGCGCCGCAGCGACGGCGCGCGCAACAGGCCATACGCGATCACGTGCTGGTAATTGGCGAGGAGTATCTGGCGAGCCCGCTGCAACGGCTCGGGCGACTCCAGGTTCAGGGTCCGTTCCATCGAACGGATGATCGTGCCCGCTTCGTCGATGTTTTTCGTCGCGGGCATGACGGCTTCAATCTCCGGCCGCGTCTCGAGCACCTCGACCATGGCCGCGAGCAGGCCCGGTTCCGGCACGTCGTCGGCGCCGGCCCAGCGAAAATACGGTGTCGACCCGATCTCCTCCATCACGCGCCGATGGTTCCAGAGGATGCCGCGGTTGACCGGTGAGCGCAGGTACCTGACCCGGGAATCCTGCCTTGCCAGGCGCGTGCAGATCTCTTCCGTGGCGTCGGTCGAGCCGTTGTCGGAAATCACGAGATCGAAGTCGCCGAACGACTGCGCCAGATGGCTGCCAATCGCAGCCTCAATGTACTTCTGGCCGTTGTAGACCGGCAGCCCGATGACGACTTTGTGTCCGGTCATGATCCCGACTCAGGAAAGCGCGTGGCGCAAGGCCGCGAACAGCAGCTTGCGTGAATAGGGCAGATAGGCCGGCAGGCCGCCCGGGGCCTTCAGCGACTGCATGTGCAGGCGCCAGGACTCGCGCAGGTTCCCCTGCCGCGCATGCTCCCACGATGCATTGTGGCATTCGATGCCGTAACGGCGACGCATCGCGGTCTCGTAGCGTGTCCCCGCGTAGTCCTTCAGCAGCCGGCCCCACACGTCGGGCGCGGCCAGGCGGTGCGCGACGCTCTTCGACAGGGAGCCAGGGGTGTCGCCGTAGTAGCGATACGTCGGCATGTCCAGAAGGCCGACCTGGTGACGCTTCGCCAGCCTGAGCGCCATCAGGGTCCATTCCAGGTGCCGCAACTCCGTGTCGAACACCGAGAGGTCGATTTTCTGCGCGCGCAGGGTAAAGGAGCATGCACTCCACCCCACCTGCATCATCGTTTCGACGAGGTCGGCGCTGCGTTCCGCGGGAGGCGGAAATATCGGCGAGGTCGACGCGTCGCTGACCCGCAGCCCGTCCGTGATCAGGACGTCGACGTCGGGGCGCTCGCGGAAGATCGCGAGCTTTTTTTCGAACGTATCCGGCAGCAGCTCGTCGTCGTCATCGAGGAACCCGAGGAACTCTCCGTCGGCCATTTCGGCGCCGATGCGCCGCGCCAGCGGATGCGAGCCGGACCGCAGCCGAACCACCCGGGTGTCCGACCGCGCCCCGAGCCACTCGAGCACTGCCGGGCTGACCTGGTCGCCGTTTGCGACGACGAGGATGGAGTAGTCGTGACCGCCCGCCATCGCGCGCACCGAATCGCACGCGCGCCGCAGCTGTTCACTCCGCACGTCATTGCAGCGGGATGCGATGACGATCGCAATCGGGTATCTCGCGCCGTTCAACGGGCTACGACCGGCCGGAAGCCGACAGCGCCGATTCGGCCGCGCGCTCTCCACTGATGAAACTTTCGTCGGTCCACATGTATCCCCAGTCGCCGTAGCGACCGCAATAGTGGAGGCCGATGTCGTCGAGGTAGCCATGTACCGTCTCGAGCGCCGCAGTGCGCTCGAGATCGAAGATGACGTTGGCGTAGCGGACCACTTTCGCGCCCCGGTACAGGATCCGGTCATTCTCGCGCAACGTGCCGCAGCGGTGCAGGTCTGCGATCACGCGATCGATCAGCGTTTCTATTGCCGTGTCGAGCGGGCGGTATTTGTCGGAGAAGTACACCTCCGCCTGGATGCTGCCGCAATCGGGTGGCGCATTCGTCGCCGACAACATGTGCGGAAAGCTGAGGCGGGTGAAACAGATGTCCTCGTCGTAGATGTAGGTGATCTGCCCTTCGGACAGGTCGGCGCGATCGACGCCCACATTCACGAGTACGCAGGTCGAACAGGCGAGGCGGCGTGCCGCGTCGACGACGTCCGTGGGTGCGCCGGCAATCATCGGCAGCAGGGCGGGCAGGGCGATCGAGGTGACGAGCTCGTCGTACGCGACCGCCGCGCCGTTCGCGAACCGAATGCCACGTGCCTTCGGATCGATCGACACCACCTCGTGTCGCAGGCGGATATCCGCGATCTGCGGCAACGGGCCGAGATAGGAAAGGAAGCCGCCCTGCTTCGGATAGCGGAAGTGGGTGATGTAGTGGACTTCCGGTTGCCAGGGCGCAAGCGCGCCGCGCAGCAATTCCTGCAGGCTCGGCCGGTACATGCGCGGGCCCAGCCATTCGGTACTCATGTTGCTCGCGGTCGTCAGGTGGTACTTGCGCGTGTACTGCATCGGGAACAGTTCCGCGAACTTGCGACCGTAGCTTGCGATCAACCATTCCTCGTAGTTCGCGACCGGCCGCTCGGGCGCGTCGTGGACCTTGACGAAGTCGGCGATGATTTCGACGACCAGCTCGTGCGGCAGCCCGTTGAGGTGCAGTTGCACGGGGTGCGTGAGCCGAAGGCCGCGCCAGTAGTTGTCGAGCTTGACCTGCAGCGCCTCGTACTCCTGGTCGACGTGCGAGGCGAGCAGATCCTGGATGCGGGCGTCTTTTGTGAAGGAGATGTGCGGGCCGAGGTCGAACAGGAAACCGCTTGCGTCCCTGAACGAAGCGGTGTGGCCGCCGTAGTAGTCGTTGCGGTCGTACACGACCGGGCGGATCCCCTCGTGGCTGAGGCGGGAGGCCGCCCCGAAACCCGCCATACCCGTGCCGATGACGACGATGTCTTTCTTCACGCGGTATGCCGCTTGTCGACGGGCCAGCGACGCATTTGTTCGAGCCAGAGCGTATCGCTCAATCGGGGTGCGGGCATCCGGACATCGCTGAAGCAGATCACATCATCCTTTCCGAGGTCGCGCAGGAGAACGCATCCCTCCGACAGCGCGATCGGCAATGCATTCATTGCGCGCGCGGCGGTGTGGTTGTCTATGAGGCCGTAGCTGCAGTAACCGCCAATGCCATCGAGGCGTTCGCCGGCTTTCAACGGGCGCTTGGCGACGGTGACCACTTCGCAGGATGGGCCACCGCGCGGCGCCACGGTCGCATCTCGATGCAGGACGGCGCGTCCGATGGTCGATGGCAGCTGGATATGCGGAAGGTGGAACGGCGTATAGAAGACGTAGAACGGGCCGTCGCCGAGCTTGTAGTACGCAAGCTGGGTCTGCTTGAGCGGATTGTCCTCGTGCACCACGACGAAACCGCCCGTCATCGGCATTGCACCAACTGAATAGTCGACGATGCCGCCCGCCAGCATCGCTTCGGCAGGTAGCAGCTTTGCGAGCTCGCGCACGTAGCCGCACGCGGGGCCGCTCATGCCGCGGCGGGCGACGCCGAAACCGGTCGCGTTCGCGAGCACGGTGGTTTCCATCGACAGCTTGGTCGAATCCGCAAACGAGGTCACCTTGCGCACGTCCTGGTCGTGCTTCTCGGCGAACTGGGCCTGTGTGTCGGGGTTGCGGTAGTAGTCGACCATGCCCTTGATGTTGCCCGCCGCCACGGGGCGAAGGCCGACGGTCTGGCAATAGCGAAAGAGCGTCATCGCGACGCCCGGCTCGTCGCCGTCCGTGTGGGTCAGGACGACGCCGGCCTCATCGGCGCGTGCCTTCAGGATCGGGCCGACCAGTGAATCGAGCTCGGCGTTCACGAGTACGACCGGCTTGCGGTGGGCGAACGCGTCGAGCGCCACGCTCGCGCCGAAGTCCACCGTGCCGGTCAC
>CADEFQ010000006.1:6173-16431 GCA_902826635.1 uncultured Pseudomonadota bacterium
GGTGGGCGAACGCGTCGAGCGCCACGCTCGCGCCGAAGTCCACCGTGCCGGTCACTTCGACGACGATGTCGATCGCGTTCGAGCGCGTGAGCACCGCCGGATCGTCCGTGAGGACGGTGCAGCCGCGGTCGATCGCGGCGTCCGCCTGGGCCGCGGTTTCGACGGGCTTCCATCCTTCGATGCGCGCTTCCCGCAACGCGCGCTCCGCATGGCTCGGCGTGCGGTTCGCGATGCCGGCGAGGCGCATGCCGGGAACCGGCGTGCCAAGCTGCAGCGCAATCGCGCGGCCGGTCGCACCGGCGCCGATCACGCCGACGCGAATCGGGCGGCGCTCCGCCTCTCGCGCTTGAAGCTGGTTGAAAACCGAGATGCCCTGAACGGGCGACGGGGTCTTTTCATTGTCCATGGTGGTGCTCCGCCTTGCCTGCGGGAAGGGCTTCGATCAACGGCCAGCGCCGGTCCTGCTCCGAAACCACGGTGACCGGCAGGGGCCAGTCGATGCCGAGTGCGGGGTCGTCGAAACGAACGCCGCGGGCGTGTTCGGGCGCGTAAGGCGAAGACGCCATGTAGTGGAACTCCGTGTCGTCTTCCATCGCCTGGCAGCCGTGGGCGCAGCCCTCCGGCACCAGAAGCATGTGACCGTTGTCAGCCGTCAAGTATGCGCCATGCCACGAGAGAAAAGTGGGCGAGCCGGCGCGAAGATCGACGACAACATCGAAGAGGGATCCGCGCGTGCAGCGGACCAGCTTGGCCTCCAGTGCCGGCGCGACCTGGAAATGCAGCCCCCGCACGGTGCCGCGATGACGGCTGAGGCCCATGTTGGCCTGCCGCGGCTGGAACCGGATTCCCTCGCGGGCGAACTCATCCTCGCACCAGGCACGCATGAACCGACCCCTCTCGTCTTCGTGCGGTGAAGGTACAACGAGCCGCGCGTCCCGTACGGAACATTGCACAAAGTTCATGGTTTACTTCGCAGATTCGACTTAATTCGAGGGGCCGGTGGTCGTGCACCCGTATCATACCGGTCGAGAGGGAGTACCGATGAAAGTTGTCTTGTTCTGTGGCGGGCTTGGCACTCGGCTGCGCGAGCACTCCGACACGATCCCGAAGCCGCTGGTCGGCATCGGCTATCGTCCCATCCTCTGGCACCTGATGCGCTATTACGCGCATTTCGGGCACACCGATTTCATTCTTTGCCTCGGGTACCGGGGCGACCTCGTCCGCGAATATTTCCTCAACTACAACGAGGCGATGTCGAACGACTTCACGCTGCTGGCGGGCGAGAACCGCGTCGAGCTGCACGGGCGCGACCTCGACCAGTGGAAGATCACGTTCGTCGACACGGGCCTGCACAGTAATATCGGCCAGCGGTTGCTGAGGGTCCGAAAGTACCTCGAGGGCGAATCGAGCTTTCTCGCGAACTACGCGGATGGGTTGTCCGACCTGCCTCTCGACCGGCACATCGCGCAGTTCATGGCGGAGAAGGACCTGGTCGCGAGCTTTGCCGCGGTGCCGAGCAACCAGAGTTTTCACGCCGTACACGCCGACGAAGCAGGCGTCGTGACGCGGATGGGCGCCATGCCGGATGAGCAGTTGCTCATCAATGGTGGTTTTTTCGTTTTCCGTTCGGAGATTTTCCGGTACATCGAGGAAGGTGAGGAACTCGTCGAAGCACCTTTCGCCCGGCTGATGGGGGAGCGGCGGCTTGCGGCGTTTCGCTGGCGGGGCTTCTGGCAATGCATGGACACGTTCAAGGACAAGATCAGTTTCGATCGCATGGATGCACGCGGCGAATGCCCGTGGATGCTCTGGCGCCAACAAAAATGACGAGGAACGGATGCTGGAGCTGATCGGCAACCTGCGCAGGGACCGCGCCGCGCGCATCCTGTGCGTCGGTGCGCATTGCGACGACATCGAGATCGGCTGCGCCGCCACGCTGCTCGCCCTGCAGGCGCGTCGCGCGCGACTCGAGATCAACTGGGTCGTGGTGAGTGCGCCACCGTTGCGACGCGCGGAAGCGCAACGGGCGATGGCGATGCTCGTCCGGCGTGCAGCGCGCGGTGACCTGATTTGCGGCGAGTTCCCGGATGGGCGCTTTCCGGCGGATTATGGCGCGATCAAGAATTTCTTCGAATCGCTGAAGCGCCTGCCCGCGCCCGACCTGATTCTCTGCCATGAGCGCCATGACCGGCACCAGGACCACCGCGTCGTCAACGAGATGGTGTGGAACACTTTCCGGAACCACATGGTGCTCGAATACGAAGTACCGAAGTGGGACGGCGGGCTCGGTGACCCGAACTGCTATGTCGCGGTCTCCGCGGCCCAGATGCGCGCCAAGGTACGGGCGCTCATGACGGCGCATCGCAGCCAGCGGCACAAGGACTGGTTCACGCCCGATACGTTTCTGGCGCTGGCACGCCTGCGCGGCATCGAATGTCGTTCACGCAGCGGCTACGCGGAGGCGTTTCACGCCAGGAAGTTGCGCTTCGCCGGCATCGCTGCCGGACCATCGCGTCGATGACGCTGTTCGCGGGCATCGTGGCGCGCGCGCCCGGGGCGCCCGCGATCCCGGCGCCGCTGATTGCACCGTGGGCGGCGCGGTTCGGGCGATATGTCGACGATCGGGTCGAGGTCGATGCCGGCGCGGGCTTCTCGGTGTTTTCGGCCGACACCGGCCACTGCCCGGGAGGCGCACGTTGTGCGGGCGATGGGGCGATCTCCTGGCTGGCGGGCGATCCGCTCCTCGGTGAACGGGCGTACGCCGATGCCCGGGCGCGGGATTTTGAACGCCTGCACGCTGACTCGGTTGCGCGAGACGACACGTCACTGCGCACGGTCCGCGGGGCATTCTGTGCCGTTCACCTCGACACGCGGCGGCGCCGGCTCGTGCTGGTCGCGGACAAGCTCGCGCTGCGCCCGATCTACTACGCGGTGGTCGAGGACTACGTGTGCTTTGCCACATCCCAGCGCCTGCTGCTCGAGTGTCCCGCGATTCCACGTGCCGGCGACCTCGAGGGTCTCGCCCAGATCGCCACTTTCGGCGCGGCGCTCGGCGAGCGGACTGCGTTTGAAGCCGTCCGTTGCCTGCTGCCAGCCCAGGTCGTCGAATTTCATTCCGGCGTGCAGGAGGTGCGCGAGTACTGGCGCTGGGACCGGATCGAAACCATCGATGCCGCCGATGACGCCATCTGCACCGACATTCGCGCATCGTTCGACCGCGCGGTGCGTGTGCGCCTCGACGCCGCAGGTGACGCCGTGTCGCTGCTTTCGGGCGGCCTCGATTCGCGTTGCATCGTCGCCTGTCTTCGCGAGAGGGGCATGCGCGTGCACACGATCGGGTTCGGTCCGACAGGCACCGCGGACGACGTGCTGGCGCGGCGGGTGGCCGACGCGGTCGGGGCGCAGCACTTTGCCTACACGGGCGACGTGCCGGAATTCTGGCCGCGGCTCGCTTCGGCACATGCGAGCTGGGCCGCGTCGGTGGGAGTGAAGGCCTTGCAGCCCGGCGCGCGACAGGTCTGGACCGGAGAGGGAGGCGACCGCGTGCTCGCGCCGGTGAACCTGACCGAAGGCATCATTGCAGCGATGCGCGCCGGAGAACCCGATCGCGCGATCGCGGACTACCTCGCACTCGAGAATGCCGGGTTTCCACGCCGATTGATCCGGCGCCGGTATCGCGACCGGCTTGCCGCGCTACCTGGGGCAGGTCTGCGCGCCTTGCTCGAGCGGCAGGGCGGCGCCGAGGGTGGGCGGCGTTTCCATCTCTACGTGCTGCTCGATGAGGCCCGGCGCAACATCCGCCCGCACTACGAGGACTTCGATCGGCACCGGATCGAACTCGTGATGCCGTTCTATGATTCGGATTTCGTCGCATCGGTGTTGCGCTTCCCGCTCGATCGCTTCCTGCGCCATCGCCTCTACAATCGCCTGATGGAATTCATGCCGGCCGCGGCAACGACGGTGCCGTGGCAATCCTACCCGGGCTCCGAACCCTGTCCGTTGCCGCTGCCTTCCGGTATCTGCACGCAATGGCAGTCGTGGCACACGCCGGCGCAGCAGCGGGAAGTGCGCCGCCAAAGGCTGGCGACGGCTGCGGCGGTCGTCGAGGCGCAACCGTTTCCAGGTTGGCTGATCGACCGCTTCGTGCTGCGGACGGCCCACGTGCTGCTACGGCTCGGCGTGCAGCGTTACGCCCACCTTTTTGAAAGCGCGCTGCCCTTCGTCAGTCACCCTCCGCGCAGGGACGCGATGCACGCCTTGCGATGACCACGGTACCGGCGGGACTCGAGCTGGCGAGATACGCGCCGCACCACAAGGACGCCGTGGTCGCCCTGCAGCGGCGGCTGTGGGGCGGCGATCCGGCGTTGAACGCGCGCTTCTTCGACTGGCGCAACTGCAATGCCGCGTCGGAGGGCGAGAGCCTGGTGTTTCTGCTCCTGCATCGCGGGGTGCCGATCGCGACGCGCGCACTGCATGCGGCGAACTGGTACATGGGTGAGGCGCGGGAACCACGGCTGGTGTATCTCGCCGACGATCTCGTCATCGCGAAGGAGTGGGAAGGTCGGGGGCTCTTCGCGGTGCTGACCGCAGCGATCCGTGCCGAGCTGACCGCGCGTGGCCACGAGTTCTTCTTCAGCCTGAGTGCCCTGCATGTGACGCGGCACCTGTCGCTGAAACTGGGCGCGATCGCGGTGGGCCCGCTGCAGCCACTCGGCCGGCTGCAGCGTGCTGCGGGCGCGCTCGATGCAGTCCGGGCCGTCGCGGCGAGATCGCCTTTCGTGTGGCGCTACGCGGCCGGCGCCATGGCCTTCGAGCGGTCCGCTGCGTTTTTTGCGCGCCTCGATGCGGCTTCAACTCCCGCGCGCGGCGTCGCGAGCCGCGCGGACATCGTAGTCGAGGCCGGTATGCAAGCGGCCGAGATGGCCCGGCTCGTCGCCGCCTTGCCCCGAGACGGCCGCATCCGGCGCGTTCGGGACTCGCGTTTTTTCGCCTGGCGTTACGCCAACCCGCTGCACGAATACCGGTGCGTGCGCGCGATGCGGGACGGACGACTGTGCGGTTACCTGATCGTCGAGCGCGCACTGTCCGACCTCGCAAACCCCCGGCGCTGTCATATCGCCGATTGGGAGGCGGACTCGGCCGGGGTGTCCTCGGATCTGCTCCGATTCGTGCTCGAGGTCGGCCGGCCCGTCGAACTCGTCACCTGGCGAGAATCGGGCGGTCCGGATGCATGCAGCGCGCTCGCGGCCAGCGGCTTTCGGCCCATCGATGCCGGTCAGACGGGGAGGGGCTTGCCGTCGATCCTGGTCTGGCCGGTCGACGCGGCCGCGGATCCGCAGGGCCTGCGTGGCGGCGGGCGTTCCCTGCTCGACCGGGCGAACTGGGATCTCCGGCTCGCGGATACCTCGTACGCGTGAGGCAACGGATAATATGCGCCGCTACCTGATCCGGGCCACCTGACACATGTGCGGAATCGCGGGGATCCTCAATCTTCAACCGGGCGCGCCCATTCGAGCGCAGGAGCTCGATGCCATGCTCGCGCCGCTCGTGAATCGCGGCCCGGACGGGCAAGGGACCTACCTCGATGAGCCTGAACGGCTGGGGCTCGGTCACGCGCGCCTTTCCATCATCGACCTCGAGGGCGGCGCGCAGCCGATCCACAACGAGGACCGTTCGGTCTGGGTCAGCTTCAACGGCGAGATCTTCAACTACGTCGAGTTGCGCGCCGAGCTCGAAAAAGCCGGCCACCGCTTCTATACGCGGACGGACACCGAAGTGATCGTGCACCTCTACGAGGAGCACGGCCTGCGATTCGTCGAGCGGCTGAACGGCCAGTTCGCCATCGCACTGTGGGATAGCCGTGCGCGGCGCCTCGCGCTCGCGCGTGATCGCGCCGGCATCCTGCCGCTCTTCTACGCGCACCAGGGCGGGCGCTTGCTGTTCGCGTCGGAAGTGAAATCGTTGGTGAGGGCGATGCCGCATCGACCCGAGCTCGATCGTGCGGCGCTCGATCAGATATTCACGTTCTGGTCGCCCGTCGGCGGCGCGACGCTGTTCGCGGGTGTCGAGCAGCTGCTCCCGGGGCAGCTGCTCGTCGCGGAGAACGGCCGTGTGTCGACGCATTGCTACTGGGACTGGCTGTTTCGTGAGCCGGGCTCGTACCTGCGCGGCACGGCTGACGACCTCGCGCATGAGCTCCACGCGCTCCTCGCCGATGCGACGCGTATCCGGCTTCGGGCCGACGTGCCGGTGGGCGCGTATCTCTCGGGCGGTCTCGATTCAACCGCGCTCGTCGCCTTGATGTGCGAGGGTGGCGTCAAGCCGAACACCTTTTCCCTGGCCTTCACCGACCCCGGTCTCGACGAGAGCGAGCACCAGCTCGCCGCCGCCGCGCATTTCGGCGTGAACCACCGCACGATCCGCGTCGGCAACGAGGACATCCGCGACGGTTTCGTGGGTGCCGTGCACAGGGCGGAGACTGCGTTCCTGCGTTGCGCGCCGATTCCGCTGATGGCGCTCTCGGGCCTCGCCCACCGCAGCGGCTGCAAAGTCGTGATGACGGGCGAGGGTGCCGACGAGGTGTTCGGCGGCTACGACCTCTTCAAGGAGGCCAAGATCCGCCGCTTCTGGGCGCGCCGGCCCGATTCGGCCTGGCGGCCGCGCCTCCTGCAGCGCCTCTATCCTTACCTCGACATCACCGCCGCGCGTGGACAGGCCTACAGCGAGGCGTTCTTCGGCGCGGGCCTTGCCGGCAGCGCGACGCCATTCTTCGCACACGAGCCGCGCTGGAAAACGACTGCACAGGGCAAGGCGCTCTATTCCGAAGACACCCGCGAACGAATCGCCGGGCAGGATCCGGTGGCGGCGTTCGCGGCTGCGCAAGCTGCCGGGCTCGCGTCATGGGACCCGTTCAACCAGGCGCAGTACGTCGAGGCGAAATCGCTGCTGGCGGGTTACCTGTTGTCGACCCAGGGCGATCGCATGCTGATGGCCAATAGCGTGGAAGGGCGCTTTCCGTACCTCGACCATCGCGTGATCGAGTTCGCGAACGCGCTCGACCCGCGGCTCAAGATGCATGTGCTCGACGAGAAACACTTGCTCAAGAGGGCGATGGGCGAGCGGCTGCCGCGCTCGATCCTCGCCCGCAAGAAGCAGCCCTACCGCAGCCCGGACAGCGGGGCGTTTGCAGCAGCCGGCATCGACTTCGTCGAAGAGGCGCTGTCGGAGGCGAGCCTGCGGCGTGCCGGGTACTTCGATGTGGGCCGAGTCCGACTCCTGTGGCGCAAGGTCAGCGCCGGTCGTGCAATAAGCTATAGGGACAGCATGACGTTCACGGGTATCCTCTCGACGCAGGTGTGGCACGGTCTTTTTGTGGAAGGCGTCACGCCGGGTGCGTCCGGCGCATAGTCAAATGCCGTGCCTCAGGGAGAAATACGACCAATGTCGGTAGCCGAGCGGGTCAGACAATACATTCTCGAGAACTTCCTCTTCAGCACCGATACGTCGCTGCTGGGGCAGGACGAATCGTTCCTCGGGCGCGGCCTGGTCGACTCGACCGGCATGCTCGAGGTGCTGCTGTTCCTGGAAGAAACGTTCGGCATCAAGGTCGCGGACCACGAGATGGTTCCCGACAACCTTGATTCGGTGAACAGGATCGCTGCGTTCGTCGAACGCAAGAAAGGCTGACGTGGCGGCTGGTGCGACCAGCCTGGTGGATCTGCTGCGCAGGTCCGCGCAGCGCTTCCCGGAAAGACCGGCGATCCTGAATCGCGGCGTGGGTGTCCGCTATGGCGAGTTGTGGCCGAGTGTTTGCCGCGCCGCCAATGCGCTTCGTGCGGGCGGTCTCGCGCCGGGCGAGCGCGTCGCGCTGCTGATCGAAAACTCCGCCGAGTACGTGATCGCCTATTACGCCGTGCTGCAGGCCGGCGGTGTCGCGGTCGGCCTCAATACCGCGATGCGCGGCCCCGAACTCGCGCGCAACGTGGCGCAGTGCGCGGCGGGCGCGCTGATCGCGATGCCGGGGCATCCGGAGCTGCCGGCGCTGCTGGCGGCCTGCGGCACGCTGCGCCAGGTCGTCACGATTCCCGGGTCCGGCGTCGGCCGCGCGGCGCCCACTCGTGCGCTGGCGTGGCACGACTGGCTTGCAAATGCGGACGCCGCCGATATTCCCGGCCCTATCGAGCCACATGCACCGGCGGCGATCATCTACACCTCCGGCACCACGGGCGACCCGCGCGGCGTGACGCTGAGCCATCGGAATCTCGTCGCGAACACGCAGTCGATCCTCGACTACCTTCGCCTGACGGAAGCCGACCGCATCGTCAACGTGCTGCCGTTCTACTACTCCTACGGCAACTCGGTGCTGCACTCCTACCTTGCGGCGGGCGGCTCGCTGGTGCTCGAGAATTCGCTCACCTATCCGCACCTCGTCGTGCAGGCCATCGCGTCCGAGCGGGCCACGGGTTTCTCCGGCGTGCCCTCGACCTATGCGCTGCTGCTGCAGCGGGTGACGCTCGCCGACTACGACCTCTCGTCGCTGCGGTACCTGACACAGGCAGGCGGAGCCATGGCGCCCGCGCTCACGCAGCGCCTGCGGGCCGCGCTGCCTGCGGCGCGCCTCTTCGTGATGTACGGGCAGACCGAGGCGACCGCGCGGATCAGTTATCTGCCGCCCGAACGGCTCGACGAAAAGCTTGGCTCGGTCGGGATCGGCATCCCCGGCGTCACCCTCGAAGTACGCGATGCGGCGGGCGTGGCGGTGGCCCCGGGCGTCGAGGGCGAGGTGTGCGTGCAGGGTGACAACGTGATGCTTGGCTACTGGGAGAACCCCGAGGCCACCGCGAGGGTGTTGCACGACGGCTGGCTGCGTACCGGCGACATCGGGCGATTCGACCCGGAGGGCTATCTCTCGCTGGTCGGCCGGTCTTCCGACATGATCAAGACCGGTGCACACCGGATCAGCCCGCTCGAGATCGAGGAGGTCGTGCTCGAACTCGAGGGCGTGGCCGAATGCGCGGCGGTCGGCGTCGTCGATCCGATCCTGGGCGAAGTGGTCAGGCTGTGCGTGGTGCCGGCCGAGGGCACGGCGCTCGAGCCGCGCGTCGTCCAGGCCCATTGCCGCGAACGACTCGCCGCATACAAAGTGCCGAAGGAAGTGGTTTTCATGGCAACCTTGCCAAAGACCGCCTCGGGCAAGGTCAAACGATTCATGCTGAAGGAAGCAGGATGACGAAGTCACAGGGATTGTCGGCGGAACGCGCGCTCGCTCTCGACTACACCACCGAAATCGAGCGCATCGCCGGCAAGCTGCGTCACGCGCTGACGCACGATCTCAACCGCCGCGGCCTCGTGGTCGCGATCTCGGGCGGGATCGACAGTTCGGTGAGCGCTGCGCTCGCGGTGCGGGCCGTCGGCCCGAAGCGGGTCTATGGCCTGCTGCTGCCGGAGCGCGTGTCGTCGCCGCAAAGCACCCATCGCGGCCGAATGCTCGCCGAGCATCTCGGGATCGAGTACGAGATTTTCGACATCGCGCCGGCCCTCGAAGCCCTCGGCTGCTATGCGCGCATCGACGAAGTCTGCAAGGCCGTGCACCCCGGTTACGGCGCCGGCTGGAAGAACAAGATCGTGCTGGAAGGGGGCCTCGAGGGCCGCTACAACCACTTCAAGCTCGTCGCGCAGGACCCGACCGGCAAGATCCACGAGGCGCGGCTCGAGTATCGCCAATACCTGATGATCGTCGCGGCAACGAATTTCAAGCAGCGCGTCAGGAAGACGATGGATTATTTCCACGCCGATCGCCTCAATTACGCGGTCGTCGGCACGCCGAACCGCCTCGAATACGACCAGGGCTTCTTCGTCAAGAACGGCGACGGCTCGGCCGACGTCAAGCCGATCGCGCACCTCTACAAGACGCAGGTGTACGCGATGGCGCGCCACATGATGCTGCCGGAAGAGATCTGCAACGCGATCCCGACCACCGATACGTACAGCCTCGCGCAGGGGCAGGACGAGTTCTATTTCGGCCTGCCGTACGCGCAGATGGACCTCGCGCTGTGGGCCTACGAACAAGGCCGGGAGACGTCGGAACTCGCATCGGCGCTCGGAATCTCCGAGGAAGCCGCACAGGCGGTTTACGCGGACATCGAAGCGAAGCGCCGCGCGACCAAGTATCTCGGCGGTGCACCGATCCTGATGGGCAACCCTTCTAGCGGTTCTTGAAATCCTCGGGCGTCAGCTGATGGCGCCCGAGCAGCTTGTA
>CADEFQ010000006.1:16531-108052 GCA_902826635.1 uncultured Pseudomonadota bacterium
TCTAGCGGTTCTTGAAATCCTCGGGCGTCAGCTGATGGCGCCCGAGCAGCTTGTAGAAGTCGGTGCGATTGCGCTTCGCGAGCCGCGCGGCCTGTGAGACGTTGCCGCCGGTGATCTGCAGGATCTGCGAGAGATAGCTGCGCGTGAACTCGTCGCGCGCTTCATCGAACGACACCATGCGTCCCGGCGTGCCGCCGAGCGACTGCTGCACGAGTTCGACCGGGATGATCGGCGTCTGCGAGAGCGCCACGTTCTGCCGCACCACGTTCGCGAGCTGGCGCACGTTGCCGGGCCATTCGGCGGTGGCGAGCAGTTCAACCGCTTCCGGCGCGTAGATCTTGCGGTTGCCGGTCTCCGCCGAGAGCCGCGCGAGGAAGTGCGCGACGAGCAGCGGGATGTCCTCGCGGCGGCGCGCGAGCGGCGGCATCTCGATGTGCACGACGTTCAGGCGATAGTAGAGGTCTTCGCGAAAACTCCCCGCCGTGACGAGCGCCGCGAGGTCCTTGCCGGTCGATGCGATCACGCGCACGTTCGCGGCCGGCGGCGTGGCGCCCTGCGAGGGGCTGTCGGGCAGGAAGCGCAGCAACTTGACCTGCAGCGGCAGGGGCAGGTCCGCGATTTCGTCGAGCAGCAGGGTGCCGCCTTCCGCCGCGGCGATGGCGCCCGCCGCGCCGAACAGTTCGTGGTCGAGCGCGGCTTCGTCGGGGCTGCTGCAGCTCACGGCGACGAAGGTCTTGTGCCGGCGCGGGCTCGCCTTGTGGATCGCGCGCGCCAGCAGTTCCTTGCCGGTGCCGCTTTCGCCGCTGATCTGCACGCGCGCGTCGGTGCCGGCGACCATGTGGGCCTGGGCGAGCCGTTCCTCCATGAGGGCGCTGCGCGTGACGATCTCGGCACGCCAGTCCTCATCCGACCCCGCGAACCCCGAAATGCGCAGCGCCTTCTGC
Source organism: uncultured Pseudomonadota bacterium (assembly GCA_902826635.1). Classification (GTDB taxonomy): domain Bacteria; phylum Pseudomonadota; class Gammaproteobacteria; order Steroidobacterales; family Steroidobacteraceae; genus CADEFQ01. Next base: position 17,476 of record CADEFQ010000006.1, read on the forward strand.
ACGTGATCGAGGAGTTCCTGCTTGTCGACGGGCTTGGTCAGGAACCCGAACGCGCCCATCTGCGTGGCCTGCACCGCGTCCGGTATCGTGCCGTGCGCGGTGAGCAGGATCACCTTGAGGCCGGGCCAGCGACTCTGCAGTTCCTTCAGGAGCCCGATCCCGTCCATCTGGTCCATGCGCAAATCCGTGATCACGAGGTCGGGCCGAAAGCGGCTCGCGGCCGCGACCGCCGCGACGCCGTTCTCGACGGCCTCGACATCGTAGTTCTCCGCGCGCAGGCGGATCGTGAGGAGCCGCAGCAGGCCCGGGTCGTCGTCGACCACGAGGATTCGCGCCTTGCGTTTTCCGGCGGTGTCGGTGCGGGCGGCCTGGTTCATGGCGTGCGTCCTTCGGGCTGGGGCTTGCGTTCCGTGATCGTGCGTTCGATGTTGGCGATCGCATCGAGTTTCTTTTGCGCTTCGTCGAGCGCCTTCCTGAGCCGGGCGTTCTCGTCGAGTTCGGCCTGCAGGCGCCGGCTCGCGGTCGTGTTGCGATCGCGCCCGGCGCGATCGACCGCCGCCTGCAGGCGGCGGTTTTCCGCCGCGAGCAGTGACTGGCGCTCGAGCTGCGAGAGCTCGAGGCGAGCGAGCGCTCGTTCGCTCGGCACGAGCGACTCCGGCGTCGCGGTCAGTTCGCGCAACAGGCGTTCCGCTTCGGCGGTGTCGGTGGACGCGTGTCCCGGCGTCGCGATGATCAGCGCGTAGCGCAGCTGGCGGCTCGGCGTCGGCGCGTCCCCGAAATCACGGCGGGCGGTCGCGACAATCTCCGCCTGTTCGGCGGGCCGGCTCGCGAGCAGGCGCTGCAACACTTCGAGGTGACCGGAGACGAGCATCGCCTGTGTCTGCGCGCGATCGACGACCGGTGCGGGCGGCTCGCTCGGGCCGGCGAAACCGCCGAGCGTGTCGCAGCCGGCGAGCGCGAGCGCCGCCAGTGCAACCACCGGGAAGGCGCGCGACGCGCGGACGTGGCGAGGGCTACGCCGCATGGGCGTGCTCCGCGGGAGGTTGCGCGGCGATCGCACGCTGCGGCAAGCGCACGCAGAAGTGCGCGCCGGTGTATTCACCGTCGATGATCTCGATCATGCCGCCGTGGGCCCCGACGAATTCAAGCACCACCGACAGCCCGATGCCGGTGCCTTTGACATGGCCGCCCGGAGCGACCTTGCCGGTGTAGAAGGCGTCGAATATGCGTGCGCGCTCCTCGGGTGGGATGCCGACGCCGCTGTCGGCGACGTCGAGCTGCCAGTTCTCGCCGTGGGCGCGCGCGTGCAGGTGGATCGCGCCGCCCTTCGGCGAATACTTGATGGCGTTCGACAGCAGGTTTTCCAGGATCAGGCGCAGCTTGCCGCGATCGGCGAGGAGTGCGAGATCGTCGACCTTGACGTCGAGCCGCACCCGCTGCGAGAGGAGGGTGAGTTGCTGGTTCTCGAGCACTTGCTTGACGAGCGGGCGCAGGCGGAATTCGCTGACGTCGAGCGTGGCGCTCTGGCTCTGCCAGGCGCTGAAGGACAGCAGGTTCTCGATCAGCCGCTGCAGCTTGATGCCGTTCTCCCGCAGGATCGCCGTGACTTCGCGCTGGGCGCCGTCGAGCTCGCCGACCGCGCCATCCATCAGCAATTCCGTGCCTTCACGGATGTTGGCGAGCGGCGTCTTCAGTTCATGCGACATGTGGCGCAGGAAGCGGTTGCGCTCCTGTGCGAGGTCGAGCAGCCGCGAGCGCAGCCACTCGAGCTGATGCCCGAGGCGCTCGAGGTCGCGAGGGCCCGACACCGCGATCGGGTGCGTGAACGCGCCACGCCCGAGTTCGCTGATGGCCCGATCGATCTGGCGCAGTGGCCGGCCGACCGTCAAGGTGAGGGCGAGGATCGCGATCAGCGACAATGGCACGAGCAGCGAGCTCTGCACGAGGAGGCGTCGCTGCGCGCGCCGCGTCTGCTCGCGCAGTTGCGCGAGTTCGGCGTCGATCTGTGCGTTGCCGGTCGCCGCGATGCGCCCCGCGGCATCCTGCATCGGGTCGAGGAGCGCGAGCAGCGCAGCGAAATCGGCGTCGGTCGGCGCGGGTCGCGCGAGGCCCGCGAGGAGCTGCGCCTGCGCGCCGGCGAGGTCGGCGAGCGCCTGTGTCGCCTCGGGGCTGCGCAGGTGCCGCCGCAGTTCCTCGCGCGTGGTCGTGAGCCGCGCCTCGCTGCGGGTGATCGACTCGGTGAGCTTGGCGTCCCGCAGGACCTGGAAGACGCGCGTGCCGCGCTCGACCGCCGCGATCTCGGCAAACAGTTCCTGCGTCGCACGGGTCGCGCGCACGCTCTCGACCACGAGCTTCTCGCTGGTCGAGGTGATGGCGCGCATCTGCACGGCGGCGTTCAGCACGGCCACGAGCAGCGGCACCGCGATGAGCGCGAGGCCGAGCAGCATGAGGCCGGACAGGGATTTGGGGCGAGCCCAACGCATCCGGACATTGTAGTGGAAGGGCCTAGCCCCAGGGTGTCTCGGCCAGGCGACGCTCCCACGCGAGCGTGGTGGCGACAATGGTGTCGAGATCGTCCAGCGCCGGGCTCCAGCCGAGGATCGCGCGAATGCGGTCCGCCCGGGCAATGAGCTGCGGCGGGTCGCCGGCGCGGCGCGGCTCCTCGCGCACCGCGAGCGCGCGCCCCGAGACGCGCGCGACGCTCGCGAGCACTTCGCGGACGCTGAAGCCATGCCCGTAGCCGCAGTTCAGGGTCTCGGAACGGCCGCCGGCGCGCAGGTAATCGAGCGCATCGAGATGCGCCCGCGCGAGGTCCTCGACGTGGATGTAGTCGCGTACGCCGGTGCCGTCGGGCGTGGCGTAGTCCGTGCCGAAGATCGATACGTGCGGTCGCTTGCCGACGGCTGACTCGCAGGCCACTTTGACGAGAAGCGTCGCGCGGCGGGTCGACTGGCCGATGCGTCCCTTCGGGTCCGAGCCCGCGACGTTGAAATAGCGCAGCGACACGTAACGCAGGTTCGACGCCGCCGCGAGATCGCGCAGCATCCACTCGGACATCAGCTTCGAGGTACCGTACGGGTTGATCGGTGCGGTGGCGGTGGTTTCGTCGGCATAGGCTCCGTCCGGCATGCCATAGACGGCTGCGGTCGAGGAAAACACCACCTGGCCGACGCCGGCGCGCGCGCAGGTCTCGAGCAGCGAACGGGTCGCGCAGGTGTTGTTGCGGTAGTACTTCAGGGGGTCCTCGACCGATTCCGGCACGATCGTGTGCGCCGCGAAATGCATGACCGTGTCGATATCGTGTTCCGCCAGCACGCGCCCGACCAGCGCCGGGTCGCCGACATTGCCGACCACGAGTGGCGTGCCGAGTACGGCTTCGCGAAAACCGGTCGAGAGGTCGTCGAGCACGACCGTGCGCTCGCCGCGTTCGCGTAGCAGCAGCGCGGCGTGGCTGCCGATGTATCCGGCGCCGCCGGTGACTAGAATCCCACGATGTCCCATGCTTCCTCGACTCCGTTTGCAAGCCTGACGCCGGATCTCGTGCTCGACGCGGTGAGCGACTGCGGCATCGAGGTCGACGGGCGGCTCTTTGCCCTCAATAGTTACGAGAACCGCGTGTACCGGGTCGGTACCACGCAGGGCGCGCCGCTCGTCGCAAAATTCTACCGGGCGCGGCGCTGGTCCGACGAACAGATTGTCGAGGAACACGATTTTGCCCGCGAGCTCGCCGCGCGCGACCTCGCCGTCGCGGTGCCGCTGGCGTTCGACGGGGGCACGTTGCAGCGGCACGGCGAGTTCCGCTTCGCACTCTTTCCCTGGCTCGGGGGGCGGGGCGTCGAGCTCGAAACGGCGGCGGACCTCGCGCTCCTCGGCCGCACGATCGGGCGGCTGCACGCCGTGGGAGCCGTGCGCCGTTTTCGCACGCGCGTCGCGCTCACGCCCGCGCGGCTCGGCGTCGAGGCGCGCGAGGCCGTGCTCGACAGCGGGCTCGTTCCGGCCGAGATCGAGAGCCGTTACGCCGAAGTGGCCGCCGACCTGATCGACGCGGTTTACCGCGAGTGGGATTCGGTCGGTGCGGTGGCGTCGATCCGCCTGCATGGTGATTGCCATCCCGGCAATTTGCTGTGGGGCGAGCACGGCCCGGTATTCGTCGATCTCGACGATTGCATGGCGGGCCCGGCGGTGCAGGACCTCTGGATGCTGTTGCCGGGCGGTAACGACGCGCGCGGCGCCTGGGAAGCGCTCGCCGGCGGCTATGGTGAATTCGCCGATTTCGATTATCGCGAACTGCGTCTCGTCGAGCCGCTGCGGGCCCTGCGCATGATCCATCACACGGCGTGGCTCGCACACCGCTGGGACGATCCGGCGTTCCCGCGCGCCTTCCCGTGGTTCGGCGAGCGGCGGTACTGGGAGCGGCACATCCTCGACCTGCTCGAGCAGCGGGCGGCGATCGACGAGCCGCCGTTGCTCGCCGTGTGAACGCTGCGGGCCGTGTGCTAACGTGCGCGCAATTCGTGGGGGGCTCGGGCTGATGTCCTACAGGGTCATTGCTTGGCTGCTGGCAGTCGTTTGCCTCGGCGCTTGCGATCGCTCGCCCGAAGGGGCGCCTGCGACCGCACCGGGCGCGAGCGCGCCACGCAAGGCGCCGGTGTCGCCGGACCTGGTGTCGGCCGTGTCCGGCAGTCGAGGCGCCGCGGCTGTCGATCTGAAATTTGCGCTCGCATCGCGCCCCGAACCGGGGCGCGCCTTCGACATCGAGCTCGTCGTGATCCCGAGGGATCCGGCCGCGACGATCCGCGTAATCGTCCAGAACACCGACGGATTGTCGATCACGGCGGGTCAGGAAATGACGATCCCGAAGGGCGCCGAGGCGGGCGTGGCGGTGGCGCACCGCGTTTCGATCGTGCCCGCGCGCGACGGCATTTTTTCGCTGTCGGCGGTGGCGCTGATCGATACCGAGAAGTCCTCGGTGACCCGTACCTTCGCCATCCCGGTGATCGTGGGGGAGGGCGTGACGCCCGGTGAACTCGCGCCGGGCGTCGCGACGCCCAAGACCGAATAAGCGTCGCCCCAGCCGGCCCCGTCGGCACCGCAGCCATTAATGTGAAATCGCGAGGCAGGTCACGCGCGGCCCTCGCGCTCGCCCCTATGATTTCGGGGATGGAAGGCAACTGACATTATGTCAAATCAGGTCCCCGCCCGTCGAACAACGGAGATGGACGCGACCACGACGGTCGTTCGCACAGGCTCCGTGCCGGGGCCTGCCGTCGACTCGTTCCTGAAAGAAGTGCACCCGCAGCTGCGCCAGCAAGTGGAGCAGTTACGCCGCGGTGAGTCGCGCGAGCTCGACCTGCGCGCTCTGCTCGCCGCGGTGAGCGACTACTACGAACAGGTGGACGAGGAGCGCCGCGGGATCGTGCGCTCCATGCAGTTGATGTCGGACGAGGCGCGCTCGCTCACGCGCGAGATCACCGAGCAGTCGAGCGGCCACCTGCAGCTGATCCTCGACAACATCAAGGACGTCGTGATCACCGTCGACAGTGATGGCGCGATCGAATCCTTCAACCCGACCGGCGAGCGCGTGTTCGGCTATTCGCAGCCCGAGATCATCGGCCGGCGCATCGACCTGCTGCTGCCCGCGCTCGCGCAACAGCATTCGAGCGTGGTGGCGGGCCTGCGCCGGCTCGCCGCGAGCAGCGAGGACACGCACATCGACCTCGCCGCGAACGAAGCGGCCGCGCAGCACAAGGACGGCAGCACCATTCCGGTCGACATGGCCGTCAGCCGCGCGCGCATCAACCGGCGCGAACTGTTCGTCGTCTGCGTGCGCGACGCGACCGAGCGGCGCGAATCGGAGCGCGCGCTGCGCGAAAGCGAAGCCCGCTACCGCACGCTGGTCGATCACGCGCCCGAAGTGATCGTGGTGTTCGACGCCGAAACGCTGCGCTTCATCGACGTCAACCAGAACGCCGAGCGTTTCTTCAAGATGTCACGCGCGCAGTTGCTCGCGGCGGGGCCCGAACAGCTCTCGCCGCCGACGCAGGCCGATGGCATGCCGTCGAAGGGCCCGACGCGTGGCAATATCGGCCGCGCCCTCGAGGGCGTGCCGCAGATCTTCGAGTGGATCCACCGCGATGCGCTCGGCAAGGACATCCCCTGCGAAGTGCGCCTCGTGCGCCTGCCGGACTCGCAGCGCTCCGTCATCCGCGGCAGCATCACCGACATCACCGAGCGCAAGCGCGCCGAACGCATCGCGGCGGGCGAGCGCGCGGTGCTCGAACGGATCGCGGACAACGCGCCGCTCGCGTCCGCGCTCGAATCGATCGTCGACATGGTCGAGTCGGTGTGCGCGAACCAGCAGTGCTCGGTGAGCGTGCTCGCGCCGGACACCCGCACGTTCGAATACCTGATCGCGCCACGGCTGCCGGAGCGGCTGCGCGCGGTGCTCGACGGTTCGACGATCGACATCCGCAACGGCTCCTGCGCCGCCGCCGTGTATCTCGGGCGCCAGGTGCTGGTGGCGGATCTTTCCAACGATCCATTCTGGCAATCACGCCGGGACGCCGCGCTCGACAGCGGCGTACGGGCGACGGCGTCGATGCCGATCAAGACCGGCTCCGGCAAGGTGCTCGGCGCCCTCGGCGTCTACCGCCCCGATGTGGGGCTGCCTTCGCGCAGCGAGCTGCAGCTGATCGCGGACGCGGCGCAGCTTGCCGGCATCGCGATCGAGCGGCGCGCGAACGACGCGGCGTTGCGCTCGAGCGAGGCCAAGTTCCGGCAGCTCTTCGAGAACGCGATGGAAGGCGTTTACCAGAGCTCGCGCGACGGCCGGCTGCTGTCGGTGAACCCCGCATTCGTGAAGATGCTCGGCTACACCTCGGCGGAGGAGCTGTATGCGCTGCCGAGCGCATCCATGTGCTACTGGTTCCCGGCCGATCGCGCCGATTTCGTGCGGCGCCTCGAGAGCGAAGGCAAGATCCGCAACGCCGAGTTCCGCCTGCGCCGGCGCGACGGCCAGCAGATCGTGGTGCTCGAGAGCTCGCACGCGATGCGCGACGACGCGGGCCACATCATCGGCTACGAAGGCACGGTCGCGGACATCACCGAGCGCAAGCAGGCCGAACAGGCCGTGTTTGCGGAAAAAGAGCGCGCGCAGGTCACGCTGCAGTCGATCGGCGACGCGGTGATTTCGACCGACGCCGGCGGCAACATCGACTACCTGAACCCGGTGGCCGGAGTCCTCACCGGCTGGGCCGTGGACGAAGCCCGTGGGCGGCCGATCGGCGATGTGCTGTCGATCGTGAGCGAGTCGAGCCGCACGCCGCTCGAGAATCCGCTGCTCGTGGCCCTGCGCACGGGCGAGCAGGTGGGTCCCGGCGAGCAGAGCGTGCTCACGAGCCGCAACGGCCAGACGCTCGCGATCCAGGATTCCGCGTCACCGATTCGCGATCGCCTGGGCAAGATCATCGGCGCGGTGATCGTGTTCCACGACGTCACGAAAGAGCGACGGCTGAAGCGTGCGCTGGCCTACCAGGCGAGCCATGACGCGCTCACGGGGCTCATCAACCGCCGCGAATTCGACAATCGACTCCATGAGGCCGTGCAGGCGGCGCGTCGCGACGGCGCGCGCTACGCGTTGCTCTACGTCGACCTCGACCAGTTCAAGCTCGTGAACGACACCTGCGGGCACCCCGCGGGCGACCGCCTGATTCGCGACATCACGGGGCTCCTGCAGACGCGCGTGCGCGCCTCGGACACGATCGCGCGCCTCGGCGGCGACGAGTTCGGCGTGCTTCTCGAGAACTGTGGCCTCGAACAGGCGGGCGTGATTGCCGAGAGCGTGCGTCAGGCCGTGCGCGACTATCGGTTCGTCTGGGGTTCGGCGAGCCTGTCGGTCGGCGCGAGCATCGGTGTCGTCGAAATTGGCGCGGAAACCGAAAGCGCGGCGAACGTGCTTTCCGCGGCCGATATCGCCTGCTATTCCGCCAAGGACCAGGGCCGCAACCGCATCCATCTCTATGACGGCGGGGGCACCGCGACCCGTCACCGGGAAATGCACTGGGTGGCGCAGGTCACCCGGGCGGTCGACGAGGGCCGGCTCGAGCTGTGCTTCCAGACGATCCGGCCGATCGGGCCGTCTACTGTCTCGCAGCCGTTTTCGGAGCTCACCGTGCGCTTGCGCGACGATTCGGGCGAGATCGTGCCGCCGAACCAGTTCATTCCCGCTGCCGAACGCTACAACGTGATGAGCATGATCGACCGCTGGGTCGTGCAACGCGCGGTCGACCTGCTGCGCCAGCATCGCGGCGCGTCGCCGCTGTTCGCGGTGAACCTCTCGGGAACCTCGCTCAACGACCAGGGCTTCCTCGAGTTCGTCCTCGGCCGCATCGACGATGACAGCATCGCGCGTGGGCTGTGCTTCGAAATCACCGAGACGGCGGCGGTGGCGAACCTGCAGAACGCGACCTACTTCATGCAGGAATTGCGCGCGCGCGGCTGCCGCTTCTCGCTCGACGATTTTGGCAGCGGCCTGTCGTCGTTCCGTTACCTGAAGACCTTGCCGGTGGATTTCCTCAAGATCGACGGCGATTTCATCGCGAACGTGGCCCAGGACGCCGTCGACCGGAGCATGGTGGAGGCGATCAGCCAGGTGGGACGCACGCTCGGGATCGCGACCGTGGCCGAGCGCGTCGAAAGCGCCGCCGTGCTCGCCGAACTCGGGAAGATCGGCATCAACTTCGCGCAGGGTTTCTTCCTTGCGAAACCGCTGTCCGTCGCGGACTTTGCCGCCTCACTGCCCGCGCCGGGCGCGTGACCACGCGCGCGGCAGGTGCCAGTCGTAGCGGATCGCGAGCATCCGCAGCGTGAAGCACAGCAGCGCGCCCGCGATCGCGCTCGCCGCGTGCGGCAGCGGCAACCGGGCGCCGATCACCACCACGCCGGCGCCGGCGAGCGCCGCCACCGCATAGAGGTCCGAGCGCAGTACGGCGGGCACTTCCGCGAGCAGGATGTCGCGCAGCATGCCGCCGCCGATACCCGTCAGCATGCCGAGGAGCGCCGCCATCAGCGGGCTCAGGCCATACGCGAGTGATTTTTCCGCGCCGGCCACTGCAAACAGCGCGAGGCCGGCGGCGTCGAACAAACGCACGGGGGTGCGCAGGCGTTCGATCGTCGGATACCAGAGGAACGTGATGAGACCCGCGAGCATCGCGGTCGCGAAGTAGCGCCAGTCGCTGAGTGCAGCCGGGGGCACCGCGCCGATCAGCAGGTCGCGCGCCACGCCGCCCGCGCTCGCGGTGACGAGCGACAGCACCAGCACGCCGAAGATGTCGAGCCGGCGCCGCACGCCGGCCGTCGCACCCGCGAGCGCGAACACGAACGTGCCGACGAGATCGAGGACGAGGATCAGGGTTTTCACTTGGAATCCGGTTTGCCGCCCTGTGTGCCCTGTGTGCCCTGTGCGCGCTCGGCCGCATCGGCGGCGCGCTTCTCGCGCCGCACGGTCAGCACGACGCTCAGCATCGCGGCGCCGACCAGCGCGATCATCGCCCCCATGATCACGACGAGCCCGCCCGCGAGGCGCCAGCCTTCATAGAGGCCGAGCGCGAGTCCGATCGGGGTCGTGACGAGCAGGAAAGGCTTGGCGATGCGCATGGGGCTGATCCGCGACGGCGATGACGCATGATATAAAATTGCCGGATGACGGTTGTATTCCCTGTGCCTCCCCGCGTCACCGTGCCGATCGCGCAGCGCGATGCCGTCTTCCCCGTGCGCCGCATCTACTGTGTGGGCCGCAACTACGCCGCGCACGCGCGCGAGATGGGTGGCGACGCGCGTGAAGCTCCGTTTTTCTTCCAGAAGCCCACCGACGCGATCGTGGCGAGCGGCAGCAGCATTGCGTATCCGCCCGTCACGACGAACCTGCATCACGAGATCGAACTCGTGCTCGCGATCGGGCAGCCCGGTTTCGAGATCGCGGTGGCGGACGCGCGCCGGCATGTGTTCGGCGCCGCGTGCGGGATCGATCTGACGCGGCGGGACTTGCAGAATCAGGCGAAGGAAGCCGGCAAGCCCTGGGAGTGCGGCAAAGCCTTCGACGCCTCGGCGCCGATCGGCGCCCTGCATGAGCTGGCCGCGTCCGCGCCGTTGCCGCGCGCGGGGCGGATCACCTTGCGCGTCAACGGCGAGCTGCGCCAGGACGGAGACCTTGCCGACATGATCTGGGGTTGCGACGAGATCGTCGCGCAGCTCTCGCGGCTTTTCCGCCTCGAAGCGGGCGACCTCATCTACACCGGCACGCCGGCGGGCGTCGGGCCGATCGCGCGCGGGGATCTCGTCGAGGGGAAGATCGACGGGTTCGGCGACGTGACGCTCCGCATCAATTGACAACGATTCTCATTTGCATTTAGGATCACGGTCCTGAGAGGGCCGTTGTCATGTATGTCTGCGTTTGCCACGGCGTGACCGATCGAGCCATCCGCGAAGCGGTGGATGACGGTGCGACGTCGCTCTACGACGTCCAGTGCACGCTTGCGGTCGCGAGCTGCTGCGGTCGCTGCGAGGACAGCGCGCGGCAGGTCGTCGATGAGCACATCGAGAAGCGCGTCGCCTCCGCCCGACCGTTCGCCGCGAGCGGGTAAACCGCGTTCATTGCGCGCTACGCCGCGCGCGTCCAAGATCGCAAGCCGACTCGACAGCTGGAGTAGCGGCCATGAAGGGCGACCCTGCGATCCTGAAGCACCTGAACACGGTGCTGAAGAACGAACTGACGGCGATCAACCAGTATTTCCTGCACGCGCGGATGTTCGGCAACTGGGGGCTCGACCGCCTCGAGGCGCACGAGAAGGCGGAGTCCATCGACGAGATGAAGCACGCCGATCAACTGATCGAACGCATCCTCTTTCTCGAAGGACTGCCTAACCTGCAGGATCTGGGCAAGCTGCTGATCGGCGAAGACGTCAAGGAATGCCTCGACTGCGACCTCAAGCTCGAGATCGCCGGGCGCAACGACCTGAAGGCCGCGATTGCGGATTGCGAGAAAGCCGCGGACTACGTGTCGCGCGAGATTTTCGAGGACATCCTCGAGTCGGAAGAAGGGCACATCGACTTCCTCGAGACCCAGCTCGACCTGGTCGGGCGCGTCGGCATCGAGAACTACTGCCAGTCGCAGATGCGCAAGGGGGACGACTAGCGCCGCGGGCGCGTCACGCGTCCTCGAGCAGGGCGGACGCCTCGTCCAGCCGATCCTCCGGCACGAGCAGTTGCACGCCGTCCATGCCGCCTTCCATGCCGACGCCGATACCGACGACGACCGACGGCACGCCGGCGGCGTCGAGCGCGATTCTCGCGAGGTCGGCTTCCATTCTCGTCGGGTAACTCTTGATCGCTTTCATGATGTCTCCTTTGTCCCAAAGTATGCGACAGCGGCCGCTTGCGGGTATCGGTTATGCTGCGGGCCTGCTGCACCCGGAGAACCAGATGAAAAGATCGGTGCTGATGATGATCGCCGTTGCGGCTGCGCTGTCTGCGCCCGCCCATGCGCAAACGGCTGAGTACCAGTTGAAGGCGCGCGACATCTACGCGCGGATCATTTCGTTCCGTACCGCCCAGGGTCAGGATCAGACGCCGGCCATGGCCGCGTATCTGATCGGCGTACTGAAGGCGGGTGGTGTGCCGGGCTCCGATATCGCGACGCTCGAAGCGGGCGGGGCCACTGCGCTGATCGTGCGGGTGCCGGGGCGATCGACGGGGCGGCCGATCCTCTTTTCAGCGCACATGGACGTGGTCGATGCGCGCCCGCAGGACTGGGAGCGCGATCCGTTCAAGCTGATCGAAGAGAACGGCAATTTCTATGGGCGCGGCACGATGGACAACAAGGCGGGCGTCGCGGCGCTCGTCTCGACGATCTTGCGGCTGAAAGCCGGGAAAACGGGTCCGGCCCGGGAGCTCGTCTTTGCCTTCGTCGGCGATGAGGAAACCGGCATGGAGACGACGCGGGCGATCGCGGCGCACCCGTGGGTCAAGAACGCCGAATTCGCGATCAATACCGACGCCGGCGGCGGAACGCTCGACGATGCGACCGGCAAGCCGCTCATCTATCTCGTGCAGGGCGCGGAGAAAACCTACGCGACGTTCGATCTCATGGTCAGGAATCCCGGCGGGCACAGTTCGCGCCCACGCGCCGACAACGCGATCTACGAGCTCGCACATGCGCTCGACAAGATCGAGGCTTATCGGTTTCCGGTGATGGCGAACGACCTCACGCGCGCGTATCTCGGCGCGATGGGGAAGGCGCAATCGGGCGCCGTGGGAGAGGCGCTACGAAAATTTGCGGTGGACCCGACCGACACCGCGGCCGCCGACACGCTCGCAAAGGCCCCAGAGTTCGTCGGCACGACGCGCACGACCTGCGTCGCAACGATGCTCGAAGCGGGGCACGCCGAGAACGCACTGCCGCAGCGCGCCGCCGCCGCGATCAACTGCCGCATCTTCCCCGGCGTCGAGGTGGACACGGTGCGGGCGGCGCTCGTGGCTGCGATCGCCGATTCCGCGATCACGGTCACGACGCGCGGTAACGCGCAAGGGAGCCCGGTGTCGGAGATGCGGCCGGATGTGACGGCGGCGATCACCCGCGCGGTGCGCGCGAACTATCCGGGCATTGAAGTGGTTCCGTACCTGGAATCCGGTGGTACGGACGGCAAGGTCTACCGCCTGGCCGGCATCCCGACGTTCGCGAGTTCCGGGCTCTTTTCGAAGCCGAGCGAGATGTTCGCCCACGGGCTCAACGAGCGCCTGCCCGTCGCCTCGTTCTACCAGGGGCTGGAGCATGTTTACCGGCTCGCGGTGGAGCTCGGCGGCATGGGGCGCGCGCGCTGAGCTCGAGCTCGATCCGCGGCGCCCCGTCCACCGCTTCAGAACCGATACGTCGTCCTGAGGTACCAGAAGCCGTTGTCGAGGCCGCTCGGTGTCGTGGTCGGGTACTTCGACCCGACGATGAAGTCCCACGGATTGCGCGTGGGTTCGGAACCGAGCAGGTTTTCCGCACCGACGGCGAGCTCGAGGCCTTCCCAGGCGGTGAGGCCCAGTTCGAAATCCACGGTCACCTGTGATTCGGCGTGGATCGGCAGGTTGCCGTTGACGTGCATTTCGGTGAAGCGACCGAAATAGTTCATGCGAAGCAGCGTGCGCCACGCGTCGCTCGTATGGGTCCAGGCGACGTTGCCGCGCCAGTTCGGATAGTTGTCCTCGAGCTGCGTGACGCGCACCTGGTCCAGCAGCTCGGTCGGGTCCGACGGATCGAAGGACGTGACCTTGGTCTTGTTGTAGTTGACCGCGAGGTTGAGCACGTTTTCGCCCCAGTCGATGAAATCGAGCGGCATCGTGGCCACGAGATCGACGCCCTTCGTCTCGGACGAGAAGTCGTTGGTGAAGAACCGGAACGAGCTGAAGCCCGCCGCCGACTGGAATCCCTCGTCGATCAGCGCCTGCTTCTGCGCCGGGGTGAGCGCCTGGCTCGCCGAGAGGGTGATCCGGTCTTCCATCTCGATGTAATACGCATCGAGCGTGATCGAGATCGACTTGTTGTCGAACACCAGGCCGGCCGCGACGCTCTTCGAGGTCTCGGGCTTGAGCGGCTTGCCGCCGACGATCGCGGCGGTGGGGCTCGACGGCGGAATCTGCCCTGATTCGACCAGGTCGCCGTTTGCGTCAAATTCGGTCGTCGTCGTCGAGAAATGCTCCTGTCCGACCGAGGGCGCGTGGAAGCCGGTCGCGAACGTCGAACGGATCGCGAACGAATCCGTGAAATGGAACATGCCCGACGCCTTGTAGGTCGTCTTGCTGCCTACAGTGCCGGAGAAAGCCTCGTGACGCGCCGCGAGACCCAGCGTCAGCTGCTTCGTGACGTCAGTCTCCATATCCACATAGCCGGAGAACTTGTGGCGCCCGAACGTGCCCGCGATGGTCGGCGAGAAGCCGGGAATCGCCTCTTCGCCGATCAGGAAGCCCTGCGAGCCGAGCACGCCGGATTCGAAAGAGGCGGGCTCACCGGCGACGATCTGGAACTTCTCGTCGTGCCACTCGGCGCCGAACGCAATGTTGAGCGGCGAGGCGAACGCCGACACCGCGAGCGGGTAGGACATGTCGATATTGACTGCTTTTTCGAGCTCGATGCGGTCGCCCACCCGGCCGAATGTGGTCGGTGACTGTGAACCCATGCTCGGGTTCGGCACGTTGCTCGCGAAGAAGGAGATCGCGCTTCGGCCCGCCGAGGCGCTGACGTCATACGTCATGCCGCTGCCGAATTTGCCGCGGATGCCGAACGTGCCCGCGGTGTCGGTGACGTCGCTGCCGAAGCGCGGGCTGTATCCGCCCGGGAACATCTCGAGGAAGTTGAAGCAGTTGGGGTCGGACAGCACGCTCGACATGCGGGTGACCTGATCCGGCGCACCGACCACGATCGGGTTGTTGACGACGCCGGTGCCGCCGAAGTCGATGCCGCCCTGGCAATTCTGACCATCATTCGGCGTCATGTCGCCGACCAGGAAATTGCCGGCGCCGTCGGTGAAGACGCCCTGTCGATCGGTCGGATTGCGATAGAAGAAATCGCTCTCGGTGGTGCGCTGCGAATAGTTGCCGAAGCCGTAGAAGCGCGAATTGGCGCTGATGTCGGCGCCGAAGTTCATGAACAGCTTCACGTCGTCGCTGACCTTCGGTATGCCGAAATTGGTGGCCGGGTCGGGAACGGCGCTCGGGTCGACCAGCGGATTGGCGCCGGCCTGCAGCGCGGCCGCGTCGGGGCGCTGGATCGCGCGGATCGACTCGTCCTGATTGCGATACTCGCCGCTGAAGCGCAGGAAGCCCGTTTCGCCGAGCGGCATGCCGGTGGTGGCGGACAACTGGTAGCGGCTGCCGTCACCGGCGTAGGTGCTGCCGTACTTCGCCTGCAGGTCCGTCCCGGTCGGACTGTCGTTCAGGATGAAATTGATGACGCCGGCGATCGCGTCCGAGCCGTACTGGGCCGCGGCGCCATCGCGCAGCACCTGGACCTGCTTCAGCGCGGCGGTCGGGATCGACGCAATGTCGGGTCCCTGCGAGCCGTCGGTCTTGCCGCCGGAGAAGGTGGCCACGTTGGCGCCGCGGTGGCGACGCTTGCCGTTCACGAGCACGAGCACGTGGTCCGGCGACAGGCCGCGCAGCGAGACCGGGCGCATCGAGGTCGGCGTGCCGCTGAGCGGATTCGCGTCCGCGTTGAAGGAGGGCACGGAGTTGCGCAGGACATTGATCATGTCCACGTCGCCCTGCTTGGTCAGCTTCTCCATCGATATGACATCGACCGGCGCAGACACATCGGTCGGCGAGGCGACGAGGCGCCTGGTGCCAGTGACGGTCACCTCCTGTAGAGGAGGGGCCTGATCCGATGCTTGGTCTTCCTGCGCGCGCGCGCCTGGCGAGAACAAGGCGGCCGTGGCCAGGAATGCCGTCGAAAGTGTCAGAGTGACCCTGAACATCGTTTTTTCCAGCCTGCGAACCATGTGTCCCCCGAGTCCTGTTGGCTGTTTTGTTGGTGAACTTTGTGTATACGGTATACTGTATGTTACGGATGTCAAGAGGCAGGCGATGGCCACGACCGTCGATCTTTCACATTGGCCGATCCTGCTGCTCGGGGGCCTTGCCGTCTTCACCGGTTCGCTCACCCAGGCGAGTACGGGCCTCGGGCTCGGGATGATCGCCGCGCCGATACTGCTCCTGATCGACCCGCGCCTGGTGCCGGGACCGCTGCTCGCGCTGGCGTTCATCGTCTCGCTGCTGATCGCGTTTCGGGAGCGCCGCTCGATCGATCTTCGCGGCCTCACGTATGCGGTGGCGGGGCGCGTGCCGGGAACCGTCCTCGCGGGGCTGACGATTTCCTTGCTGCCGCTCGCGACCTACAGCCTGCTATTTGGGGCGCTGGTGCTGGCCGCCGTTCTTCTCTGCGCGACGGGGTTGCGCGTGCGGCCGACGCCGGGAAACCTGCTCACGGCGGGGTTCGCGTCTGGCTTCATGGGTACGCTGACGTCGATCGGTGCTCCGCCGCTCGCGATCGCCTATCAGCACGGCGCCGCGGCGTCGATTCGCTCGACGATGGCGGCGTATTTCGCGCTCGGGTCCGCGTTCTCGCTGATCGTGCTCGCGTTCTTCGGCCGCTTCAGCGTCGGGGAGGTGTTCGCGGGCGCAGTCTTCGTGCCGCCGCTCGTGGCCGGGTTCTGGGCGTCGGGTCGCGTGGTGCCGCACATGAACCAGCGTCGGGCGCGGCTGGCCGTGCTGTGGCTGTCGGGCCTGTCCGCCGCGCTGCTGATCGTCCGGACGCTGTTTTTCCCGGTGTAAACCCGCTAGCCGAGATAGTCGACGTGCTTCTCGACGTGTTCGGCGAGGCCGAATGAGTGGTCGCGGACGAGCTGTTCAGCGAGCGGCGCGTCGCGCGCTTCGAGCGCCTCGATGATGTGCATGTGATCCACGATGGAGCGGCTGGCGCGGTCGTTCTCGCTGATGGTTTTCGCGCGTATGCCGCGCATGTGCAGGAAGGGCACATCGGCGAGCCGTTGCAGCAGTTCGTTGCCGCTGAGCGCGATGATGGCCTGGTGAAAGCGGATGTTGGTCTCGGAGTACTCGTCGATGCGCGCCTGCGGTTCGTCGGGATTCTGGAAGGTCACGAAGAGCTTGCGCAGTTCGCCGATTTCCTCATCGCTCGCGACCCGGGTCGCGAGCCGCGCCGCCATGCTCTCGAGCGCGGCCCAGACCTGGATCACTTCGAGGATCTCCTGCTTGGTCTTGCGAACGACGAACGCGCCGCGCCGCGGAATCGATCTGACGAGTCCTTCCTGCTCGAGTCGCGACAGGGCCTCGCGCACGGGTGTGCGGCTGACGCCCAGGCTCTCGGCGAGGTAACGCTCGTCGAGCTTGGGCGGCTCGTCGCCGCGATAGATATCCATGTGCGAAATCGCGTCCCGTAGCGCGGCGTAGACTTTGTCCGTCAGGCCTGGGTTCGATTTGACGGGGCGGAGCTGGATCGACTGCATGGTGTACACCGTAGGGGCTCGAATCGAGGTTGGCAACGTTGACGGCATTTTGTCCGCAGTATACCCTTTGGTCGACATCGGGAGGATGCGTCATGGCCAAACTGCTTGATAAGAGTCAATTTCGTGCCGCCATCAAGGATGCGATGCAGGGTCGGGAGGCCAAGGATGCGTCCTTCAGCGTCGCGTGGTCGAACGGCAGCCTGAAGCGCGAACACTTCGCGCGCTGGGCGGAGAACCACTATCACTACGTGGGTCCGTTTGCGGACTACCTCGCGCACATCTATGCGAACGCGCCGGATCACGCGACCGAGGCGAAAGATTTCCTGCTGCAGAACATGTACGAGGAGGAACTGGCGGACATCCGGCATACGGACCTGCTGATCCGCTTCGCCGAAGCCTGTGGCACGACGCGCGCGCGTGTGCAGGACCCGCACAACATGAATCCGGTGACGAGAGGCCTGCAGGGCTGGTGCTACTCGACCGCAATGCGCTCGAACTGGATCGCGGCCACTGCCGCACTGGTCGTCGGGCTCGAATCGCAGGTGCCCGACATCTATCGCCGCCAGTATCCGCCGCTCCTCGAAAAGTACGGTTTCACCGAGGACGAGGCGGAGTTCTTCGAACTGCACATCACCTCCGACGAAGTGCACGGCGAGCGTGGCTACGAAATCGTGCTGCGCCACGCCGATACACCCGAGTTGCAGGAGCTGTGCCTCGAAGCGGTGCGCGACGCCGCGGACATGCGCTTCTCGTACACGAAGGCCCTGTACGACTACTACGTCAAGGACTTCAAGCACGCGGATTCCGAACTCGCCGCAGTCGGCTCCGTCTAGCCGCGCCATGACAGACTGGGTCAAGGCCGCAGAGCTCGGCCCGCTGCGGGAGCGCAAGAAGCTCAAGGTCACCGTTGCCGGTGAGGACATTGCGCTCTTCTTCGTGGAAGGCTCGGTCTACGCGCTGCGCGACATCTGCATCCACAAGCAGAGCCGCCTGTCCCGCGGGCTCGTGTTCAAGGGCAAGGTCGTGTGCCCGGGTCATCAGTGGGCCTTCGACCTGAAGACCGGCTGGGTCGACCAGTGGGCGAAGTGTCAGCCCGTCTATCCCGTCAAGGTCGAGGAAGACGTGGTCTATGTGCTGATGCAGCCGCAAGTGCGCGACGTCGAGCCTGCGCCGCACGAACGCTTCTGCGAGGCGGGTTGAGCATGCACGGCCAGATGGTGCTGATCGGCGCGGGACAGACCTCCGCATCCGCGGCGCGGGCGCTGCGGCGGCAGGGTTATGACGGGCGCATCGTGATCGTGGGCGACGAGTCGCACGCGCCTTACCAGCGCCCTCCGCTGTCGAAGGAATTCCTGCAGGGCAAGGCGAACCCGCAGGACCTGTGGTCGGTGGCGCCCGAGTGGTACGCCGGGCACGACGTTACGCTCGAACTCGGTGCGCGCGTCGAGCGCGTCGACCGGGCGACGCTCGATGTCGTGCTCGCAGATGGTCGCAAGCTGGGCGCGAACGCAGTCCTCATTGCGACGGGCGGCTCGGCGCGGCGCTTCGCGGGCGCGCAGGGCGATTCGATTCACTACCTGCGCACACTGGCTGACGCGGAACGGCTGCGCGCGCAACTGCGCCCGGGCCGGCATCTCATCATTGTGGGCGGCGGACTCATCGGCTCCGAGATCGCGGCCTCGGCGCGCGCGATGGGCGCTGCGGTCACGATGCTCGAAGCGATGCAGGCGCCGCTCGAACGCGTGCTTGGCGCGCGGATCGGCGCGGTGTGCGGCGCGATCCATGCCGAGAACGGCGTGACGCTTCGTTGTGGTGTCGCCGTCGAATCAATCGCGGAGACCTCGGCCGGTGTCGTCGTGCGCACCGGCACGGGCGAAAGCATCACGGGCGACCTCGTCGTCGTCGGCATCGGGATCGTACCGAACGTGGACGTGGCGAAGGCCACGGAAATCACGGTCGGCAACGGCATTCGCGTCGACGAATTCTGCCGCACGACGGCGCCCGGCATCTTCGCCGCCGGCGATGTCGCGAATCACTACCACCCACTGTTCGATCGGCGCATGCGCGTCGAACACTTCGACCACGCAACCCGCCATGGGGCGGCGGCGGCGACGAACATGATGGGCGGGCGCGTCAAATACGAAGACCCGCACTGGTTCTGGTCGGACCAGTACCAACACAGCCTGCAATACGCGGGGCACGCGGAGAGCTGGGACGAAATCGTCGTGCGCGGCTCGGTCGAAGCACGGGATTTCGTCGCGTTCTACCTGCAGGGCGGCCGGATTGCCGGCGCGTTCGGCGTCAATCGCGGTGGCGACATCATGGTCGTCAAGTCGCTGCTCTCGGGCCGGGTGGCCGTGGACGCGCGCGTGCTGCAGGACGAAGACGTCGACCTCGGAACGCTGATCACCGAAGCGAGCGCTGGGGAGGAGGAGGGCGTCGCCGAAACCGCGGCGGAGCGCGAAGGGAATTACACCCGCGCGGCCCGCAGCGGACAGGTGCAGGAGGGCTCCGTGCGGCGTTTCGTCGTGCAAGGCACCGAAGTCGCGATCGCGCGCCTCAACGGCCGGGCGTATGCGCTGCATAACCTGTGTACCCACCTCGCTTGCCATCTCTCGTCCGGCAAGGTCGAACACAGCGGGCTCACCTGCCTCTGTCACGGGTCCATCTTCGATCTCGCGAGTGGCGAGCCGATCAATCCACCGGCGACCCGTGCGGTCAGAACCTATCCCGTGCGCGAAATCGACGGGCACATCTACGTCGCGGTCGACTGACGATGGACCTGCGACTCACCGGCCGGCGTGCGCTCGTGCTCGGTTCGAGCTCCGGGCTCGGCCGGGCGATCGCGGCGCAGCTCGCGGCCGAGGGCGCTCGCGTCGTGGTCGCAGGTCGTGACGAGGCGCGCCTGCGCCGCTGCTGCGAGGAGATCGGTGCGTCAGCCTGGGTGTGCGGTGACCTGACCGTTCGCGGCGAAGCCGCGCGGCTCGTCGGGGCAGCCGCGCGATCCCTCGAGGGGCTCGACATCGTGATCGTGAACACCGGCGGCGGCACGCCGGGTCCGCTCGGCGCGTCGAGCGAGCAGACGCGCGACAAGGCTTGGGAATCGATGCTGCGCGCCGCGCTCGATGCGGCCGCGGCGGCCGCGCCCTGGTTGCGCGCCTCGGGCGCCGGGCGCCTCCTGTTCATCACCGCACGGTCGGTCGTGGAAGCGACCACCGAGCTCGCGCTGTCGTCGGTGTTTCGAAGTGGGGTCGCCGCGGCGGCGCGTGCGCTCGCGCTCGAGCTTGCGCCTGGTGTGCTGGTCAACGTGGTGGTGCCGGGCCAGTTCGACACGCCCGCGTACCACCGCTTTCGGGCCTGGCTTGCGAAGGATCGCGGCGTGGCGGAAGCCACCGTCGCCGCGACGCATCTCGCCGGGATTCCCGTCGGTCGATTAGGCCGGGCGGAGGAACTGGCGGATGTCGTGGCGTTCCTCGCCAGCCCGCGGGCGAGCTTCGTCACCGGATCCGTCGTGCGCGTCGACGGCGGCGCGGTGATCGGCTTTCACTAACGCATCGATTCCCAGAACATCCGCGCCGAGACGATGAACAGGAATCCGCCGAACACGAAGCTGAGATAGCGCCGCGGCAGCCAATGCGCGAGGCGCGCGCCGAGCGGGGCGGTCAGCACCGTCGCCGGTGCGATCAGCGCGAAACCGAGCAGGTTCACGAACCCGAGGTTGCCGGCCGGCAGGTCGGCGTTACCCCAACCCGCAATGATGAATCCGATCGTCGCGGGCACGCTGATGATGAAGCCGAACACTGAAGCCGTGCCGACCGCGCGATGGATCGGCTCGTTGAGCAGTGTCATGATCGGCACGCTGAGCGTGCCGCCGCCGATGCCCATCATGCTCGACAATGTTCCGATCGCGCCCGGCAGGATCGCACCAGGTACGCCGTGCGGCGCTTCCTGGGCGAGCGCGTGGTGGTCGAGGGGCAGCATCATTTTCACGGCGACCAGCAGCGCGACGACCGCGAACACGATCGACAGCACGCGGCCGTGCACGTGGTCCGCGACGACGACGCCGGCCAGGGCGCCCAGCAGCAGGAACAAGGCCCAGCGCTTGACGAGCGGCACGTTGACCGAATCGCGCCTGAAATGCGCGCGTGAGGAGGAAATCGACGTGAGGACGATGGTTGCCTGCGAGGTCGCGACCGCCACGTGCATGCGGATCGCGGGATCGACCCGCAGCACCGACAGGGTCACGTCGAGCACCGGCACGACGACGATGCCGCCGCCGACTCCGAGCAGCCCCGCGATCACGCCACCGGCAAGACCGGTCAGCAGCATGGCGGCGCCCAATACGACGTAGGCTTCGATGACGGCGTGTCCGGTCAGGTCGCGAGGTAGACGGTTTTCGTCCGGGTGTAGAAATCCATCACGCCATGGCCCGCCTGTTCCTTGTTGGTCTGGTTGCTGGAATGCTTGAAGCCGCCGAACGGCGCATTCAACGCAACGCCACCCGTGGCGCTGTTGACCTTCACGATGCCGGCGTCGATGTCCGCTGAAAAAGACAATGCGCGGCCCATGTCGCGCGTGACCACCGACGCCGCGAGGCCGTATTCCACGGCGTTCGCGTGGCGCAGCGCGTCTTCGTAGCTCGCGAGCTTCGAAACACAGACCACCGGGCCGAAGATCTCCTCGCGCGACAGGCGCGACTCGGGTGGCACGTCGACGAACACGGTCGGCGCGACGTAGTGCCCGGGCGCGGGCAGCGGCATTTCGAGGTCGCCCTCGCCGAAGGCGATGTGCAGGCCTTCCGCCTTGCCGACGGCGATCATCGCCTCGACCTTCTGCTTCTGGGCCTCGTTCGCGAGCGGGCCCATCGTGACCTGCGGGTCGAGCCCGTTGCCGATCCGGTACGACTTCGCCTTCGCCACGATCTCGCGCACGACGGCGTCATAGAGGTCGCCGACGACCAGCACGCGGCTGGTCGCCGTGCACGCCTGGCCGGTCAGCGAGAACGCTCCCTGGGTCGCGATCTGCGCTGCGCGCGCCGGATCGGCATCCGCCAGCACCACGCAGGGATTCTTGCCGCCCATCTCGAGCTGCAGGCGCTTGTCGGGGCCGGCGGCCTGGTGAATGCGGCAGCCGGTCGCATACGAACCGGTGAAAGTCACCGCGCCGACCGCGCCCGCCTTCACGAGGGTGTCGCCGATGTCGGCGCCGTAGCCTTGCACAAGCGCGATGACGCCTTCCGGCAGGCCCGCTTCGAGCAGCAATTCCACCATGCGCTGGCCCGCGAGCGGCGTCACTTCCGAGGGCTTGAAGATCACGCCGTTGCCGGTCGCAAGGGCAGGGCCGATCTTGCGCGACGGAATCGACACCGGGAAATTCCACGGCGTGATGGCGAGCACGATGCCGACCGGCTCGCGCACCGAATAGACGAGCCCGTCGCCCGCGGTGCTGAAGGTCTCACCCTGCATGCGCAGCGCTTCACTGGCGTACAAGCGGAAGTTCGCAGCGGTGCGGCGCCACTCCTGGGTCGCGGAGGCAAGGACCTTGCCTTCTTCGCGCGTCAGTTCGCGCGCCAGCGGGTCGAGCTTCGCGAGTATCAGTTCCGCCGTGCGCTCGAGGACGCGTTGTCGCTTTTCGGGATCTGCCTTCGCCCAGGCGCGTCGCGCCGATTCGACCGCATCGACGGCTGCGGTGGCATCCGCCGGCTTCGACGCCGGGAACACCCCGATCAGATCGGCCGGATCGGCCGGATTGCGCCGCTCGAACGTCGCGCCGTCGCGGGCGGGGACCCACTGGCCACCCACATAGTTCCGCCCGGGCGTCATGCCTTTCGGGCCGCGTCGGGGATCGTGACGGTGCCGCCGCCGGTCTTTTTCATGTGTTCGGCAAACACCGCGATCGCCGCCTCGCAGACTGCGATGTCCTGTTCGCCGTTGCCCCCGGACACGCCGATACCGCCGACGACCTTGCCGTCGACATAGATCGGGTAACCACCGACGAACACGGTGATGCGCCCGCCGTGCTGCGTGAAGATTCCCCACGCTTCCTCGCCGGGGAAGGTGTTCGTGAAAGTGTGCGTGACGCGACGGTGCGCCGCGGCCGTGAACGCCTTGTTCTCGGCGATCTGCACGCTCGTCACCTTGCCCTTGTCGAGACGGCGCAGGGCGATCGGGTAGCCGGCGTCATCGGCGATGCAGATGACATGCATGCCGCCGAGCTCCTCGGACTTGCGCTGCGCGGCATCGAGCAGCAGTTCGGCGTCGCCCAGGCTCAGCACATTCTTGTTGATCATCGGTCGCGGACTCCCGCCTCTGGTTGGGTATACTGTATACATGCAGCGCCGGACGCGCAAGCGCGCCCGATCAAATCCATCGCCGGTCTGCAGGTTTCGTTATTCGTCGTCGGCAGAAAGGGCGGCCGAACCGAGGCCAGTGCGCACCTGTTCGCCCACCTTGCGGACGTGCCGGGAGGCGAGCAATGCCGCGAGTTCAGCGTCGCCCGTGACCACCGCCTGAAGGATCGCCGCATGCTCCCGCCAGGACTCGGCGGCCCGACCCACCTGCGCCGACGCGAACAGCCACAAGGTCCGCTCGCGCAGCATCTTCACGTAGTCGGCGAGGTACCGGTTCTGTCCGGCGTCCGCGAGCAGGGCGTGGAATCGATCGTTGAGCTGCAGCAGGCGCTGCGTGGCGTTCCGGCCCTCGGCCTCGTTGCCTTCCGACAGCAGTCGCCGCAGCACATCGCGCGTCGCTTCATCGCAGCGTTTCGCGGCATTGCGCGCGTTGATGCCTTCGAGTTCGGCGCGCAGTTCGATGACTTCCTGCGCTTCGGCATCCGATACGAGGCGCACGCGCGCCCCTTTGCGCGGATTGACCTCGATCAGGCCTTCGACCTGCAACGCGCGCAAGGCTTCGCGAATGGGATTGCGGGAGACCTTGAAGATTTCCGCGAGATTCACTTCGGTGAGCCGCTCGCCCGGCTGGAACTTGCCCTTGAGGATCGCTTCGCGCAGTGACTGCGTCACGGCGTGATGCAGGGACTGGTGCGCGGCGCCGATGTTCGACCAGTTTTCCGTCCAGTCGTGCAGTTCCGCTTTCATCGGCATCCGTACAGTATACCGGCTCGACGGCTACACTTGATTTCACTTGCATTCGGTATACTGTATGCAAGCCGGCATTCATACACATCGATCGACCGGCGACGGGGGTCTATGGGCGCATCTTCGGGACTGGTCGCGGCGCACTGGGCGTATCTCGCCGGCGTCATCGTCATCGTGCTCACGATGATTTCCAGGGCCAATGTCGTCGTGCCCTCGATCCTCGCCACCTTTGCGGTCGTTCTCGCGTGGACCGGCAGTCCGATCGCGGCGCTCGGGAGCATTTTCAACGCCAGCTTCATTGCGGCGCGCGAGCTCTTCAACATCTTTCTCGTGATCGCGCTCGTCACGGCGCTGCTGAATTCCCTGAAGGACCTGCGATCCGACGTGCGCATGGTCGAGCCGTTTCGCGCGGTGATGAAGAACGGGCATATCTCGTTCTTCGTGCTGGGGCTGGTCACCTACGGCGTCTCGCTCTTTTTCTGGCCGACACCGGCCGTGCCGCTGGTGTCCGCGGTCCTGCTGCCGGCGGCGATCGCGGCGGGTCTGCCGCCGCTGGCGGGCGCCGCCGTCATCGCGATCGCCGGGCAGGGGATGGCGCTGTCGTCCGACTATATCGTCGGCGTCGCGCCTGGAATCAGCGCCAAGGCCTCGGGCGCGCTTGCGCACGTCGTGGCCGACCGCGCGCTCGCGCTGTCGCTGGTGACCGGCGCCGTCGCGCTGTCGCTCGCCTATCTGTCGCTGCGCAAGAGCTTTGTTGCGCCGGATGAGAAGCTGCTGGCGCGGTGGCAGGCGCAGGCGACCATCGGCAAGTCGGCCGAATTTGCCGACGCGGGCACGATGCACAAGCCCGAAATCGCGCGTGGCACGAAGCGCGACCACATGCTGCTCACCGAGGGCGACGTCGAGCGCGAACTGCGCGACCTCGAGCGCTCGCGCGTGAAATGGTCGAAGCTGTTCGCGCTGCTGACGCCACTCGCGTTCCTGATCGTCGTGGGGCTCATGGTCCTGCCCATGTTCATTGACGGATTGCCGGCCATCAAGGGCGGTGCGGCGGCCTCGCTCGTCGGCGGCATGGCGAGCCTGCTGATGATCTGCGCCACGCTTGCAATGTACGGGCCACGGAAGATGCTGGACGCGAGTGCCGACCATGTCACCGAAGGTTTCGTGTTCGCATTCCGGGCCATGGGTTCCGTGCTGCCCATCGCGGGCTTTTTCTTTCTCGGCGCCGGCGAAACTGCCGCCGGCATACTCGGCGTGCCGGTTGCACAGGCACCGAGCCTGCTGTTCGAACTCGTCCACAGCGCGCAGGCCTGGATTCCGTCGAGCGAGTACGCGGTGGCGTTCGGCGTGCTGATTGTCGGCATGATCACCGGCGTCGATGGATCGGGATTCGCGGGCTTGCCGCTCACCGGTGCGTTGTCCGGCGCGCTCGCCCCCGTTTCCGGCGCCGATGCGGCGACACTCGCAGCGGTCGGCCAGATGGGATCGGTCTGGACGGGCGGGGGCACGCTGATTCCGTGGTCGTCGCTGATTGCGATCGCGTGCTTCGCGCGCGTGCCCGTGCAGGACGCGGTGCGGGTGATGCTCGTGCCGGTGGTGGCTGGCCTCGTCGCTTCGACGATCTTCGCGGTCGTCGTGTTCTGAATGGCGATCACCGGGCGATGACGAGTGGAACCTGGCGCCTTGCGGGCGCGGTGCCGATCATGGCGGAGCAGTGCCAGGCGCGTGGCCCGCGGGGCGCTGTCGCAGCCGCGGCTCCCGTCGCCGCGCTGGTCGGTGTCGAAATGCTGCGTGCGGGCGGCAACGCGTTCGACGCGGCGCTATCGGCCGCGCTCGCGGAGACCGTGTTGTTGCCGCCCAAGTGCGGCCTCGCGGGCGATTTGATTGCGCTCGCATGGCCGCGTGATCGCGCCGCGCCCGAAGCGTTGCTCGCGATTGGTGGGGCGCCCGCGGGGCTCGCCGCGCTCGCGGGCCGTGGCGGGATGCAGGCGACCGGCCCGACATCCGTCGGTGTGCCGGGCGCGCCCGCAGGGTATCTCGCGCTTGCGCAACGCGGGCGATTGCAGCTCGAGCGAGTGGCGGCTCCGGCGATCGAGATGGCGCGGGAGGGGTTTTGCTGGTCGCGGATCTGCTCGTCGCTGGCGGAGGAGTCCGCCGGGCTGGTCGCTCGCTACAACGCCGCAGGGACGCGCTACTACCCTTCGGGGCGCGTGATCGAACCCGGCACGGTGACAATGCTGCCCGGGCTCGCAGCTGCGCTCGAGCGCTTCGTTGCCGATCGCGAGGCTTTTCTCGCGGGCGAAGTGGGTGACGCGATTCTCGACTGCGTTCGCGGGCACGGCGGTCTCCTGACGCGCGCGGATTTCGAGACCGCCGCGCGGGCAGAATGGGTGGGCACCGCGAGCGGGCCGCTCGGCGCGCGGACGCTTTTTGCCACGCCCGCGCCGACGCACGGTCCGGTGCTGCTGCGTGCGCTCGAACGCCTGGGCGAGAGTTCACGCGTGCCCGTGGCGGCGGTGTTCAGTGACGTGATGGCGGCGCTCGACTGGCAGGGCCGCGCGCTCGCGGACCCGGAAGGGACATCGATGGTGTCGGCCGTGGACGGCGACGGCACGTTGGTGACGATCGTGCACTCGAATTCCTTCCCGCGTTTCGGCAGTGGGCTGATCGTCGAAAAATACAACCTGATCCTTGCAAACCGCGCAGGCCGGGGTTTCAGCAGCACGCCCGGCCATCCGAACTTTCCGGTGGCCGGCCGTCGGCCCGCGACGACCCTGCACGCCTGGGCCGTTGCCGGGCCCGGGTCGCTGCGGCTACAGGGCGCAACGCCCGGCGGCGCAAATCAAATGCCCTGGAACGCGCAGACACTCGCGCGCCTGCTCGGCGGCGAGTCCGATATCGGTCGCCTGGTGGCGGCCCCACGATGGGACTGGGCCGAAGCGACCGGTGCGATCACGATCGAGTCCGGATTCGAAGCCGCGGAGATCGGCTTGCTGCGTGCCGCCGCGAAACCGGTGCACGAGGTGGGGCGCTGGGGCCTGCACTCGGCGATGCAGATCATCGTGGCCGATGTGCAGAGGGGTATTGTTTCCGCGGCCGCCGATCCCCGCACGGTGGGGGCCGCGCTGGCCTACTGACATCGCGCGTCAGAGCGTGCCCACCGTGCAGTGGGACGTGAGTGCCCGAAGCGTTGCGATCAGGCTTTTCGGTGTCAGGCTGCCGGTCCGCGGGTTGTCGGGCAACGGATGGGTCGCGAGCTGAATCTCGAAATCGGCCGCCGCGGACTTCACGCGCACTTGCTGCATATTGTGGCGCGCGTGCGGGTCGGCCCAGATCTCGACCTGCGTGCGCTCCGCGCCGATGCCCGCGAGGCTCAGGGTCGCCGCGACATTGGCGTTCGCGGGAAAGGCTGCCGCGGCCTCGCGCGCGCTGCCCGAGAAAACCCGGGTGGCGCCCGTGAGGCCTTCGACTGAAATGCCGCGGTCGGAGAGCCAGGGCGCACCGGCGAGGCTCTTCGGAGGCTTGCGCGTGACGAGCGTGACCGAATGGATCTCGCCTTCCGCCGCCGCCTTGATCGCATCGAGCCCGAGTATGCCGCCCGACGGCACGATGATGCGCGAGCCGGTGATCTTCGCGCGCTCGATCAGGTCGGCGCGCGCCAGCAGCGCGCCGGAACTCATCGTCACGAAGACACGGCCCGCCTCGATCGCCGGCCGCGCGATCTCGTCGTACACCGCGGCCGGCGCGCACTCGACGACCACATCCGAAACTTCAGCGAGTTTTGCGAGTGAGGTGATGGCGGGTTGCAACGCAAACTTCGCGATGCGTTGGCGTCCCCGTGCGAGGTCCCTCGCCGACACCGCGCAGAGCTCGAGGCCCGGGATGCCCGCGTCGAGTGCTTCGGCGACCGCCATGCCGATCGCGCCCAATCCGCCGATGCCGACGCGGAGTACCTTGGAGTCGCCCATCATGTTCGGGATGCTATCGCATCGCGTCCGATCTCTGCGCCTAATGCGGCGGGTAGCGATCGAACGTGGGCAGGTCCTGCACGTGGGCCATCCAGCCGATCCGTTCAGCGACCTGGATGTGCGCGCGCGCCGGCACCAGATCCGGGTCGTCATAGGTGGCGCTCTGGATGTCGACGATGCCGGGGAGCATCCGGGCATTGGTGTAAAACAGGCCGGTCCCGCAGTCCGCGCAGAAGTGCCGCCGTCCGGATTCCGACGACGGGTAGATTTTCGGCGTGCCCCGGGTGACCTTCACGGCACTGTCCTTGTACAGGGTCCAGCCGACCATCGGGGCTCCGGCATGACGTCGGCAGTCCTTGCAATGGCACAACGCGTGGGTGATCGCTTCGCCTTCGGCCACGTAGCGAACGGCACCACAATGACAACCGCCGGTAATTTCCATGGCAACTCCTCGGTGACCTCGCGGATATCTATCGGCCGGTCGGTGACTGACCGGTGAAAACCGCCCATTGATCTGCGAAAGCTCGCTGGTAGGCGGGGCGCGCTTCACCACGGGCCACATAGGCAGCGAGGTTCGGGTATTCCTCGAGTAGTCCCGATCCGGTCAACCTGCGCAGCACCGTCACCATCAGCAGGTCACCGGCGCTGAACGCAGCGTCGAGCCAGGCGGCATCTCCGAGCCGGTTGGAAAGTTCGCCCAGCCGCACGCGGACGCGGTCCTCGAGGATCGGCAGGCGCTCCGCATGCCAGGCCTTGTCGCGCTCGAGGACCATCGCCATCGAGCGATCAACGATCGGCGGCTCGACGGTGCTGAGCGCGGCGAACATCCATGTGATCGCGCGCGCCCGGGCATTCGCATCGTCCGGGAGCAGCCCCGCATGGCGCTCCGCGATGTGGAACACGATTGCGCCCGACTCGAAGAGGGCGAGATCGCCCGCTTCATAGGTCGGAATCTGCCCGAATGGATGCAGCCTGCGATGCGCGGGTTCTTTCATTTCGCTGAACGAAAGCAGGCGAACGTCGTAAGGCCGGCCCACTTCTTCAAGCGCCCAGCGAACGCGCATGTCGCGAGCCAACCCCCTGCCGCGATCGGGCGATCGTGCAAACGCGGTGATCGTGGGAGTCATGGGAATGCGCCTGGATCGGGGCCGAATCGCCCGCATTGTAATCGTGCCCGGCCCGAAGGGCTCGCGTGACGGCGTAGATGACCGGGCGAATCTGCTCGATCAGCTTGCGGTGGAACAGTACCGATTGCAGCGAGATGTGTGATTTCATGAGGAAACGGAACGGTGCAAACCATTTTTGTCCCCCTCGGGTCCCCTCGGCAACCAGTAGACTCCCCGGCACACGCAGGAAAACGGCAGAAACGATACGAGTGGAAAGCGTTACGAGAAAAGGAATTTCCGTCGACACACGCAGCGATTTGATGGATCGCCGGGTCTCCGTCGCGCCGATGATGGACTGGACCGATCGTCACTGCCGTTACTTCCTGCGCGCCTATTCGCCGCGTGTGCTCCTGTACACCGAGATGATCACGACGGCCGCGATCCTGCGTGGCGACCGGCAGCGCTTGCTTGGTTTCGATCCCGAGGAGCATCCGGTCGCGCTGCAACTTGGCGGGAGCGACCCCGCGCAGCTCGCCGCGGCAGCGCGCATCGGCGCAGAAGCGGGCTACGACGAGGTGAACCTCAACTGCGGCTGTCCGAGCGATCGCGTGAGTGCGGGTTCGTTCGGCGCCTGCCTGATGTCACAGCCGCGGCTCGTCGCGGACTGCGTTGCGGCGATGCGCGATGCGGTGCGGATTCCGGTGACGGTCAAGTTGCGCATCGGCGTGGTGGAAGCCGGCCGGCGCGGCGCGGTCGCGGCCGCCACGGCCGAGTACACGGAGGAGGATTTCGGGCACCTGCTCGGGTTTGCGCGCGGCGTGGCCACCGCGGGAGCCGATGCGCTGATCGTGCACGCGCGCAAGGCCGTGCTGGGTGGCCTGTCGCCGAAGGACAACCGCGAAGTGCCACCGTTGCGCTTCGATATCGTGCGACGTCTGCGCGCAGCGCTCCCGTCGGTGCCGCTTGTACTGAATGGCGGACTGCGCGCCGCCGCCGCGGGCGCGAGTGAGCTTGCCTGGTGCGACGGCCTGATGCTCGGCCGCGAGGCTTATCACCGACCGCAGGTGCTGGCCGAGCTGCACGCGCTCGCGTGGCCGGGCGATGCGTGGGCTCCGCCCACCCGGGCCGAGATGGCCGAGCGCATGTCGACCTATGCAGCGCGTCAGCTCGCGGGCGGCGGGCGTTTGAGCGCGATCGCGCGGCACGCGCTGGGCCTCTATGCGCACGAACCCGGTGCGCGCGAATTCCGCCGTTACCTGAGCGAAGGCGCGCGCGCGGCCGATGCGGCGGCGTCGCTGTTCGTGACTGCGGCCCAAAGGGCAGAAAACGCTTGCTATAATCTCGCGATGCCCCGATAACAAAGACGGTCATGGGCAAAGACATCGAGCTCGCCATCCTGTTTGCCGACGTCGTCGGCTCGACGCGCCTGTTCGAGGAGCTCGGGGATGTGCGCGCGCGGGACACGATCGCGACCTGCATCGACGTCATGCGCACGGCGACCGAGCGCCACAACGGCACCGTGATCAAGACGATGGGCGACGAGGTCATGTCGACCTTCCCCTCGGCCGATGAGGCACTCAACGCCGCGGCCCAGATGCAGCAGCAGATCTCGGTGCACGCGCACCTCAAGAACGACGGCCACCCGGTGGCGATCCGGATCGGCTGTCATTTCGGTCCCGTGGTGCTCGAGAACCGCGATGTGTTCGGCGCCACGGTCCATACCGCGAACCGCATGACGAGCCAGGCGAAGGCCGGCCAGATCGTCACGACCGCAACCACCGTCGAGCAGCTCGCGCCCGAGTGGCGGGCATCCGTGCGCCAGATCGACGTTGCGACCCTCAAGGGGCAGGGCAACGAAGTCACGCTGTTCGAAGTGCTGTGGCAGACCGAAGACGTCACGAGCATGGTCCCGGCGATCGCGCTTGCGGGGCGGGAATCGCGTCGCGCCGTGCGCCTGCGCTTGCGCACGCCCGATCAGGAATTCGTGCTCGATGAACGCCGGCCGCACGCTTCGCTCGGGCGGGCCGAGGACAACGATCTCGTGGTCAAGGGCAACCTCATTTCCCGCCTGCATGCGCGCATCGAGGTCAACCGCGGCAAGTTCGTGCTGATCGACCAGAGCACGAACGGCACTTTCGTCCAGAGCACGGGCGGCGAAGAATCTTTCGTCCGCCGCGACAGCATGCAGATCAAGGGCGAGGGGATGATCGGCCTCGGCAGGACGCCGGAGCACGGGGCGCCGGGGACGATACGGTTCGCGTGTGAGGAAGTTTAAAGAGATTGGGGCTCAGAGCTGAGAGCTGAGAGCTGAGAGCCAGAGATGGAGCGCGCTGCCGCGCGCTGTGCCGCCCCACCGCTTCGCCTCGATGACGCTAGCCACCCACGAACGAGCGGTCTGGCTCTCAGCTCTAAGCTCTAAGCTCTAAGCTCTAAGCTCTAAGCTCTAAGCTCTAAGCTCTAAGCCCGCAGCTTCTCATCGAGCTTCGCTAGCTCGCCCAGCAGTTGCGCCGGCGTTCGCGATCCGTACTCGTTGAGATAGGCGCGAATCTCGCCGGCTTCCTTGCGCCATTCCTCGGGGTTTACCGCGAGCAGGGCGTCGAGCGTGCCGGGGGCGAGGTTCAATCCCGCGAGGTTCAGGTCCTGTGCGCGCGGCAGGAAACCGATCGCGGTTTCGACCGCGCCGCCACGACCGCTGCAGCGATCGAGCATCCACGCCAGCACGCGCAGGTTGTCGCCGAAACCGGGCCACAGGAACTTGCCATCGGCATCGCGCCGGAACCAGTTGACGTGATAGATGCGCGGCGGGTTCGCGAGCTTCGCGCCGACCTTGATCCAGTGCGCGAAATAGTCGCCGAAGTTGTAGCCGCAGAAGGGCTTCATCGCCATCGAGTCGCGGCGGACCATGCCCACCTTGCCCTCGGCGGCGGCGGTCTGTTCCGAGGCCATGCCCGCGCCGAGGAGGACGCCGTGCGTGAAGTCGCGCGCTTCGTAGACGAGCGGTGCGACGCTGCGGCGGCGCCCGCCGAACACAATCGCGGAAATCGGCACGCCCTGCGGGTCCTCGGCGTGCGGCGAGTACGCGGGGTTCTGTGTCGCGGCGACCGTGAAGCGCGAATTGGGATGCGCGGCCGGCCCGTGCTTCGGATCGTAGGGACGACCCTGCCAGTCGATCGCGGGCGCCCCGGTCTCGAGTCCTTCCCACCACGGCTGGTTGTCGGCGGTGACGGCGACGTTCGTGAAGAGCGTGTCGCGGCGGATCGAGTCGTAGGCGTTGCGGTTCGTGGCCGGGTTCGTGCCCGGTACGACGCCGAAGTAACCCGCTTCGGGGTTGATCGCCCACAGCCTCCCATCGGGGCCGGGATGCAGCCAGGCGATGTCATCGCCGATGGTCGTGACTTTCCACCCCTTCAGCGCATCGGGCGGAATCAGCATCGCGAGATTGGTCTTGCCGCAGGCCGACGGGAACGCGGCGGCGATGTAGTGCTGCTCGCCCGTGGGGCTTTGCAGCCCGACGATCAGCATGTGCTCGGCGAGCCAGCCTTCCTGCCGGGCCTGCCAGCTCGCGATGCGCAGCGCGTGGCATTTCTTGCCGAGGAGGGCGTTGCCGCCGTATCCGGAACCGAAGCTCTCGATCGCGAGCTCTTCGGGAAAATGCATGATGAAACGGCGGTTCGGGTCAAGTTCGCCGATCGAGTGCAGGCCGCGCACAAAGGTCTTGTCGACCGCGATGCGCTCGAGCGCTGCGCGTCCCATGCGCGTCATGATCGCCATGTTGAGGACGACGTAGGCGCTGTCGGTGATCTCGACGCCGCAGCGGGCCTGCGGCGAATCGATCGGCCCCATGCAATAGGGCACGACATAGAGAGTGCGACCCTTCATGCAACCGCTGAAGAGCGCGCGCATCCGCGCGTGCCCTTCGGCGGGCGCGAGCCACAGGTTGTTCGGGCCCGCGTCTTCCTGCTTCGTGGTGCAGATGAAAGTGACCTTCTCGACGCGCGCCACATCGCTCGGGCTCGAGCGATAGAGGTCGCAACCCGGGAAGGTCTTCGAGTCGAGCGGCTGCAGTTCGCCCGAGGCCACGAGCTCGCCGCGCAGGTGGCGGATTTCCTCGGGCGAGCCTTCGCACCAGTGGATCCGGGCGGGGTTCGTCAGGCCGGCGACGCTCGCCACCCATTCGGCTACCGCCGGTGAAATTTGCGGGAGCGGGGTGAACGTGCGCGGCGCTGTGGCCATCCTGAGTCCTCGTTCGAATTAGCCTTTCATTATACCAAGGCGGCACCGCGCCTGGCCGCAGGGCGGTTCTTCTTCCCGGTAGCGCGCGATTTCGTTGCCGAACGGACGTTTGCGCCGGGCTCGCGGCGCAGTTCTGCGGCCGTTTCGGCGACCACGGCACCGACGTCGCGACCGGCCGTTTTGAGCACGGCCAAGGCAGCGCGGGCGTTGCCCAGCAGTTCGCCGCTGGTGCGCTGGGCAATGCGGGTCAGCGAGCGCCCGGCGCTCGCGAGGGTTTCGAGGCCTGTCATCGGGATCCTTTCGGGGACATCATGGATATTGCAATGCAGCATACATGCTGCGATGCAGCACGTCAATCAGGGCGACCCTTGGGACGCAGGAAGCGCCGGATCAGCGGCCCGACGCGGTCGAGCGAATGCAGCATGAACAGATGGCCGCCACCCTGGACGACGTGCAGCGTGCTGTTCGGAATGAGCCAGGCGAGGAAACGTGCGTTGGCGATCGGCACGAGCGGGTCATCGGATCCGCCGAGGACGAGCGTCGGCTGTCGCAGGCGATGCAGCCACCACACGCTCGTCCATCCGGAGCCTGCGAGCAACTGGTACACGTAGCCCATGAAACGCGGCGGGATGATCCGGTTCGCATGTGCCCCGATCAGATCGGGGTTGCGGCGCAGTTCACCGCCGTAGAGGTCGGCGGCGGCCGTGCGCAGGTAGTCGCGCGACAGGTAGCGGCGGGGCGTCACCATCTTGAGGAGGACGCCGGGGCGTCCGGGAATCATCAGGGCGCCGGCGGACGTGGCCGCGAGCACGAGCCGCCCGCAACGCTGCGGGTATTGATGGGCGAACTGCTGCGCGACGGCCCCGCCCCATGAAACGCCGGCCACGTCGACTTCACGATAGCCGAGGCGATCAAGGAGTCGGCGTGCGAGACGCGCGAGGCCGCTGAAGCGGCGCGGGCGCCACGACATTTCCGATCCGCCGATCCCCGGCACGTCGAACACGATGCACTCGATCCCCGCGAGCGCCGCCATGAACGGAAACACGACCTCGAGGTTGGCGCCGATGCCGTTGAAGATGAGTAGCGGCCGGCCCACCCGGCCCGCCTGCACGGCGTAGCGCAGGTTGACGCCATCGATTTCAACGAAGGCGACTTGCGGAGCATTCGCGGCGTCGGGTGCGGCGCTCACCGCTGGTGCACGTAACGGCCGGGCGCAGGATCGCCGGCGGGAAAGCGCGCGTTGCCGAGCGCGCGTGGCGCAGCGCGCAGGTCGCCGGCGCGCTCCGCGAACCATTCGCGCCAGTGGTCCCACCAGCTGCCCTGGTGCGCCGTCGCGCCCGCGAGCCACGCGGTCGGCGCGAGCGAGGTGTCGGGGTTCAGGTGGTACTGCGCCTTCGGGTTGCCCGGCGGGTTCACGATGCTCTGGATGTGGCCGCTCGAGGAGAGCACGAACTGCATCGGGCCGCGGAGGATCTTGCGGGACGCGTAACAGGCCTGCCACGGCGTGATGTGATCGGTGATGCCCGCCACCACATAGCTCGGCATGTCGACCTTGCGCATCGCGGCCGATGTCTTGAGCGGATTCTCGAGGAACATGCGCAGCAGGTCGGCGTGGAATTCCGCGGGCAGGCGCGTGGTGTCGGAATTCCAGTAGAGGATGTCGAACGCGGGCGGGCGGTTGCCCATCACCCAGTTGTTCGCGACGAAGAGCCAGACGAGGTCGTTCGGCCGCAGCCACGCGAACACGCGCGCCATCTCGGCGCCCTCGAGCACGCCGCGCGCGCGCGAGCGCTCGATGGCGGCGGCGATGCCGGACCGCGAGGCGAACTGGCCGAGCTGGGTCGGCGCCGCGGTGTCGAGCACGGTGACAAGCAGCGTCACGCTCGCCACCCGCCGGTCACCTTTCGCCGCCAGCTCGCCGAGCAGCGTCGCGAGCGTGAAACCGCCCGCGCACGCGGCCATCGTGTGCACGCGATCGGCCCCGGTGATGTCGCGCGCGACGTCGATCGCCTTGCTGCAGGCGTCGAGGTACGTGGCGAGGTTCCAGTCACGCTGCGCCGCGGTCGGATTGCGCCAGGAAATGCAGAAGAGCTGCACGCCGCTTCCCGCTGCGTATTCCGCGAAACTGCGCCCCGGCGCGAGATCGACGGCGTAGTACTTGTTGATCTGCGGCGGCACGATCAGCAGCGGCTCGGCGCGCACCGCGTCGACCGTGGGCGTGTACTGGATCAGCTCGAACACTTCGTCGCGGTAGACCACGGCACCGGGCGTCGCGGCGACATTGCCGCCCACCTGGAACTTGCGCGCATCGACCATGCTGGGCATGCCGCCGTTTCCGGTGAGATCGTCAATGAAGTTCCGCGCGCCCCACAGCAGGCTTTTGCCGCGCGTCTCGATCGCGCGTTGCACCCCGCCCGGATTGCCGAGCAGGGTGTTCGTGGGCGCAAAGGCTTCGGTGATCAGCGAGAGCACGAAGCGGGCGCGTTCCCGGTCCTCGCCGGAGGCGGCTGCGCGATCGAGCATGCGATGCATCGTCGCGCGCCACGCGAGGTAGCCTTGCGCGAGCCGGCTGAAATACGGGCTCTTGCGCCAGACGTCGTGGCTGAAGCGGCGGTCTTTCGGATCAGGCGCCAGGGTGCCGCGGCCGGCGAGCACGCCGAGCAGTTCGCGCGCGAGCGCGCCATGTTCGGCGAGCACGATGTCCGGCCGCAGGGCAAGCAGGCGGGCGAGCCGTTTTGCGGCATTGACAATCTCCGCCCGATCGAAGCCGACGAGGGGATTCGCGCCGAGGATTTCTTCGGCCGCATCGCTGGCGGGGGTGTCCTCAGGATCGGGAGCCGGTGCGGACCGACCATCGCGCTTCGGCTTCGCGTTCGGGCGTTTGCGCGCCGGCCCCTGCGCGCCTCCGTGCCGTCGCGCGCGCGACTTGCGACCGGCGTCCTCTCCGGGCTTGGCGTCATCGGCCATGCAGGCAGTGTAGCGCCATTTGCGCCTCGACAGCCCGCGCCAGCGAAGCTAGCGTGTGCGGCTATGCCCGACGTCGAGCAAGTATTCACCGCCGGTGGTCCGCTGGCCCGTGCGCTGCCGGACTATGCGCCGCGTCGATCGCAGCGGCGCATGGCCACGTGCGTCGCCGATGCCATCGCCGCTCGCCGCTCGCTGCTGGTCGAGGCGGGCACGGGCACGGGCAAGACCTTCGCCTATCTCGTGCCGGCGCTCCTTTCGGGGCGGCGCGTGCTGGTGTCGACCGGCACCCGCACGCTGCAGGACCAGCTTTTCGCGAAGGACCTGCCGCTCGTCGCGGCGGCCATCGGGCGCCCCGCCCGGGTCGCGCTGCTGAAGGGGCGCGCGAACTACCTGTGTCGCCATCGGCTGCTGTCCGCGACCGCACAGCGTTCGTTCGCGGGTCTCGAAGGCGGCAGCCTCGCCCTGATCGAGCGCTGGGCGGCGGTCACGGTGTCCGGTGATCTCGCGGAAGTCCCGGAACTCGCCGATGCAAGCGCCATCCGTGGTGCCGTCACATCGACGCGCGAAAATTGCCTCGGCCAGCGTTGTCCCGAGTGGTCGCGTTGCCACGTCGTGACCGCGCGGCGCGCGGCTAACGATGCCGACATCGTGATCGTCAATCACCACCTGCTGCTCGCGGATCTCGCGCTGAAGGAGGACGGTTTCGGCGACCTGCTCGGCTCCGCGGATGCGGTGATCCTCGACGAGGCGCACCAGTTGCCGGATCTCGTCACCCAGTTCTTCGGCGTTGAATGGTCGAGCCGCCAGGTCGAGCATCTCCTCGCCGATGCGCGTGCGGAACTGGCGCGGCAGGGTGGGGATGTCGCCCTCACGGCGATGTTGAAGTCGGTGGAGGAGGCGCTCGCACAGACACGCGACCACGTACCCGCGCGGCGCGGCGCGAATGGCGCGCTGCGCATGGAGTGGAACGAGGCGCCGGTCGCATTCGAAGCGGCGCTCGATGCGCTCACCGACCGCCTCGAGTTGCTGCACTCGGGTCTGGCGGAAGCCGCCGCCGACGCAGGCCTCGCGCATTGCGCCACGCGTGCCGCGAGCCTCGCCGGCACCCTTACGCGGGTCTCGCACGCGCGGGAGGACGAAGCCGCCCGCAGCATCGAGCGGGACGCGCGCGGCTTTGCGCTGTCGATGCTGCCGTTCGACGTGGCGCCGCGCTTTCGCGCCATTGTCGATGCGCGGCCCTGCGCGTGGATTTTCACCTCCGCCACGCTGTCGGTCGGAGACGACTTCAGCCACTTCGCGCGGCGCCTCGGCCTCGAGGACGCCGAAACACTGCGAATCGATAGCCCCTTCGACTTCGAACGCCAGGGCCTGCTGTACCTGCCGCAGGGCATGCCGGATCCGGCGTCGGCGGACTATCTCGCCGCGGTGCTCGGTGAGGCGCTGCCGCTGATCGAGGCTGCTCGCGGCGGCGCCTTCGTGCTCTTCACGAGCCACCGGGCGCTCGCGCGCGCCGCCGAACTGATCAACGCGCGCCCGGAAGGCCCGCTGCCGTATCCGCTGCTCGTGCAGGGGGCGGCGCCGCGCGAACAGTTGCTGCGCGAGTTTCGCGCGCACGGCAACGCGGTGCTGCTCGGTACCGCGAGTTTCTGGGAAGGGGTGGACGTAAAGGGTGAGGCCTTGCGGCTCGTCGTCATCGAGAAGCTGCCGTTCGCTTCCCCCGAGGATCCGCTCGTCAAGGCGCGCATCGCGCATCTCGAGTCGACCGGCGGCAACGCGTTTCGCGACTATCAGCTACCCGAGGCGGCGCTCGCATTGAAGCAGGGCGTCGGGCGCCTGATCCGGAGCGAAGAGGATCACGGTGTCGTCGCGATCTGCGACCCGAGGCTTGTGTCGCGCGGTTACGGTCGAGTGCTGCGCGCGAGCCTGCCGCCGCTCACCGTGACCCGGGAACAGGACGAGTCGCGGCGTTTCCTCGCGCGCCACGCCCCCTGAGCGCCGCCATGAAGATTCTTGCACTCGACACCGCGACGGAAGCCTGCTCGGTGGCGCTCTGGATCGACGGGTCGGTCAGCGCCCACGCGATCGAACTGACGCAAGGCCACGCGCAGCGCATCCTCGCGATGATCGATGCGCTGCTCGCGGCGCACGCGCTGCCTCTCGGCGGACTCGATGCAATCGCCGCGGGCCGCGGGCCGGGTGGGTTCACCGGCGTACGCCTCGCGGTCAGCGTCGCGCAGGGTCTTGCACTCGGAGCGGACCTGCCAACCGTCGGCATCTCGAATCTCGCCGCCGTAGCGCAGGCCGCGCTCGACCGCGATGCCGCGGTGTCCGCGGTGCTCGTGTGCAACGATGCGCGCATGAAAGAGGTGTACACGGCGCTCTACCGGCGCGGGCGCGAGGGGCTCGCCGCGCTGGATGGGGCGGAGCGCGTCGCAAGCCCGGATGCCGTGATGCTGCCGGCGCACGGCGCGACCGCGGCACCCGGTGTCGCGACTGCGCGAGTCCCGCGGATCGTCGGGGCGGGGCGTGGGTTCCGGGCCTACCCGGGTCTGGCCGATCGAATGCGCGGACAGCTCGTCTCGATCGACGACACGGTCCTCCCCGGCGCCGGTGAGATCGCGATATTGGCCGCCGCCGCCGTGCAGGCGGGCGAGGTCGTGGCGCCCGAGCTGTTGCAGCCGGTTTACCTGCGCGACAATGTGGCGATCCCGGCTGTCACAGTTCTGCAATAAACTCCCGCTGTAATGCACGGCATGTCCGGCAAACAGATTCTGATCGTCGAGGACGAGCGCCCGATCCGCGAAATGATCGCCTACGGCCTGCGCCGCGCGGGCTTCGAGGTGCGCGAGGCGGAGGATTGCCGCGCAGCGCGGGAGCAGCTTGCGGACAAGCAACCCGACCTGCTGCTGCTCGACTGGATGCTGCCCGACATGAGTGGCCTCGAGCTCGCGAAGCTGCTGAAGCGCGACAAGGGCACGCGTGAGCTGCCGATCATCCTGCTCACCGCCCGTGCCGAGGAAACGGACAAGGTGGCGGGTCTGGAGGGCGGCGCAGACGACTACATGACCAAGCCGTTCTCGCCGCGCGAGCTGGTCGCGCGCATCAACGCCGTGCTGCGTCGCTCCGAGGCGGGTGGCGGCGAGGACCGCATCGAATTCCAGGGGCTCGCGCTCGATCGCGCGAGCCATCGCGTGACCGCCGGCGAGCGCACCGTGCCGCTCGGGCCCA
The DNA here is from genome assembly GCA_902826635.1 of uncultured Pseudomonadota bacterium. Lineage (GTDB taxonomy): Bacteria > Pseudomonadota > Gammaproteobacteria > Steroidobacterales > Steroidobacteraceae > CADEFQ01. Next base: position 57,131 of record CADEFQ010000006.1, read on the forward strand.
CCGAGTACCGCATGCTCGAGTTCTTCATGTCGCACCCCGAGCGCGTGTACTCGCGCGACCAGCTGCTCAACCGGATCTGGGGAGGCAACGTCTACGTCGACGAGCGCACGATCGACGTGCACATCAGGCGCCTGCGCAAGGCGCTCGAGGACTACGGCTGCGATCACCTGATCCAGACCGTACGCGGCGCGGGTTACCGGTTCTCGGCCCTGACCCATTGACCGAACCTCGCATGCCGCGGCAGCCGTTCGCCCTCACACTGCGGATGTGGGGCTTCGCGGCGGCGCGGCTGCTGGCCGCGCTCACGGTCGGTTTCGTCGTCGGACTCGCCGCGGACCGGGTGTTTCTTGGGCTGTTCGTCACGCTGCTGCTGTACGTCGGCTGGCAGCTCCTGAATCTCTTCAGGCTCGATCACTGGCTGCGCCATCGCAGTCTCATGGACCCGCCGATGCTCGGCGGAATCTGGGATGACGTCGTGACCCAGGTCGTGCGGATCCATCGGCGCAAGCGCTACCACAAGCAGCGGCTTGCAACGGTGCTGCGCGAGCTGCGCGATTCCACCGCGGCCCTGCCCGACGGCGTGGTGGTGCTGAACGCCCACGGCGAGATCGCGTGGTTCAACCGCATGGCCGCGCCGATGCTCGGGTTGCGGGGGCGGCGGGACATCGGAATCCGCATCGACAACCTGATCCGCCAGCCGGAGTTCGTTCGCTATCTCGCAGCCGCCGAATTTTCGGTGCCGATGCTCCTGCAGACGGGCGCAACCCAGGAGACCTGGCTGTCGCTGCACGTGCTGCCCTACGGCGAGGGCCAGCGCATGCTGCTCGTCCGCGACGTCACGCGCGCGATCCGGCTCGAGACCATGCGCAAGGATTTCGTCGCGAATGCATCGCACGAGCTGCGTTCGCCGCTGACCGTGATCACGGGCTATCTCGAAACGCTTGCCACGGACCCCGGGCTCGATCCTGCGCTCGCCCCTCCGCTCGCCGAAATGCGTCGTCAGGCGGACCGCATGGCCGCGATCATCGGCGACCTGCTCGTGCTGTCGCGCCTCGAGGCGAAGGACTCGCAGGTGGACGGCGAGTCCGTGGACGTCGTCGCGATGCTCGCGCTGCTGCGCAAGGAGGTGCTCGCGCGCCCGCAGCACCCGGCGCAGGTGACCCTGACGATCGATACGCAGGACCGGCTGATGGGTGACGAGGTCGAGATCCATTCCGCGTTCGCGAACCTCGTCGACAACGCCGCGAAATACACCCCCGTCGAGGGCAGCGTCGCGATGCGCTGGTCACGCGACGACGACGGCGTGCATTTTTCGGTCGCCGACACCGGGCCCGGTATTCCGGCCGACGCGATTCCGCGGCTGACCGAGCGCTTTTACCGGGTCGACGCGGGCCGCTCGCGCGCCACGGGCGGCTCGGGCCTCGGGCTCGCGATCGTGAAGCACGTGCTGCAGCGACATGGTGCCACGCTCGAGATCGCAAGCACCGAGGGGCGTGGCAGCACCTTCGTCTGTCATTTCCCGCCGCGGCGCGTCGTAGCGGCCAACGGTCACAGCTGAGCTATCATCGAGACCATGGAAACCACCGATCTCTCGCATCACATCTCGAGCCGCTTCAACGAGGACCTCGAGGCGGTGCGCGCGAACCTCCTCAAGATGGGTGGGCTGGTCGAGGACCAGCTGAGGAAGAGCCTCGTGTCGCTCGGCGACGCGGACAGTGCGCTCGCAGGTGAAGTCGTGCGCGACGACGAGAAAGTGAATCGCATGGAAGTCGCGATCGACGAGGAATGCCTGCGCATCCTCGCGACGCGCGCGCCGACCGCGGGCGACCTGCGGCTGATCGTCGCGATCATCAAGGCACTCACCGACCTCGAGCGCATCGGCGACGAGGCGCGCAAGATCGCGCATATCGCGTTGCGCCTCGCGGCGCTCGAGCGGCCGGCCGACCGTTATCGCGAGATCAAGCATCTCGGCCGGCTGGTCGAGGGCATGGTGCATGGGGCGCTCGATGCCTTTGCGCGCATGGACGTCGAGGCGGCGCTGCGGGTGCCGCAGCACGACCGCCATGTCGACGAGGAGTACGAATCGATGCAGCGCCAGTGCGTCACGTTCATGATGGAGGATCCGCGACAGATCCGCCGCATGCTCGACATCACCTGGGCGGGGCGCGCCCTCGAGCGCGTCGGTGATCACGCGAAGAACATCGCGGAGTACGTCGTCTACATGGTGCACGGCCAGGACATCCGCCACACCCGCCTCGAAGAGGTGGAAACGCGCATCCGCGCACGCGCCGAATCGCGGGAGTCGTGATGCCGCTCGCGGGACGCTCGGGGAACCTGCTCGGCGCGGCCGCCTGCCTCGCGATGCTCGCGTTCGCGATCTGGTCGGAGAAGGTGCTCGGGCTCGCGCCGTGCCCGTTGTGCATGTTCCAGCGCGTGGGGGTCCTCGCCCTCGGCATCGTGTTCACGATCGCGGCCTTGCATGGCCCGGGGCGCGCAGGGGCGCGCGTCTATGCGATCCTGATCGTGATCGCCGCGGGAGCGACGCTCGCGGTCGCGGCTCGGCACCTGTACGTGCAGAGCCTGCCGCCGGGTACCGTGCCGGCCTGCGGGGCGTCGCTCGACTTCTTGCTGGAGGTGTTTCCGCTGCTCGAGGTCGTGCGCAAGGTGATGACGGGCGGTGGGGAGTGCGCGAAGATCGATTGGCGCTTCCTCGGCCTGTCGATGCCGGCGTGGGTCCTCGTATCGACGACCTTCCTCGGAGTCTACGGCGTCGCGGTCAACAGCGATCGCAGGACGCCGAGGTAGATGCGGTGCAGGGCGTCGATCTCCTCGACGCGCACGCATTCGTTCACTTTGTGGATCGAAGCGTTGACGACACCAAGTTCCACCACCTGCGCGCCCATGGGCGCGATGAAGCGACCGTCCGAGGTGCCGCCACCGGTCGAGAGTTTCGGCTCGCGTCCGGTCTCGCCGCGGATCGCGAGGGTCGCTGCGCGCGACAGTTCTGCCGGTGGCGTGAAGAACGGTTCGCCCGAGACATACCACTCGAGCGTGTAGCGCACGCCGTGCTTCCTCAGGATGCCCTCGACGATGTCACGCAGCGCACCGAGGGTCTGCACGGGTGAATAGCGCAGGTTGAAGCGCGCCTTCAGCTCGCCCGGTATGACGTTCGGTGCGCCCGTGCCGGCGTTGAAATTCGAGATCTGGAAGCTGGTCGGCTGGAAGTGCTCGTCGCCCTGGTCCCAGGTGCGGCTCGTGAGTTCGGCAAGCGCGGGCGCGAAACTGTGCACCGGGTTCTCCGCCAGCTGCGGGTAGGCGATGTGCCCCTGCACGCCGTGCACCGTGAGCCGGCCCGACAGCGAGCCGCGGCGGCCGATCTTGATCGTATCGCCGATCGACTGCTCGCTCGAAGGCTCGCCGACCACGCACCAGTCGATGCGCTCGCCGCGCGCTTTCAGCGTCTCGACTACGCGTTTCGTACCGTCGACCGACGGCCCTTCTTCGTCGCTGGTCACCAGGAAGGCGATCGAACCGCGATACCGGGGCCGTTCGCGTACGAACGCTTCGGTCGCAGTGATCATGGCCGCAAGACCGCTCTTCATGTCGGCGGCCCCGCGGCCGTAGAGTACGCCGTTGCGCACATTCGGCTGGAACGGATCGGACTGCCACTCCTCGAGCGGCCCCGTCGGCACGACGTCGGTGTGGCCCGCGAAGCACAGCACCGGTCCTCCCGCGCCGCGCTTCGCCCAGAAATTGTCGACGACGCCGTAGCGCAGCGGTTCGACCTCGAAACCCGCGGCGGCGAGCCGCGCCATCATGACCTGCTGGCAGCCGCCGTCCGCCGGAGTGACGGAATTGCGAGCCATCAGGTCGAGGGTGAGTGCGAGTGTGTCTGACATGGGTCGGCGCCTTATACGGGGCTGCCTGCGCCATCGCAAGCCCCGTCGTCATTGAAGTGTCGCGCAGCCGTCACGCGAGCGTCATACGCCGACCGTATAACACGCGCCGACCGTAACAATCTTCGGAGACGCTCGTGAATAAACTCGTTGTCACTGCCGTTGGCGCGCTGCTCGCCGCGCCGGCTTTCGCCCAGCAGGCGTCCGACGCAGAGACGTTGGCGCAGCGGATCGACCGCCTCGAGGCGGAGATCGCCTACCTCAAGGACAACGCGAAGGCGAACCGCAAGGAGATCGCGGAGGCGGACGTGGCGCTCGCGAAGCTGCCCGACATCGAGAAGACCTCCAAGGCCGTCGATTGGGCGAGCAAGATCAAGCTGAAGGGCGACTTCCGCTATCGCCACGAGCAGATCGAGGACGAACTGTCCTCGTCGCTGACCAACGATCGCACCCGGCATCGTGTGCGCGTGCGCCTCGGTGTCGAGGCGAAAGTGAATGACACGGTCAAGGCCGTCGTCCAGGTCGCGACCGCGGGCGACGACCGTGATCCGCGCTCGACCAACCAGACACTGGGCGAGGGTTCCAGCCGCAAGGGGCTCGGGCTCGATCTCGCGTACGCCGACTGGTCGCCGCTGCAGGGACTCAACGTGCAGCTCGGCAAAGTGCCCTATCCGTGGCAGCGTGTCGGCAGCTATTTCTGGGACGGCGATCTGACCTGGGAAGGCGGCGCCGTCAAGTTCACGCGCGGCGCGTTCTTCGGCAGCGCAATGGGCGCGTGGCTGTCCGAATCCGGTACAGGCGCCGACGCCAGCGTGTTCAGCGGACAGCTCGGCATCAAGACGACGTTCGGCGACAAGATCGGCTTCACCGGCGCGGTCGGCTACTACGACGTCGGCGCCGTGCAGAACGAGATCACGCTCACGTCCACGACCCCGGCCTGCGTCGCCAACAACACGTTCTTCGGCGGCGCCCAGGGCAACCGCACCGAACTCGTGAACGGCTGCCGCCGCCTGCGCGACGACTACAACATGATCGAGGCGCTTGCGCAGGTCGACTTCAAGGTCGGCAAGCTGCCGCTCGCGGTTTTCGCCAATTACATCCAGAACCAGGAAGCGGCGGACAACGACACCGGCGTCTCGTACGGGCTCACTCTCGGCAAGGCCGGTGATCCGCGCAGCTGGGAGCTGAGCTACGTCTATCAGGACGTGGACCAGAACGCCCAGTTCGCGCAGTTCGTCGACTCGGACTTCGGCGGCGGCATCACGTTCTCGAAGGGCAGCGTGGTGAAGGCGGCCTACGCGCCCGCGAAGAACTGGACGGTGAATGCCACGTACCTGATGAACGAGCGCATCCTCGCGGCCGCGGGAGCGACGAACGGCATCTGGCGTGACTATGACCGCCTGCAGCTCGACCTGAACTACAAGTTCTGAGGCCGGGTCGGGGCTGTCATAAATCCGTCACCTGACAAACCTATCATCGCAGCAGATACAGGAACAAGGAAAGCCATGAAATCCACATCCATATTCGCCGTCGCCGCCGCCACCGCGGCGATTGCCGCCTTCGGGGTCGCGCCGGCCGACGCCGTCGCACAGCAGGCCATCAAGATCGACGGCTCGAGCACCGTGTTCCCGATCTCGGAGGCGGTTGCCGAAGAGTTCCAGATCGCCAAGCGCGGCAAGGTCCGCGTCACGGTCGGCATTTCGGGCACCGGCGGCGGCTTCAAGAAGTTCTGCCGTGGCGAGATCGACATCGCGGACGCCTCGCGCCCGATCAGCAAGTCGGAAATGGACGCCTGCGCCAAGGCCGGCATCGAGTACATCGAACTGCCGGTGGCGTACGACGCGCTGACCGTGGCGGTGAACCCGAAGAACACCTGGGTCGACTCGATCACGGTGGCCGAGCTCAAGAAGATGTGGGAGCCCGCCGCGCAGGGCAAGGTCAAGACCTGGAAGGACGTGAACCCGAAGTGGCCGGCGCGGCCGCTTGAGCTGTTCGGTCCGGGCTCCGATTCGGGTACGTTCGACTACTTCACCGAAGCCACTGTCGGCAAGTCGAAGTCGAGCCGCGGCGACTACACGGCGAGCGAGGACGACAACGTCCTCGTACAGGGCGTCGAGTCCGACGCGAACGCGCTCGCGTACTTCGGCTACGCCTACTACGCGCCGAATGCGGCGAAGATGAAGGCGCTCAGGGTCGTCAACTCGAAGGGCCAGCCGGTCGGTCCCTCGCCGCAGGGCGTGCTCGACGGCTCCTACGAGCCGCTGTCGCGCCCGATCTTCATCTACGTCAGCAAGGCGTCGGCGCGGCGTCCCGAGATCAAGGAGTTCGTCGAGTTCTATCTCTTGAAGGGCGCGCCGCTGGTCGAGGAAGTGAAGTACGTGCCGCTCGCGCAGGCGTCGTACAGCAGGGCGGTGGCCAACTTCCGCTCCGGCAAGGTCGGCACCGCGTTCGGTGGCAAGAACGAGGTGGGCCTGACGGTCGAGGAACTGCTTGCGCGCGAAGCCAGGTTCTAATCTACTGACAGATCGTGACGGCCAACAGCAACAATCCTGCGCCGTTCCGCGATTCGATCCGGCGGCGCAGGCTGCGTGACCGCGGCATCGAGGCCCTGCTGCTCGCAGCGGGCCTCGTTGCCGTCTTCGCGACCCTCGCGATCGTCTGGATTCTGGTCGCCGAGGCACTGCCGTTCTTCGATCACGTGCCGCTGCGGGATTTCCTCACCGACACCATGTGGACGCCGCTGTTCGCCGAGCCGCGCTACGGCATCATGCCGCTCGTCGCCGGCACGCTGGTGACGACGTTCGTCGCGCTCGTGGTGGCGATCCCCGCGGGCACCCTCATCGCGATCTACCTGTCCGAGTTCGCGACACACAGGCTGCGCGAGGCGGTCAAGCCCGCGCTCGAGATGCTGGGTGCGGTGCCCACGGTCGTCTACGGCTACTTCGCCCTCGTCATGGTGACGCCGTTCCTGCAGAAGCTGATCCCGGGGCTGCCGGGCTTCAACATGCTGTCGGCCGGTCTCGTGATCGGCATCATGATCGTGCCGTACGTCGCCTCGGTCAGCGAGGACGCGATGCGGGCGGTGCCGAACTACATGCGCGAGGGCAGCTACGCGATGGGCGCGACGCGCTTCCAGACCGCGACGCGCGTCGTCGTGCCCGGCGCGCTGTCCGGCATCGCCGCAGCCTACATACTCGGCATCTCGCGCGCTGTCGGCGAGACGATGGTGGTGGCGGTGGCGGCGGGCCTGCAGCCGAACCTCACGTGGAACCCGACCGAATCGGCGGCCACGATCACCGCGTTCATCGTGCAGGTGAGCCTCGGCGACCTGCCGCACGACAGCATCGGTTACCAGTCGATCTTCGCCGCGGGTCTCGTGCTGCTCGTCATTACGCTCGTGTTCAATATCGCGGGCTTCGCGTTGACGCGCCGCTTCCGGGAGGCCTACTGATGGCGGTCGTGGCCGAAGACCCGTCGCTGTACGCGATCCGCGCCGGTGTCTTGCGGCGCAAGCTGCTCGACAAGGCGTTCGTGATTCTCGGCCTGCTGGTGCTCGTGGCCGCGCTTGCCGTGCTGCTCGCGCTGTTTCTCGACCTGGTCGTGCAGGGTGCGCCGCGACTCAACTGGGATTTCATCACTTCATACGCGTCGCGCAAGCCGGAGAAAGCCGGCATCCTTGCCGCCTGGGTCGGCACCTCGCTGGTCATGGTCGTCACGGCCTGCGTCGCGATGCCGATCGGCGTCGCCGCCGCGATCTACCTCGAGGAATACGCGCCGAAGAACTGGTTCACCGCGATCATCGAGATCAACGTGACGAACCTCGCCGGAGTGCCGTCGATCATCTACGGCCTGTTGGCGCTCGGCCTCTTCGTCTACAAGTTCAACCTCGGCCAGAGCATCGCGGCAGCGGGCCTGACGCTCGCGCTGCTGATCCTGCCGATCGTGATCGTCGCGACGCGAGAAGCGGTGCGCGCGGTGCCGCGCTCGATCCGCGAGGCGGCCTATGCGCTCGGCGCAACGCGCTGGGAAGTGACCGCGCACCACGTGCTGCCGTACTCGATGGGCGGCGTGCTGACCGGCATGATCATCGGCCTGTCGCGCGCGATCGGCGAGACCGCGCCCATCATCACGATCGGCGCGCTGTCGTTCATCGCATTCCTGCCGAGCCCGCCGATCACGGGCGAGTTCCCGTTCCTGTCCTTCGCGTGGCTGAAGGATGCGTTCACCGCGATGCCGATCCAGATGTTCAACTGGGTCTCGCGGCCGGACCCCGGCTTTCGGATCAACGCAGCGGCGGCCGGCGCGATCCTCCTCGGCATGACGCTGCTGATGAACGGCGTGGCGATCTGGCTGCGCTACCGCTTCCGCAAGAAGATCAACTGGTGACCCGATGCAGACTGAGACCGGAAAATCGGATGTGACGAGCCCGGCCGGGCGCAGCTTCAGCGGCGATACGCCGTTGCGGGTCGCGATCGACGGCGGGACGAAGACGGTCGCGGCCGCGCCGGTGAAGGCGCGCGCGAGCCGGCTCGGCTTCCACTACGGCAGCCTGCAAGCGCTGAAGGGCCTCGACATGGAGATCCGCGACAAGCAGGTGACCGCGCTGATCGGTCCTTCGGGTTGCGGCAAGAGCACCTTCCTGCGCTGCTTCAACCGCATGCACGACCTGACGCCGCTCACGCGCTACGAGGGATCGATCCGTCTCTACCCCGACGACATCGACCTCGTCTCGAAGGACGTCGATCCGATCGAAGTGCGCATGCGCATCGGCATGGTCTTCCAGAAACCGAATCCGTTTCCGAAGTCGATCTTCGAGAACGTCGCCTACGGCCTGCGCGTGCGCGGCCTGCGCTCGAAAGCGCTGATCGAGGAAGAAGTCGAGAAGGCCCTGCGCGACGCCGCGATCTGGGACGAGGTCAAGGATCGGCTGCAGAGCTCGGGTCTGTCGCTCTCGGGTGGCCAGCAGCAGCGCCTGTGCATTGCGCGCGCGCTCGCGACGAACCCCGAGATGCTGCTTTTCGACGAGCCGACCTCCGCGCTCGACCCGATCGCGACGGCGCGCATCGAGGAGCTGATCACCGCGCTGCGCGAGCGCGTCACGGTGCTGATCGTCACGCACAACATGCAGCAGGCGGCGCGCGTGTCGGATTACACCGCGTTCATGTATCTCGGCGAGCTGATAGAGTTCGACGTGACGAGCAAGCTCTTCACGAACCCCGGCAAGAAGGCGACCGAGGACTACATCACGGGCCGCTATGGCTGAAGGCGTGACCGGCCTCGACGCCGCGGTACAGGCGCTCAGGCTCGAAGTGCTCGCAATGGGCGGACTCGTCGTCGACCAGGTGACGACGGCGGTGCAGGCCCTGCTCGAATACGACCGCGACGCGGCGGATCTCGTGTTCGCGCGCGAGCGGCGGATCAATGCCTACGACACGGCGATCGAGGCGGCCGGCTTCGAGCTGCTGGCGCGCCAGGCGCCGGTGGCGGGCGATCTGCGCGCGGTGCTCGCGATAGCTCATGCGGTGACCGACCTCGAGCGGGCAGGTGACGAGGCGAAGCGCATCGCGCGCTTCGCGCTCGCGACGATGTCTCAGCCCGGTTTCGACCCTGCGGTCGCCGTGCACCGGCACCTGCGTCACATGGCGCAGCAGTCGGCGCGCATGCTGCGCCTCGCGATCGACGCGCTCGGCCGGGGCGATGCCTCGATTGCGCACGAAGTCGCGCGCATGGACCGCGAGATAGACCGCGAGTTCGAGGCGGCACTGCGCGAGCTGATGACGGTCGCGCTCGAGTCACCGCGCCGCATGCGCGCGACGATCGACACCGTGTTCGCGCTCAAGAGCCTCGAGCGGATCGGCGATCACGCCAAGAATGTGGCGGAACGCGTGGTATTCATCGTCAGCGGGGACGATGTGCGGCATGCCGGAGCCGCGGCGCGCGCGCCCGCGCTGTGACCGGAAGGGCTTTCGATATCATGACTTCGGCAAGTGTAGTAGCCGATCCTGCCATGTCGGCGTCGTGAGGGTGCTCAGGCACGCGGGGGCATCGCCATGGCAATGCCCCCGCGGCCCGGCGGCTTCTGGCCGTTCGCCGTTCGCGGCTCAGTCGGCCCTGAGCAGCTCGTTGATCCCGGTCTTCGCGCGCGTCTTCGCGTCCACCTTCTTGACGATCACCGCGCACGCGAGGCTGTAAGCCCCGTCTTTCGACGGCAGCGTGCCCGGCACGACGACCGAGCCCGCGGGGACACGGCCGTAACTCACGACGCCGGTCTCGCGATCGAAGATCCGCGTGCTCTGGCCGAGGAACACGCCCATCGAGATCACCGAGCCACGTTCGACGATCACGCCTTCGACGACCTCGGAACGCGCGCCGATGAAGCAGTCGTCTTCGATGATCGTCGGCGCGGCCTGCAGCGGTTCGAGCACGCCGCCGATGCCGACGCCGCCCGAGAGGTGCACGTTGCGGCCGATCTGCGCGCAGGAGCCGACCGTCGCCCAGGTGTCGACCATCGTGCCCGCGCCCACGTAGGCGCCGATGTTGACGTAGGACGGCATCAGCACGACGTTCGGCGCAATGTAGGCGCCCTTGCGCACGATCGCCTGCGGCACGACGCGGGCGCCGCCCGCGCGGAATGTCGCGTCGTCCGTGCCGGCATACTTGAGCGGCACCTTGTCGTAGTAGCGGGTGTGGCCCGCATCGATGACGGCGTTGTCGTGGCTGCGGAAATAGAGCAGCACGGCCTTTTTGAGCCATTCGTTGACGACCCAGCGCGTGCCGTCGTGCTCAGCGACACGGGCCTCGCCGCGATCGAGCAGCGTGATCGCGTGATCGATGGCGGTGGCGAGCGCCGGGGGCACGTTGTGGGGAGAGAGGTCGGCGCGGCGCTCGAACGCGGCTTCGAGGGTGGTCTTGAGGGCAGCGAGGTCGGACATGGCGCGCTCCAGCGGGGAGCGCGCATCGTGCCCACCTCAGCGGCGTGCCGCAACCCAGTCTGAGGAATTGTCACGCCGGCAGGCGCGCAGCGTCTCGGAGGCGCGGCGGCGACCGTCGTTCGTGCGCAGCTCGTAGTCACGGCAGCGGGCGTCCACGTCACGGATCGGGCGCATCGTGTAATCGACGCGGCTCGCGGGATTGCGCCACATCACCTGGCTGCCGACCGGGACGAGTTCGAGCGCCTGGCCCACGCACGCACGGTCGTGGTCGTCGATCGCGTCGCCGATTTTCGCGCCGACCACGCCACCGATGATCGCGCCGACGATCGTCGCGACCGTGCGGTTCTGCGGGCTCGCGGTGCGATTGCCGATCACGGCGCCGGTCACGGCGCCCACCGCGCCGAGGATCTGGTCGGAGTTGCAGCGCCCGGAGCGCACGCCGTAGTCCTCCTGCCATTCGACGCCCGTGTACCCGCGGTAGTACGGGTCGTGCTTCGCGCGCCAGCCATGCGCGGGCGCGTGCGGCGGCGGATCCGCAAAGCTCGGGGCCGCGATGGTGAGGGCGCCGAAAGCGGCGAGCAGCACGGGTACGAGGCAGGGCATGGAATGTTTCATGGGTGCAAGGCTACGCGGGAGGGGTGAACGGGTGCTGAACGGGCTCCACAGTCTGCAATGTCCGCAAGAACCGACTCGAGGGGCACCGGCGCGCCAAAGGCATACCCTTGCCCGTAGGTGACTCCGAGCGCGCGCAGCCGATCGGCGATCGCGCCGGTCTCGACATATTCCGCCACGGTATCGAGGCCGAGCTGCGCGGCGATCTGCAGCACGGCCCGGACCACGCCTTCCGAGCGTTCGTCCGTCAGGAGGTCGCGCACGAACGAGCCGTCGATCTTGAGGGCCGAGACGGACAGCGATTTCAGATAGGCCAGCGAGGAGAAGCCGGTGCCGAAATCGTCCAAGGCAAACTGCGTCCCGAGCGCGCCCACGCGGTCGATGAAGCGCTGCGCGGCCGCGATGTCGGAAATCGCGGCACTTTCCGTGAACTCGAACACGATGAGTTCGGGGGCGGTCGCCGCTCCTTTGAGTGTGGTGCGAACGAAATCGGCGAAATCCGGCTGCACCAGGGACTGGGCGGAAACGTTGATCGAAAACGCGATGTTGCGCGCCCGCAGCGCGGCGGCGTGTGGGTCGAGGCTCGCAATCGCACGCTGCACGACCCATCGGTCGAGTTGCGGCAGCAACTGGTAGCGCGTGGCGGCCGAGATGAAGCGCGCCGGCGACACCGGTTCGCCCCCCGTGTCGCGCATGCGGATCAGGATTTCGTAGCGCCGCGGCCGCGTCGGGTCCCACAGGGACTCGATCGGCTGTGCGTAGAGCATGAAGCGGTTCTGCTCGAACGCGTCGGTGAGGTCGCGGAAAACCTGCAGGTCGTCGCGGCGCTGCATCAGGCTCGCGTCAGTCTGCGCGAACACTTCGACGCGATTCCTGCCACGGTCCTTGGCCGCCTTGCACGCCGTTTCGGCCGTCGCGAGTACATGATCCGCCGCATCCCCGGCGGTGGCCGCGGCAACGCCGAAGCTCGCGGTCACGCGCAGCCCGGTGCGATCGGGTGGCGCGGGCAGGGCCTCGACGGCCTGGCGCGCCGCTTCGGCCCACACGCGGCCCTGGTTCAGCGTGCAGTTGCGCAGCAGCGTGACGAAGCGGTCGCCCGCGAAGCGGCTCGCCATCTCGATCCGCATGCCCGCGTGGTCACGCCACAGTTTTGCGACGCGCCGCAGGACGTCGTCGCCGGCGGCGAATCCGAAGAGGTCGTTGGTCACGTGCAACTGGTCGAGATCGCTGTAGACAACGCAGATGTTCGCGCCCGGCGCGGCGAGGACGGCGCGCAGGCGATCCTCGAAAACATGGCGCGCAGGCAAACCCGTGAGCGGGTCGTGTTCCATCTCGGTCGCGGCGAGCACCCTCGGAATGATGTGTTCGAGGCGGCGCGCATCGCGTGGCGAGAGTCGGCGAGCATCGCGCTGCGCGAAGGCCATGATCAATCCGCGGCTCTCGCCGTCGGCGACGATCGGAGCGGCAATCACATTCCATGGCAGGAGGTCCGATTCGGGCGTCTCGCGCAGCTTGTTGACGATCGTGGTGCGCCGGCGCGCGATGACTTCCTGCGCGAGCGACCCGTGCGCGAGGCGCCGCAGGGTCTCGAGTTCGGGCGCGGGCAACGGCTTGCGAAGCGCCACGCGCTCGAGCTGACGGTCCGCGAGCCACAGCATCACGCCGTCGCAGCCGAGGTGCGATGCGCAGGCATCGAGCGTCGCCTCGAGGCGATCGACGCTGACGTTGCGGCCGGCCTGGCTCGAGGTCGCGAGGAGCCAGCGCAGTTCCGCCGTCTGCTCCGCGGCCTGCAGGCTCGCGAACCGCTGGCGGCGCAACTGCGCGGCGCCCGCGACGTCGCGCGCGAGCAGCAGCAGCACGGGTCGCAGCGACTGCGCGAGGGCGGCGCCCTCGGGATCGGAGGCAAGGCGGGATTCAGGACCCACGACGCCGAGCCAGGCGAGCGGCGCCTTGCCTTCGTCGCCAACGGGAAGCAGCAGCCCGGACGAGGGATCGGACCCACGCGCGAGTGTGCAGGCCGCCGCGACGTCGCGTCGTCGCATGAGGGCGAGCACTTGCTCGAGATGCGCGCGCAGATCGAGTGCATCGGCGCCGTCTTCGCTCCACCACAGGCGGCCGTCGGGCCCGTACAGCATCACGCGGCGCGTTCGTGCAAACAGCGAGCGCACGATCTGCGCATAGGGAGCGGCGTCGAAGGGCTGCGCCTGCAAGCCTCACCTCCTGTGGGGGCGGAATATGACAAGCGTATTCTGCGGCCGTGCCACCGAGGGGAGCCGAGACGCACATCACGGTCCCGGCAGGGCGGTCGTTCACCGCCCGTCGAGGAAAGCGCGGATCCGCCGGGCCGCCTCGACACATTCCTCGACCCCGGCGACGAGCGAGATCCGCACGCGGCCCGCGCCGGGGTTCACGCCGTGCGCGTCGCGCGCCAGAAAACTCCCTGGCAGGATCGTGAGGTTTTGCGTGGCATACAGGTCGCGCGTGAAGCGGGTGTCGTCTTCGCGCACGTCGGTCCACAGATAAAAGCCGCCCGCCGGCGCCGTCACCCCGAGTACGGGCGCAAGCACGGGCAGGACGCGCTCGAATTTTTCACGGTAGAGCGCCCGGTTCGACGCTGCGTGCGCATCGTCGCTCCAGGCCGCGATGCTCGCGAGTTGCGTGGGCACCGGCATCGCGCAGCCGTGATAGGTGCGGTACTGCAGGAAGGGCTTCACGATCCGGGGATCGCCGGCGACGAACCCGGAGCGCAGACCTGGCACGCTCGATCGCTTCGACAGGCTGTGAAAGACGATGCAACGCTCGAATCGCGTGCGCCCGGTCGCCTGCGCGGCCTCGAGCAGCGAGGCGGGTGGATGCGCCTCGTCGAGCCACAGGTCCGCGTAGCACTCGTCCGCGGCAATCACGAAATCGTGGCGTTCGGCGAGCGCGAGCGCGTGTTCGAGGTACCCGCGCGACAGCGCCGCGCCCGTCGGGTTGCCGGGCGAGCACAACACGAGCACCTGGACGTCCCGCCATGTGCGCTCCGGCACGGCGTCGAGATCGGGCAGGTAGCCGGTCGCCGCGGTGGTGTTGAGAAAGAAAGGTGTGGCGCCCGCGAGCAGGGCCGCGCCTTCGTAGATCTGGTAGAACGGGTTCGGCATCGCAACGAGCGCCGGGCGGCGAGTGTCGATGCTCGCCTGCACGAACGCGAACAGCGCTTCGCGCGTGCCGTTCACGGGCAGCACCATGTGCTCCGCATCGACCGCGCCCGCCCCGAGCCGGAAGCGCCGCTCGAGCCAGCGCGCCGCGGCGGCGCGCAACTCCGGGAGCCCCACCGTCGTGGGATAGCTGCCGAGCGCACCGAGATGCGCGCGCAACGCGTCAAGCACGAAGGCGGGAGGGGCGTGCTTCGGCTCGCCGATCGACATCGCAATGTGGACGAGGTCCGCGGGCGGGCGACACCCTGCCTTGAGCGCGGACAGCCGCTCGAAGGGATACGTGTGCAGGCCGTCGAGGCGCGGGTTCACGCCGCGCGCCTGCGCTCGAGCGCCTCGGCGAGCCGCTGTTGCAGTTTCGCAGCCGCCTCGGCATCGAGCGGCAGATTGTTCGCATCAGTCAGGTAGAACACGTCCTCGGCGCGCTCGCCGACCGTCATGATCTTCGCGTTGTGCAGGTGTACGCGCTCCGCCATCAGGACCTTGCCGATGTCGCACAGCAGGCCCGGCCGGTCTCCCGCGGTCAGTTCGAGCACCGTGCGCCGGTGCCGTTCGTCGGTGCTCACGGCGATCTGGGTCGGCGTGTGGAACATGCGCGACTGGCGCGGCGCGCGCCGGTGCACCGCGAGCGGCGATTCTTCGGGCGAGCGCAGCGAGCGCCACAGCGCCTGTTCGATCTCGGTGAGCCGTTCGGGATCGTTGATCGGCGCGCCATCGTCCTCGAGCACATGGTAGACGTCGAGGCTGAAACCATCTTCCGTCGGCGTGATGTGCGCGTCGACGATCGTGAGGCCGAGCTGGTCGAGCACGGCGGTGGTGCGGGCGAAGCCGTGGATGCGGTGCGGCGCAAAGGTGAAGATCGCGGTCGTGCCGCGCACGCTCGCGGCATCGAGCGCAACGACGGAGTCCTCGGCGCGCGGATCGCGATCCGCCAGCAGGCGCGTGTGCCAGGCGACTTCGTCGGCGCTGTTGCGCAGGAAATAGCCCGGCGTCAGCCGCGCCCAGGCCGTGTCGATCTGCGCGTCCCGCAGACCGGCGGCGTTCAAGGCCCGGCGCGCACCCGCCTGCGTGTCGCGGATCAGTTCTTCCTGGTCGATCGGGGCTTCGAGTCCGCGGCGCAGCGCGCGCCGGGTGCGGTCGTAGAAACTGTGGAACAGCGACGCCTTCCACGAATTCCACAGTTTCGGGTTCGTGCCACGCACGTCGGCGCAGGTGAGCACATAGAGGTAGTCGAGGTGCATTTCGTCACCGACCGCGCGCGCGAAGGCGTTCACGACTTCCGGTTCCGAGATGTCCTGCTTCTGCGCGGTGACCGACAGCGTGAGGTGATTGCGCACGAGCCACGCGACGAGGCGCGCGTCATAGCGGCTGAGGCCCTGCTCGAGGCAGAACGCCTCGGCGTCGACGGCGCCGAGTTCCGAGTGGTCCCCGCCGCGGCCCTTGGCGATGTCGTGGAAGAGGGCGGCGAGGTAGGCGATCTCGGGCTTCGGCAGGTCGCGAAATACCGCCGAGACCTGCGGCAGTTCGTGGTCGTAGCGCGGGATTGCGAGCCGGCGCAGGTTGCTCACGACGAAGAGTGTGTGGGCGTCGACCGTGTACGCATGGAAAAGGTCGTACTGCATGCGCCCGACGATGCGGCCGAACGCCGGAATGTAACGTCCGAGCAGGCCGTAGGTGTTCATGCGGCGCAGTTCATGGGTCACGCCCACGGGCGCGCGCAGGATCTCGAGGAAGAGCCGATGGTGGCGCGGGTTCTGGCGGAATTCCTCGTCGATCAGCCACAGCGAGCGGCCGATCGCGCGGATGGTCTCGGCGCGCACGCCGCGGATCTGCGGCTGCTGCTGCAGCAGCACGAACAGTTCGAGCAATGCCGACGGCGTGCGTGCGAAGACGTCGTCGTGCACCGTTTCGAGATAGTCGCTCCGCACCTGGAAGCGCGCGTTCAGCGGCTGCGGCGGGGCGCCTTCGGTCAGGATCGCCTCGCGAAAGAGCTGCAGCAGCAGCTCGTTCAGCAAGCTCACGTCCATCACCGTGCGGTAGTAGCGCTGCATGAACTGCTCGACCGCGAGCGTGTAGGAAGCGTCCTCGTAGCCGAAGCTCCGCGCGAGCCGGATCTGGTGGTCGAAGAGCAGACGGTCCTCGCGGCGCCCCGTGAGGAGATGCAGCCCGCAGCGCACCTTCCACAGGAACGCCTGCGCCTGCTTCAGCTTGCGCAGTTCGGACGGCGCAAGAAAGCCGTGCGTGACGAGCTCGTCGAGCGTCGCGGCGCCGAAGTGGCGCTTTGCGACCCAGGCGATCGTCTGGATGTCGCGCAGGCCGCCGGGGCCGGTCTTGACGTTCGGTTCGAGGTTGTACGCCGTGTCGTTCGCTTTCGCGTGCCGCCCGGCCTGTTCGCGCACCTTCGCTTCGAAAAACTCGCGCACCGGCCAGACCCGCGGCGGGCCGAGTGCCGCCCGCATCTCCTCGTAGAGCGTTTCGTCGCCGGCGATGCGGCGCGCTTCGACCAGCGTCGTCATCACCGTCACGTCGGCCGCGCTCTCGCCGACGCACTCTAGGGTCGTGCGCACGCTGTGGCCGATCTCGAGGCCGATGTCCCACAGGAACGCGAGCAGGCGCTCGACCGGACCGCGTTCGTGCGCGGACAGCGGCGCGGGCGCCAGGATCAGCACATCGACGTCGGAGCAGGGATGCAGTTCGCCACGCCCGTAGCCACCCACGGCCACGAGCGCCCAGCGATGGCCGTCGGCGCCGACGTGGGCGTGCCACGCGGCGCGCAGCAGCACATCGATCAGGCCGGCGCGCGCGTGCACGATCGATTCGACGGGTTCCTCGGCGTGAAAACGCGCGGCGAGCTCGGCGTGTGCCTCTCGCAGCGAGTCGCGGTAAAGCGTGGCCGAGAGCGGATCGGCCGCAAGGCGTTGCGGGAGGCGCTCGAGCAGTGGCCAGGAAAGCGGAGGGGTGGCTGCCGGACCGTCGTCGTCGTGTGCGCCTGCGGGCGGCATCAGTGCCGGTCCGCGGCACCGAGCGTGAGTACCTCGACGCCGCTCCCCGTGACGAGCACGGTGTGTTCCCACTGCGCTGAGAGCGAATGGTCCTTGGTCACGACGGTCCAGCCGTCCTTCAGCACCGAGACGTGGCGCTTGCCCGCGTTCACCATCGGCTCCACCGTGAACGTCATGCCCGGTTTCAGCTCGAGGCCGGTGCCGGCCGTTCCGTAGTGCAGCACCTGCGGGTCCTCGTGGTACACGCGGCCGATGCCGTGGCCGCAGTACTCCCGCACCACCGAGAAATTGTGCTCCTCGACATAGGTCTGGATCGCGTGGCCGATGTCGCCGAGTCGCGCGCCGGGCTGCACGGTGCGTATCCCCCGCCACATCGCCTCGAAGCAGGTCTCGGTGAGCCGCTGCCCCTGGATGCCGGGCTTGCCGACGTAGTACATGCGGCTCGTGTCACCGTGGAAGCCGTCGCGGATCACGGTGACGTCGATGTTGATGATGTCGCCCGCCTTCAGGCGCTTGTCGTTCGGGATGCCGTGGCACACGACGTGGTTGACCGAGGTGCAGATCGTCTTCGGAAAGCCGCGGTAGTTGAGGTTCGCGGGCACCGTGCGCTGCACGCCGACGATGTACTCGTGGCAGATCCGGTCGAGCTCCTCGGTGGTCACGCCGGGCTGGACGCGTTCCCCGATCATGTCGAGGACCTCGCCGGCGAGGCGGCCGGCCGTGCGCATTTTTTCCTGTTCTTCCGGGGTCTTGATCGATACTGGCATCAGTGGGGGAGCGGCGGCGTAAGGCGTTGTTTTCGCGAGAAACACATGGTATAAAGCGCGGCCTTTTTTGGCAAACCAATCCACACGCGCAACCAGTTCACTTCCGGTTGGGTGTTCCCGCGGCGGCTTCGGCCCCACGGGGATGACCGGAAGGGCGGCGCGGAGGCTTAACCCGACAGGAGTATTTATGTCCGGCGTGTCCATGAGACAGATGCTGGAAGCGGGTGTCCATTTCGGACACCAGACCCGCTTCTGGAACCCCAAGATGGCTCCGTTCATCTTCGGCGAACGCAACCGCATCCACATCATCAACCTCGAGAAGACCCAGCCGCTCTATGTAGAGGCTGCGAACTTCGTCAAGGGCGTCGTCGCGGATGGCGGCACCGTGCTGTTCGTCGGCACGAAGCGCTCCGCGCGCGAGGCCGTGCAGACGGAGGCCGCGCGCTGCGCGATGCCTTTCGTCAACCAGCGCTGGCTCGGCGGCATGCTCACGAACTTCAAGACGATCCGCCAGTCGATCAAGCGGCTCGCCGATCTCAACGAGATGCGCGAGAACGGCACTCTCGACAAGCGCGGCAAGAAGGAAGCGACGCAGCTGCGCCGCGAAATGGAAAAGCTCGAGCGCAGCCTCGGCGGCATCAAGGAAATGGAGTCGCTGCCCGATGCGCTGTTCGTGATCGACGTCGGTCACGAGGACATCGCGATCCACGAGGCGCGCAAGCTCGGTATCCCGGTCGTCGCGATCGTCGACACCAACTGCTCGCCCGACGGCATCGACTTCGTGATTCCCGGCAACGACGACGCGATGCGCGCGATCCAGCTGTACGCGACGGGTATCGCGGAAGCCGTGATCGAGGGCAAGGGGTCCGTGCCGCAGGTCTCCGTCGGTGAAGACGAATTCGTCGAGCTCGACGCCGAAGGCAACCCGAAGAAGAAGGCGGGTCGCGGCCGTCGCCCGCCGCCGGCCACTGCGCGCCATCGCAAGGCGCCGCCGCAGGCCCGCCGTCGTCCGGCGCCGGCTGGCGTCGCCGCGGCGCCCGTGTCGCCGCCGGGGGACGCAAGCGGCGCCCCTGAAGCCGCGGCCACTGTGCCGACGGCCGAAGCAACGACCGAGCCGACGATCGACCCGACGATCGAGGCCGCCCTCGGCGAAGCCGAGGCGCTGGAAAACGTCGTGGCGCCCGGTGGCGAGGAACGCAGCGTCAGCGGTTCCGTCGCGCGCCGTCGCGCACCGACCGGCGGAGCGCGCCGTCCCGGCGCGAAGGGCTGAGCCATGAGCGTCACTGCGGAAGCCGTCAGGCAACTTCGCGAGCGCACCGGCGCCGGCATGATGGAGTGCAAGCGCGCGCTCGTCGAAGTGGGCGGTGACCTCGACGCGGCCGCCGAGCTGATGCGCAAGCAGGGGCTCGCGAAGGCCGACAAGAAGGCGGCCCGCATCGCCGCCGAAGGCGTGATCGTGATCGAGAAATCGACCGACGGTCGCGCGGCCGCGATGATCGAAGTCAACTGCGAGACCGACTTCGTCGCGCGCGAGCAGGACTTCCGCGGTTTCGCGACCGATTTGGGGCGGGTCGCGATCGCGGCGCGCACCGGGTCGCTCGAGGCGCTGCTCGCGGCGAAGCTGCCGTCCGGTGAGACCGCCGACGAACGGCGCCGTGCGCTGATCTCGAAGATCGGCGAGAACATTTCGGTGCGGCGCGTCGTGCTCGTTGAAGCGCAGGGACAGCTCGGCGCCTATATCCACGGCACCCGCATCGGCGCGCTGGTCGCGCTCGACGGCGGCGACGCGGAACTGGCGCGCGATCTCGCGATGCACGTCGCCGCGAGCAACCCGAAGTACCTGTCGGTCGCGCAAGTGCCGGCGGACGCGGTCGCGAAGGAACGTGAGATCCTCACCGAGCAGGCGAAGGGTGATCCGAAGAACCAGGGCAAGCCGGACCACATCCTCGCGCAGATCGTCGAGGGCAAGGTCAGGAAGGCGCTGTCGGAAATCACGCTGCTCGGCCAGCCTTTCGTACGTGACGACAAGCTCACGGTCGAGAAGCTGGTGAACGGCGCGAAGGCGAAGATCACGGCGTTCGAGCGCTACGAGGTCGGCGCCGGCATAGAGAAGAAACAGGACGATTTCGTCGCCGAAGTGATGGCCCAGGTCAAGGGCGCAGCGGGCGGCAAGCACTGACAAGGCACTGACTGAAGAAGGAACCCCGCCGCAAGCGGGGTTTCTTTCATGGGGACTGAACGCACGTGACGACACAGACCGATACACCGCGCTACCAGCGTATCCTCGTCAAACTCTCGGGTGAGGCGCTCCTCGGGGCGGCGGATTACGGCATCGACCCGGCGGTGCTGAAGCGCATCGCGCTCGAGATCCAGGAAATCGCCGCGCTCGGCGTGCAGGTTGCGGTCGTGATCGGTGGCGGCAACATCTTTCGTGGCGCGGGGCTTGCGCGCGCCGGCATGGATCGGGTGACCGGCGATCAGATGGGCATGCTTGCGACCGTGATGAACGCGCTCGCGATGCAGGATGCGCTCGAGAGCATCGGCATGCATGCGCGCGTGCAGAGCGCGATCCGCGTCAACGAGGTCTGCGAGGACTTCATCCGTCGCCGCGCCGTGCGCCACCTCGAGAAGGGGCGGATCGTGATCTTCGCGGGTGGCACCGGCAACCCCTTTTTCACGACCGATACGGCTGCGTCGCTGCGCGCGATCGAGATCGAGGCGGACGTGCTGCTGAAGGCGACCAAAGTGAACGGCATCTACTCCGAAGATCCGGTGCTGAACCCCGCCGCGAAGCGCTACGCGCGCCTGACTTTCGATCGCGTGCTCACGGAGAGGCTGAACGTGATGGATGCGACCGCGATCGTGATGTGCCGCGACAACGGCTTGCCTTTGCAGGTGTTCAATCTCAACAATGCCGGTGACCTGATGCGTATCGTGCGCGGCGAGGATGTCGGCACGGTCGTCACGAACGACTGAACGGGGGCGAGAATGCTCGAAGACCTCAAGAAAGATGCCACCGCGCGCATGGCGAAGTGCGTGCAGACCTTCCTCGCGGACCTCAAGAAGATGCGCACGGGCCGGGCTCACCCGAGCCTCGTCGAGCACCTGAAGGTCGATTACTACGGCTCCGACGTGCCGCTCTCCCAGGTGTCGAATATCACCATCGAGGATGCGCGCACGATCGCGATCACCCCGTGGGAGAAGACCATGGTGCAGGTGATCGAGAAGGCGATCCACAAGTCGGACCTCGGGCTCACGCCGATGACGGCCGGTACCGTGATCCGCGTGCCGCTGCCGCCGCTCACCGAGGAACGGCGCCGCGACATCACGAAAGTCGTGCGTCAGGACGCCGAGAATGCCCGCGTCGCGGTGCGCAACGTGCGTCGCGACGTGCTCGCCGATGCGAAGGAACTGCTGAAGGAAAAGCTGATCACGCAGGATGACGAGAAGCGTGCCGAAGTCGAGATCCAGAAGCTCACCGACAAGCACGTGGCGGAGATCGACCAGCAGCTCGCCGCCAAAGAAAAAGAAATCATGCAGGTTTAGCGCGTGAGCGCGGCGCTGCCACGACACGTGGCGATCATCATGGACGGCAACGGCCGCTGGGCCGAGCGGCGTGGCCTCGCGCGCCACGCGGGCCACAAGGAGGGCATCCCGGCCGTCCGCATGTGCGTCGAGGAATGCGTGCGGCGGGGCATCAAGGCGCTCACGCTGTTCGCCTTCAGCAGCGAGAACTGGCGCCGCCCGCCGGCGGAAGTGTCGAACCTGATGACGCTGTTCGTCGACGCGCTCGAACGCGAAGTGGCGGATCTGCACCGCAACGGCGTGCGCATGCGCATCATCGGCGATCGCCACGCGCTCAGCGTGCGGTTGCAGGCGCGCGTCGCCGAAGCCGAGCGACACACCGCCGGCAACACGCAGCTCGACCTGCAGATCGCGATGAGCTACGGCGGCCGTTGGGACATCGTGCAGGCGGCCCGACGTCTCGCGGCGACGGTGGGTGCGGGCGCGCTGCGCGCAGCGGACATCGATGAGGCGCGCTTCGGGGCCGAACTCGCGCTCAGCGGGGTGCCGGACCCCGACCTCTTCATCCGCACCGGCGGGGAGCGGCGCATCAGCAATTTCCTGCTGTGGAATCTCGCCTACACCGAGCTGTGGTTCACCGATACCCTGTGGCCTGATTTCGACGTCGCCGCGTTCGAGGCGGCGCTCGCGCACTTTGCGGGTCGCGATCGGCGCTACGGGCTCACAGCGGCGCAGCAGGGCGAGGCTGAAAGTGCTTAAGGAGCGCATTCGCACCGCGCTGGTCCTTGGGGTCGTGCTGATCCTGGTGCTGTTCACGCTGCCGGCCTGGGCCACCGTCCTCGTGATCACCGCGGCGATCCTCGCGGGTGCCTGGGAATGGTCGGCGTTCATCGGCGAGGGCGGGCGCGCCTCGCGCAGCGCGCGCCTCGGCTTCGTCGCCCTCGTGATGGCGGTGATCGCGGCGCTGTCGCTGCCGCAACCGCCGCTCGTGGCCGCACCGACCGTGCTCGCGGTGGCGATCGGGTGGTGGGTGGCCGCGTTCTGCTGGGTCGTACTCGCGCCGGGCGCCGCCCCCCGACCGGCCGGCGCGCTGGCGGGTCTCCTCACCCTGGCGCCGGCCTGGTTCGCGCTGGTGCACCTGCGCGTCGACGTCGCGGCAGGCGCGCAGTGGATCCTCTTCCTGCTGATCCTCGTGACCGCGACCGATTCCGGCGCCTATTTCGCCGGCCGCAGGTTCGGCCGCGTCAAACTCGCGCCGCGCGTGTCGCCGGGCAAGACCTGGGAAGGCGTCGTCGGCGGCGTCGTCGCAGGTTGTATCGCGGCCGCGGCCGGCGCAGTCTGGTTCCGGCTGCCGGTGGGGCCCTTCGTCCTCCTTGCAGTCGCAGTGATCGTCTTTTCAATCGTCGGCGACCTCACCGAAAGTCTCCTGAAGCGTCGCGCGGGCGTGAAGGACAGCGGGACGCTCTTTCCCGGACATGGCGGCATGCTCGATCGCATCGACAGCCTCACGGCCGCGGCCCCCGTACTGCTCGCCGGCCTGCGCGCGCTGGGCGTGGCGTGAAGGGGCTCGCCATTCTCGGCTCCACCGGTTCGGTGGGCGCGAGCACACTCGATGTCGTCGCGCGCCATCCTCAGGCCTTTCGCGTCGTCGCGCTCGGCGCACAGCGCAACGTCGAGCGCATGCGCGAACAGGTGTTGCGCTTCAACCCGCAGATCGCCGCGCTCGCGGATCCGGCCGCCGCGCAGGCGCTCGCCGCGGATCTTGCGCAGGCGGGCGCGACGACCCGCGTCCTCGGTGGCGAAGAGGCGATGGTTGCGCTCGCAACGCTGCCCGAAGTCGACGTCGTGATGGCGGCGATCGTGGGCGGCGCGGGCCTGCCGTCGACGCTCGCGGCGGCGCGCGCCGGCAAGCGCGTGCTGCTCGCGAACAAGGAATCGCTCGTGATGGCGGGCGAACTGCTGATGCGCGCGGTGGCGGAGAGCGGGGCGACGCTCATTCCGATCGACAGCGAGCACAACGCGATCTTCCAGTGCCTGCCGCACCACGCGGGCGGCCGCGCGGGCGTACGGCGAGTCGTGCTGACCGCCTCGGGAGGTCCGTTCCGCGCGTTCGCGCCCGAACGCCTCGCGCGGGTCACGCCGGAGGAAGCCTGCGCGCATCCTGTCTGGGCGATGGGGCCCAAGATCTCGGTCGATTCGGCGACCCTGATGAACAAGGGGCTCGAGTTCATCGAGGCCTGCCATCTTTTCGCGCTTCGACCCGAACAGGTGGACGTCGTGCTGCACCCGCAGAGCGTCGTGCACTCCCTCGTCGAGTACGAGGACGGCTCGATGCTCGCGCAACTCGGTGCACCCGACATGCGCACGCCGATCGCCTGCGCGCTCGCGTGGCCGGACCGCATCGCTTCCGGTGTAGAATTCCTCGATCTCGTGAAGGTCGCGAGGCTCGACTTCGACAAGCCGGACCTCGAACGCTTCCCGTGTCTCGCGCTCGGGCAGGCGGCGGCACGGTCCGGCGGGCTCGTGCCGGCGGTCGTGAATGCGGCCAACGAAGTGGCGGTGGCGGGTTTCCTCGCCGGCAGACTGAACTTTACGGGGATTCCCGAGGTCATTGAATCGGTCATGACAAAGGCGACAGCGGGGCGGATCGGCTCCATCGACGACGTGTTTCGCGCTGACAGCGAAGCGCGGGCGCTGGCCCGCGAGGCGATGTCGTGAGCGCGCTCTGGTATGGAAAGCTGTTGTGGTTCCTGGTCGCGGTGAGCCTGCTCGTGACCGTGCACGAGTTCGGTCACTACTGGGTCGCGCGCCGTCTCGGCTTCAAGGTGTTGCGCTTCTCGGTCGGCTTCGGCCGCCCGCTGTTGAAGCGCGTGTGGGGTGCGGACCGCACCGAGTACGTGCTCGCGGCGATCCCGCTCGGGGGCTACGTGAAGCTGCTCGATGAGCGGGAGGGCAACGTGCCGCCCGCCGAATTGCATCGTTCCTTCACCCGCAAGCCCGTCTGGCAGCGCATCCTCGTGTTGCTCGCCGGCCCCGCGTTCAACATCGCGTTTGCGATCCTGCTGCTGTGGGGCATGTTCTGGGCCTCCGGCATCACCGAGGTGCGTGCCGTCGTCGGCGACGTCAGGGCGGGGTCGCCAGCCGCCGTCGCCGGGCTCGTCAGCGGCGAGGAAATCGTCTCGATGGACGGACGCGCGGTCGGTGGCCAGCGCGACGTGATCTTCGGCCTGCTCGACGACCTGAGCGGCAGCGGGCGCACCGAACTCACGCTGCGGGGCCCGAGCGGGGCGACGCGTACGGCGGCGCTCACCATTACGGATCCGGACGCCCGCCGCCGGCTGACCGAGCCGGAGCAACTGTTCGACGGCATCGGCTTCCAGTTCCGGCTGCCACCGATTCCGGCCGTGGTCGGCACGGTTTCGCCCGGCGGACCGGCGGACAAGGCGGGGCTGCGCGCGGGCGATACGATCACCGCGATCGACGGCGAGCCGATCGCCGATTTCCGCGCACTCGTCGCACGCATCTCGGGCGCGCCCGGCGCGAGTGTCGCGGTGTCGTTCCGGCGCGGTGGCGTCGACTCGAGCGTGCGGCTCGTCATTTCGGCCGACACGGTCGACGGCCGCACCGTCGGCCGCATCCAGGTGACCCCTGCGGCGCGCGTCCAGTATCCGGACAGCATGCTCCGGCACGCCGATCTCTCGGCGCTCGCGGCGCTCGGCAAGGCCACCCAGGAAGCCTGGGGCATGACGGTGCTGCAGGCCCGCCTGTTCGCGCGCATGTTGCTCGGGCAGGTGTCGCTCAAGAACCTGTCGGGACCGCTGTCGATCGCGGAGTACGCCGGCGAGTCGGCGGCCGCGGGCGCGAGCGCCTTCATCGGCTTCCTGGTGCTCATCAGCCTGTCGCTCGGCTTCCTGAATCTGCTGCCGATTCCGATCCTCGACGGCGGGCAGATCGTCTTTCAGCTGATCGAAGGCGTGAAGGGCAGCCCGCTGTCGGAACGCGCTCAGGCCCTCGGCCAGCAGCTGGGCATCCTGCTGCTGCTGGCGCTGATGGGCGTCGCGCTCTTCAACGACTTCGCGCGGCTCGGCTGATACTCAAACAATGGAACGGTGGTCCTGCATGAAGCGTAGCGCTGCGCTCGTCCTCCTCGCGCTTACCCTGCAATCGCGCCTCGCGCTCGGCCAGGAGAGCGAGGCGTCTTTCACGGTCGGCGACATCCGCGTCGAGGGCCTGCAGCGCGTATCCGAGGGCACCGTCTACAACTACCTGCCGGTGAACATCGGCGATCGCCTCGACCCGCAGCGCGTGCGCGAGGCGATTCGCGCGCTCTATGCCACCGGGTTTTTCCGCGACGTCGAAATCCGCCGCGACGGTTCGACACTCGTGGTGGTGGTGCTCGAGCGGCCCTCGATCGAGAGCTTCGAGATCACCGGCAACAAGGACGTGAAGACCGAGGACCTGACGAAATCACTGCGCAACGTCGGCCTCGCGACCGGCAAGACCTTCGACCGCTCGGTGCTCGAGGACGTGAAGCAGTTCCTCACCGACCAGTATTTCAGCCGTGGCAAGTACGGCGTGCGCATCGACGCCAAGGTCGAGGACCAGCCGGGCAACCGCGTCAAGGTCAAGATCGACATCAAGGAAGGCAAGCGCGCGAAAATCCGCGAGATCAACGTCGTCGGCAACACGGTCTACAGCGACAAGGAGCTGACCGGCGAGTTCGAGCTGCACATGCCGAACTGGCTGTCCTGGTACAAGCAGGACGACCGCTACTCGAAGGAGGCGCTGCAGGGCGACCTCGAGAAACTGCGTTCCTACTACCAGGATCGCGGCTACGCGAACATGCAGATCGACTCAACGCAGGTCGCGATTTCGCCCGAGAAGGACGACATGTTCATCACCGTGAACGTGACCGAGGGCTCGGTCTACAAGGTGTCGGACGTCAAGCTCGCGGGCAACTTCGTCGTGCCCGAGCGGATACTCAAGAACTACCTGATCGTGCAACCCGGCCAGACCTTCTCGCGCAAGTGGGTCACCTCGACGCAGGAGCTGATCCAGAACCGGCTCGGCGAGGAGGGCTATGCCTTCGCGAAAGTGGACCCGGTGCCGACCGCGGACGAGGCGAAGAAGGAAATCGCGTTGACCTTCTTCATCGATCCGGGCAATCGCGTGTACGTGCGCCACATCATCTTCGAAGGCGTCGAGAAGACGAACGACGAGGTGATGCGCCGCGAAATGCGCCAGCTCGAGGGCGGCTGGCTGTCGAATTCACTGCTCGAGCGTTCGAAGCAGCGCCTGCAGCGCCTGCCGTACATCGAGAAAGTCGAATCCGAGACGACACCCGTGCCGGGCGTGCCGGACATGGTCGACGTCACCTACACGATCAAGGAAGGCCCTTCGGCGCAGCTCGGCGGCGGCATCGGCTATTCCGAGTCGCAATCGTTCGTGCTGAACGCGAACTACGCGGACAGCAATTTCTTCGGCAGCGGCGAGCGCGTGTCGATCGACCTCAACACCGGCCGGTACAGCAAGGTCTACGGGCTTTCGTGGACCGACCCCTACCGCACGATCGACGGGGTGGCGCGCACGCTGTCGTTCACCTATCGCGACGTCACGCAGTTCGTGTCGGCATCTTCCGATTTTTCGTCGGAATCGCTGACCGCCGGACTCGACTACAGCTACCCGATCACCGAATACCAGGCGGTGCGCTGGGGTGTCTCGCTGCAGCGCTCGTCGTTGCTCACCGCGGGGGGCAGCGCGGACCAGGCGCTCCAGTGGGTGCGCGACAACGGCAACTCGTTCAGCGAGGTCATCGATTATTTTGGTACGCCCCTGACGATCTACGGCACGAAGTTCAACACCGCCGAACTCGTCGCGGGATGGTCCTTCGATTCGCGCAACCGCACGTTGTTCGCCGACCGGGGCGTGCGCCACGCGCTCTCGGTCTCCTACACGGTGCCGGGCAGTGACGTCGAATACTGGGTCGCGAACTACAACTACCTGCAATACATCCCGATCTTCGGGCCGTTCACGCTCGCGCTCGATGCCGAGATCGGCTACGGCATGGACATCGGTGATACGACGGCGCTGCCGCCGTACCGCCAGTTCTTCGCCGGCGGCCCCGACACGGTGCGCGGCTACGAATCGAGCCGGCTCGGGCCGAAGGACCAGCGCAGCAATCCCTATGGCGGCAACCTGAAGGTGATCGGGCGCGCCGAGATCATCCTGCCGATGCCGGCCAAGTTCAAAGCGAGCGCCCGGGCGAGCCTGTTTTACGATATCGGCAACGTATTCCAGACCGGCAACCGCTACACGTTCCTGGGGCGGGACGGGGTGACGCCGGTCGATTACGACTTCAGTTATGATAAATTGAAGCATTCGGCGGGACTTGCGGTGCAGTGGCTCGCGCCGCTCGGGCTGTTCCGTTTCAGCTATGCCGTGCCGCTCAATGCGTACAAGGGCGACAGCGTGCGCTTCCCCGACGAGAAAGAGGGCTTCCAGTTCTCGGTCGGCCAGGCGTTTTGACCGACCAGCACATTGCAGAGGAATCATCAGCGTGACCGTGTTGAAATCGACCTTGCTTGCACTTGCGGGCCTTGCCGCGTTCGCGGCGGCCCCGGCCTTCGCACAATCGAAGATCGGCGTGGTGGACTACGGCCGCCTGATGGAGGAGTCGCCGCAGGCGAAGACGGCCCTCGAAGGGATCCGGACCGAGTTCGCGCCGAAGCAGAAGGAACTCGCGACCCAGCAGCAGGTGCTGAAGGCGAAGGAAGACAAGCTGCAGAAGGACGCCGCGACCATGTCCGCGGACCAGCGGGCGCGCACCGAGAAGGAATTGCGCGACGGCTATCGCGACCTCGAGCGCCGGCGGCAGGAAGTCCAGGAAGACTTCAATTCGCGCCGCAACGAGGAAATGTCGCGTTTGCAGCGCACGCTGATCGAGGAAGTGCGTAGCTACGCGAAGGCGCAGGGCTTCGACCTCGTGCTGGCCGACGGCGTGCTGTACGCCAACACGAACCTCGACATCACCCCCGCGGTGCTCGCGAACCTGAAGTCGCGCACGACGACCGGCGCGGCGGCTCCCGCCGTACCGAAGCCTGCCGGCAAGTAAGCCGGGCGATATCATGTCCGTCTCGCTGGGCGAGCTCGCGGTCCGGTTCGGCTGCGAGCTGCGCGGCGATCCGGATGCCCGCGTCGAACACGTCGCGACGCTGGCGCGCGCGGGGCCCACGGCGCTCGCGTTCCTTGCCAACCCGAAGTATCGCCGCGAACTCGGCGAGACGCGGGCCGGCGTCGTCGTCGTCGACACGGCCGGTGCCGAAGCCTCGCCGCGGCCGGTGCTGATCGCGGCCAATCCGTACGCGACCTATGCGCGGATCGCCGCGGTGCTGCATCCGGCGCCCGCGTTCGCGGCGGGCGTTCACCCGACCGCCTGGATCGCGCCGCTCGCGCAGGTGGCGGTGAGCGCCTATGTCGGCGCCCACGCCTCGATCGGGGAGGGCGCGCGCATCGGCGCCCGCGCGGTGATCGGGCCGGGCTGCGTGGTCGAGGACGGTGCCGAGATCGCAGACGACGTGCGGCTCGCCGCGCGCGTGGTCGTCGCGCGCGGCACGCGCATCGGCGCGCGCACGATCATCCAGCCCGGGGCCGTCATCGGCTCGGACGGCTTCGGTTTCGCGCCCGAGCGTGGCGCGTGGATCAAGGTGCCGCAAGTCGGCCGGGTCGTGATCGGCGCGGACGTGGAAATCGGCGCGAACACGACCATCGACCGCGGTGCGATCGAAGACACGGTGATCGAGGACGGCGTGAAGCTCGACAACCAGATTCAGATCGGGCACAACGTGCGCATTGGCGCACACACCGCGATGGCGGCGTGCGTCGGCGTGTCGGGCAGCGTGACGATCGGCAAGCGATGCCAGATCGGTGGCGCCGTCGGTATCGTCGGGCACCTCACGATCTGCGACGACGTGGCGGTGACGGGGCTCACGATGGTCAACCATTCGATCACGACGCCGGGGGTCTATTCGAGCGGCCTGCCGGCGATACCAGCGCACGACTGGCGTCGCGCGGTGGCGCGCCTGCACCGCCTCGATCGCATGGCCGGGCGCCTGGCGTCGCTCGAGAAGCAACTGGGCAAGGAACAAGATGACTGACCCCGCGTTCATGGACATCGCCGGCATCCTGCGGCAACTTCCGCACCGTTACCCGTTCCTGCTGGTCGATCGCGTGCTCGAATGCGAGCCCGGCAAGTCGATTCGCGCGGTGAAGAACGTCACGTACAACGAGCCGTTTTTCCCGGGTCATTTCCCCGGGCGCCCGGTGATGCCCGGCGTGATGATGATCGAGGCGCTCGCGCAGGCGGCGGGCATCCTCGCGTTCGTCACGGCGGGGGTCATCCCCGACGAGCACACGCGTTTCTTTTTCGTCGGCATCGACGACGCGCGCTTTCGCCGCCCGGTCGAGCCGGGCGACCAGTTGATCCTCACCGCGCGGCTCGAGCGCGCGTTCAAGGGAATCTGGCGCTTCTCCACCGCGGCGCTCGTCGACGGCAAGGAAGTCGCCTCCGCAACGATGATGGTGGCGCCCGAGACGAAGGCGGCGAAGTCATGATCGATGCGCGCGCCCTCGTGTCGCCGGAGGCGAAGCTCGCGCCCGACGTGACGGTCGGCCCGTTCGCGATCGTCGGGCCCGGTGTCGAGGTCGGGCCCGGCTGCACGATCGGCGCGCACGCGATCATCGAGCGCGACACCCGGCTCGGTGCGCGCAACCACGTGCATTCATTCGCCTCGATCGGCAGCGCCCCGCAGGACAAGAGCTACAAGGGCGAGCCCACCCGCCTCGAGATCGGCGACGACAACGTGTTCCGCGAGTTCTGCACGGTGAATCGCGGCACGACGAAGGACCGGGGCGTCACGCGCATCGGCAACCAGAACCTTTTCATGTCGTATTCGCATGTCGCGCACGACTGCATCGTCGGCGACAAGGTGGTGCTCGCCAACCTCGCGACGCTCGGCGGCCACGTGCAGCTTGGCGACTGGGTGATCATGGGCGGGTTTTCCGGCGTCCACCAGTTCTGCAAGGTGGGTGCGCACGCGTTCATCGCGAACAACGCCGCGGTCACCCGTGACGTGCCACCCTATGTGATGGTGGTGGGGCAGCCGGCCGTGCCGCATTCCGTCAACGCGGAGGGACTCAAGCGGCGCGGCTACACGCCCGGGAACATCCGCAACATCCGCAACGCGTTTCGCACCCTCTACCGGGAGGACCGCAAGCTCGTCGAAGCGGTCGATGAACTGCGCAAGGTCGCCACGGACCAGCCCGAGATCGTGCCGTTCGTCGCGTTCATCGAAGCCGCGACGCGCAGCCTCGTCCGGTAGCACCGCATGCCACTGCGCGTCGGGATCGTGGCCGGCGAGGCGTCGGGCGACACGCTCGGTGCCGCGTTCATCACGGCCATGCGCGCACGCGACCCGGATGCGCAGTTCTTCGGCGTCGCAGGTCCCAAGATGATCGCCGCAGGCTGCGAGGCCTGGGAATCTTCCGACGAGCTGGCGGTCATGGGCGTGGTCGAAGTGCTGCGCCATCTGCCGCGACTGTGGAGGTTGCGCCGTCGGCTCGCGGCGCGCTTCGCCGCCGCGCGCCCCGACGTGTACGTGGGCATCGATGCCCCGGAGTTCAACCTCGGGCTTGCGCGCCGGCTGAAGGGCGCGATGCGCACCGTACAGTACGTGAGCCCGCAGGTGTGGGCCTGGCGGCAGGGGCGGGTCCGCACGATCGGCGATGCCTGCGACCTCGTGCTGTGCCTGCTGCCGTTCGAGACGCGCTTCTACGGTGAGCACCACGTGCGCGCGGTGTTCGTCGGTCATCCGCTCGCCGATCGCATTCCGCTCGCCGTCGACCGCGCGGCCGCGCGGCGTTCGCTCGCGCTGCCGGCGGACGCGACGGTCGTCGCCGTGTTGCCCGGCAGCCGCATCGGCGAAGTCACGCGGCTCGGCGCCGATTTTGCGCGCGCCTGCGCGCGACTCGCCGCAGGACGCGCCGGGCTCCGCTTCGTCGCGCCGATGGCGAATGCCGCGGTGCGTGACCGGTTCACCGCGCAGTGGCGCGCGCACGGCGGTTCGCTGCCGGTGCAGATACTCGACGGCGGCGCGGACCGCGCGCTCATCGCGTCCGATGTAGTATTGGTCGCCTCGGGAACCGCGACGCTCGAGGCGGCACTGTGCAAACGGCCGATGGTCGTTGCCTACCGTCTCGGGGCGCTCACGGCGCTGCTCCTTCGGACGCTGGGACTCGTGAAGGTGCCGTATTTTTCTCAGCCCAACCTGCTGGCCGGCCGCAAGCTCGTGCCGGAATTCTTCCAGGAGGCGGTGACGCCGCAGGGCCTCGCCGCGGCGCTCGATGCGGAGCTGGCAGATCCCGCGCGCGCGGCCGAACTGGCGCAGGAATTCCTGCGTATCCACGAGTCGTTGCGCGTGGACGGCGCGCGCCGCGCGGCCGACGCGGTGTTCGAGCTGGTGGGCCGATGACGCTCGCCGCACGCATCGCGGGGGTCGATGAGGCGGGACGCGGCCCGCTCGCGGGTCCCGTCGTCGCATCGGCGGTGATCCTGGACCCCCGACGACCCGTGCAGGGGCTCGCCGACTCGAAGTTGCTGACGCCGCGGGCGCGCGAGCGCCTCGCCGGGCTCATCCGCGAGTGCGCAGTTGCGTGGTCCGTCGCCTGGGCCGATCCCTGCGAGATCGATCGCCTCAACATCCTCGAGGCGACGCTGCTTGCCATGCGCCGCGCGCTGCTGCGACTGCCGGTGCAACCGACGAGTGTGCTGGTGGATGGCAACCGCCTGCCCCGACTCGCGGACCTCGGCCTGGACCGGTTCGCCCGCGCGATCGTTCGCGGCGATCAGAGTGAACCGGCGATCAGCGCCGCGTCGATCCTCGCGAAGACCTCGCGCGATGCGCTGATGTGCCGTCTGCACGAACGCTATCCGGGCTTCGGTCTCGACGGGCACAAGGGCTATCCCACTGCGCCGCACGTGGCCGCACTGCGCAGCCAGGGGCCGTCGCCGATCCACCGCCTGTCATTCGCGCCTTGCCGGGGAGCCTTGCCGTGAGCGCGACCGCGCGCGATCCCGGTTTCGTGCACCTGCGGGTGCACACCGAGTACTCGCTCGTCGACAGCGTCGTGCGCGTGCCCGCGCTGGTCGGCGCGGTGGCGGACGCCGGGATGCCGGCCGTGGCGGTCACCGACGAGTGCAATCTCTTTGCGATGGTGAAGTTCTACCGCGCGGCGCTCGGGGCGGGGGTCAAGCCGATCATCGGCGTCGACCTGCTCGTGCGCGAAGCCGCCGAGCGTGCGCAGCCGACGCGCCTGACGCTCCTTTGCACGAACCGGCAGGGCTACGGCAACGTCACGCGCCTCGTGAGCCGCGCGTATCGCGAAGGCCGTCGCCAGGGCGTGCCGCTCGCCGAACGCGATTGGCTCGACCCTGACTCCTGCGCCGGGCTGATCGCGCTCTCCGGCGCAACGCAGGGAGACATCGGCCGGGCGTTCGCGAGCGGAAGAGGCGAGGAGGCGATGCGCTGCCTTGACGCGTGGCTCGACCTCTTCGGCGATCGCTACTACATCGAACTGCAGCGGGTGGGCCGCCCGGATGAGGAAGCGTACATCGGCGCGGCGGCGGCGCTCGCTGCAAGGCGCGGCGTGCCGGTCGTCGCGACGAACGACGTGCGTTTCCTCTCCACCGACGAATTCGAATCGCACGAGGCGCGCGTGTGCATCCAGGACGGCGCGCTGCTCGCCGATCCCGGGCGCGCGCGGCGCTACACGCCGCAGCAGGCGCTGCGCACGCCCGCCGAGATGGCGCGCGCGTTCGAGGACATTCCCGAGGCGCTCGCGAACAGCGTCGAGATCGCGCGGCGCTGCAGCCTGCCGCTGAAGCTCGGCGAGGCGCGGCTGCCGGAATATCCGGTGCCTGCCGGTGAGACGGTGACCGGTTTCCTGCGCGCCGAAGCCGCGCACGGCCTCGAAGCGCATCTCGCACCCCTTGCGCCGGCGGCCGAGGCCGAACGCTACCGGGAACGGCTCTCGACCGAACTCGCGGTGATCTGCCAGATGGGTTTCGCGGGTTACTTCCTGATCGTCGCGGATTTCATCCGCTGGGCGCGCGGCAACGGCGTGCCGGTCGGCCCGGGCCGCGGTTCGGGCGCCGGCTCGGTCGTGGCCTGGGCGCTCGGCATCACGGACATCGATCCGCTGCGCTACGACCTGCTGTTCGAGCGCTTCCTGAATCCGGAACGTGTGTCGATGCCGGATTTCGACGTCGATTTCTGCATGGACGGCCGCGATCGCGTCATCGACTATGTCGCGGAAAAATACGGCCGCGAACGCGTCTCGCAGATCATCACCTACGGCACGATGGCGGCGAAGGCGGTCGTGCGCGACGTCGGCCGCGTGCTTGGCATGAGTTATGGCCAGGTCGACCGGATCGCGAAATTGATCCCGTTCGAGCTCGGCATCACGCTCGAGGATGCGCTCAAGAAAGAGCCCGAGCTGAAGCGGCTCTACGAGAACGACGAGGAAGTGGCGAACCTCATCGACCTCGCCCGCTCGCTCGAGGGCCTCACGAGGAGCGCCGGCACGCACGCCGGCGGCGTCGTGATCGCGCCGTCGGTGCTGACCGATTTTGCGCCGCTCTACTGCGAAGAGGGTTCGCAAAGCGTCGTCACGCAGTTCGACAAGGACGACGTCGAGGCCGCGGGGCTCGTCAAGTTCGACTTCCTCGGCCTGCGCACCCTCACGATCATCGATCGCGCGGTGGCGACGATCAACGGCTTGCGCGCCGCGCGCGGCGAGCCGCCGATTGCGATCGCAGAACTCGCGATGGGCGACGCGGCGACGTTCACGCTGCTGAAGTCCTGCCGCACGACGGCGGTGTTCCAGCTCGAGTCGCGCGGCATGAAAGACCTGATCCGCCGCCTGCAGCCCGATTGCTTCGAGGACATCGTCGCGCTCGTGGCGCTTTTTCGCCCCGGCCCGCTGCAGTCGGGCATGGTCGACGACTTCATCGCGAGAAAGCACAGCCCCGCCGGCACCGTGATCGACTACCTGCATCCCGACCTGCAACCCGCGCTCGCGCCGACCTACGGCGTGATCCTCTATCAGGAGCAGGTGATGCAGATCGCGCAGGTGCTCGCCGGCTATACGCTCGGCGGCGCCGACCTGCTGCGCCGTGCGATGGGCAAGAAAAAGCCCGAGGAGATGGCGAAGCAGCGTTCCGTGTTCGTCGAAGGCGCGACCTCGCGCGGCGTGGCGGCGGGGCAGGCCGCGCATATCTTCGACCTGATGGAGAAATTCGCGGGCTACGGCTTCAACAAATCGCATTCCGCGGCCTACGCGCTGCTGTCCTACCAGACCGCGTGGCTGAAGGCGCACTATCCGGCGGCGTTCATGGCGGCCGTGCTGTCGGCCGACATGGACCACACCGACAAGGTGGTGACGCTGATCGACGAGTGCGCCCAGATCAATCTCGACATGGAAGCGCCGCACGTCAATCACTCGATGCACGCCTTCACGGTCGCGGGCGAGCGCTCGATCCGCTACGGGCTCGGTGCGATCAAGGGCGTGGGCGCCGGCGCGGTCGAGGCGCTGATCGCCGAGCGCACCGCGCAGGGGCCGTTCGCGGGACTCGAGGACTTGTGCCGCAGGCTCGATCTCACCAAGGTGAACCGCCGGGTGCTCGAGGCGCTGGTGCGTTCCGGCAGCCTCGACGGGCTCGGGGCGAACCGCGCGACGATGATGAGCCGGCTCGACGCTGCGATGCAGCTCGGCGAGCAGGTGACGCGCGCGAATGCGGTCGGGCAGGAGGATTTCTTCGGCCTGGGCGCGGCCGCACACGCGGGCCCGGTGGCGACGTCGGTGCCCGAACAGCCCGATTTCAGCGAATCGGTCCGTCTCACCGGCGAGCGCGAGACGCTCGGTCTTTATCTCACCGGCCATCCGATCGATCGCTTCCTCGCCGACCTGCCGCGTTTCGTCACCCATCGCATCGGAGACCTCGTCTCGGACCGGCCGGTGGTTGCGTCCGAGGCCGGCAGGAGTTTCCGCGGCGGCAAGCCGGCGACGGTCGCGGGGCTCGTCACCGAAGTGCGCCGGCGCGGCACGCGCGTCGCCGTCGTGCTCGACGATCGCTCGGGCCGCATCGAAGTGGATTTCTTCGAGGACGTGTTCCAGCAGCACCGCGAGCTGATCGCGAAGGATGCGCTGCTCGTCGTCGAGGGACAGGTGCGCTTCGACGAGTTCATCGACGGCTGGCGTCTGGCGGGGCGCCGCGTCACGGAGCTCGATCGCGTGCGCGAACAGGTGGCGCGACGCATCGTGATCAAGTGTCCCGCGGACTCACCGGCACGCGCGACGCTGCCTGACACACTGGCAAGCGTGCTCGCACCCTGGCGTCCGGGACCCTGCCAGGTCTCGATCGACTATGAGGGCAGCGGCGCCCGCGGCGTGCTGACACTCGGCAAAGAGTGGAACGTGCGCGCGACGCGCGAACTGCTCGAGCAGCTTGAATTGCTCGCGGGTCGGGACAACGTGGGCGTCCGTTACGGCCCGCTGCCCTCCGTCGCGACGATGACCGGCTAGGCCGGCCGCCCCGGCGCCGTCTTGCGATCCGGGCGCACCGCCCGTAACCTCGCCCGCTGCGCTCCCACATGCCGGGTCCCATGGCCGTCAGTTTCCTCGATTTCGAACAGCCCATCGCCGAACTCGAAGCCAAGATCGAGGAGCTGCGGCACGTCACGTCCGAATCGAAGGTCAACATCAAGGACGAGATCGGCAAGCTGCAGGCGAAGAGCCGGCAGCTGACGAAGCACATCTTCTCGAACCTCACGCCCTGGCAGATCACGCAACTCGCGCGCCATCCGCAGCGCCCCTATACGCTCGACTACATCGCAGCCGTGTTCACCGATTTCCAGGAGCTGCACGGCGATCGCATGTACGGCGACGACCTCGCGATCGTCGGCGGCCTCGCGCGGCTCGAAGGCCGGCCGGTGATGATCATCGGCCACCAGAAGGGTCGCGACACGAAGGAGCGCGTGCGCCGCAACTACGGCATGCCGAAGCCCGAGGGCTATCGCAAGGCGCTGCGCCTGATGCGGCTCGCCGAGCGCTTTCGCCTGCCGCTGATCACGTTCATCGACACGACGGGCGCGTATCCCGGCGTGGGCTCCGAGGAGCGCGGCCAGAGCGAGGCGATCGCGCGCAATCTCTTTGAAATGTCGGTGCTCGGCATTCCGATCGTGAGCGCCGTGATCGGCGAGGGCGGCTCGGGCGGCGCGCTCGCGATCGGCGTGTGCGACCGGCTGCTGATGCTCGAGTACGCGACCTATTCGGTGATCTCGCCCGAGGGCTGCGCGTCGATCCTCTGGAAGAATTCCGACCGCAAGGAAATCGCCGCCGAAGCGATGGGGCTCACCGCGGCACGCCTGTCGGAACTGAAACTCCTCGATGAGCTGTTGAAGGAGCCGCTCGGAGGGGCGCATCGCGATCCACAGGCGATGTACGAGACGATGCGCGCGGCGCTCCTGAAACACCTCGATGCGCTCGCCGGGGCAAGTCCGGAGCAGTTGCGCACCGCGCGCAACGAGCGCATCGCCGCGTTCGGTGTCTATTCCGAAGCCGCGAGCTAGCGCCTTGCGGGCCGCCGCATTCGGCCCGGCGGAACTCGCGGACCGGCTCGCGGCGCTGATCCCGGGTTTCCCGCACACGCGCATTGCCGTCGCATTCTCCGGGGGCGGGGACTCGCTCGCGCTCCTCGCAGCGCTCGCCGCGTTCGCGCGGCGCCGCCGTCGGCTCGCGCTGCGGGCGGTGCACATCGACCATGGGCTGCAACCGGGCTCGCGGGCGTGGGTGCGCCATTGCTCGCGCCTCGCCGGGACGCTGCACGTGCCGTTCGTATCGCGCCGCGTGCACGTCGAGGCAGCTGGCGGGCAGTCGCTCGAAGCGGCGGCGCGCGCGGCCCGCTACGCGGCACTCGCGAGGCTCGTCCTCGACGGCGAAAATCTCCTCACGGCGCATCATCTCGAGGACCAGGCGGAAACCGTGCTGTTGCAACTGCTGCGTGGCAGCGGCATCGCGGGTCTCGCAGCGATGCCGGCGGTCGCGCCGTTCGGCCACGGCCGACTCGTTCGCCCGTTGCTCGACGTGCCGCAAGCGTTGCTCATCTACTACGCACGCCGGGAGCGGCTCGAGTGGATCGAGGACCCGATGAACCTCGACGCGCGCTTCGATCGTGTGTACGTGCGGCGGGAAGTGCTGCCGCGGCTCGCAGCGCGCTGGACGGGCGCGACACGTTCGCTTGCGCGAACCGCGCGCCATGCGCAGGAAGCGCAACGGCTGCTGCGGGAGATTGGCGGATCGGACCTGGCCGCCGCGGCCGATGGGCCCGATCTGTCGGTGGCGGTGCTGCGGCGGCTGACGCGCGAACGTCGAACCAATGTCCTGCGTCTGTGGATCGCGCAGCAAGGAGCGCGTATGCCGCAGTCGCGCCACCTCGCCGAGATCGAGGGTCCGCTCCTTGCTGCGCGCGCCGACGCCCAGCCGGTCGTGACCTGGGACGAGGGGGGCGTGCGTCGCACCGCGGGGCGGCTGTGCTGGCAGCCGGCCGGGCACGCGCCGTCGGCGCCCGTCGCCACCGGCATCGAAGCGTGGGCGTGGCGAGACCGGTCCATCGTCTGGCTGCCCGGCGCGAGCGGCCGGCTCGAACTGCGTCGCGACGCGCACGGCGGGCTCGACCTCGATTCGCTGCCCGACACACTGTCGGTGCGCCGGCGCACCGGCGGCGAGCGCTTGCGGCCCCGGCCCGACGGGCCGACGCGCGTGCTCAAGAATCTCTTGCAGGCCGCACGCATCGCGCCCTGGGAGCGTGCGGCGATGCCGCTCATCTACGCGGCGGGACAACTCGTGGCGGTTGCGGACCGCTGGATCGACGCCGCGCATCAGGCGCGTGACGGCACGCGCACGCGAGGCCGCGTCGTATGGCATCGGCTGCCACGTCGCGCTCGCCCGGGCGACCCCGATTTGGTAGTCTAGCTGCCCGTCGTGACTGCACCCCCGCCGGGGGTGAGCGGCACCGGTTCTTTTTCGCGGCGGACACCCATGGCTCGATTCGTTTTCGTCACAGGCGGCGTCGTTTCCTCATTGGGGAAGGGCATCGCCGCCGCGTCGCTCGGCGCCATCCTCGAGGCCCGCGGCCTCAAGGTGTCGATGGTGAAGCTCGACCCGTACATCAACGTCGACCCCGGCACGATGAGCCCGTTCCAGCACGGCGAAGTGTTCGTGACGAATGACGGCACGGAAACCGACCTCGATCTCGGCCATTACGAGCGATTCGTGCGCACGACGACGGGGCGCAACAGCAATTTCACCACCGGACGCATCTACGAACGTGTGATCGCGAAGGAGCGCCGCGGCGATTATCTCGGCGCCACGGTACAGGTGATCCCGCACATCACCGACGAGATCAAGCGCAGTGTGCTTGCGGGCGCGGGCGATGCGGATGTCTGCATGGTCGAGATCGGCGGCACCGTCGGCGACATCGAGTCGCTGCCGTTCCTCGAGGCGATCCGCCAGATCGGCGTCGAACTCGGGCGCGGGAACTGCCTCTACATGCACCTCACGCTCGTGCCGGTGGTCGGTGGCTCGGGCGAGATCAAGACGAAGCCCACGCAGCATTCGGTCAAGGAACTGCGAGGCATCGGGATCCAGCCCGATATCCTGCTGTGCCGCGCGAAGCATCCGCTCCCCGAGGAGCAGCGCCGCAAGATCGCGCTCTTCACCAACGTCGAGGAGCGCGCGGTGATCACCGCGATCGACGCCGACGACATCTACAAGATTCCGCTGCTGCTGCACGAACAGTCGCTCGACGTGATCGTTGTCGAGAAGCTCCGCCTCGAGGCGCCGCCGACCGACCTCGCCGAATGGCGCCAGGTGGTCGCGGCCAAGGCCAACCCCGACGGGCAGGTCGACATCGCGATGGTCGGCAAGTACGTGCAGGTGCGCGATTCGTACATTTCGCTCAACGAGGCGCTGGTGCACGGTGGCCTGAAGACGCGAACCCGCGTCAACATCCACTATATCGAAGCGTCCGATCTCGACTTGGGTGGGATGCATGCGCTCAAGGGCATGGATGCGATCCTCGTGCCGGGCGGCTTCGGCGAGCGCGGCATCGAAGGCAAGATCCGCGCGATCCGGTACGCGCGCGAGAACGGCATCCCGTATCTCGGCATCTGCCTCGGCATGCAGCTCGCGATCATCGAGTATGGGCGCAACGCGCTCGGGCTCGAGCAGGCGAACAGCACCGAATTCAACCGCGCCACGCCGCACCCGGTGATCGCGCTGATCACGGAATGGCAGGACGCGGCGAAGGGCGCGCAGGCGCGCGACGATGCGTCCGTGAAGGGTGGCACGATGCGCCTCGGCGCGCAGGACGTGCTGCTCGGCGAGGGCACGCTCGCGCGCACGCTGTACGGCCGCGACGTGATCCGCGAACGCCACCGGCACCGTTACGAGTTCAACAACGGCTATCTCGACCGCTATCGCGACGGCGGCCTGCGCTTCTCCGGTTACTCGCACGATGAGCTGGTCGAGATCATCGAATTGCCCTCGCACCCCTGGTTCATCGCGACGCAGTTCCATCCGGAGTTCACTTCGACGCCGCGCGACGGCCATCCGCTCTTCACCGGCTTCGTGCGGGCGGCGCGTAACTACCGCGCGGCACAGTTGCCGGCCGCGGCCGGCGCGTGAGGGAACGCCCATGAAGCTTGCAGGCACTGAAATCGGTGCGGACCGGCCGTTTTTCCTGATCGCGGGCCCCTGCGTCGTCGAGAGTGCGCAGCTCACGTTCGACGTGGCCGGGCGGCTGAAGGACATCACGACCCGCCTCGGCATTCCCTTCATCTTCAAGGCGTCCTACGACAAGGCGAACCGTTCCTCGCGCGCGAGCTACCGCGGCCCGGGCATCGAGGCGGGCCTCAAGGTGCTCGCCGACGTGAAGCGCCAGTTCGCCGTGCCGGTGCTGACCGACGTGCACGAGGACACGCCGTTCGCGGAGGTCGCGGCGGTGGTCGATGTGCTGCAGACGCCCGCGTTCCTCGCGCGCCAGACCAACTTCATCGTCAACGTCTGCTCGCAGGGCCGGCCCGTCAACATCAAGAAGGGTCAGTTCCTCTCGCCGTGGGAGATGCAGAACGTCGTCGACAAGGCGCGCTCCACCGGCAACCCCGACATCATGGTGTGCGAGCGCGGCTTCTCGTTCGGCTACAACAACCTCGTGTCCGACATGCGCTCGCTCGCGGTGATGCGCGCCACCGGCTGTCCGGTCGTGTTCGACGCGACGCACTCGGTGCAGTTGCCGGGCGGCAAGGGCGCGGCGTCGGGCGGCCAGCGCGAATTCGTGCCGGTGCTCGCGCGCGCGGCGGTCGGCGCGGGCGTGGCGGGCCTGTTCATGGAAACGCATCCCGATCCGGACAAGGCGCTGTCCGACGGCCCGAACGCGTGGCCGCTCGATCGCATGGAGCCGCTCCTCGGCACGCTCAGGGCGCTCGATCACACCGTCAAATCCCATCCCTACGAGGAAGCCCTGCTATGAGTCGCATCGTCGACATCCGCGGCCGCGAGATCATCGATTCGCGCGGCAACCCCACCGTCGAAGCCGACGTCGTGCTCGGGGACGGCACGCAGGGGCGCGCCGCGGTGCCCTCGGGCGCCTCGACCGGCACCCGCGAGGCGGTGGAACTGCGCGATGGCGACCGCAAGCGATATCTCGGCAAAGGCGTGCTCAAGGCCGTGTCGCACGTGAACACCGAGTTGCGTGCGGCGCTCCTCGGCCGGGACGCAGCTGACCAGGCCGGGCTCGACGCCGTGATGATCGCGCTCGACGGCACCGACTCGAAGCGGCGGCTCGGCGCCAACGCACTGCTCGCGGTCTCGCTCGCCAATGCGCAGGCCGCGGCGCGATCCGCGGGCAAGGCGCTGTACGAATGGCTCGCCGCGGGCAGGAAGCCCGCGATGCCGGTGCCGATGATGAACATCGTGAACGGCGGGGCGCACGCGAACAACAGCCTCGACATCCAGGAGTTCATGATCCTCCCGGTCGGCGCGCCGTCGCTGTCCGAGGCGCTGCGCTATGGTTCCGAGGTGTTTCATACGCTGAAGAAGCTGCTCGATGCGCGAGGGCTCTCGACGGCCGTGGGTGACGAGGGTGGCTTTGCGCCGAACCTGCCGTCGAATGCCGCCGCGCTCGAGCTGATCCTCGAGGCGATATCGAAGGCGGGCTACGAAGCGGGCAGGGACATCTACCTCGGGCTCGACGTCGCGAGTTCCGAGTTCTTCAGGGACGGCATGTATCACCTCGAAGGCGAGGGCAAGCAGTACACGCCCGGCGAGTTCGCCGACTATCTCGCGGCGCTCGCGGCGTCGTACCCGATCATCTCGATCGAGGACGGCATGAGCGAGGCGGACTGGGATGGCTGGGGCATCCTCACCCGCAAACTCGGCGGCAAGCTGCAACTCGTCGGCGACGACCTGTTCGTGACCAATACCGCGATCCTCGAGGAAGGAATCACGAAGAAGATCGCCAACGCAATCCTCGTGAAGCCGAACCAGATCGGAACGCTCACCGAGACGATTGCCGCGATCGACATGGCCGATCGCGCGAAATACGCGGCGGTCGTCTCGCACCGCTCAGGCGAGACCGAGGACTGCACGATCGCGGATATCGCGGTCGCCACGGCGGCCACGCAGATCAAGACCGGCTCGATGTCGCGCTCCGATCGCGTCGCGAAATACAACCAGCTGCTGCGCATTGAGGCGGCGCTCGGTTCCGCCGCGGGCTATGCGGGGCGCGGTGCGTTCCCGGCGGCGTTCGCGTGACCACGCGCGTTATCGCTTTGTCATGAGGTCTGCTAGAGTCTCGACTCCATGAAGTGGCTGGCGGGTGCCCTCGTCGTCGTGGTGGTGCTGTTGCAGTACCGCCTGCTCGTCTCTCCCGATGGCATTCGCGAAACGCACCGCCTCGAAGCGGATGTCGCCGCCCAGCGCAGCGAGAACGCCGCGCTCTCAGCCCGCAACGCCCGCCTCGCCGCCGAGGTCCGTGATCTCAAGCAGGGCCTCACGGCGCTCGAGGAACGGGCACGCAGCGAACTCGGCATGATCGCGCCGCGCGAATCGTTCTATCAGGTCGTTCCGCAACCCGGGTCGGCCGCCGGCGGCGAGGCCCGCACCCGCACCGCGCAGCGGTAACCGGACAGCGGCGCGCCATGCGATACGCGCTCGTCGTCCCGGGGGCGGGGTCCGGCCGGCGATTCGGCGCCTCCGTGCTGCGCAAGCAATATGAGCCATTGGCGGGCGCCACCGTCATCGAGCACGCGCTGGCGCCGTTTCTCGCGGATGGGCGCTGCCATCGCATCATTGTCGCCATCGCTCCCGACGACGCCGCCT
Organism: uncultured Pseudomonadota bacterium; assembly: GCA_902826635.1. Lineage (GTDB taxonomy): Bacteria > Pseudomonadota > Gammaproteobacteria > Steroidobacterales > Steroidobacteraceae > CADEFQ01. The sequence goes on from CADEFQ010000006.1 coordinate 100,551, forward strand.
GGCCACAGGTCGCCGCGCGGTGCGAGCCGCGGGCCGCCTGCCCGGTCGGTGCCGTGACGGGGGGCGCCGAACGCGCCGAAAGCGTCTGCCGGGCGCTCTCGGCCCTGCAGGAAGGCGCGGACGACGATGAGTGGGTGCTGGTGCACGATGCGGCGAGACCGTGCGTGTCGCGTGCCGAGATCGATGCGCTGATCGCCGCCGCCCTGCCGCATCCGGTCGGAGGGCTCCTCGCCGTGCCGGTCGCCGACACGCTCAAGCGCGGGCTGGCGGGCGCGATGGGCGCGCAGGTCGTGCGGACCGAGTCGCGCGAGGGGCTCTGGCGGGCGCTCACGCCGCAGATGTTTCGGCTGGGTCCGCTCGCGCGTGCACTCGCCGCGGCGCTGGCCGCGGGACATCACCCTACCGACGAGGCACAGGCGATGGAGTGGCTGGGGCAGGCGCCGCTCCTCGTTCCGGGCAATACCCGCAACATCAAGGTGACCACGCCGGCCGATCTCGCGTTGGCCGAGGCGCTGCTGACGGGGCAAGGATGACGATGACGAGGCAACCCACATGAGAATCGGCTTCGGCACCGACGTTCACGCGTTCGGGCCCGGCGACAGCGTTGCGGTCGCAGGCGTGCGCATGCCGCATTCGCGCGGCGTGCTCGCGCACTCGGACGGCGATGTCGCGCTGCACGCGCTGTGCGACGCGCTGCTGGGTGCGGCGGGGCTCGGCGACATCGGGATGCATTTCCCCGATTCCGACCCGAAATGGAAGGGTGCGGACAGCCGCGAGCTCACGCGTCACGTGATGGCGCTGCTGGGCGCGCGCCATTACGTCGTCGGCAACGCTGATCTCACGATCCTGGCGGAAGCCCCCCGGATCGGGCGCTATCGGGAGGAGATGCGCCGCACGGTCGCGCAGCTGCTCGCGGTCGGGGAGCAGCAGGTGAATATCAAGGCGACGACGACCGAGGGTCTCGGCTTCATCGGCCGTGGCGAAGGCCTCGCGGCACAGGCCGTCGTGCTGCTGCTCGAAGTCGAGCGCGAAGCGTCCCGGTGATGGCGGCCGCCGAGTCGCTCGCTTCAGTTCCCGAACACTGGCGCGCGCTTGCGCTCGAGCCGCCGCGCGCGTTCGGCGCGCCGCCGATCGCAGGTCGCGTGCGTAGTGAGCCGGAGGACTTCATCGTCGATGAGGTGCTCGGCTTCGCGCCTGCCGGCGACGGGCCGCATCTGCTGCTGCGCGTGCGCAAGCGCGGGGCGAACACCGAATGGGTGGCTCGCGAACTCGCCCGGCGCGCGCGCTGCCGGCCGTTTGACGTCGGATACGCAGGACTCAAGGATCGACACGCCGTCACGACACAATGGTTCACGGTGCCGCGCGGCAAGGACGCGCCGGACGAGTGGCTCGGCGTCACGGGCGAGGGGTATGCCGTGATCGAAGCGTATGCGCACCAGCGGAAACTCCCGCGCGGGGCGCTCGCCGGCAATCGTTTCGAGCTGCGCATCCGCGACGTCGCGGGCGATCGGGAGGCGCTCGCGACGCGCCTCGAAGCGATCCGCGCGCGTGGGGTGCCCGACTATTTCGGACCGCAGCGATTCGGCCACGCGCTGTCGAATCTCGCGCGGGTCGCGGCGGGTGACTATCGCAGCGATCGCGCGTTCGGCCTCTCCGCGGCGCGCAGCCTCGTGTTCAACGCAGTGCTCGCGCGACGGGTCGAGGAGGGTAGCTGGGCGCAGCTCGAGCCGGGGGACGTCGCCAATCTCGATGGCAAGGGCAGCGTGTTCGACGTCGAGGACGTCGACGAAGCGCTGTCTGGTCGCGTCACGGCGCTCGATGTGCACCCGACCGGTCCGCTGTGGGGTGTCGGGGAGCCGCGGCCTCGCGGGCGCATTGCCGCAGTCGAAGCGGCGGTGTGTTCCGGGTTCGCGGCTGTCTGTGGGGCGCTGGTGTCGGAAGGGGTCGACATGGCGCGCCGGTCGCTGCGGGTTGCCGTGCGCGACCTTGCGCACGCGTTCGAAGGGGATGCGCTCATATTGCAATTCCGGCTGACCGCGGGCAGTTTCGCGACGACGGCACTGCGGGAGATGCTCGATGCTGCAGACGATCGATGAAGCCGGCGTGCGCGAATTGCGCCTTGCGCGACCGCCGGTCAACGCGCTCGATGCTGCATTCACCGAGTGCCTGAGCGCGGCCGTCCTCGAAGCCCCGTCCCGGGGCGCGCGGGCCATCGTGCTCTCGGGCCAGCCGGGCATGTTTTCGGCGGGACTCGATGTGCCGGCGCTGCTGCGCGCGGATCGCGAAGGGATGCAGCGTCTCTTTCGCGCGCTGCTCGCGGTGCAATCGGCCATCGCGCGTTCGAGCGTCCCGGTGATTGCGGCCATCACGGGCCACGCACCCGCCGGCGGCACGGTGCTCGCGATCCACTGCGACTATCGCGTGATGGCGTCGGGTCCCTACATGATGGGCCTCAACGAGGTCGCGGTCGGCCTGACGCCGGGGCCGCTGCTGTGTCGCGCTTTCGCGCGCCTCGTCGGCGAGCATCGCGCGGTGGCGCTGCTGACGCGCGGCGCAATGCTCGATCCGGCGATGGCGCTCGCGGTGGGCCTCGTCGATGAAGTGTGCACGCTGGACGAGGTCGTTCCCCGCGCACATGCTTATGCGCGGGAGCTGATAGCCCTGCCGGCGCGAGCGATGCAGATCACGCGTGAGACGGCACGCGCGCCCCTCGTGGCGCTGTTCGACGAAGACGCGGAAGCCTTCGTCGAGGCGGCGACCGAAATCTGGTTCGCCGAGGAAACCCAGGCGCGGCTGCGCTCGCTCTTCACGAAGAGATAACCGAATAACCGAAAACCCGGCACCCTATCCGAGAAGGACGTACACGGCGCCCGTGCCGCCATCGACCTGGCGGGCGGAGGTGAAGGCCACCACGGCTGCCACCCGCCGCAGGAGGCCGTTCACCGTCTGCTTGAGGACGGGTCCCCGGTGCCCCGAACGCAGGCCCTTGCCGTGCACGATGCGCAGGCAGCGCAGGTTCCGGGCAATCGCCTCGGAGAGGAACGAGCGCAATTCGGCCTTGGCCTCCACGGCCGTGAGCCCGTGCAGGTCGATCTCGGCCTCGACGCGAAATTCACCGCGGCGGAGCTTGCGCAACACCGATTCCTGCACCCCCGGCCTGCGGAAGCTGAGCGCGTCACCCGTCTCGATTCCTGCTTCCGGATACGGCACTTCGAGTGATTCCGCGAGGACCGCTGCCTGGTCGGCGCGCGCGAAGCGGGCGCGGGGGGCCGGGCGACGCCGGCGCGCCGTCGCGCGCGACTCGGCGCGCAGCGTTTTGACGCCGCGTACCGCCTCGCGAAACAGGCGGGTGTCGTCGTCGCCGGGGTCGTTTGCCACGATTTCCTCCGCAGGAACGCTTTCAGTATATTGACGCGCCCGAAAATCCTGAAAGTTCCCGCACCGCGTGAAGATCCTCCTTGCCAATGATGACGGCTTCCGTGCCGAAGGCATCCGCCATCTGCGCCACGCGCTCACGGGAGTGGCGGACCTCACCGTGGTCGCGCCGGACCGCAACCGGAGCGGCGCCAGCAATTCACTGACACTCGACGTGCCGCTGCGCGTCTTCACGGCCGAGGACGACGTGCACTATGTCGTCGGCACCCCGACCGACTGCGTGCACCTCGCGATCTCCGGCCTCTTCGATTTCGAATTCGACATGGTGGTATCGGGCGTCAACGACGGCGCGAACCTCGGTGACGACGTGCTCTATTCCGGCACCGTCGCAGCGGCGATCGAGGGGCGCTTCCTCGGCCTCACGACCGTGGCGGTTTCGCTTTGCACGGAACAGGGCGGCCCTCGCCATTTCGCGACGGCCGCGCGCGTCGCACGCGAGATCGTCGAGCGGCTGATCGAGCAACGGCTCGATCGCGGCATGATCCTGAACGTCAACGTCCCGGATCTTCCCTACGAGCAGTTGCGCGGCTTTCGTGCCACGCGCCTCGGCAACCGGCACCGGTCGGAACCGGTGATCCGCACCAACGATCCGCGGGGGCGTCCCGTGTACTGGATCGGCCCCGCGGGGCCCGGGCAGGAAGCGGGACCCGGCACGGATTTTCACGCCGTGAACGAGGGCTTCGTCTCGGTCACGCCGCTGCAGATCGACCTCACGCGGCATGCGGCGCTCGGCACCGTCGCCCAATGGCTCGACGGGCGGCCCCGTGGCTGACGTGCGCCTCTCCGGCATCGGCATGACTTCGGCGCGCACGCGCGATCGCCTGGTGCAGCGGCTGCGCGATCAGGGCATCCTCAGTTCCGCGGTCCTCGACCGCATCCGCAACGTACCGCGACACATTTTCGTCGATGAAGCCCTTGCGAGCCGCGCCTACGAGGACACGGCGTTGCCGATCGGCTACGGGCAGACGATTTCCCAGCCGTTCATCGTCGCGCGCATGACAGAGGCTTTGCTCGAGGGCGGGCCGCTCTTCAACGTGCTCGAGGTCGGCACCGGCTGCGGTTACCAGACCGCGGTACTTTCACCGCTCGTCGACAAGCTCTACAGCATCGAGCGCATCGAGCCGCTCCAGAAGCGCGCGAAGGAGCGCATCCGCGAACTCGGGCTGAAGAACGTCCGCTTCCGCCACGGCGACGGCTACCGCGGCTGGACGACGCATGCGCCCTACGACGGCATGCTGGTGGCCGCCGCTCCACTGCGCGTGCCGGATGCACTGCTCGAACAGTTGAAGGTCGGAGGGCGTCTCATCGTGCCGGTCGGCCCCGAGGGCGCGCAGGAGCTCGTGCGCTTCACGCGACGCGAACAAAAGATCGAGCGGCACAATCTCGGGCCCGTTGCGTTCGTCCCGCTGCTTGAAGGGACAACATGATGAAAATGTCGCAACAAATTGATATATAAAGAATTGCTGCATAGCTTGCCATGCTCGTGCAGCCCGGCCTAACATGTCGCGCCCGGGCACACCGCGAGAAGACACAGGGGTTTCGGGGGAGTCGGCGAGTAGAAGAAGTAGACGAAGAAGAACAAGAACTAGCGACCACAATCGTTCGGGTCTGTCAGCTACGGGCGATTGAATTCAAGTAACGAGCTTTCCCCCCTGTGTCTTCTCGCGGTGTGCCTGGTGCGGCCACCGCCGGCCCGCTTCATGCGAGCAGCGCCAGCACCACCCGTCGATCTTCCTGCGCGAGCACGTTGTACGTGCGGCACGCTGCGCCGAATTCCATCACTTCAAGCCCGATGCGATGCGTCCCGAACAGCGCGCGCACGCGGGCGGGCGGCCACACGACCGGTGCGGGCATGCCGACGATCACCACTTCCGGATCGAGCGCAAGGACCGGCGCGAGCTGCGCGGCGTCGAGCGCGGCGGCTCCGCGCGCGTCCCAATCCCTCACGATCGCGCCGGCGCTGACAATCAGCGGTGCGACGATCGTCGCCTCGCCGACGAGCACGTCCGTCACGCCATGACTGCGGATCAGGTTGATGTCGGTGCGCGCGGCCAAGGTCAGCTTCATTTCGGTACGATACGCGATCGTGTCCGCACTCGTCCTCATCCTTCCCGTTGCCCCTGCTGCCGCGCGCGCGGCGCTCGTGCACCCGCTTGGCCGCGCCGGGCAGTCGCGCATCGACGGTGCGGACTGGCGGGCCTGGCTCGCGCGGCGCGTCGGTTGCCCGGATCTTGCGACGCACCCCCCAGCGCATGTCGCGGCGCTGGCGCTCGGCGTGCCGCCCGTCGACGCCTGGTTCGCGACACCCGTTGCGCTCACCGCGGCACTCGATCACGTGCAGATGCCGGGGTCGGGCTGGCTCACGCTCGAGCCGGGCGAGGCGGAGGAGTTCTCGACGCAGTTCGCGCGCGTCTTTGCCGGCTCGGGCTTGTCACTGTGGCCTGCCGGCGCCGAAGGATTCGTGTTGTCGGGCCTCGTCGCCGGGGACGTGCGCGCGAGCGATCCGGCGCGCGTGCTCGGTGGCGACATCGGTCCGTGGCTCGCCACGGGCGAGGGCGCGACCGCGCTGCGGCGGCTCGGAACCGAGATTGAAATGTGGTTGCACGAGCATCCGGTCAATCGCGCGCGCGCACGCCGCGGCGCCATGCCCGCCGCGACGCTGTGGCTTTGGGGTGGCGGCGAAGCGGCGTGCGCCGCATCACCGCATGCGCAGCGGCACGGGAACGCGCGCCGCGCCGCGCCGCCGCGCGGCTACGGCAGCGACAGCTGGCTGCGTGGCCTCTGGCGGGCTTGCGGGCACACGCTCGAGGGCGAGGCCGCGTCGCTCGCGGAAGTCGCACTCGCGGCCGATGCCGATACGATCGTCGTCGCCCGCAACGGTGTCGACGAGGGGGTCGTCGAGCGCTGGCTCGGTCCCGCGCTCGCGCATCTCGCCGCGCGTCGCGTACGCGCCGTGCAATTCGTCATCGACGAGCGGCTGTTCGGGTTTTCGCGCTTCGACCTCGTGAAGCCCTGGCGGCGCGCCGTGAGCTGGGAGGCGTCGGCATGACCTTGCGTATCGAACGGCGCGCCACGGGTGACGCGGCGGAGGGCTGGGGCGGCGGCCTGCATCCCGTGCTGCGACGGGTCTATGCCGCGCGTGGTGTGCACGGCGATGCCGATCTCTCGCTGACGCTGTCGAGCCTGCTGCCGGTCGGCACGCTGGAGGGGGTCGAGGCGGCGGTCGAACTGCTGCTCGCGCATCGCGGCGCCGGGCGCAAGGTGCTCGTCGTCGGTGATTTCGACGCCGACGGCGCGACGAGTTCGGTGCTGATCGTGCGCGCGCTGCGGGCGTGGGGCTTTGCCAACGTCGACTTCCTCGTGCCGAACCGCTTTGAGTTCGGCTACGGGCTCACTCCTGAAATCGTGGCGCTCGGCGCCGAGCGCGCCCCGACCCTGATCGTCACGGTCGACAACGGCGTCGCGAGCATTGCCGGCGTCGCCGCGGCGCGCGCGCGCGGCATCGACGTCCTCGTCACCGACCATCACCTGCCCGGCGCCGAGTTGCCGGCGGCGAACGTGATGGTCAATCCCAATCTCGCCGGCAGCCGCTTCGGCAGCCGCGCGCTCGCCGGTGTCGGCGTCGCGTTCTACGTGATCGTCGCGCTCAAGCGCGCGCTCGATGCGGCCGGGCTGGTCGAGCGCACGGCGCCGGCGCCCGCCGAATGGCTCGATCTCGTCGCGCTCGGCACGGTCGCCGACGTCGTGCCGCTCGACTTCAACAACCGCGTGCTCGTCGCGCAGGGCCTGGCGCGCATCCGCGCCGGGCGCTGCGTCCCCGGCATTCGCGCGCTGCTCGAGATCGCGCAGAGGGATCGCGCGGACCTCACCGCCTCCGATCTCGGCTTTGCGATCGCGCCGCGCCTGAATGCCGCAGGAAGGCTCGACGACATGTCGATCGGCATCCGCTGCCTCCTGGCCGATCGCGAAGCCGAGGCCCGTTCGCTCGCGGCGCGGCTCGATCAACTGAACACCGAGCGGCGCGCGATCGAGGCGCGCATGCAGGAGCAGGCGCTGGCAGCCGTTCG
>CADEFQ010000006.1:108152-111226 GCA_902826635.1 uncultured Pseudomonadota bacterium
TACGACGACAAGGTCGAACGCCTCGAAGAAGTAAGCCGCGAACTCGAAGACGCGGCGGTCTGGACCAACCCGGAACGCGCGCAGCTGCTCGGCAAGGAACGGGCGCGGCTCACGGCCGACATCGAACAACTCGATCGCGCGATGAGCGCCGTCTCGGATGCCGCCGAGCTCCTCGAACTCGCCGAGGCCGAGAACGACGAAGCGGCCGCGCGCGACATCGAACGCGATTCCGGCGGCCTCGAAGCGGTGGTCCGTCAGCTCGAATTCAAGCGCATGTTCCGCGGCGAGATGGACTCGCACAACGCCTACCTCGACATCCAGGCCGGCGCCGGCGGCACCGAGGCGCAGGACTGGGCGCAGATGCTGATGCGCATGTACATCCGCTGGGCGGGCGCGCGCGGTTTCCAGTGCGAGGTAATCGACTCGAACCCCGGCGAAGTCGCGGGCATGAAAAGCGTCTCGCTCGAGATTCGCGGTGACCACGCCTACGGCTGGCTGCGCACCGAAACCGGCGTGCACCGCCTCGTGCGCAAGTCCCCGTTCGATTCGGGCAACCGCCGCCACACGTCGTTCGCCTCCGTGTTCATCTCGCCCGAAGTCGACGAGGACATCGCGATCGAGGTGAATCCCGCCGACATCGAGATGGACGTGTTCCGTTCGAGCGGTGCGGGCGGCCAGCACGTCAACAAGACCGAGTCCGCCGTGCGCCTGCGCCACCTGCCGAGCGGCATCGTGGTGGCGTGCCAGAACGAGCGCAGCCAGCACAAGAACCGCTCGACCGCGATGAAGATGCTGAAGGCGAAGCTGTACGAGCTCGAGGTCAACAAGCGCAACGCCGCGGCCAAGGTGCTCGAGGACGCGAAATCGGACGTGAGCTGGGGCAACCAGATCCGCTCGTACGTCCTCGATCAGTCGCGCATCAAGGACCTGCGGACTGACGTCGAAGTCGGCAACACCCAGTCGGTGCTCGACGGCGACCTCGATCAATTCATGGAAGCGTCACTGAAGGCAGGGCTGTAACGGTGTCGACAGAAACGGGCCCCGACGACGAGAACCGGCTGATTGCCGAGCGGCGCGCGAAGCTCGCGGCGCTGCGCGTCGCCGGGCCGGCCTATCCGAACGACTTCCGGCGCGATGCGCTTGCCGCGCAGATCGAGGCGGCGTACGGCGACAAGAGCGCCGAATGGCTCGAGGCGAACCCCGTGCACGTGCGCGTCGGCGGTCGCCTGATGGCGAAGCGCGTCATGGGCAAGGCGAGCTTCGCGAAGCTCGCCGACCGGAGCGGCCGCATCCAGGTGTTCCTGCAGCAGGCGGCGCTCGGGGAAACCTACGAGGCCTGGAAAGGCTGGGATGTCGGCGACATCCTCGGCGCGGAAGGGCCGCTCTTTCGCACCAAGACGGGTGAGCTCTCGGTGCGCGCAGGCTCGGTGCGGCTCCTTGCCAAGTCGCTCCGCGCGTTGCCGGACAAATGGCATGGGCTCGCCGACACGGAAACCCGCTACCGCCAGCGCTACGTCGACCTCATCGTCAACGACGCGAGCCGCGCGGTGTTTGCGCAGCGAGTCGCGATGATCCGCTACCTGCGCGCTTTCCTCGACGCCATGGACTTCATGGAGGTCGAGACGCCGATGATGCAGCCGATCCCGGGCGGCGCGGCGGCGCGGCCTTTCATCACGCACCACAATGCGCTCGGCATCGACATGTACCTGCGTATTGCGCCCGAGCTTTACTTGAAGCGGCTCGTGGTGGGCGGCTTCGAGCGTGTCTATGAGATCAACCGCAACTTCCGGAACGAGGGCCTGTCGACCCGGCACAACCCCGAGTTCACGATGCTCGAGCTCTACTGGGCCTATGCGGATTACCACGACCTGATGGATCTCGTGGAGCGGCTGATGCACGGCATCGCCGATACGGTGCTCGGCAAGCGCCGGCTCGAATACCAGGGGCGAAGCTACGACCTCGACGCACCGTTTCGCCGCCTCACGGTCGAAGCCGCGATCCTCGAGCACAACCCGGGCATCGACCCGCAGTCGCTGCGCGACGTCCCGTACCTTCGCGGCTGGTGTGAGCGCCTCGGCATCGCCGCCGGCAAGCATGATGGCGCCGGGAAGCTGCAGATCGAAATCTTCGAGAAGACCGCCGAGCACGAGTTCGTGGATCCCACGTTCGTTTATGCGTACCCGGCGGAAGTTTCGCCGCTGTCGCGCGCGAACGATGCCGATCCGTTCATCACCGACCGCTTCGAGTTCTTCGTGTCGGGGCGCGAGCTCGCCAACGGCTTCTCGGAGTTGAATGATCCCGAGGAGCAGGCGGCGCGGTTCCGCGCCCAGGTCGAGCGCAAGGAGGCCGGTGACGAGGAAGCGATGTTCTATGACGCCGATTACGTCCGCGCGCTCGAGTACGCGATGCCACCGACCGCCGGTCTCGGCATCGGCGTCGATCGCCTCGTGATGTTCTTCACCGACTCCGCGTCGATCCGCGACGTGCTGCTGTTCCCGCACCTGCGGCCGGAAGCCTGAGCGCGACCTTGACGCCGCTCCCGCCGTGCGCGCCGATCGGCGTGTTCGACTCGGGCGTCGGGGGTCTCACCGTGCTGCGCGCGCTGCGCGAGGCGCTTCCGCATGAGGATTTCATCTACCTCGGCGATACCGCGCGACTCCCGTACGGAACGAAGAGCGGCGACACGGTCGTGCGCTATGCACTGCAGGCGTCGCAACTGCTCGTCGCGCGCGGCATCAAGGGTCTCGTCGTCGCGTGCAATACGGCGTCGGCGGTGTCGCTGCCCGCGATGCGGTAGCGCTTCGCGGGGTTGCCGGTGATCGGCGTGCTCGAGCCCGGCGCCGCGGCAGCCTGTGCCGCGACGCGAAGCGGCCATATCGCGGTGATCGCCACCGAGGGCACGGTGCGCGGCGGCGCCTATCAGGCCGCAATTCGCGCCCGACGCCCCGATGCGCGTGTCACCGCGCTCGCCTGCCAGGTATTCGTCGCGCTCGCCGAGGAGGGCTGGACAAACGGCGAGGTTCCGCTCGCCGCGACCCGCCGCTATCTGGGTGAGCTCTTCGCAGGGCGCGGCG
>CADEFQ010000006.1:111326-115587 GCA_902826635.1 uncultured Pseudomonadota bacterium
GTTCCGCTCGCCGCGACCCGCCGCTATCTGGGTGAGCTCTTCGCAGGGCGCGGCGCCGACTCGCCCGACACGATCGTACTCGGCTGCACGCACTTTCCGATGTTGGTCGAGCCGATCCGTGCCGTGGTCGGCGCGGACGTGGCGATCGTCGATTCGGCGGCAACCGTGGCCGCGGCAACGCGAAGCACCTTGCTGGAGCTCGGGCTGTCGGCGACCGAAGGTGCGACGACGGGCCCCGGGGCCGAAGGGACGCTCACGCTGCTCGCGACCGACCTTCCGGAACGATTCGCGCGAGTGGGCAGCGCGTTTCTCGGCGGGGAGATCGGAGCTGCGCAGATCGAACTCGTCGACCTCGATCCCGCTCAGTCGGGCAGCGCGTAAGGGAGCGGCAGCGGTTCGGCGTCGATCGGGACGACGGCCGGATCCATCGCGGGTACCGGCGCAGGCGCATCGGGCGTGACCAGAGGCGCGGCGAGTGGCGCGACGGCCAGGAATTCGACGCGCCCGTTGCCGAGTTCGACGGCTTCGACGACTTCGAAAGCGCGTCCGTCGGTGAACACGCCTGTCGCGCCGGGCGCGAAGCGCGCGAGCGGCGCCTGCAGGCTGCGAAAGCGCTGCATGCGCCGTTTCACGCGCCCGCGGTAGTGAGCGCGCGCGATGATCTCCTGGCCCGTGTAGCAACCCTTGTCGAAGGCGATGCCGCCGACGCAGTCGAGGTTCAGCATCTGCGCGACGAAGCCCTCGCTCGTCGCCGAATAGACCTGCGGCAGTCCCTCGGCGATGTCGAGCGCGCGCCACGCGGCGCGCTCGATGGCGCGGCCGCCGGGATCTGCTGCCGCGGCAGCGGCCTCGACCGTGAGCGCGCGCGCATCGCCTTGCGCAACGCCGATGACGCGCAAGCCACTGTCATCGGTGAGCGTCACTTTGGCGCGAAGCACGTACTTGCGCAGCCGCTCCGCGACCGTCGCGATGAGCTCCTTTGGCAGGATGCAGTGCACGCCGTCGTCCGGCGCGGGCAGGAGACGCAGGATCGCGACGACCCGGCCCTGCGGCGTGTGGCAAGCCGAGTAGCGCGCGTGCCGTGCATCGAGTTGCGTGACATCCTGGGACAGCTGCCCTTGCAGGAACGCAACGGCGTCTCGACCGTGCACGGTCAGCACGCCGAGATCGTCGAGGTCGCAATGTCCGTACAGCTGCGTCACGTGGCCTGGTCGCGCGATGTGGAGGGAAGGGGCGAATTCTGGCAGAATTCTCCTGCCATGCCGCAGCCGGCCGATCCACCACGCGAAACAACGTCGACCGAGTCCGCCGCAGCGCTCTCACCAGCGCCCGCACCGGCCCCGCGTGAGTTTGGCGGCCCCACGGGACCCGAGCCTACCCGCTACGGCGATTGGGAACGCAACGGTCGTTGTATCGATTTTTGACTTCGGGAGATCGCATGCGCTCACGACCGCTGTCGCCGCACGCAACCGTGTACCGCTTCCAGTACACGATGATCGGGTCGTTCGCCCATCGCCTTTCCGGCGTGGCGATGTCCGTTGGCCTCATCGTTCTCGCCTGCTGGCTCGTCGCCGCTGCGAGGGGTGCCAAGGCGTATGCCGCGGCGAGCGCGCTGCTCTCGGGCGCCCTGCTGAAAGCCCTGCTCGCGCTGTGGCTGCTCGCGTTCTGCTACCACCTGTTCAACGGCGTGCGCCATCTCGTCTGGGACCTCGGCTACGGCTTCGAGAAGTCCGAGGCGCGCCGCAGCTTTCGCGTCGCGATCGCAGCGGCGCTCATCCTGTTCGTCGTGCTCGCATGGCTGCTCTTCGCCCGCGCCGGAGTCGCCCCCGGAGTCGCGCCATGAGCCTGCGCACGCCGCTCGGCCGCGTACTCGGATCCGGCTCCGCGCATGACGGCGTCCACCACTGGACGGTGCAGCGGGTCACCGCGATCGCGATCGCGCCGCTTTCGATCTGGTTCCTCGGCTCGCTGGCGGGCCTGCCGCTCGCCGACCACGCGATCATGTCGGCCTGGATCGGGCACGGTTTCAATCCGGTGCTGCTGGCGCTGCTGGCGCTCGCCGCCGCGTGGCACTCGCAACTCGGCGTGCAGGTGGTGATCGAGGACTACGTGCACGGCCAGCACGCGAAGGCGGCGCTGCTTCTCGTCAATACCTTCGCGCACGTGCTCGTGGCCGCGACCGCGGTACTCGCGGTGCTGCGCCTCGCCGTGTGGAGCCCCGCATGAGCGATTACGCATTCATCGACCACACCTACGACGTCGTCGTCGTGGGCGCCGGCGGCGCCGGACTTCGCGCCACGCTCGGCCTTGCCGAAGCGGGACTCAGCACCGCGTGCATCACCAAGGTCTTTCCCACGCGCAGCCACACCGTTGCGGCGCAGGGCGGCATCAGCGCGGCGCTCGGCAACATGGGCGAGGACGACTGGCGCTTCCATTTCTACGACACGATCAAGGGCTCCGACTGGCTCGGCGACCAGGATGCGATCGAGTTCATGTGCAAGGAAGCGCCCGCCGCGGTGATCGAGCTCGAGCATTACGGCGTGCCGTTTTCGCGTACGGAGGACGGGCGCATCTACCAGCGGCCGTTCGGCGGCATGACGACGCACTACGGCAAGGGCATCGCGCAGCGCACGGCGGCGGCGGCCGACCGCACCGGCCACGCGATGCTGCATGCGTTGTACCAGCAGTCGATCCGCCACAACGCGGAATTCCACGTCGAATACTTCGCGGTCGACCTGATCATGGAAAACGGCGAGTGCCGCGGCGTCGTCGCGATCGACCTCGCGACCGGTCGCCTGCATCGCTATCGTGCGCGAGCGGTGATCCTCGCGACCGGCGGCTATGGGCGCGCGTTCTTCACCTGCACGTCCGCGCACACCTGCACCGGCGACGGCGGTGGCATGGCGCTGCGCGCGGGCTTGCCGCTGCAGGACATGGAATTCGTGCAGTTCCACCCGACCGGCATCTACGGCGCGGGTTGCCTCATCACCGAGGGTGTGCGCGGCGAGGGCGGCTATCTCACGAACTCGAAGGGCGAGCGCTTCATGGAGCGCTACGCGCCGAACGCCAAAGACCTCGCGTCACGCGACATCGTGAGCCGATCGATGACGATCGAAGTGCGCGAGGGGCGCGGCGTCGGCGAGCATCGGGATCACATCCACCTGCATCTCGAGCACCTCGGGCCGGAAGTGATCCACGAGCGGCTGCCGGGCATCGCGGACACCGCGCGGATCTTCGCGGGCGTCGACGTCGCGAAGGAACCGATCCCGGTGCAGCCGACCGTGCACTACAACATGGGTGGCATTCCCTGCACCTACCACGGCGAAGTCGTGACCGTGAAGAACGGCGACCCGGATACGATCGTGCCGGGCCTGTTCGCGGCGGGCGAGGCGGCCTGCGTCTCGGTGCACGGCGCCAATCGCCTGGGCTCGAATTCGCTGCTCGACATCGTGATCTTCGGACGCGAGGCCGCGCGGCACATCGCGACGCTCGTGAAGCCGGGCGAACGCCACCGGCCGCTCGCGAAGGATGCGGGCGATTTCGCGGTCGCGCGCGTCGATCGGCTGCGTAACGCCAGGGGCTCGCGACCCACCGCGGAGATCCGGCTCGAGATGCAGCGGATCATGCAGGCGGATGCCTCGGTGTTCCGCACCGGCACCTCGCTGCGCGACGGGTGCGAGAAACTCGCGAAGACCTACGCGTCCTTCGCCGACGTGGGCGTGCGCGACCGTTCGCTCATCTGGAACACCGATCTCGTCGAGACGCTCGAACTCGAGAATCTCCTCGGCCAGGCGGTCGCGACGATCCATGCGGCGGAAAACCGCAAGGAAAGCCGCGGCGCCCACGCGCGCGAGGATTTCCCGGATCGCAACGACGGCGAATGGATGAAGCACACGCTGATCCGCGTCGACGCCGCGGGCAAGACGCAGATCGACTATCGGCAGGTGCACCTGCAGACGCTCACGGACGACGTCGAGACCGTGCCACCCAAGGCCAGAGTGTATTGAGCCAGCCAGCCGCCCCGAGCGATCCGCTGCGTAGCCTGTGAGGATCCCCTGAATGTCGCAGTTTCGTCTTCCGGAGAATTCACGCATCCGCCGCGATGGCCGGGTCTTCAAGGCCCCTGCCGGCGCCAAGAGCGTGCGGACCTTTCGCATCTACCGCTTCGATCCCGATTCGGGCGAGAACCCGCGGCTCGATACCTACGAAGTCGACATGGGCAGTTGCGGGCCGATGGTTCTCGATGCGCTGATCAAGATCA
>CADEFQ010000007.1:0-3173 GCA_902826635.1 uncultured Pseudomonadota bacterium
GCAAGCCTACTGTTCGCGGGACGACCAATGGATGTGCGTGATCCGCCACTGCCCGGCTTTCTTCGCCAGCACCATGGTTTCCGTGCTGAGGAGCGTCACCGGCTTGCTGCCGTGGGCATGGATGACGCTTTCAGTCGCGACCCAGGCGGCATCGCCGCTCGCGCGCGCGATGCGGCGCGTCTTGCGCACATGCGCCCCGTGCAGGAATTTTGCGTCGGCCTCGGCATGGTGGTCCATGTATTCGTCGCGGCTGCGCTCGGCGCCCCCCGTCTCGAGTACGACGACGGCCGGGTCGAGGAACGCCTTCACTTTGGCGAGTTCGCCCGCGACGAGGGCGGCGCCAAAGGCATCGACGACCGCGACGGCGTCCGTGGCCGCGCCCGGAACGTCGGGCGAGGCCCCGCCCGCCGCCGCGCCTTCGTGTTGGCTCGCGTCGTCGTGGTCGTGCGCGTCGCCGTGATCGTCCGGCTCCGCGCCGCCATGCGAGTGGCCGCCGCTTTCGGCAACGAGCGCCCGATACTTGTCCGCGTCGAACGCCGGCAGCGCGCCGAGGAACGCCACCATGTTCCAGATGTATTCATCACCCATGCTCTTGCCCCAGGCCGGCATCCCCGACGCCTTGATGCCGTGCTTGACCACCCAGAACGCCTGCGCAGGCTCGACCTTCATCTTGTCGAGGCGCGGCGGGGCAGGGTAGAGCCCGCGATTGAGTTCGCTGTCGCCGAGTCCCGGGGCGAGGTGGCAAGTGCTGCACATCGCATCGTAGTTGCCCGCGCCCTGGCGGATCCGCGCCTCACTCGCGAGATCTGCGGGGACCGCAATCGATGCGGCTTGCGCGCCGACCGACCGATCCCGGACCAGCGCAAGCAGGCCGAGGACGGGCTTGCTGTGCGGATCGTCCGCGCCGATGTCATAGACACCGGACCATGCGAACGCTGCGAGCGCAGCCATCGCGGTGACGGCGACGACCACGATGGCGAATACGAACTGCTTCAACCTGACGTACATGTTTCCTCCTCAGAACCAGATTCTGGCACCGGCCATGACACGAGTGTCGGCGGTGTCCCCGCTTTCGGCACGCCGCAGATCGCCGGTGTCGCCGAAGGCGCGCTCGTAGACAATGCCGATGTACGGCGCGAACTGCCGGCGTATTTCGTAGCGCAAGCGAAGGCCGGCCTCGGCAGTGCTGAGACCCGAACCCACACCGCGCCCGGGGTCGTCCTTGCCGAAGAGTTTCAGCTCGACCAGCGGCTGCAGGATCAGGCGGTTGGTCAGCAGCAGTTCATACTCGATCTCGAGGCCGGCAGCCGTCCGGCCCGATTCGCCGAGCCAGACCGTCGCCTGCACCTCGAACTTGTAAGGCGCGAGCCCCTGCACGCCGAAGGCTACCCAGGTCTGCGAGCCGCCCTCGAAATCCTGTTTCAGGCCCACGACCGTATCCCACCACGGTGAAACGCTGCGCCCGTACAGCAGTTCGACGTCCGCGGCCTCGGTGCGTCCATCGGTGCGCTCGCCTTCGGTGCGCAGCCACACTCGATTGAGGTCGGACCCGATCCAGCCCTTCGCTTCCCACGCGGCACCGGTGCCCGGATCGGCGTTCCAGGCCTCGAGTCGATCCACGACGATGAGACTGTTCAGCTCGCGAGCGTGTGCCATCGGACGCGTGAGCGTCGGGAACGCAGCCGCGCGGTCCGCGTCGGTGAGCGCAGGGATCGGCGTCAGGAGCTCGTCAGCCCCACTCGGCGGGACCGGCGCCTCGTGGGCCGGCTCGCCGTTCATCTTGCTGTGATCGTGTTGCTGGGCCATCGCGATGCCGGGCAGCGCGATGCCTATTGTCAGCGCTGCAGCGCCCGCCACGAGGGCTCGCGGCGCGCTCATTCCTCGACCCTCACTTCGCGCATCATCCCCGCTTCCATGTGATAGAGCAGGTGGCAGTGATACGCCCAGCGGCCGAGCGCATCGGCACGCACGCGATAGCTGCGCCGTGTTCCCGGCGGCATGTCGACGGTGTGCTTGCGCAGCAAGAAAGCGCCGCGCGCGTCCTCGACGTCACTCCACATGCCGTGCAGATGGATCGGGTGCGTCATCATCGTGTCGTTGACGAGCACGATGCGCAGGCGCTCTCCGTACTTGAGGCGCAGCGGCTCGGCCTCCATGAATTTCTGGCCGTTGAACGACCACGCGAACTTCTCCATGTGCCCGGTCAGGTGCAGCTCGATCTCGCGACCCGGCTCGCGCCCGTCCGGATCGTCAAACAGCGAATGCATCGCCCCATAAGTGAGCACCGTGCGGCCGTTGTTGCGCAGACCGATGCCTGGGTCGTCGAGTCTGGGCACGGGCATCATCGTCTGCATGTCAACGAGCGGATTGCCTTGCTCGGTGGCCGGGTGCTTCGGCATGCCCGGCATGTCGTGCCCGCTGTGATCCATGCCGTCATGCCCCATGTCGCTCATCGCAAGGATCGGACGCGGATCGAGCCCCGGGATTGCATCGCTGAGCCCGGCATGCAACGCGAGCGTGCCGCGTGCGTAGCCGGTGCGGGCGGAGTCCTGCGCGAAAATCGTGTACGCCTCCTGCCCCGCAGGTTCGACCAGCACGTCGAAAGTTTCCGCCACCGCAATGCGAAACTCGTCGACGGTCACCGGATGGATGTACTGGCCATCCGCTGCGACCACGGTCATTTTCAGTCCGGGGATGCGCACGTCGAAGTAGGTCATCGCCGACCCGTTGATGAAGCGCAGCAGCACTTTCTCGCCGCGCGCGAAGAGGCCCGTCCAGTTCGCGTCGGGTGCCGTGCCGTTCATCAGGTAGGTATAAGTATGCGCGTTGATGTCCGACAGGTCGGTGGGCGTCATGCGCATCTTGCCCCACGCTTTGCGGTCCGCGAGTGTCGGGGCGAATCCACGGCGCTGAACGTCGGCGGCCAAATCGCCCACCGTGCGCTGGTAGTAGTTGTCGAACGCCGAGTCCTTCTTCATGCGGCGGAAGAGGGCGACAGGATCCGCGTCCGTCCAGTCCGACAGCAGCACCACGTGATCGCGATCGTAGTGATGGGGCGCCGGCTCGCGCGGATCGATGACGATCGCGCCGTAGAGCCCCGCCTGTTCCTGGAACAGCGAGTGGCTGTGATACCAGTAGGTGCCGGACTGCCGAACGTTGAACCGGTAGAGATA
>CADEFQ010000007.1:3273-58420 GCA_902826635.1 uncultured Pseudomonadota bacterium
AGTGGCTGTGATACCAGTAGGTGCCGGACTGCCGAACGTTGAACCGGTAGAGATAAGACTCACCGGGCGCGATGCCGTCAAAACTGAGGCCCGGCACGCCGTCCATGTTCGCGGGCAGCAACAGGCCGTGCCAGTGGATCGACGATGCCGCGCCGCGCAGCGTGTTCGCTACGCGCAAGGTGACGGTGTCGCCCTCGCGCCAGCGCAGCGTGGGCGCCGGCAGGCTGTCGTTCACCGTGATCGCGTGGCGAGCGCGCCCGGTCAAGTTGACCGGCGATTCGCCGATCGTGAGATTGAATTCGGTGCCCGTCAGCACCGGCGCAGCTTGGGTCACGTTTGCGGCGCGTGCCGCGGCGGGTCGCAGGCCGAGGCCTGCGAGTGCGCCACCCGCGGTGAGGCCCTGCACGAAACGACGGCGCGAAAAGCCGGCAGCGAAGCCGGCGGAATCAGTCCACATGTAACACTCCACGAATCGAGACTCACGGTGGCCGCGTGCGCGGCTGCAATGGCGAGACTCAGACGATTGGAGGTCGAATCGGTTCGGGAAGCGTAGGCGGGTAGTGGTCCGGCGACAGCGCGTGCATGTTGCCGACGTGCGGGCCAACCGCAATGGGGGCATCGAGCAGAGCCGTCGGGGCGAAGGCGTGAGCGCAGTAACAACCGCCGTCGCCGCGCTTGCAGCAATCGGAGCCGCCGTGATCGGAGCGCTTCGGCGCTTCTTCCTGCGCATGGCAGGCACCTGCCGGGTCGGCCGCAGACGCCGCCGCCATCGTCCCGTTCAGGACGAGGACAGCACAGAGCAGGAGCCGCGGCAGAAGAAACAGGAAACGCATGGGCATCGACACTATAGCGTAATCAGCGCAGGTCGCCGCCCGTCCGTCATGGACGTCACTCGACCTCGCGGCGGCGTCGCTCGTCGCGTGCCGCTGGTCCGCCCGGTGCGGCGCGAGGAAAATCGCCGCGAGAAACGGAGGAGGTCGCATGACTCGAAGAAGGAAGGCACTCAGTGCCGTGCTCGCCGTCGTGGCGCTCGCGGTGGCGTCGTTCATGCTGGTCGTGAGCCACGATTCACCGTGCAGCCCGGCGCCGACGCTCACCGGCAAAGCGACCATGAAGGCCATCGTCTATCGCTGCTACGGGTCGCCGGAGGTGCTGAAGCTCGAGGACGTCGAGAAGCCGACTCCCGGGGACGACGCGGTGCTCGTGAAGGTTCGCGCTGCCGCCGCCAACCCGCTCGACTGGCACTACATGCGCGGGAAGCCCTACGTCATGCGCCTGAGCGCCGGGCTGGGCGCGCCGACCGATGCGAGCATGGGTGTCGATTTCGCCGGCACGGTCGAAGCGGTAGGCCGGCGCGTTACGCGCTTCAAACCAGGCGACGACGTGTTCGGCGGCAGGTCAGGCGCCTTCGGGGAATACGTCGTCGTTCGTGAAACACGAGCGATTGCGCTGAAACCGGCCAACGTGAGCTTCGAGCAGGCCGCTGCCGTGCCGATTGCTGCCGTCACCGCGCTGCAGGCCTTGCGGGACAAGGGAAATCTGCGCGCGGGGCAGCACGTACTGGTGAACGGCGCGTCGGGCGGCGTCGGCACATTCGCGGTGCAGATCGCCAAGACGATGGGCGCCAGCGTGACCGGTGTGTGCAGCACGCGCAATGTCGAGATGGTGCGCTCGCTCGGCGCCGATCATGTCATCGACTACACGCGGGAGAACTTCACGCAGGGCGATCAGAAATACGACTTGATCATCGACACGGTCGGCACGCACTCGTTGCGGGCCTATCGGCAAGTCATGACTCCCGACGGCATTCTGGTCGGCGTCGGCAGCCTCGACTACGGCGATTACATCGGGCCGCTGTGGGGATTGTTCAAACGCATCCTGCTTTCGCCGTTCGTGAACCAGACGTTCGCGTCGATGCTTGCGGAGCTGAACCAGGAAGACCTCGAATTCCTCGCCGATCTCATGCGGGAGGGAAAGCTGACGCCCGTCATCGACCGGCGTTACAGCCTCAGCGAGGTGCCTGAAGCCATCCGGTATCTCGAAGAGGGTCACGCCAGGGGCAAGGTCGTGATCGAGGTTCAACCAGGCCGTTGAGGCGCGTTATCGCCCGCAGAAACCATTGCTGGCGACGTTTCACTTCACAGACCCACGCACAAGGACTAGCCCCGTGCCCGGTCTAACCGCCTCTCAGGGCTTGGGCTTAGCTGAAGTCTTCGCCTTGGGCGCGGCGACGCGCCGCAGGACGCGTTCAAAGGTGCTCGGCGACTCGTCAGCGCCCAGCTCGCGCGCCGTCTTGATGAAGCGCTCGGATTGGGCGGGATTGTCAGGCTTGGCGGGTTTTCGTTTCACAATTGAGGTCTAGGTCGTGTCTATGTCAGTCACAAACGCTGCACAGTTTACGCGGCTTTCAATGGATCAGATGCTCAGACCAGTCTGTAGGCAGGAACTGGCGTTCGACTATGTTTCCATTCCACGGCGTTCTGGCTCGGGTGT
The DNA here is from genome assembly GCA_902826635.1 of uncultured Pseudomonadota bacterium. Lineage (GTDB taxonomy): Bacteria > Pseudomonadota > Gammaproteobacteria > Steroidobacterales > Steroidobacteraceae > CADEFQ01. Next base: position 5,767 of record CADEFQ010000007.1, read on the forward strand.
ACCGTACGCAAAAATCGTGGAAGTTGGTATGCCGAGAATCCCAGACGATCATCTCAGATGCGTTTTCTATCTGTACCCGTCGCGGGACGCAGCAGAACGTGGCGTGAAGCACGGGGGAACAGGTTTTCTTGTTATGCATGGAATGCCGCCACGGCTCTATGCAATTACCAATCATCATGTGGCTGTAAGGTCAGGATGCAGCGTCATACGCATAATGGCTGCGTCCAATCAGGCAGTTACGATCGAATTGGATCCTACGGATTGGGAGTTTCTTCCTGGGCGGGCGGATGTAGCCGCTGTGGACCTGACGACCGATCATTCTCGGAATCAAATTCCCTTTTTCCCGCGCCAAGGGTTCCCATATCTCAGGGCCGTAGCGTCGAGTGATTTTGCGCTGGCAAACACAATCGTTTCAGAGCATATCGGCCCCGGCGAAGACGTCTACATGATTGGTCGATTTCTGGACCACGACGGTGTGGACTTGAATATGCCGGCTGTACGTTTTGGTCACATCAGCACGATGGCCGCTCATATCAGGCAGCGGGATAACTACACCGGAGAGTGCTACACGATCGACATGCACTCGCGCTCCGGTTTCTCTGGTTCGCCGGTCTTTGCCTTTCGCACATTCGGCCAAGATTTGGTGGATGGCGGCATTCCACGGCTCAGAAAGCCGTTCTCGAATGAGCATTCGATTCTCAACTACAAGCCTGTGTTTAGGTTGCTCGGCATTCATTGCGGGCAATTTCCCGAGTCCATGCCGATTACGAGAATGCAAACCGAGGAATCCAGCTACGGAAAGGAATACGTACAAGGATTGAGCGGCATGACGATAGTCGTGCCCGCGTGGGACATACTGGAATTGCTGAACATTCCAAAATTCGCCGTGCAGCGTGAGCATGACGAAGCGGAGTTCAGAAGGCAGCGCGGGCTGCCCATTCCGGAGGCTAAGCCTCCGGATCGCCGCCAATAAGTCACCGATATGTCAGACGCTTGCCCTTCGCGCCCTGCACCGCAATCGCCGTGCGCTGAGCGTCGTTGATACCGAGTTTCGCGCGCGTGTTCATGCGGAAGTCGAACTCCGCGAGGTAGCGGTCAAGGTGGGCCTTATCCATGTGCTGGTAGGTGCCTACGAGACCGCGCTTGAAGATCGAGAAGAAGCCTTCCAGCGTGTTCGTATGCACATCGCCACGCACGTACTCGCGCTTGGAGTGATCGACGGATTCATGCTGCGACGGGCTCGGCATAACGAATCTGTAGGTCTGCGCACCGTCAGTAATGAGGCGCGAACGCTCGTCGAGATGCTTCGCCATCGCGCCACGGATGTTCTTGTCGTCCAAGTACATCGAGCGGATGTTGCCGCCGCGCTCGACAAGGGAGAAGACCTGCGGGGCGGGTTTGGCATTCAGACCAACGCCGGCAGCCTTGCGGGTCTTGGGCGACTTGGCAAGATAGGTTTCGTCGGCCTCGACCGTCACGCCTTCGCCGCCGAGCGGGCCGACATCGGCTGCCGGGGCCATCGCCAAACGGATGCGGTGCCCCATGTGCCATGCCGTCTTCATGCCGACGCTGAGCGTGCGCTGAAGCTGGCGGGTCGAGACGCCTTTCTTGCTGGAGCACATCAGGTAGATCGCCTGAAGCCACAGACGCAGGGGCGCGTGACTGTCCTCGAAGATGGTGCCCATCTTCACGGTAAAGGGCTTACGGCAGGCATAGCACTTGCGCAGGCCGATGCGCGTGGTCTTGCCCTTGAGGGCACCAATGCGCTCAGCGTCGCTGTTACCGCAGTGATGGCAGACCGGGCCGCCCGGCCAGAGAAGCGCCTCGACGTACTCGTAGGCGGCTTCTTCGTTGTGGAACTGCGGGGAATCCAGAACCGAGGGCATGACATCTCTCCTTGATGGGAGAAATGCTACCCGTAGGGGCTGGGTATGTCAAGTGAAACATCGCCCCATTGCTTCGCATAATGTATATTATGTTAAATATTACATAGGCTTGGCGGACGAGCGCCAGGTGTCGTATCCCCTACGACACCTGGCGTGACTGCGCTATCGGTGCACAACCGGCCTCAATTCGCGCGTAGCGCCTCGACCTGGATCTGCAGCTCGACTTCCTGCTTGAACCCGTAAGCCGCGCCGTAGTCGACGCCGAAATCACTTCGCTTGAACTCGGCCGATGCGTCGGCGCCGCAGACTTCCCGCTTCGATACCGGATGCGGCTTGCACAGGAATTCGTCGATCTCGAGCGTGAGCGGCTTCGTCACGCCGTGCATCGTCAGGGTGCCGACGACCTTGCCCGGCTTGCCATCTTCGAAGTCCTTCAGCTCGCCCTTGTAGACGGCCGTCGGGTACTTCGCGGCATCGAACATGTCCGCACTCAGCGCGTGTTCATTCAGTTTGTCGTTGCCGAAATCAATCGAAGCGACGTCGATCGTGACCTCGACCGTGCCGGTCTTGGCCGCCTTATCCAACGTGATCGTGCCCGAGGCCTTGTTGAACTTGCCGCGCCAGGTCGAGAGGCCACCCATGTGGTCGGCCTCGAAACTGGGGTGCGTATGATCCGGGTCGATCTGGTAGGTGACCGGTTCAGCGTACGCCCCCCCCGCCAGCCACAACGCGAACAGGCTGCCGCCGAGTGCGGCCTTCTTCGAAACTACTTGCATGCATGTCTCCTTGAGCGCCCACGAGCGCGTCCATTAATTCTTCCACGAGTCGGCCCGCCGTGCTGTCGGACAAGCCCCCTTCCGCATCGAACTTGTTCGCGGCCGAACCGACGATCACCTGCGGTCGCGTCAGCGTACGCGCGTCGAGCCCGAACAGGATCTGTCTCAGGTGATCCTGTGCACGGACTCCGCCCAGCATGCCGGGCGATGCGCTCATGATCGCGACCGGCTTGGCGGCGAACGGTGGCGGCGTGAGCCGCGACAGCCAATCGAGCGCATTCTTGAGCGCACCCGGTATCGAAAAATTGTACTCGGGCGTCACGATCAGCACACCATCGGCTGCCCGCACCTGCGCGGCGAGCCGTGCGATGGGCGCGGGCGTGCCGCCCGCGCGCAGGTCTTCGTCGTACATCGGCAGTCCGTGCAGCGTGACGATGTCTGTTTCGACGCCGGCCGGCGCAAGCTTCGCCGCAGCGTGCGCAAGTTTCGTGTTGAGCGATTCCTTGCGCAGGCTACCCGTGATCGCGAGCAGCTTCATGCGAACCTCCCGGAGCTGTAGTCATCGACTGCCTGCACGATCTGTGCGCGCGAGTTCATCACGAACGGCCCGTACTTCACCACCGGTTCGCGAAGCGGGCGGCCCGCGACCAGGATGAACCGCGTCGCCGCGAGTGCTGCCGTGACGCTCACGAGATCGCCCTGCGAGAGTACTGCCAGGTCTCCGCGAATCGCGTCGCCAGCGCGAGCGCCGATTTTCGCCTGACCCTCGAACACGTAGAGGAAGGCGCTGTGGTCGCTTGCCAGCGCGTGCTCGAAGGACGCGCCTTTGGGCAGCGACACGTCGAAGTACAACGGGTCGGTCGCGATGCCCTCCACGGGGCCGCGCGTCACGGTGCCCGTCACATCGACGTAGTCGCCCGCGATCACACGCACTTCGGTGCCGTTCGCGCTCCGCACGCGCGGAATGCGCTCCGGCGCGATGTCCTGATACCGGGGTGCCGTCATCTTGTCCTTCGCGGGCAGATTCACCCACAGCTGGAAGCCCCGCATGTGGCCTTCTTCCTGCTCGGGCATTTCGGAATGGATGATGCCGCGACCGGCCGTCATCCACTGCACGCTGCCGGGTACGAGCAAGCCCTCGTTGCCCTGGTTGTCGCGGTGGCGCATGCGCCCCTCGAGCATGTAGGTCACGGTCTCGAAGCCGCGATGCGGGTGGCTGGGAAAGCCGCCGATATAATCGGCGGACGAGTCCGAACCGAACTCGTCGAGCAGCAGGAACGGATCGAGATCCGCGAGTGCTCGCCCGCCGATCACGCGCGTGAGCTTCACGCCGTCACCATCGCTGGTCGCCTGGCCGCGCACGAGCTGCGCGATCTCCCGGATCCCGGTTTCGGTCTGGCTGAGGTTTGTCATGGGACGCACTGTACCGCCGCGCTCCGCTTCCTCCAGCCACCGGCAGCCGAAACCGCAGTTCGGTAGAATCGAACGATGGAGTACAGGCTGGAGGACATCGAGACCTTCCTCGCCGTCGTGGAGGCAGGCAGTGTCAGCGCCGGCGCACTGCGCCTGAACCTCGCGAAGTCCGTCGTCAGCGAGCGTGTGACCCGCCTCGAGCAGGCGCTCGGCGCGACGCTGCTGCACCGCTCCGCGCGGGGCGTGACGCCGACGGATCGCGGGGTCGAGTTCTACCAACGTTCGCGCGCCGTACTGGAACAGCTCGACGCGGCTGCCGAAGCCGTCACTGAGGACGAGGGCGCACTCGCCGGCCTCCTGCGCATCGCCGCGCCGATGAGCTTCGGTGTTCGCTGGCTCGCCCCCGCCCTCTTCCCGCTGCTGCGCCAGCATCCGCAGCTTTCGGTGGCGCTCGATCTCGACGACCGTCGCGTCGATCTGCTTGCCGGCGGCTACGATCTCGGCATCCGCTCAGGAAGGCTCAGCGATTCGAGCCTCGTGGCGAAGCGCCTCGCCCGCACACGCGTCATCGTGTGCGGCAGCCCGGAGTACGTGCAGGAGCATGGAACGCCGACGTCGCTCGCCGAATTGTCACCGCACTCGACGATCGGCTACTCGCTGGTACCCGCCGATCAGACCTGGCAGTTCGAACCGGCGCGCAAGGGCGGCGAGCCGCAGACGATCAGCACCCGGTGCCGCATCGTGATCAACAATGGCGATGCCATGCGTGAAGCCGCGATTGCCGGGCTGGGGCTCGCCGTACTGCCGGTCTTCATCGTCGCCGACGCACTGCGCTCGGGGCGGCTCGTGAATGCAGCGCCGGCGCTGCGACCGCTCGGGCAGTTCATCTGGGCGATGTATCCGCATTCACGCCACCCTTCCCGCAAGGTGCGCGTGATCATCGAGCACCTGCGCCACGCGTTCCGCGACGGTGATTTGTGGGATGCGGGGCTGCCCTGACGGGTCAGCACGCGCCCCAGTCGAGGATTACCTTGCCGGACTGGCCGGAACCCATGATCTCGAAGCCGTCGCGATAGTCTGCGATCGGCAGCCGGTGGGTGACGACCGGACGGATGTCGAGCCCGCTCTGCAACATGCTCGCCATCTTGTACCAGGTTTCGAACATCTCGCGGCCGTACACGCCCTTCAGCACGAGCCCCTTGAAGATCACCTGATCCCAGTCGATGCCGGTACCCTCCGGCATGATGCCGAGCATCGCAACGCTGCCGCCGTGGTGCATCGTGCGAAGCATGTCGCGGAAAGCGACCGGATTGCCCGACATCTCCATGCCCACGTCGAAGCCTTCCGCCATGCCGAGCGACTGCATCGCGCCGTCGAGTGAGTCGCGGGTGACGTTGACGATGCGCGAGGCGCCGAGCCGCTGCGCCAGCGCGAGGCGGTAGTCGTTCACGTCGGTGACGACGATGTGCCGCGCGCCCGCGTAGCGCGCGATCGCGACCGCCATGATCCCGATCGGCCCCGCACCCGTGATCAGCACGTCTTCGCCGACCACGCCGAACGACAGCGCGGTGTGGGTCGCGTTGCCGAACGGGTCGAGGATCGAGGCGATTTCGTCATCGACGACGTCCGGCAGCTTGAACAGGTTCACCGCGGGAAGTGACATGAGTTCGGCGAAGCAGCCGGGGCGGTTGACACCGACGCCCACGGTGTTGCGGCACAGATGGCGTCGTCCCGCGCGGCAGTTGCGACAGTAACCGCAGGTCAGGTGGCCCTCACCCGAAACGCGATCGCCGATTGCGAAGCCACGTACTTCGCTGCCCATCGCGACGATCTCGCCGCAGTACTCGTGGCCCACTGCCATCGGTACCTTGATCGTGCGGCGTGCCCAGTCGTCCCATTTGTAGATATGCATGTCGGTGCCGCAGATCGCGGTCTTGCGCATGCGGATCAGCACGTCGTTGTGACCGATCGTCGGCTCGGGAATGTCCTGCATCCAGATGCCGGGTTCGGCCTTCGCCTTCACCAATGCTCTCATGGCATCATTATGCATGGAGTTCATTCTGTTCGCGCTGACCCTCGCCGGGGTCGCGCTGTTTCACCACCACACTCTCAAGGTCGCCCTCACCGGCCTTGCCGCGATCGTCCTCTACAAGCTTGCGGTGACCGGTTTTCATGAGGGCCCCGGGCTCGCCGGCCTCGGCGCGCATTTCACGGCCGAGTGGGTCGTATTTGCGAATCTGCTCGCGTTGCTGATGGGCTTCGCACTCCTCGCGCGGCATTTCGAGGACAGCCGCATCCCGCAGGCGCTGCCCGCGTACCTGCCCGACGACTGGAAAGGTGGCGTTGCGCTCCTGGCGATCGTGTTCGTGCTGTCGAGCTTTCTCGACAACATCGCAGCGGCCATCATCGGCGGGTCGATGGCGGCGACGGTGTACCGCGAACGCGTGCACATCGGCTATCTCGCCGCGATCGTCGCGGCGTCGAACGCCGGCGGCTCCGGCAGTGTGATCGGTGACACGACGACGACGATGATGTGGATCGAAGGCGTGCCGGCGCTCGCGGTGCTGCATGCGTACGTGGCCGCCGCGGCGGCTTTCCTGGTCTTCGCGATTCCGGCGGCACGCGCGCAGCAGCGCCATGCGCCGATACGCCGGGACGCGCCGGCTGGCCTCACGATCGACTGGGGCCGCGCGGCGATCGTGCTCGTGATCCTCGTCGCGGCGATCGCGACGAATCTATACGTCAACCTGCGGCACCCCGAACTCGCCGATGGCTTTCCGTTTCTCGGTGTCGCGGTGTGGTGTGCGATCCTGGCAACCGCCGCCTGGCGGCGCCCGGCATGGCAACTGCTGCCCGAGACCGCCAAGGGAAGCCTCTTCCTGCTCGCACTAGTCGCCTGTGCTTCGATGATGCCCGTCGAGGAATTGCCGGCACCGGGCTGGCAAAGCGCGTTCGGCCTCGGATTCGTGTCCGCGGTGTTCGACAACATCCCGCTCACCAAGCTCGCGCTCGAGCAGGGCGGCTACGATTGGGGGGTGCTCGCCTATGCCGTCGGTTTCGGCGGCTCGATGATCTGGTTCGGTTCTTCAGCGGGAGTTGCGATCTCGAACCGCTTTCCGGAGGCGCGCTCGGTCGGCGCGTGGCTGCGCCACGGCTGGTTCGTCGCCCTCGCCTATATCGTCGGTTTTTTCGTGCTGCATGGAGTGCTCGGATGGCGCCCGTAACCCGCTTGATCCTCATCGTCACGGTCGCGGTCTTTCTGTTGCAGAAAGTCGCGGAACCGGCGCTGTTGCCCTTCGCGCTGTGGCCGCTCGGCCCGCTCTTTCGCCCCTGGCAGGTGGTGAGCTACGCCTTCCTGCACGGCAGCGAAATGCACATCTTCTTCAACATGTTCGCCGTCTACATGTTCGGCAGCGAACTCGAGCGCTACTGGGGCGCACGGCGCTTCCTGTTCCTGTATTTCGCGAGCGTCGTGTTCGCGGCGATCGCGCAACTCATCGTCGCCGGGGTGAGCGGCAGCGTGTATCCCACCGTCGGCGCATCGGGCGGAGTGTTCGGCCTGTTGCTCGTCTATGCGATGCTGTTTCCGCGCCGCAAGCTGATGCTGATCTTTCCGCCCATCCCGATGCCGGCCTGGCTTTTCGTGACGCTCTATGGGGTACTCGAGCTGACCATGGGACTGACGGGTGCGCAGCCGGGTGTCGCCCACTTCGCGCACCTGGGCGGGATGCTGGGTGGCTTCATCGCGCTCCTCAGCTTCCGCGCGCGAGCGTGATCCCGCGCCAGCGCCCGGATCGCCAGCGCGCGAGCATGCCGAGGCCGAGGAGCATCGCGTAGCTCATCAGCGCCAGCCAGCCGCCCAGCGCGCCGAGCCCCGCCTGCGGCAAGCCGTCCACCCAGCCTTCGCCGGGCCTGAAAACGAGCGTGTGCGACAGCGGTACGAAAAAAAACCAGGAGAGCGCGAGCGCGGTCAGCGCGGGCACGCGAGTGTCCCCGGCACCGCGCAGCGCCGACGCGGAACCGAAGTAGAGTCCATCGAATGCCTGGTACGCGGCCGCCGGCCACAACACCAGCAGCCCTACCGCGATCGCCTCACGCGCCGCGGCGTCGATGGGCGGCACGAAGACCGGCAGCAGCCAGCGTCCCCCGGCGAGGATCAGCAGCGCCATGCACGCCATGAAGCCGAAGCAGAGGAGGATCACGGAACTGCCGATGCGCCGCGCCCAGTCCCGGTCGCCGGCGCCGATCGCCTGACCGACGAAGGTCGTACCGGCCGATGCAATGCCGATCGCCGGCAGATACGCGAGCGAGGTCAGCATGATCACGATCTGCGTCGCCGCCGCGGCGCTGCTGCCCGTCTGCACGACCATGAGCTGAAACAGCGCGACGCCGAGCACGTCGGCGCCGTACATCACGCCGACCGGAAGCCCGATCCTCAACTGGCGCATGATCAACGCGCGATCGGGCCGCCAGGTCAGATGTGAACGGAACACACGCGCATAGCGCGGAGAAAGAACGATCGCGATCGCCAGCACGAGGCCGAGCGCTTGCGCCGCGTTGGTGCCCCAGGCCGCGCCCGCCATGCCGAGGTCGAGCCTGAACATGAAGAACTGGTTTGCGGGTACGTTCGCGAGCACCGTCACGCCGGCGATCGCAAACGTCGTGCGCGTCGCGCCGATACCCGTGAAGAACCCGGTGAGTGCCCAGGTGGCGAGCCCAAGCGCGGCGCCCCACATGCGAGGCTCCCAGTACTCGAGCGCCAGTCGCGCGACTGCGGGCGCCAGGTGAAACGGCGCGAGGAGTGTCGGCCCCCCCCAGGCGAGCAGAAGAAACACCGGCAGCGTGCCCAGGGCTGCCCAGAGGCCCGACCACGCCGCCTGGGAGGCGCGCGCGCGGCGTCGCGAACCGACCGCCTGCGCGACGAAGGTCTGCACTGCGAAACCGACGCCGCCGAGCACGAGGATCGCGCAGGTCATCACCCAGTAAATTGCGCTCATCGCGGCCAGCGCATCGGTCGAAAGCCGACCGATGAACCAGGTGTCGGTGAGGTTGAGCAGGGCCTGGATCGCGTTCGTCGCCATCAGCGGGGCGGCGAAGCGTGCAACTGCGCGCAGGTCCACGTGCGCCCTGCCGTCGGGCCCGACGCGGCGCGCCGGCAAAGTCACAACTGTCGCTCGAACGATCGACCCAGCCACCAGGTCGCTGCGATGAGCGCGAAGCAAATCGCGGCGCTCAGCGCAGAGAGCCCGGCGAGCCCGAGCCCCGCAAGCAGTACATAGAGCCAGTTGCCGAGGGTATCGGCGCCCCGTTGCAGCACCGTATCGAGGAGGCTCTTGCTCTTGAATTTGCTCTCGGGGTTGAGCACGGTGTAGAGCATCTCGCGCGTAGGCTTGGCGAGGCCGTAGTCGGCGCCGCGCCGAACCACCTGCGTCACCATCAGCATCGCGAGCGTCGGCGATACCGCAAGCGCGATGAACGACAGGCCCGCGAGCAACGGCATCGCCGAAAGCGACAGGCGTGCGCTGCCGCGCGTGGTGAGCCAGCCGACGACGAGCGTCTGGAACGCGAGCGCGAGGCCGTTCACGGCGAGATCGACCCGCGCAAACAGTGCGATGCGCTCCGCCAGGCCTTCGTAGGCAACCTCGACGTAGCGCGCCTGCTCGTTGTACATGAAGGCGCCGAGGATCTGTCCGACGACGATCAGGCCGGCGATGGCGAGCAGATACGGTGAGCGGATGAAGCGTGCAAGATCTTCGAGCGCCCGCCCGCCGACGGCCGTGCTCATCGCCGGCGTCTCACGACCCGCAACCGCCGGTCTGCGCAATGTCTGCGCCAGAAACCCGCACCCGACGGCTGCCAGCAGCAAGGCGCAGGCAATGCCGATGATCACGGGCGCGCCCACTTTGTCCGCAATCAGCGTGTTCAGCAGCGGTCCGACCAGGGCGCCGAGGCTCCCGCCGCCCGCGATGAACCCGAACAGCCGCTCCGACGCCTCGGGCGACCAGCGATCCGCCATCACGCTCCAGAAAACCGAAACGATGAAGAGATTGACCGACATCACGGCGACGAAATACGCGCCTGCAAGCCAGGCATTCGAGCCACCCCGCGCGAGGCCCACGGCGATCGCCACGAAGAGCGCAATCACCGGGAGATAGACAGTCAGCAGCAGGCGCCGGCGCGGCGTGCGCCCGACGACCCACCAGTAAAGCGGCAGGATCGCGAGCTGCACCACGAGGACGACGGTGAAAAGCGTCGGGATCCACGCGCGGCCGGCTTCAAGGGCCATGGCTTCGCGCAGCGAGCGCAACATGTAGTAGCCGCACAGCAGGCAGAAATAGGCGGCGGCAGCCGCAGCGAGCGCCTGCCCTTCGCCACGCGCAACGAGCCGCTGCGTCGCGACGGGCCGCACCCCGGCCATCGTCATGCGGTGCTGGTCATGCGGCGGTCCGCAGCTCCCCGGTCAGATAGGGCTTGGTGCCCGCCGAATCCTTGAGCACGAACGCGACGCCGCCTTCGTAAGGTCGGCTTTCGAGGATCACCCACGCGGGCAGGTAAACGGGCAGCTTGAACACGACGTCGAGCGTCGTGCGGCCCCCCATGTCGATCTCGCCGAGTTCGGCGGCGCAGCGCGCGAGCGACCACATGCCGTGCGCAATCGCCTTCCTGAAGCCGAAAGGGCGCGCGGCAAGGTCCGCGAGATGGATGGGGTTGTAGTCGCCCGACACGCTCGCGTAGCGGCGCCCGAGGCCGGCGGGCGCGGCGAAGCTGGTGGACGCCACGGCACCCTTCGGCCCGTTCTCGCGCTCCTTCTCCGCCGCCGGGCGCGCGCCCGGCTTGCCACGCCGACGCGCGAGAAAGGTACAGGTCTCGCGCCAAATCACCGTGCCGTCGACGCTGCCCTCGGTCTCGAGATCGAATTCCTGGCCGCGATCGGTGTCGCGGTGTCCTTCGATCCAGCTGCGCAGCGCCATCGCCTCGCCTGCGTCCTGCGCGCGCTCGCGCACGATGAGGTTGCGCACGTGCACGAGCCCGAGGACGCTGATCGGAAACGCAGGAGACGACAACATCGCGAGATGCATGCCGCTCGCGAGCATGTGCGGATAGGCGATCGGCACGACGTCCGCGCGCGGCACCTCGCAGATCGCCGCATAGCGCGCGACGTGGGCCGGGTCGGGCTGCGTCGCCGCGAGGGTCGCCTCGATTCGTGGTACGGTTTCGCCGTCTCGCACGGTCGCCGGCTTGCGTGAAGCGACGACGCGCGAATAGCTGAGCCAGATGCCCGGCGAAGTCGCAAATTCGAGTGTCACGCTGGCGCCCATGATCCCCAGTCCGGCTGGCCGCGACCCGTCAGGGTGTCACGCGATCGATCAGGATCTCCCGCGTGCCATCCCGGCCGACATCATAGCTGACTTCACCGAACGGATCGCCGCTCGCCGCCTCGGGACGGCCCGATCGCGCGATACGCGCAACGACGAGCACGCGCTTGCCGGCCGTGATGGCACGGCTCGGCATCATCGCGTCGGCAGCGGTCAGTTCCACGTCGAGCGGGAACCTCGCACTGAGACGCTTGACCGCAAGCGGCGGACCGGGCGAGTCCGGGTCTCGCACGAAGACGAAAACCGGAGCGTCGCCCTTCGCGTCGGGCGCTATTTTTGGCGCGAGCCTCACGGTCACGCGCACCGCCGCTGGCCCTGGTGCCGCGACACCCTTGCCCGAAATCGCGCGATCGAGCGCAGCGACCTGTTGCTCGATGAGCGGACGCACTTCGGCGGGCGGGTTCAGCGTGAGCAGCGTTGCGAAGCGCTCACGCGCCACCGGCAGCTCGCCGCGGCGCATTGCGGCTACCGCGCCGAAGAACAAGGCCTTGCCCGCTTTCGGATCCAGCGCGAGCGCGCGCTCGAAGAGATCGCCGGCGCGCCCTGCCAGCGTGTCTTCGTCCTGCACGGTCAGGATCTCCGCCATGCCGATCAGCGCCTCGGCGTTGCGCCCATCGGCAAGGCGATCCGCGCGCTCATAGGCGCGCAGCGCGAGCGGCACCTGGTTCAAGGCCGCATACGAACGGCCGAGCATCAGCCAGCCATCGAGGTCGTTCGGCTCGCGCTCGAGCCGACGCGCAAGTTGCGACACCATCCCGGCGGGCGTGTTCGCGGCAACGGCGGAAGGCCAGGTCCAATTGCTCCACGTCACGTAGAGCCCCACGCTGCCGAGCAACAGCACGCCAATGCTCCCGAGCGCCGCCCACGGCGCAGTCGTCTTGCCCCGCAGCAGCGGTATCGCGACGATCGCGATCGCAAACACGATCAGCGTCGCCGCCAGGGTCACGAAGGTGAACATCAGCGTTCCAGGTCGTCGGAGTTGAAGTCGGGGTCGTTGGCCGCCATTGCGGATCGGCGGCGCACGATGCGCCAGGCAACCACCGCGCCGCCGATCAGCAGCAGGCCCGGCAGCGACCACAGCCACGCCGTGCGCGCGGACACACGCGGGCGAAAGAGAATGAAGTCACCGTAGCGTGCCGCCATGTACTCGCGCACCGCGTCGTCGCTCTTGCCGGCGGTCAGCTGCTCCGCGACTTCTCTGCGCAGGTCGGCGGCGAGGCCGACCGGAGAGTCCGCGATCGACTGGTTCTGGCACTGCATGCAGCGCAGCTCGTGCGTGAGCGCCTCGTAGCGCGCCTGCAAGACCGGGTCCGGCAGTCGCGTCGTGTCGATCGCGAGGGCCACCGTCGCCCAGCAGACGGCGAAGATCAGCGGCAGCGCGCGGGCGATCACGACGCCCCCGCCGCTCGCTGCACGAACTCGCGTTGCCAGATCTCCGGCGTCATCGGTCCGATGCGCTTGTAGACGATCACGCCGCGCGGGTCGATCAGGAATGTCTCGGGCGCTCCATACACGCCGTAGTCGATCGCGACCCTGCCTTCGGCATCGACGGGCACGGCCTCATATGGATTGCCGAGCTGCGCGAGCCAGGCGCGCGCTTCCGTGTCCTCGTCCTTCCAGTTGAGACCGACGATCGGCAGTTTCGCCTCCTGCCGCGCGGCCACAAGCACCTCGTGCTCGACGCGGCACTCGATGCACCAGGTGCCCCAGACATTGAGCGCGTACCAGCGTCCTTTCATCACGCGTGAATCGAAGCGTTTCGTCGCGTCGAGCAGGTTCGGCAGGACGAATTCGGGCGCTGCGCGACCGATCAATGGCGATACCACGATGCCCTTGGTATTCGACTGCCGGATGCCGATCGCGAGCACGATCGCGAGCAGCACGAAGGCTGCAAGCGGCAACAGGAAGCGATTCACGCTGTGCTGCCCTGCCCTGCTTCGCCCGGCTCCGTCGCCGGCGCGCGCGCGCTCCGGTAACGCCGATCGGATGCCGCGAGGAATCCGCCGAGCGCCATCAGCGCCACTGCGAGCCAGACGTAGTTGATCAACGGGCGTATCTGGATACGCAGGCTCCAGCGCCCGGCGCCGAGGTCTTCACCCAGCGCGACGAACAGGTCGCGCCCCGCCTGCGTGGCGATTCCCGCTTCCGTCATCACCGACTGCTGCACGAGGTAGCGACGCTTCTCCGGATGCAGCGTGACGACCGGTTGGCCGTTGCGCGACACCTGCACCATGCCGTGCACGCCGTCGTAATTCGGGCCGTCGATCGAGGCGACGCCTTCGAATCGGAAATCGTAGCCGCCGACATGGGCGGTTTCGCCCTGCGCGAGCGCGATGTCCTCCTCGGCCGTGTAGGTCTCGACGGTGGTGACCGCGATCACGAATACGCCCAGCGCGACATGCGCCAAAGTCATGCCGATGATCGCGCGTGGCAACGACAGGCCGCGCCGCAGCCGATCGACCGGATCGACGAGCGACGACAGCACGAGCCACGCGCCGAGCGCGAGACTGACGAGTGCGAGCCCCGGTCGGCCCCCGTAGTAGCCGAGGACGAGTGCGAGTGCGATCGCAAGCCCGACGAGCCCGGAGACGATCACGGGTCGCTTGCGTTCCGGCAACCGGCCGCGCTTCCAGTTGCTGTGAACAGCGATTGCGACCAACGCGACCAGCGGCAACATCGGCAACAGGAAGGTGGGATTGAAGTACTGCGGCCCGACCGACAGCGTGCCGAGCCCGGCGGCGTCCGAGATCAGCGGCGCCATCGTGCCGCCGAACACGGTGGCCGCAGCGATCACCAGCAGGATGTTGTTGAACAGCAGGAACGACTCGCGCGACGCGAACTCGAAACCGGCGTTCGACTTCAGGAGCGGCGCCCGCCACGCGTAAAGGGCGAGTGCGCCGCCGATCATGATCACGAGGAAGGCGAGAATGAAGACGCCGCGAGCAGGATCCGCCGCGAACGAATGCACCGACACGAGCACGCCCGAACGCACGAGAAATGTGCCGAGCAGGCTCAGCGAAAACGCCACGATCGCCAGCAACAGCGTCCAGCTCTTGAAAAGGCCGCGCTTCTCTGTGGCGGCAAGCGAGTGGATCAGCGCCGTACCGACGAGCCAGGGCATGAACGAGGCGTTCTCGACGGGATCCCAGAACCAGTAGCCGCCCCAGCCGAGCTCGTAGTACGCCCACCAGCTGCCGAGCGCGATTCCGATCGACAGGAATGCCCAGGCGGCCAGGGTCCAGGGCCGTGTCCACCGCGCCCAGGCCTGGTCGAGCCGCCCCTCGAGCATCGCGGCAATTGCAAAGGCGAACGCGACGGCAAAGCCGACATAGCCTGTGTAGAGGAGCGGCGGATGCAGTGCGAGCGCCGGGTCCTGCAGCAGCGGGTTCAGGTCGCGGCCATCGGGGGCCGCCGGGTCGAGGCGCAGGAACGGGTTCGACGTCGCCAGCGTGAAGAGCAGGAATCCGAAGCTGACGAGGCCGAGCACGCCGAGCACGCGCGCTCCGAAGCGCGGCGGCAGCCGCGACACGCCGAAGGCCACCGCGATCGTCCAGCAGGCGAGCAGCACGATCCAGAGCAGCAGCGAGCCCTCGTGCGCGCCCCACACGGCGGCGATGCGATAGATCAGCGGCAGCGCCGAGTTCGAATTCTGCGCGACGTAAGCCACCGAGAAATCGAAGCGCACGAAGCTCGCGACGAGGCAGGCGAACGCGGTCGCGACCATGACGGCCTGGCCCGCAGTCGCCGGCATGACCGCGGCAAGCCAGCGATCGCGCCCGAGCGCCGGCGCGGCGAGCCCGAAGAACGCCTGCAGCCCCGCGAGCAGCAGCGCGAGAATCAGGGCGAAATGGCCGAGTTCGGGCAGCATCGCGATCAGCCTTGCGGTGCCGCGGCCGGCGTCGCCGGTGGCTTCAGCGATCGCTTCACTTCCGGCGGCATGTATTTCTCGTCGTGCTTGGCGAGCACTTCATCGGCGTTGAACACGCCGTCGGTCCCGAGTCGTCCGTGGGCGACGACGCCTTGCCCTTCACGAAACAGATCCGGCAGCACGCCGCTGTAGTGGACCGGCACCGAACGCTGGAAATCAGTCACGATGAACTGCACCTGAAGGCTCCCCGGCGCGCGCACGACGCTGCCCTTTTCGACCATGCCGCCGAGTCGGAACCGTTCGCCTTCCGGTGCCTCGCCCTGCGCCACCTGCGAGGGATCGAAGAAGAACATCACGTTCTCGCGAAAGGCCTGCAGCGCCAGCGTGCCCGCGATGGCGACGCCCGCGAGGATGCCGAGTACGAGGATCAGTCGACGGCGGCGCGGCGTCATGGCGCCTGCTCCATCGAAACGCGGCGCCGCGCCTCGGCGCGCGCTGCAGCGAACGAGCGGCGCGCGGCGACGACATTCCACACGATGATGCCAAAGGTCAGCGCCACGGCCGGCCACACCGACGATGCATACCCACCCATGGACAGGAACCCGCTCATTGCGCCACCACCTCGGACACCCAGCGCGACTGGCGCTCGCGTCGCAGGATTTCCCCGCGTGCACGCACCAGCATCAGCGCGACGAACAATAGTGTAAACCCGACGAACATGATCAGCAGCGGCGTCAGCATCGGCCAGCTGATCGAGGGCTTGCCGAACTTCATCACCGACGGCGCCTGGTGGATCGAATTCCACCATTCGACCGAATACCGGACGATCGGCACGTTCACGACGCCGACGATTGCGAGCACGGCGCTGGCCCGATCCGCGCGCTGCGGATCCTCGATCGCCGAGCGCAGACCGATGTAACCGAGATAGAGAAAGAGCAGCACGAGCTCCGCAGTGAGTCGCGGATCCCACACCCAGTAAGTGCCCCACATCGGCTTGCCCCACAGCATCCCGGTGCAGAGCGCGGCGACCGTGAACCACGCGCCGATCGGCGCGCAGCTGGCCGCGACCGCATGCGCCACCTTCATGCGCCAGACGAGCCCGATAGCCGCCGCAGCCGCCATCCACGTATACGCCATCAGCGAGAGCCACGCGCTCGGGGCGTGGACGTAGATGATGCGAAAACCGTCGCCCTGCTGGTAGTCCGGCGGCGCAAGCGCGAGGCCCCCGTAGAGACCCGCGAGAATCAGCAGCGCCGCGGGCCACGCGAACCACGGCGTGAGCTTGCCCGCCAGCCCATACAGGTGCGGCGGCGAGCCGAAGCGGTGAAACCAGGTCCAGTCCATCGTCTACTCCATGCTGATGCGCACAGCCGCGGCGGCGGCGAGTGGCGCGAGCGTGATTCCGAGCACGGCGAAGGCGCCGAGGAAATACATCGGCGCGGCCATGTTGCCGCCTTCGATCGCGCGGGCCGTTGCCTGCGCGCCGAAGATGAGCAGCGGAACCGCGAGCGGCAGCGTCAGCAGCGACAGCAGCGCACCACCCCGCTTGATGCCGATCGTGAGCCCGGCCGACACGGCTCCGAGCAGACTCAGCGCGATCGTCCCGAGCGCCACGGACCCGATGATCCCGGGCATCGCGTCGGGCGAGACCGCAAGACCGTAGGCCGCCACCGGGCTCATCAGCGCGAGCGGCAGACCTGCCAGCAGCCAGTGCGACACCGTCTTCGCAAAGAGCAACCAGGTGAGCGAGCGGCCCGACAGCGCATACTGCTCGAGCGTGCCGTCCTGCGCGTCCTCGCGGAACAGGAACTCGATCGCAAGCAACGAGGATAGCAGCGCGCCCACCCACAGCACAGCCGGCGCGACGTCGCGCAATCGCGACGGTTCAGGAGACAGGGCGAGCGGGAACAATGTCGTCACGATGGCAAAGAACAGCAGCGGGTGCAGAAGTTGCCCACGATTGCGGAAAGCGAGACGCAGGTCTCGTTCGATCACCAGTTTCGCGGCCTGCCAGGCGTCGCTCACTGGGACCCGCTCACTTTGACGATAGTCCGAGGCGCCGCGTTCCCGCTTCGGCCACGGGCAGCGGTGCGTGCACCGCGGCGACGACGATCCCGCCGGCCGCGAGTTGCCGCTCGACGAGCCGCCCGACGAGTGCCTGCCCGGCCGCGTCGAGGTGGGTGGCGGGTTCATCGAGCACCCAGAGCGGCGCGGCGGCGAGCAGCACTCCGGCGAGTGCGACCCGGCGGCGTTGGCCCGCCGACAGCGTGCGCACCGGTCGATCCGCAAAGCCGCTTGCCGCGACTTCGGCCAGCGCCTCCGCAATTTCCCGGGATCCGATCGAGCGCCGAATGCCGACGGCGAAGCGAAGGTTCTCGGTCGGCGTCAGGTCGCCCTTGAGCGGCGATTCGTGCCCGAGGTACGAAAGCTGCGCATGGAACGCGCTCGCCTCAGCGTGAATGCTCCGCCCGTTCCATTCGACCTTGCCCGACTCGGCATGCACGAGCCCCACGATCGTGCGCAGCAGGCTCGTTTTCCCGGCGCCGTTGCCGCCCGTCACTTCGAGATACTCGCCGGTCGTCACCGCGAACGAGAGCCCCCGCAGGACGTGGCGTTCGCCGCGAAAGACGTGCAGGGAATCTCCGGTGAGCCGGTGGGCAAGCATCCGTGCAGTTTAACATCCGGCCCGTCGCCCGCCCCGGCGGCCCGCGGAGGCGCGCCACGGATCACGATTCGCGCAGCGCGGTCGTCACGGGCAGGCTGGCGGCGCGGATCGCGGGCGCGAGTCCGCCGATGAGGCCGATCGCCAGCGCCCAGCGAACGCCGGTGCCGATCAGCGCCGGCGACACATCGAAACGGAACACGACCTGGCTGAAGTTCGCGCCGAGCGTCGAAACCGCGTAGTCGTGGAAGATGAGCCACGCAACCGCCGCGCCGAGCGCGCCGCCGAGCAGCGCGAGCAGCATCGCCTCGAGCACGACCGACACGAGCACCGGCGTCGGCCCGAAGCCGATCGCACGCAACGTCGCGACCTCACGCGCCCGGGCATTGATCGCCGCATACATGGTGTTGAGCGCGCCGAAGACCGCGCCGACCGCCATGATCGCCGCGATCACGATGCCGACGATGCGGATCACTTTGCTCAGCTGTTCCGACTGCGCGCTGTAATAGTCGCGCGTGGTGCGCGCATCGACCTTGAGTCGCGGGTCGCTCTTGAGCGCCGCCTTGAAGGCGTCGAAAGACTGCGGCGTGGCGAGCCGCACCGTCACCGACTGGAAGCCGTTGCGCCGATAGGCCGAGGCGACCGTCTCGGAGTCGCCGATGAGTTCCGATTCATGCGCATCGCCCGAGCTGAACACACCGACGATCTGCCATTGCTGTGCGTTGAGGTTGAGGGTGGTCCCCGGCTCGAGCCCGGCGAACTGCTCGCGCGCACCCTTGCCGACGATCATTTCACGCAGCCCAGGCTTGAATGCACGGCCGTCGATGATCTTCAGGTTCGGGCGCACGGCCCACACCTGCGGGCCGACACCGCGAATCTCGACATTGGCTTCCGTACCGCTTGATTTCTTGGTGATGTTGGTCACGACCACCACCTCGGCCGTCCCGAGCGCCCTGCCTTCGGGGTCGCGCGCGATTCCCGGCGCCTGCAGGATCAGTGTGGCGTCCTCGCGTGACAGCCCGGAATCGAGTTCGGCTGTCGCGCCACCGCGCAGCACGATGGCGGTGTTCGCGTTGCCGGTACCGCGCAGCGTCTGTGCAAGCCCACCGCCGAGCGCGAGCAGCGCGACCAGCACCGCCACGACGCCCGCGATGCCGATCACGATCACCGATGAGGCACCGATGCGCTGCGGCAGCGTCAGGATGCCGACCCAGGACACCGCCGCCGCCTGCTGCCCCAGGCGCGTCGTCGCCATCCAGAGCCCGAGCACGAGCAGGCCGCCGAGCAGCACGATCGCGGGCACCCACACCCAGATCGCGAGCGACGCCACGACCGCCGCGAGGAGCGCGAGGTTTCGAAGCAATGCCCTGAGACGGTGCATGCGCACGCCCTCAGCGCCCGGCCAGCGCGTCGACGATGCGCAGCCGCATCGCGCGCAGCGCCGGCAGCACGCCGACGATCGCGCCCACGGCGACCATGAGCGCGAGCCCGACGGCCCAGGACGCCGGGCCGATCGGCGGCAGTTCGAGCATGCCCCCGCTCGCTGCGCTCACGATCGGCGTCAGTACGGAGGCGAGCGCCATCCCGAGCACCCCGCCGATCACGATCAACAGCACCGACTCGAGGAACACGAGCACGAGCACGCTGCGATCGGTAAACCCGAGCGTCTTCAACGTCGCGAGTTCGGGAATGCGTTCGCGCACGGCCTGCGCCATCGTGTTGCCCGTCAGCAGCATCAACGTGAAAAAGACGGCGCCGATGATCGCGGTGACGATGAGGCCGATGTCGCCAATCTGCTTTGCGAAGGACAGGTTGAAGTCCTGCTCGGTCTGCGTCTTCGTTTCGTGATCAGAATTCGCGGACAGCGCATCGATCGCCTGCGCGACTTTCGCGGAACTCCCCGGATCGGCCACCTGCACGACGATCCAGCCGACATTGCCGCTGCCGTAGGCGTTCGCTTCGTCGAAATATTTCCAGTGCAGCATGACCTGCTGCTCGAGCGCGCGTGATTTCGCGTTCGGCGCCTGGTAGATCCCGACGATATCGAACGCCCAGGTCGTTTCGCCCGTCGCCTTGTTCGGGAAAATGGAGCCCATGACCGGCAACTTGTCCCCGACCTTCCATCCGAAGCGATTCGCGAGCGCGGCGCCGACCAGCACGCCGGTTCGCGAGCGCTTGAACGCGTCGAGCTGGGACGCTGTCACGCCGTAGTCCTGATAGACATCGAAATAGCCGGGCGCCACCGCGAAAATGATCAGCTGGTTCTTCGGCTCCTGGTAGTAGCCGCCGAACCAGTTGGCCCAGGTCAGCTTGCGCACGCCGGGGGTCGCCTGCACGCGGGTAATCAGGCTTTCCGGCAGCGGCTGGATGATCGAGAAGCGCGATGAGACCACCATCCGGTCGACACCCGCCAAGGTGCCGCCGGCGTTGAACGCCGCGCGCACGCCGTCGAGCAGGCCGAACAACAGGAACGCGGCGAGCACCGACAGGATCGTCAGCACGGTGCGGGTCTTGCGTCGCATCAGCCCCGCCCAGGCGAGATGCAGGTATTTCATATGGCCGCCTCGACGAGCGTGCCCTTCTCGAGATGCAGCGTGTGGCTCGCGTGCCCGGCCGCCTTCGGGTCGTGCGTCACCATGATGATCGTCTTGCCGTGTTCGCGATTCAGCAGCTGCAACAGGCCCAGCACTTCCTCGGCGGACTGGCGATCGAGGTCACCGGTCGGCTCGTCGCAGACCAGCAGCGTGGGATCGGAAATGATTGCGCGCGCGATCGCGACGCGCTGCTGCTGGCCGCCCGACAGCTCGTTCGGCTTGTGCTGGGCCCGATCCGCAAGGTTCACGAGCGAGAGCGCAATCGCAGCGTTGCGCTTGCGCTGCGCCGCCGAGAGCTTCGTCAGGAGCAGTGGAACTTCCACGTTCTTCTGCGCCGTGAGCATCGGCAGAAGATTGTAGAACTGGAAAATGAAGCCGACGTTCGCGGCGCGCCACTTCGCGAGCGCGCTGCCGCCGAGCGCATCGATGCGCCTGCCGCCGACCGCGATGCTGCCGCTCGTCGGTGAATCGAGGCCGCCGATGAGATTGAGGAGCGTCGTCTTGCCCGAGCCCGAGGGGCCCATCAAAGCAAGGAAATCGCCCTGCCGGATGTCGAGGGAGATGTGATGCAGGACTTCGACGGACTGACGCCCGCGCGTGTAGGCCTTGCTGACGTCCCGGATTTCAACCAGTGCACTCACTCGCCACCCTCCTTGATTCGCGCTCCATCGCTCAGGTCCTTCGCGGGCTCCCGGACGACCCGCGCGCCTGCTTCGAGCCCTTCGACGAGGGTCAGGTCGCCGAAAGGCTGTCCTCCCTTCACTGCTCGCGCTCGAACATGATCGCCATCGATGACGAACACGACGTTTGCGCCCGCTCGCTGCACGATCGCCGTCGCGGGCACGAGTACGCCCGTCGCCGCATTGCCGCCGGCCGCCGGCGCGTCCTTCGCAAGGAACGACACGCGCACGCCCATGTCGGGCAGGATGCGCGGATCCTTCTGATCGAGGCCGATGCGCACCTTCACGGTTGCCTTGCCACGGTCGGCGGTCGGAATGATCGCAATCACGTGCGCCGGAATGGTCCAGTCCTGGTACGCGTCGAGCACCGCCTCCGCCGGGCCACCGGCCACGACGCGATTGATGTAGGCCTCGTTCACGTCGACCTCGACTTCGAGCGAGTCCATGTCGACGAGCGTGCCGATGCCCGTGCGCGTGAAGCCGCCGCCCGCTGACAGTGGCGAGACGATCTCGCCCACCTGCGCCGCCTTCGCGATCACGACGCCGGCGAAGGGCGCGCGCACCGTCGTGTAGTCGAGCTGCACTTGCGCGCTGTCGCGCTGTGCCTGCGCAAACTGTACGGCTTCCCGCTGCGCGGCGAGCTGGGCGGCGAGCGAATCGACCTGGGTGCGTGCGGCCTCGACCGCCTGGGCCGAAACGAGCCGGCGGGCGACGAGATCCTGCTGACGCGCGTCATCACGCCGGGCCTGCTCGAGCTCGCTCGCGTACTGCCCGACGCGTGCACGCGCCTCCCGGAGCTGGGCGGTGGCTTGCGCGAGCTGAGCGCGCTGGGAATGGTCTTCGAGGCGCGCGAGCACTTGCCCTTCCTTGACGTGCTCGCCTTCCTCGATCAGCACGGCGGTGAGCTTGCCCGTGATCTGGGCCGACACGGTCGCCTGCCGGCGTGCCGTGACATAGCCGGTCGCCTGCAGCACGGCCGCGGCACCTGAGCCTCGTGCGGCCGGCGCCGCCGCGGTCGCGACCTGCACTTCAACGGTGGCATTCGCGCGCGTCCACCACCATGCTCCCGCACCCAGCAGTACCAGTGCCACCGCCACTCCGCCGAAAACCCATGCGCCACGCGAAGGCGCGTCGTCCGCGCTCCGGTCGATACGCAGCTGCCCGAGCAGCTTTCCCCTGTCGCTCGTGTCGTTCATGAAATTCAAACAATCAATTGTGAATGACGTGTGCCCCAGGCCGGACTCGAACCGGCACGACCTTGCGGTCAACGGATTTTAAGTCCGTAGCGTCTACCAGTTTCGCCACCGGGGCTGCGGCCAGCAAAGCCTGCGCGATCGTAACGTGCGGCGGGGCAGGCTACAAAAAAGAAACCCCGCCGAGGCGGGGTTTCTTCTGGTCGCGACGAGCGCGGGTCAGCGCGGAGAGCGCTTGCGCGTGAACGCCAACGCGGCGAGCGCGAGACCCATCAACGCAAGGCTGCCCGGCTCGGGCACGGCCGTGAAGCGCGCGCTCAGCCAGTACCCGGTGTTGATGCCCTGGTTGTTCCAGGAGAACCTCACGAAATCGCTACCGAACAGGTAGCTGACGCCCGTGAGATTCGTTTCGAACGCCACACTCGACAGCGGCGCCCCGAAATCGAGGCTGCTGAGCGTCATGGTGATGACGTCCGCGCCGTTGCAGGTGTACCAACCGCAGAAATTGCTGTTCGAGCGGATCGAGAACGAAAAATCGCCGAAGTCGTAGAACTGGCTGCCGAAGAGATTGCCTTCTTCACCGGCGCCCACGACGCGCGAGACGACTCCGCTGTCGCCGGTCACCACCGCGCCGTTTTGGCCGACGACCTGGATACCGGTCGTGTCACCGATCAGGCCCGCAGATGCCAGACCGGGGCCCGCCAGCAGACCCAGCGCCAACACCCCCAAGAATGATTTCTTCACATTGCCCCCTTCCGTATGAAGCCTGATAGCGGAAGGAGCAATTGGTGTGCCACTGAGTGTGTTTGTCTTGAAAAACAATGACTTGCCGCAATCAGCTTCGATTCTGGCTTCGGCCACCCCGGCAAAGTGTCAAGTGGATCGACGCGGCCCGCGGGTCCGGCTTCGCGCTATTCCTGCCCCGTCAACCACGCCTTGCGGATCAGCGCACCGCACTGCGCCGAATCGAACCCGTTGCCTCCACTGCCGGCATCCATCCTCGCGACGATGCCATACCAGTGCTTGCCGGCATCGATCCACGGGTAGAAGCCGAAGGCGCCGGCGCTGCTGAAGGCACCATCGCCCGTGGCCGGATCGTCTTCGACCCAGTGGCCGAGTGAATAGTGCCAGCTGAGGTTCGGAGGCACCGGCGTATTGACCGCTACTCCCGGAGGGCAGGTTGCGGGATTGGTGCACACGGTATGCGTGCCGAGCAGCGCGGTCATGTGCAAAGAGCCCGCGAGCAGCTTGCGCAGGAACACGGCGTACGCGTCGGCGCTGCTGACGACGCCACCCGCCAACTGCGGCTGGCTGTAGCTGAGCGACATGTCGGTGCCGAGCTGTGAGCGCATCTCGGCTGCGAGGCCAGCATTGTCGAACGCGCCGAGGCCGAACAGGCTCGCGTGCTTTTCCATGTGACCACCGCCATAGGAGAACCTGCCGTCGGTGGCGGGCGCATGCACGTCGTTCTGCTCGTACGCGACGCACTCGTCCACCGTCTGTGCGGGCAGGCAGCGCGAGAAGCTGGTGTAGCCGCTGCGAAACGTCAGGAACTTGATGTCGTCGTCGGTCGGCTGGCCCTGGCGGCGCTGCACGACATACGCGCCGTAAAGCCACTTCGAGGCCGACGCAATACTCATGACCGATGCGCCGGTGTACACCGGAGCGCCGCCACCGGACTGCACCGAACCCATGGCCATGCGGCCGGCCTGATCACCGACCTCCCAGTAAAACGGCCGGACGGCGTTGCAGGCGTTGTTCATGCCCTGCGCAGTCGCCGTCGCCGCGCTGATGCGCTGGGCGTCGCTGACGGGTCCAGGTCCAGGCGCGGGCGATGGCGCGCCCGCATCGCCGCCGCCACAACTCGCGAGCGCGAGGAGCGTGGCGGCTACCGAGATGCGCGGCGTACAGTGAGTCGCGGCCATGTGACCCTTAACGAAGTCACCGGGATTTCGTGCACAGGGCGCACGCGCTTCGCTTGAGGGACGCGATGGAGGCTAGGGTCGGAATCGAACCGGCGTACACGGCTTTGCAGGCCGCTGCATGACCACTCTGCCACCTAGCCGGCGGACCCGATGAAGATTGGAGCGGGAAACGAGGCTCGAACTCGCGACCTCAACCTTGGCAAGGTTGCGCTCTACCAACTGAGCTATTCCCGCTGCGTGGTGAGGGGCGGAATTGTAGTGGGGCCCATCGGCAAGTCAAGGACTTAGCGCGCCTTCAGCTCGGGCCAGGCCGCCTTGAGGTAGCTCATCATCGACCACAGGGTGAGCGCCGCAGCGAGAATCGTCAGCGCAAGCCCCAGATCGTAGATCGGGAGCCCCAAAAGATCCCAGCGAAACAGCAGCATCGACAGGCCCGTGATCTGCAGGATGGTCTTGTGCTTGCCGATGCGCGAGACGGCCACTTTCTTGCGCTGGCCGATCTCGGCCATCCATTCGCGCAAGGCCGAGATCGCGATCTCGCGGCCGATGATCACGATCGCGACCAGGACGATCACGAGACGCGGGTCCTTGCTCACGATCAGCACGAGGGCGACCGCGACGATCAGCTTGTCCGCGACCGGATCGAGGAAGGCGCCGAGCTTGGAAGTCTGGCCGTATTTGCGCGCGAAATAACCGTCGAGCGAATCGGTGATGCCGGCCGCCGCGAACAGCAGCCCGGCCGCCGGGTCCGACCAGTGAAACGGCAGCGTATAGAGCACCACCACGATCGGGATCGCGAAGATGCGCAACCAGGTCAGTGTGTTCGGTAGGTTCCAGATCATCAGGCACCCGGGTGCAGATGATCATATAGAGATTGCGCGAGCGCGGGGCCGATACCCGCCACGCGTCCAAGATCGGCGACTCCCGCCTTGAGCACGCCCTGCAGTCCGCCGAAGTGACGGATCAGTGCGCGACGCTTGGCTGGCCCGAGACCCGGCACGGTTTCGAGCACCGATTCGCTGTAGCGGCGCGCGCGGCGACGGCGGTGGCCGGTGATTGCGAAGCGGTGCGCTTCGTCCCGGATGCGCTGGATCAACCGCAGCGCGGGCGATGCGGCGTCGAGGATCCGGGGCACCGCTTCACCTTGCACGAAGAGCCGCTCCTGCCCTGCCCTGCGGTCGGCGCCCTTGGCGACCCCGACGAGTTTGAGTGCGCCAAACCCAAGCGCGCTCAGCACGGTGTGCACTTCGCTCACCTGCCCGCGCCCCCCGTCGATGAAAAGCACGTCGGGCGCGGCGATCTCGCCGCCGCGCACGCGCGTGTAGCGCCGCTCGAGGGCCTGACGCAGGGCACCGTAGTCGTCGCCCGGTGTGACGCCCGTGATGTTGAAGCGGCGGTATTCTTTCTTCAGCGGCCCTTCGGGCCCGAACACCACGCAGGAGGCGACGGTCCCCTCGCCCGCGGTGTGGCTGATGTCGAAGCATTCCGAGCGCTCGGGCGGTGCGGGCAGTTCGAGCGCGAGCGCCAGCGCCGCGCGCATCTCGGCGACCCCGTCTCGCTGGGCGCGGCGCATGCGCAAGGCCTGGTTGGCGTTCTCCACGGTGAGCTCCGCCCAGCGCGCCGCGAGCCCGCGTGCCGGACGGCTGACCGTGACCTGGCGCCCCGCGCGCTGGCCGAGGGCACTCGCGAGGGGCTCGGCGTCCGGCAGCGTCAGGTTCACGTACACCTCGCGCGGCGGTTCGGTGGCCGCGTAGTACTGCATCAGGAATGACGATAGCGCTTCTTCGGGCTCCGCAAGTCCGGCCGTCGGGAAGGAAGTGGAGGTACCGAGGTTGCGCCCGCCGCGCACGAGCATCGTGCTGACTGCGAACTCGGTCGGCTCACCGACGATCGCGAACACATCGACGTCGCGGTCACTGCCGGCAGTCACGACCTGTTGCGCCTGGATGTCGCGTAGCGCCACGAGCTGATCGCGCATCTGCGCCGCCTGTTCGAACTCGAGCGCCGCGGCGGCGCCCTCCATTCGCGACGTCAGCGCGCGTTCGATTTCGTTACCGCGCCCCTCCAGCAGATCGACGGCGGCGGCCACGTCGCGCGCGTAGTCCTCGCGGGAGATGAGCCCCACGCAGGGCGCCGTGCAACGACCGATCTGGTACTGCAGGCAGGGGCGACTGCGGTTCGCGAAAAACGAGTCACGGCAATTGCGGATCCGGAACAGCTTCTGGATCTGCGCCAGCATCTCGTTGACGGACGAAGCGTTCGGAAACGGTCCGAAGTACCGGCCGTCCCGATGTCGCGCGCCGCGATAGGACAGGAAACGCGGGAACGCGTGGTTCGTGCGCAGGAGGATATACGGAAAACTCTTGTCGTCGCGCAGCAGCACGTTGTAGCGCGGCCGGTGCTCCTTGATCAGGTTGTACTCGAGCAGCAGCGCCTCGGTCTCTGAATTGGTGACGGTCACCTCGACGCTCGCGATCTGCGCCACGAGGGCCGCGACTTTCGGCGCGAGGTTGCGTGGGCTGAAATAGCTGCCGACCCGGTCGCGCAGCCGCTGTGCCTTGCCGATGTAGAGGATTTCTCCACCCTCGCCGTACATGCGATAGACACCGGGCCGCCGCGGCAAGTTCGCGACGAAGGCCTTGGCGTCGAACGGTTCGGTCATGCCCGGATCGGAAGGAGGCCGGCGAGCGTGGCGGCGCGCGTGAGCACGCCGCGAAACATGTCCGTGGTGAGGCGTCGCGTCTGGGTGTTGTAGCGGCTGCAGTGATACGAATCGATCAGCCAGCGCTCACCCCCGAGCGCGTGCTCGGCGGCATGCGCGAACGCGCGCGCGGATCGCTGCAGGTCGAGTGCCGCGAGCAGCGCGTCGTGCGCGATGCGGCCGAGCGCGAGGATCGCGCGCACATCGGTCAGCGTCGCGAGCTCGTTGCGGAGAAATCCGAGGCATTGCCTCGCCTCGGCCGGCGTCGGCTTGTTGTCGGGTGGCACGCATTTGACGGCGTTGGTGATGCGCACGCCGTGCAGCGCGAGTGCGTCGTCCGCGGCAACTGATCTCGCCTGCGAGGCGAGGCCGAGCGCATGGAGGCTTTCGTAGA
Source organism: uncultured Pseudomonadota bacterium (assembly GCA_902826635.1). Lineage (GTDB taxonomy): Bacteria > Pseudomonadota > Gammaproteobacteria > Steroidobacterales > Steroidobacteraceae > CADEFQ01. The sequence goes on from CADEFQ010000007.1 coordinate 33,235, forward strand.
GGAGGATGCCCGCATGGTCGCCGGTGAACGGACGCCCGGTCCGGTTTGCGCCGTGCAGCCCCGGCGCGAGCCCCACGATCAGGAGTCGCGGCTCGTTCGCACCAAAGGCCGGCACCGGCGCGCTGAAGTAGCCGGTATATCGGTGTCGAGATTCCTGACGATAGGCGACGAGACGCGGGCAGCGCCTGCAGTCGGCGTCGAAGCAGGTGGTGGTCGGTGCGACCGGAGGTGAGGCGGAGCGAACCACGGTCGCCGCCTCAGCCGCCCATCCGACGGACGATCGCCTCCGCAAAGCCCGAGCAGCTCATCAGCTTCGCGCCGGGAATCAGCCGTTGCATGTCTTCCTCCACATTGCGTCGTGCAGCGAGATCGCGCTTCGGCGCACGGATCGCCTCGCGCAGGCGTGCGAGATCGTAGGTGAGCTCCTTCGCAGCGATCGTGTTCGCAATTCCCTTCTGGATCAACTCCGCCGCTTCGGTCCAACCGAGGTAGCGCAGCATCATTTCGGCGGAGAGGATCAGCGAGCCGGGGTTCACGCGATCCTTGCCGGCGAACCCCGGCGCGGTGCCGTGCGTCGCCTCGAACACCGCAAGGCCGTCGCCGATGTTGCCGCCTGGCGCAATGCCGATTCCACCGACCTGCGCGGCGAGCGCATCGGAAATGTAGTCGCCGTTGAGGTTGAGCGTGGCGATCACGTCATATTCTTCCGGCCGCAACAGCACCTGCTGCAGGAAGTTGTCGGCGATCACGTCCTTCACCACGATGTCCTTGCCGGAGAGCGGATTCCTGAAACTCATCCACGGCCCGCCATCGATCTCGGCCGCGCCGAATTCATCCTTCGCGAGCTGGTAGCCCCAGTTGCGGAACGCGCCCTCGGTGTACTTCATGATGTTGCCCTTGTGAACGAGCGTCACCGAAACGTGGTCGTTCTCGACGGCATACTGGATCGCCTTCCTGATCAGGCGCTGGCTGCCCTCTTTCGACACCGGCTTGATGCCGATGCCGGAGCTCGCCGGGAAGCGGATGCCGGTGGCGTGCAGCTCGGCCTGAAGGAAGTGGATGAGCTTCTGCACTTCCTGCGAACCGGTCGCGTACTCGATGCCGGCGTAAATGTCTTCCGTGTTCTCGCGAAACACCACCATGTCGGTGAGGCTCGCGTCCTGCATCGGGCTTGCGACCCCGGGGAAATAGCGGATCGGCCGCACGCAGGCGTACAGGTCGAGGTTCTGGCGCATCGCGACATTGAGCGACCGGATGCCGCCACCGATCGGTGTCGCGAGCGGCCCCTTGATCGAGACGACAAACTCGCGCAGGGCGTGCAGCGTCTCGTCGGGGAACCACTGGCCGTAGAGGCGATTCGCTTTCTCGCCCGCATAAATCTCGACCCAGGCGATGCGGCGCTTGCCGCCGTAGGCCTTCGCAACCGCGGCATCGACGACCTTGAGCATCGCGGGGGTGACATCGACGCCGATGCCGTCGCCTTCGATGTAGGCGACGATCGGGTGGTCCGGGACATTGATGGTCGCATCAGGATTGATCGTGATGCGCTCGCCCGAGGCGGGAACGCGGATGTGGTCGTATTTCATCCGCGAATTTTAGCAGGACACGCCGCCTGCGGCGCGCCGTCAGGCGCGCCGAAACTGCTCCTCTTCCGTCGACCCCGACATCGCGGTCACCGACGACTGCCCGCCCGTCACGGCCTGCGTGACCTCGTCGAAGTAGCCGGCGCCGACTTCGCGCTGATGCTTGGTCGCGGTGTAGCCGATCGCTTCCGCACCGAACTCCTCCTGCTGCAGCTTGACGTACGCCGTCATCTGGCTCTCGCGATAACCCTTTGCGAGCTGGAACATCGAGTAGTTGAGCGCGTGGAAACCCGCGAGTGTGATGAACTGGAACCTGTAGCCCATTGCACCGAGCTCGCGCTGGAATTTCGCGATCGTGGCGTCGTCGAGCTTCTTCTTCCAGTTGAAGGACGGCGAACAGTTGTACGCCAGCATCTTGCCCGGGAAGCGGCGGTGGATGCCCTCGGCGAAAGTCTTCGCTTCCGCGAGATCGGGGTGACCGGTTTCGCACCAGATCATGTCGGAGTACGGCGCGTACGCGAGGCCGCGTGCGATCGCCTGGTCGAGCCCGGCCTTGACCCGGAAGAAACCCTCGCTCGTGCGCTCGCGCGATTCGATGAACGGCCGGTCACGTTCGTCGATGTCCGAAGTCAGGAGGTTGGCCGATTCCGCGTCGGTGCGCGCGATGAGGACCGTCGGCACGTCACAGACATCGGCCGCGAGGCGCGCGGCGACGAGCTTGTGGACGGCTTCCTGCGTCGGCACCAGCACCTTGCCGCCCATGTGGCCGCACTTCTTCGCGGACGACAGCTGATCTTCGAAATGCACGCCCGCGGCGCCGGCCTCGATCATCTGCTTCATCAATTCGAACGCGTTCAGCACCCCGCCGAAACCCGCCTCGGCGTCCGCGATGATCGGCTTGAACCAGTCGATCGAATCATTGCCTTCGGCGTGATGCAACTCATCGGCGCGCTTCAGCGTGCTGTTGATGCGCTTCACGACGGCCGGCACCGAATCCGCCGGATAGAGCGACTGGTCCGGGTACATCTGGCCCGCGAGGTTCGCGTCGCCGGCGACCTGCCAGCCTGAAAGGTAAATGGCGTCGAGTCCCGCCTTGACCTGCTGCATCGCCTGGTTGCCCGTCAGCGCGCCGAGCGCGTTGACGAAGGGTTTCGTGCTGACGTACTTCCAGAGCTTCTCGCTCGTGAGCCGCGCGATCGAATGTTCGATGTGCACGGTGCCGCGCAGTCGCACGACTTCGGCGGCCGTGTAACCGCGCTGGATGCCCTTCCAGCGGGGGTTGTCCTGCCAATCGCGGGTGAGGTCTGCGGCGCTGCGGGTCATCGTCGTTCTCCGTGTCAGGCGAGCCGCCGATAGGCGGCAAGGGTCAGGAAAGTCTGGAATTCATCAAGCGTCGTGATGTCATCGAGCAGCGCGGCCGCGGCCTCAAACTGCCCTTCCTCGTAGGCGGGTGCGCCGAGCATCTTCGCAAGGCGCTGCCGTTCTTCGGCGAGGAGTTCGCGAAAGAGCGCGAGCGTGACGCGCCGACCATCTTCGAGCACGCCGCGCGGATGGCGGATCCACTGCCAGATCTGCGCACGCGCAATCTCGGCGGTGGCGGCGTCCTCCATCAGGTTGTTGATCGGCACGCAGCCGTTGCCGGAGAGCCAGGCCGCGAGGTACTGCAGCGAGACGCTGACATTGTTGCGAAGGCCCGCCGCGGTGATCGTGCCGGCGGGAATCGCCAGCAGGTCCTTCGCGGTGACCTGCACATCCTCGCGCAGGCGGTGCGCCTGGTTCGGCGTCGGCATCAGGCGATCGAACACTTCCATCGCAATCGGGACGAGCGCCGGGTGCGCGACCCACGTGCCGTCGTGGCCGTCACCCGCCTCGCGCTCCTTGTCCGCGCGCACCTTCGCGAGCGCCGCCTCGTTCGCGGCCGGGTCGTTCTTGATCGGGATCTGCGCCGCCATGCCCCCCATTGCCAATGCACCACGGCGATGGCAGGTCCTGATGCACAGCTGCGAGTAGGAACGCAGGAAGTGCGTCGTCATTGTCACCTGGCCGCGATCGGGCAGCACGAAATCCGCCCGCCCCGAGAATTTCTTGATGAAGCTGAAGATGTAGTCCCAGCGACCGCAGTTGAGCGCCACGATGTAGTCGCGCAGCTCGTAGAGAATCTCGTCCATTTCGAACGCGGCAAGGATCGTTTCAATCAGCACCGTGCAACGGATCGTGCCGTGCGCGAGCCCGAGTTCGCGCTCGGCGAAGGCGAACACTTCGGCCCAGAGCCGCGCCTCGAGGTGGCTCTCGAGCTTCGGCAGGTAGAAATAGGGGCCGGTACCGCGAGCACGCAACTCGCGCGCGTTATGAAAGAGGTACAGGCCGAAATCGACGAAGGCACCGGGTACGGCCTGCCCGTCGAGCCACACGTGCTTCTCGTAAAGATGCCAGCCGCGCGGCCGCACCAGCAGCACCGCGGTCGTGGAATTCAGCCGATACGGCTTGCCCTCGGGGCTCGTGAATTCGATCGTGCGGCGCACGGCGTCGCGCAGGTTGGCCTGCCCGCCGATCACGTTGTCCCACCCGGGCGACAGCGAGTCCTCGCAGTCGGCCATGAACATCTTCGCGCCCGAGTTGAGTGCGTTGATGATCATCTTGCGTTCGGTGGGCCCGGTGATCTCGACGCGCCGATCGAGCAGATCGCCCGGGATCGGTGCAACGCACCAGTCGCCCTCGCGAACGGCGCGGGTTTCGGGCAGGAAATCCGGCAGTTCGCCGGCATCGATGCGGCCCTGGCGGCGCTCACGGGCCGCGAGCAGCGCGGCGACCCGTGGCGTGAACGCCTGCGCGAGGGCGGCGAGGAACGCCTGCGCTTCGGAGGTCAGGATGGCTGCGTGCGCCGCCGTCATCGCCCCCCGGATTTCGAGCGCAAGGTCATCGCCTGCCATGCCTTCCTCCGCAAAACCGCGCGTTTGCGCGGCATCGGGAGCCAGTCTATGCTTCGACTGCTGTGATTTACACTACCGAAATTTGACAATGTGAATTTCACTCCATGACCACCGCCCCGGTACGCCACGGCGCCCTCCTCGGCTCGAAGCTGCGCGCCCTGCGCAAGCGCAACGGGCTCACGCTCGATGAGCTTTCGGCGCGCTGCGTCCACCTCGACCCGGCCGTCGCGCCCTCGGTGTCGTACCTCAGCATGCTCGAAACCGGCAAGCGCACCCCCTCCCCGCAAGTGCTCGCGATGATCGCGGGCATCTTCGCCAAGCCGGCCGATTGGTTCCTCGACGGAAATTTCGACGTCGCAGCGGCCGATGCGCGTGGCGCGGCCGGCGGCCCAGGGAACGGACTCGATCCGACCGCCTTCGAACCGGCCTTTCTCTTTTCACCGACCATGCTGCGTCATTCGCTGCCCGAGCTGCTGCTGCAGACCGGGACCTCCGGCCCCAATTTTGCGCAACTGCTCATTCGCGTCTGGCAGGAGACGCAGCAGAACGACTTCCCGGAGATCGAACGCGCCGCCGAAGCGGCCGGCGCGCGCGCGATGCCGCTTTCGCTCACCTCCCTCACCGCGATCTGCGAGCGGCACGGACTCGAGATCCGCTGGGTCGACGACGACCGTCGGCGCCTCAACCGCGGACTCGCCCGCGCGCGCTTCGAAGCGCCGGGAACCATCCTCGCGAGCCGCCGGCTGCGCGCGCACGAAGAGCGCCTGAAGTACGAGATGGCGTTCTATCTCGGCCACAAGATCCTGCACAACGGCGACGGCGCGATCTCGGCTGCGCGCGTCGATCGCGCGGATGACGCAGAGCCCGTTGCCGCGGGCACGGCCGGTCTCGGCACGCGCGATGCGCTGCATGCGTGGCGAGAGTTCGAGTGCAGCTTCTTCGCCGGCGCCTTGCTGTGCCCGCGCGCGCCGTTTCGCCGGCTGCTCGTGCGCGAATCGCACCGGATCTCGATCCACCGCAAACTCGGCGTCGGGCCCGCAGTGGTCATGCGGCGCATGACGGCCGTGTCGCCCTATCGTCACTGGCATTTCTTCGACGGCTACCCGCCCGGCTACCTTCGCACGGTCTATCGGGGCAACGGCATTCCGCTCCCCTGGGGCAATCTGTCCGTGGTGCCGGACCCGTGCCCGCACTGGGCCGTATTCCGCTTGCTGCGCGAAAACCATGCGGCGCGCCTGTCGGCGTCGCCTCAGCCCACTTCACAGATATCGGCGATGCTCGATGGAGATCGAGTGCGGCTCTACTGTTGCCACTCGCTGCTCACGCGTGACGCGGCGGACGCCATGCGCGTGCTTTCGGTCGGTGTGGATCTCGCGCCCGCGCTCGCCGCGCAGGGATACGACGCGCCACGCCTGTCCCGATCCGTGTGGGAGAGCTGCCAACGCGGCCGTGGTGCCGGCCGGATCCCCGATGAAGCGGCGAGCGCCATCCGCACGGTGGCACACGTCCTCAAGATCGGCTGGGTGGCCGAGGCGCTCGACGCGAACGCGCAGATCATATGCCCGAGAAGTGCGGCCTGCCCCCGCGACAGGAAATGCGGCGGGGCCTGAGCGGATCGCTGCCGACCCATCGCCAATGGCCGGATGCGTTGCCTTCCGCGCCTCCCGCTATCGGCGTGCCCGCTCCGCAATCAGGAGTGCGAGCTCGAGCGCCTGTTCATAGTTGAGCCGCGGGTCGACCGTCGAGCGATAGGCACGCTGCAGGTCCGCGTCGGAGAGGCCACGGGCGCCGCCGGTGCATTCGGTGACATCCTCGCCCGTGAGCTCGATGTGCACGCCGCCGATCACCGAGCCGAGGTCGCGGTGGATCTGGAACGCGAGTTCGATCTCGCGCAGGATGTTCTCGAAACGGCGCGTCTTCAGCCCGCCGGTGCTGGTCTCGGTGTTGCCGTGCATCGGATCGCAGATCCACAGCACGCTGTGGCCCGTTTCGCGCACGGCGTTGATCATGCGCGGCAGGGTCTTCTCGATTTCCTTCACGCCGAATCGATGGATCAACGCGAGGCGCCCCGGCACGTTCTGCGGGTTCAGCGTCGTGACGAGGCCCTGCAGCCAGCCGTTGTCCATCGCCGCGCCGACTTTCACGCCGACCGGATTCGAGATGCCGCGAAAGAACTCCACGTGCGCGCCGTCGAGCTGCGCCGTGCGCATGCCGATCCACGGCATGTGCGTCGAGAGGTTGTACCAGCGATCCTGCCGCGGGATGAAGCGCGTCTGGGCCTGCTCGTAATGCAGCAGCAGGCCTTCATGGCTCGCGAAGAAGCCGGCGTGCGTCGCCTCGTGGACGCGTCGCCCGCTCATGCCTTCAAGGAAATCGAGCGAATCGGCGATCGAGTTCGCGATGCGCTGATAGGCGTCCTTCAGCGGCGAGTGCTTCACGAACCCGAGATCCCAGTACTCGGGGTGATGCAGGTCGGCGAAGCCGCCTGCGACGAGCGCGCGCACGAAATTGAGGGTCAGCGCTGCGCGTTCGTAGCCTCGGAGCAGCAGGTCCGGATCGGGTGTGCGCGCCTCGGGCGTGAACTCGGGACGGTTGACGAGATCACCGCGAAAGCTGGGCAGCGACACGCCGCCCCGCGTCTCGGTGTCGGCCGAGCGTGGCTTGGCGTACTGGCCCGCCATGCGACCGACACGAATCACGGGCTTCTTGAGTCCGTGCAGCAGCACGAGGCTCATCTGGAGCAGAATCTTCAGCTGCTTCGCAATCTTGTCCGAGTCGCACCCCGCGAAGGTCTCGGCGCAATCGCCACCCTGCAACAGGAAGGCCTCGCCTCGCTGGGCGGCCGCCAGCTGCTCGCGAAGGGCTTCGATCTCCCAGGACACGACGATCGGCGGCAGGCGCGAGAGGTCCGCGACGACGCGATCGAGGGCGCCGGTATCGGGGTATTGGGGCTGCTGCTGTGCAACGCGGGATTGCCAGCCGGCGGGGTGCCATGAGGTGAGGTCGGTGGTGCGCATCTCCTTAATCCTACACCGGTTTTCCCGGGGGTGGCGGACCGGCAGGCGGACGGGCAGAATGCGCGGCTTCCAAAAAGGCGGTCCCTATGCACCGAGTCCTCGTCCTTGGAGCCGGCAAGATCGGCTCGCTCATTTCGGGCCTGCTCGCCGAGTCGGGCAGCTATCGCGTGCACCTCGCCGATGTCGATGGTGAGCACGCGGCGTCCGTCGCGCACGCGCACGGGGTCGCAAACCTCGAAGCCCACGCGGTCGACGCGCGCAACGCCAAGGCGCTCGAACGCCATCTCGCGGCGCACCCGGTCGATGCAGTGATTTCAAGCCTTCCCTATTACTGCAACACGGGTGTCGCGGAAGCCGCCCGCCACGCCGGAACGCATTACTTCGACCTCACCGAAGACGTCGAGGTCACGCGCGCCGTGCGGCGCATCGCCGAGGGTGCGAAGCAGGCCTTCGTGCCCCAATGCGGGCTCGCGCCCGGTTTCATCAGCATCGCGGCGAACGAACTGATCACGCACTTCGACGCGCTGCGGTCGGTCAAGCTGCGCGTCGGCGCGCTGCCCCAACACCCGAACAACGTGCTGAAGTATTCGCTCACCTGGTCCACCGAAGGCCTGATCAACGAATACGGCAATCCCTGCGAGGCGATTGTCGACGGGCGCCAGATCGAAGTCGCGCCGCTCGAGGGTCTCGAGGAGATCGAAATCGACGGCACGGCCTACGAGGCGTTCAACACGTCCGGTGGCCTCGGCTCGCTCGCGGAAACTTCCGGCAAGACCTGCGAGCACATGACTTACAAGACGATCCGCTATCCGGGCCACTGCCAGCAGATGCGCCTCCTGATGAACGATCTCAAGCTGAACCAGGACCGCCCGACACTGAAGCGCATCCTCGAGAGCGCCGTACCCCAGACGTTGCAGGACGTCGTGATCGTCTATGCCGCGGTGACCGGCCAGCAGCAGGGCGAGTTGCGCGAGGAAAACTACGTGAACAAGGTCTATCCGCAGGTGATCGCAGGGCGCCTGTGGTCCGCCATCCAGGTCACGACCGCGGCGGGCATCTCCTCGGTGGTCGATCTCGTGCTCGACGGCAAGGGTCGTTACCAGGGCTTCGTCGCGCAGGAGCAGTTTCGCCTCCCTGAAATCCTCGCCAACCGCTTTGGCCGCTACTACGCACCCGGCGGCACCAAGGACCTCTCGTCACAAGTCGTCGTCTCGGGCAAAGCCGGGCGCCAGCGCAAGGCGGGGGCCGTCGCGCGATGAACGATCATGCATCCCTGAACGACCAGGGCATCGCTGCGCTCCTCGCGCGCCTCGGGCTCGATCCGGCGACGCTCGCCGGCGGCGCGGGCGACTGGATCGACGTGACGAACCCCGCGACCGGCACGCGCCTCGCACGCGTACGCGGATCGACCAGCGCCGACTACGAGCGCGTGATGACGCGCGCCGCCCTCGCCGCCAACGCGTGGCGAGCGGTGCCCGCGCCGAAGCGCGGCGAAGCCGTGCGTCGCCTCGGTGAAGCCTTGCGCCGTCACAAGGAGGATCTCGGCGCGCTCGTCACGCTCGAAAACGGCAAGATTCGCGCCGAAGGGCTCGGCGAAGTGCAGGAAATGATCGACATTGCGGACTTCGCCGTCGGTCAGTCGCGCATGCTCTACGGCCTGACCATGCACTCCGAGCGCCCGGTGCACCGCATGTACGAGCAGTGGCATCCGCTCGGCATCGTCGGCGTGATTTCGGCGTTCAACTTCCCGGTGGCGGTGTGGGCGTGGAACGCCCTCCTCGCCGCGATCTGCGGCAACGCGACGGTGTGGAAACCCTCGCCCAAGACCCCGTTGACGGCGCTCGCCGTGCAGAAGATCTGCGATGCCGTGATCGCAGCCGAGGGCCTGCCGCCGATCTTCCAGATGTTCGTCGATGCGGGCACCGAACTCGCCTCACGCTTCGTCGACGACCCGCGCGTGGCGCTGGTGTCGTTCACCGGTTCGACCACGGTCGGTCGCAAGGTCGGCGAACGCGTCGCCGCGCGGCTCGGCAAGTCGCTGCTCGAACTCGGCGGCAACAACGCGATCATCGTCGATGAGGCGGCAGACCTGTCGCTCGCCGTGCCCTCGATCGTGTTCGGCGCGGTCGGCACCGCCGGCCAGCGCTGCACGAGCACGCGGCGGGTGATCGTCCACCGATCGCGCGCGGCCGAACTCGAACGCCGCCTGCTCGCGGCGTACCAGCAGGTGCGCATCGGCGACCCGATGGACGGCGCCACGCTGATGGGCCCGCTGATCGACGGCAACGCCGTGGACCAGTTCCGCAAGGCGGTCGCCGCAGTGCGCGCCGCGGGTGGCGAGATTCTCTGCGGGGGCGAGGTGCTCGATCGCCCGGGTCACTTCGTCACGCCCGCGATCGTGCGCGCGCGCAACGAGTGGCCGATCGTGCAGCACGAAACCTTCGCGCCGATCCTCTACCTGATCGGGTACGACACGCTGGATGAGGCCATCGCGCTGCAGAACGCGTCGGCACACGGCCTGTCGTCGTCGATCTTCACCGACAGCCTGCAGAACGCGGAGCGTTTCCTCTCGGCACTGGGTAGCGACTGCGGCATCGCGAACGTCAACATCGGCACCTCGGGCGCGGAGATTGGCGGCGCCTTCGGCGGTGAAAAGGACACGGGCGGCGGTCGCGAATCAGGTTCGGATTCGTGGAAGGCCTATATGCGCCGCCAGACGAACACGATCAACGCCTCGCGTGAGCTGCCGTTGGCGCAAGGAATCCGCTTCGACGTGTAAAGGCCCACTGGCCTCGGCCGGGTTTTTCACACCAAGGTGTGAAAAACCCGCTGCACGTCCTCGTCCTGCTCGAGGCTGTCGATCAATTCGAGCGCTTCGTTCGCCTGCGCCTCGGGTAGTTCGGTCGGCACCGTGCACAGGTATTCCTGTTCGGCCGAAAGCGGCGCGAGGTGTCGTGCCTCGAGCGCTTCCTGCACGCGCCCGAAATCGGCGAACGCGCAGCGGATCACGATCTGCGGCTCACCGGACTCGCCGCTGCCCTCGCCCATCTCGTCGAGGCCATGGTCGATGAGGTACAGCTCGAGATCGTCCTGGTCGAGGCCTTCCGGCTTCAGGCGAAACACGCCCATGCGGCGGAACTGGAACGCAACGCTGCCGGCGGTCGCGAGATTGCCGCCACCCTTCGCAAAGATGCTGCGCACGTGCGCCACCGTCCGGGTGGGGTTATCAGTGGCGGTTTCGACGAGCACCGCGACGCCGTGCGGCGCGTACCCTTCGTAGATCACCTGTTCGTAGTTCGTCGCGTCCTTGCCGGCGGCGCGCTTGATCGCGGCCTCGACTTTGTCCTTCGGCATGTTCACGGCGCGCGCGTTCTGGATCACGCGGCGCAGCGTCGGGTTCGACCCGGGGTCGCCGCCGCCGGCCTTGACGGCCATATTGATGTCTTTGGCGATGCGCGCGAACTGCTTCGCCATGCGGTTCCAGCGCGCGAACATCGCATGCTTGCGGACTTCGAAGATTCTTCCCATGCGCACATGATGCCATGGGCAGGTCGCTGATCGCGCGGTCAGCGACCCGGCAGGGCCAGTTCGATGCGCGCGCCGCCCAGCGATTCCGACCGGGCCACGCTGAGCGAACCGCCGTACAACCCGATCGCGTCTCCCACCATCGCGAGCCCGAGACCGTGCCCGGGAGTCGCCTCGTCGGCGCGCGTCCCGCGTTCAAGGACGCGATCGCGATCGGCTGCAGAAATCCCGGCGCCATCGTCTTCGACGGCGATGCGCAGTCGTTCACGCGGCGGCGCGTCCGTATCGAGCTGCGCCGTGACGCGCACCCGCGCCGTGCACCACTTGCAGGCGTTGTCCATCACGTTGCCGAGCATTTCGGCGAGATCGTCGCGGTCGCCGACGAAGCGGACGCTCTCGCCGACCGCGTTCTCGATCGAAAAGTCCTTGTTGGCATGCGCGCGCAGCAATGCGGCGCGCAGGTCGGCCACCAGCGGGCCCACCGCGACGGCGCCCTGCCCCACTGTTGCGCCGCCGCTCGTCGCGGCACGCCGCAGCTGGTGCTCCACGATGCCGTTCATGCGGTCGATTTCCCGTTCAAAAGGCGCGCGCAGCTCGCCGATCGACTGCGCGCCGTGCAGGTTCGCGCGCAGCACCGCGAGCGGCGTCTTCAGGCTGTGCGCGAGATTTCCGAGCGTCTTGCGGTACCGCGTGATCCGTTCGCGCTCCGCCGCGAGCAGTGCGTTGAGATTGGTCGCCACGCCATCGAGTTCACGGGGCCAACGGGACGAAAGCGCGACACGCGTGCCTGCCTCGATGCCGCGGATCTCCTCCTCGAGCTGTTGCACCGGTGCGAGCGTGCGTCGCAGCAGCACGGCGAGCGTCGCGAGCAACAGCAGCGCGATTGCGGCAAACCAGCCGAACATCTGCGTGCGAACGCGCCGCAACTCCCGGGCATAAGGTTCGAGGTTCGTGGCAACGCTGAACGTCAGCGCGAGTGATCGACCATCGTCGTCGCGCCAGGCGATGCCGCGGCTGCGCACCGCCACGTCGCCCACACCGGGCCACGGTGTTCGTACGGTGCGCCGCGCGCCCGAAACGAGCGGCGCACCGAACACGGCGTGCGTACCGACACTCGACGGCGAGCGCCAGCCGTCGCGCGCGCCGTCGATCGACGCATAGAGGCCCGAGCCCGGTGTCGCGAGGCGCGGATCCGCAAGGCGCGTGACGGTGATGCCGTTCGGAGTGGTTTCCGTCGCGGCAATCAGCGCGACGGTCTGGGCGTCCAGCAGTTCATCGAGTGACCGGTCGGATAGCGCGCGGAATACCCCGTCGAGCGCCACGATCGTGACGCCGAAGAACAGCACGAGGGAAACCGATACCGAAGCAATCAGCCGCCGTCGCAGCGAGGGCATGATGCGGGCAATCAGCGCGGATCGCGCGGCAGCGAGAAACGGTAGCCTCGGCCGCGCAGGGTCTCGATCGGCCGCAGCGTGTCGTCGGGATCGATCTTCCTGCGCAGGCGCCCCATGAACACCTCGATCGTGTTGCTGTCGCGCTCGAAGTCCTGTTCGTAGAGCCGCTCGGTGAGCTCGCCCTTCGAGATGACATCCCCCGCTCGCATCATCAGGTGCTCGAGGAGGCGATACTCGAACGTGGTCAGGTCAACGGCCTCGCCGCCGACCGCCACGGTCTGCGAACGCAGGTCGAGTACGACCGGGCCACACGCAAGCACCGGGCTCGCCCAGCCGCCTGCGCGGCGCAACAGCGCCTGCACGCGCGCCAGCACTTCCTCGAACCGGAACGGCTTGGCGACGTAGTCGTCGGCGCCCGCGTCGAGGCCCGCGACCTTGTCCTGCCAGCGATCCCGCGCCGTCAGCACCAGGATCGGGAACGCCTTGCGCTCCGCCCGCAGCGTCCGGATCAGATCGAGCCCGGGCAGCTTCGGCAGGCCGAGATCGACGATCGCGAGATCGACCGGGTACTCGCGCCCGGAATAGAGCCCTTCCTCGCCGTCCGCAGCGAGATCAACGGTGAATCCGGCAGCGGTCAGGTCGCGCTTGAGCGCATCGCGCAGCGCCGCTTCATCTTCGACGACCAGGATGCGCATGGGGTCAGAGCTCCGCGCCGGTGGCGGCGTCGATCCGGACATTCCACACGCGGCCGTCGTCGGAAAGCAACCGCAGCTGGTGCACACGGCGCCCGTTCGCTTCGCGGGTTTCGGCGCGGATCACCCGGGCCCGGTATTTGCGCTCGGCACGGTTGACGGCTTCATCGAGCGAAAGGCCGTCGGCGCGCGGCGCGCGCTCTACGTCCTTCCTGCCGTCCCGGTGCGCCCACGGCGGCGGGTCGGCGAACGCCACGGGCATCGCCAGGCTTCCCTCCAGCAACATGGCAACGGCGATCAGGGTGGCAATCTGCTTCACAACGCCCGGGAGCATAGGACTGTGCAACTGAACCTCGCCTGAAGAATATCAGCCGGGCCGTGACGCGGTCTTGGCGGCGTTCCAGAGCCGATCCCAGGCCGCGGCGTCGAGGTCGACAAGCTCGCGCCCGTCAGCGGCCGCGAGCGCCTCCATGTGGCGAAAGCGAATCCCGAACTTGCTGTTTGCGGCGCGCAACGCGTTTTCCGGATCGATCTGCAGATGGCGCGCCCAGTTCGCGATCGCAAAGAGCAGGTCGCCGAGTTCTTCGGCCTGGCGCTCGGTGGACTCCTCGCGCACCGCGGCATCCATCTCCGCGAGTTCCTCCTGTACCTTCGCACGCGTGCCCGCCGCATCCGGCCAGTCGAAGCCCACGCGGGACGCACGACGGCCGAGTTTGCCGGCGCGCGCGAGCGCCGGCAGCGCGAGTGGCACGTCGGCGAGCGTGCCCCGATCGCCTGCACTGTGGCGTTCCTGCGCCTTCATGGCTTCCCACGCCGCGGTCTGTTCCGCAGCGTCGGCGTACTTCGCATCCGCGAACACGTGCGGGTGCCGCGCCGTGAGCTTGTCCGCGATCGCCGCCGCGACGTCGTCGAATGCGAACCAGCCTTGTTCCTCGGCAAGCCGCGCATGGAAGACGACCTGAAAGAGCAGATCGCCCAGTTCGGCGCGCAGTCGAGCCGGATCGCCGTCCTCGATCGCATCGGCCACTTCATACGCTTCTTCGATCGTGTAGGGCGCGATCGTCGCGAAGGTCTGTTCCCGGTCCCATGGGCAGCCGCCCTCGGGCGCGCGCAGGCGCGCCATGATGGCGACGAGCCGGGCAAGCGCGCCGTCGTCGGCCGGGCTCATGACGCTTTGCCCATGACGAGCCCGTAGAAGGTCATCAGCATGCCGGCCGTGGCGCCCCAGATGTGGCGCTCACCGAACGGGATGTCATACAGCTCGACCTCCTCGTCGCCGAAGCGTCGCATCCTCGCGCGGTGATTGTGCGCATCGAACACGTGCGCGAGCGGCACCTCGAAAGTGTCGCGCACCTCACCCGCATCGAGCCGCAGCGAAAACCCCGGGTCGACCAGTGCGACCACCGGCGTAACGCGAAAGCCGGTCCCGATCAGGTGATCCGGCAGATAGCCGACGACATGCACGCGCCCCGCGTCGAGGCCGATCTCTTCGTGCGTCTCACGCAGCGCGGCCGCCAGCGGGCCCTGATCGCCGGTTTCGATGCGGCCACCCGGGAAACTGATCTGCCCGCCATGTTTGCGCAGTTGCTCGGCGCGCTGGGTCAGCAGCACCGTGAGGCCCGTCGGGTGATCAATGAGCGGCACCAGCACCGCCGCCGGCACCGGGTGCGCCGGAAAATGCGACCGATAGCGTTCACCTATTTCCGGCGCCATGCCGGCAAGGCGCCATTGCGCGGGAGTCGTCGATGGCGCGGTTCCGGCGAGGCACGTCACGATGCGTTCGCGCCAGTTCGGCGCGTCGTTTCGGACGACCTGCCCGGGTGCCATGCGCTGCCGGCGCTTCAGCCGCCGCCGCTCGTGCCGCCCTTGATGCCACCCTTGGCGAGTTCGGCGGGATCGAGCAACGTTGCGAGCTCGGCGCGCGAGAGGTCGGTCATCCCGGCCGCGACTTCGAGGATCGGTTTGCCGAGGGCGTAGGCCTTCTTCGCGATCGCAGCACCCTTCTCGTAGCCGATCACCGGATTGAGCGCGGTCACGAGGATCGGATTGCGATCGAGGGCTTCCGCCAGCCGCCCCGTGTTCACCGTGAAGCCGGCAATCGCCGAATCGGCGAGCAGCCGCGAGACGCTCGCCAGCAGGCGCGCACTCTCGAGCAGGTTGTGCGCGATCACCGGCAGCATCACGTTCAGCTGGAAATTGCCCGACTGCCCGGCCACCGTGATCGTCGTGTCGTTGCCGATCACCTGCGCGGCGACCATCGCCGTCGCTTCCGGGATCACCGGGTTCACCTTGCCCGGCATGATGCTGCTGCCCGGCTGCAGGGCCGGTAGCGCGATCTCGCCGAGACCCGCGAGCGGCCCGCTGTTCATCCAGCGCAGGTCGTTCGCGATTTTCATCAGGCTCACGGCGACGACCTTCATCTGCCCCGACAGTTCGACGGCCGCGTCCTGCGACGACAGTGATTCGAAGTAATTCGGGCTCGGGACGAACGGCAGCCCCGTGAGTGTGGCGAGCACGGTGCAGAAGCGTGCGGCGAACCCGGGATGGGCGTTGATGCCGGTACCGACCGCGGTGCCGCCTTGCGCAAGTGCGTGCAGGCGTGGAAGGGTCGCGGTGAGACGCGCCCGACCATTTTCCACCTGGGCGCGCCAGCCGGACAGTTCCTGGCCGAGCGTCACCGGCATCGCGTCCATCAGGTGAGTCCGACCGGTCTTGACGATCGCGCCGATCTCGCGCTCCTTGGCGGCGAGCACGTTCGCGAGGTGCGCCAGCGCCGGCACGAGCCCCTCGCTGACCGACAGCGCGGCGCTCACGTGGATCGCGGTCGGGATCACGTCGTTGCTGCTCTGGCTCATGTTGACGTGATCGTTCGGATGCACGGCAATTCCGGACGCGCGACTCGCGAGGTGCGCGATCACCTCATTCGCGTTCATGTTGGTGCTCGTACCGGAGCCCGTCTGGAACACATCGATCGGAAACTGCGTGTCGTGCCGGCCGGCGACGACTTCGGCGGCCGCCGCCTCGATGGCGCGGGCAACGCCCTCGGGCAACAGGCCGAGTTCGCAGTTCGCGGTCGCCGCGGCGCTTTTGACCAGGCCAACGGCGCGCAGGAATTCGCGCGGCATCGTGAGTCCGCTCACGGGAAAATTCTGCACGGCGCGCTGGGTCTGCGCGCCCCAAAGGGCCTCGAGCGGCACCTGCAGCTCACCCATGCTGTCGTGCTCGGTACGAAAAGAAACAGGCATCGGATACTCCGGAACTGCGCCGACCGTTGGCGCGCAGCGGCCGGGACGACCGCATGCGTTATGATTGCGATCCTATCATTCCCGGTGACCCGCTCGCATGACCCCAGGCACGATCGACGCCCTGTCACCGGTAGACGGCCGTTACCGCAGCGCTGCCGATCCGCTCCGCCCGATCCTTTCCGAACAGGGCCTCATCCGCGAACGCATCCGAATCGAGGCGGAATGGTTCCGTTTTCTCGTGGCCGAAGTTCCCGCGTTCCGCAGGCTCGCGCCCTCGACGGCCGTCATGGCGCGAGCCGCCGCGCTCGCCGCGGAACCCGAAGACGGGGCCGCCGTCGCCGTCAAGCAGATCGAGGCGCGCATCAATCACGACGTGAAGGCCGTCGAGTATTACGTGCGCGAAGCGCTCGCCGGCGCCGGCGCCACGGCGGCGCAACTCGAACTCGTGCATTTCGGCTGCACCTCCGAGGACATCAACAACGTCGCTTACGCGCGCCTGCTCGTGGCCGCGCGCGCCGTCCTCACCGGCGCGCTCGACGCGCGCATCGCGACCCTGGGCACGCTCGCGTCGCAGTACGCGGCGCTGCCGATGATCGCGCGTACCCACGGCCAGACCGCGAGCCCGACGACACTCGGCAAGGAACTCGCGAATGTCGTCGCGCGTCTCGGACGCGCCCGCGACCGACTCGGCGCCGTGACCGCGCTCGGCAAATGGAACGGCGCGGTCGGCAACTACAACGCGCACGTCGCGGCGTTTGCAGACCTCGACTGGCCGGCGCTCGGCGCCCGCTTCGTCGCGTCGCTCGGCCTCGGATTCAACGCCTACACCACGCAGATCGAGCCGCACGACTGGATCGGCGAATACTGCGACGCCGTCGCCGCGACGAATGTGATCGTGCTCGATTTCTGTCGCGACGCGTGGGGCTATATTTCGCTCGGCTACCTGCGACAGCGGCCCGTCGCCGGCGAGGTCGGCTCCTCGACGATGCCGCACAAGGTGAACCCGATCGATTTCGAGAACGCCGAGGGCAACCTCGGCATCGCAAACGCGCTGCTGCGCCACTTTGCCGAGAAGCTGCCGGTCTCGCGCTGGCAGCGCGACCTCACCGATTCGACCGTGCTGCGCAACCTTGGCGTGGCCCTCGCCCACACGCTGATCGCGTGGCAATCGCTCGGGCGCGGGCTCGGCAAGGTGGAGGCGAACCCCGCGCGCATGGCGGCGGACCTCGACGGCGCGTGGGAAGTGCTCGCGGAAGCGGTGCAGACCGTGTTGCGTGCGCACGGCGTGCCGAACGGCTACGAACTCCTGAAGGAGTTTACCCGCGGGCGCCCGATCGACGCCGCGACGCTGCGCGAACTGGTCGACCGACTGCCGCTGCCGGACGCGGCCCGCGAACGCCTGAAAGGCCTCACTCCGGCCGATTACACCGGCCTCGCGGCCCGCCTCGCGGCCGAAAGCCCCGCTTCGAACTGAGACCTGTGGCACGTTTTGACGCACCGGCCTATGTCAAGCCGGGGCAAAGCGTGACCGCATCGACAGGCCGGGGGCAACGGACTGCCGGAGAATCGCCGCCAAACGCCATCCGGCGCAGAGGCTGCGGAAATCTTGACGTGAGTGGTACCGGGGAGTTCGAGCTGAGCCTGCTGTCGCAGACGCCCGCGCCGCGTCTCGACTTGCCGCCGCTCGAGGCGCCGGCGCAGGTCAATGTCGTCACGACGCTGCAGGAAACCCTGGCGGCAACGCTCCTCGTCGCGGGCAGCGCGCAGCGCCTGATGTCGATCTACACGCCGAACCTCGAGCCGGACCTCTACGATCAGACCGCGTTCCTCGACATCGTGAAGCGCTTCGTGCTCGCGCGCAGCTTCGCGAAAGTCCGTGTCCTCCTGGGCGACGGCAGCCGCATGATCCGGGACGTGCACCGGTTCGTCGCGATGAGCCGCCGGCTCACGAGCTACATCGACATCCGTGCGCTCGGTGAGGACGCGCCCAAGCCGCACCCCGGGTACATCATCGCGGACGACCGCGCGATCCTCTACCGCGCCAATGCCACGCAATGGGACGGCATTGCCGACCTCGACAATGCGCCGGTCGCGCGCATGCATCTCGCCGACTTCGACGCGCAGTGGATTTCCCACGCGCCCGACTACGGGTATCGCGTGGCGCGTCGCTGACGCGCCCCCGCGTATCCTCCCTCCATGCCCGCTCGTCCCGAAGTCACGGTCGCCGCGATCGTCGAGCGCGAAGGCCGCTTCCTCGTCGTCGAGGAGCGCATTCGCGGTCGGCTCGTGCTGAACCAGCCCGCCGGGCATGTCGAGGATCGTGAAACACTGTTTGAAGCCGTGGTGCGCGAAACGCGCGAGGAGTCGGCCTGGTGTTTCGCGCCCGCGCACCTCCTCGGCATCTATTTGTGGCGCAACGCCCGTACCGGCCGTTCGTCGCTGCGGATCGCATTCACCGGTGAGGTTTGCGGCCACGACCCCCACGCGACGCTCGATCGCGGTATCGTCGGCACACACTGGATGACCCGCAAAGAGCTGGAAGAGGAGCACTCGCGCCTGCGCAGCCCGCTCGTGCTTCGCTGCATCGACGACTACCTCACCGGCCGGCGCCTGCCGCTCGACTCCGTTGCCCACCTCGACTTGCACACCGCGGTGCACATGCGCGCCGTCAGGGTCGGCTGAGCGCGCCGGCGCAACGCGGCCCGTACAATGGGCGCGTGGCCAAGGACACTTCCCGTATCGTGGTGGGGCTTTCGGGCGGCGTCGACTCCGCGGTCGCGGCATTGCGCCTCATCGAGCGCGGCCATGAGGTGCACGGGCTCTTCATGGCGAACTGGGACGACGACGACGGCTATTGCACCGCCGCCCAGGACTTCCAGGACGCCCGCGCGGTGGCGGAAGTGCTGTCGATCCCGCTGCATCGTGTCGATTTCTCGCGCGAGTATCGCGACCGGGTGTTCGCGGCCTTCCTTGCCGAATACGAGGCCGGCCGCACGCCGAATCCCGACGTGCTCTGCAATCGCGAGATCAAGTTCGGCACGTGCCTCGCGCACGCGCGCCGCCTCGGCGCCGGACGCTTCGCGACCGGGCACTACGCGCAACTGCGCGCCGGCGCGAGCGGCACGGAGTTGCACAAGGGCGCGGATCCGGCGCGCGACCAGTCGTATTTCCTGCACGCGATCGAACGCGAGGTGCTCGACTCGATCGTGTTTCCGGTCGGGGATCTCGCCAAGGATGACGTGCGTGCGCGCGCGCGCAGCGCGGGACTGCCGGTGTACGACAAGCCCGACAGCACCGGCATCTGCTTCATCGGTGAGCGGCCGTTTCGCGAATTCCTGTCGCGCTTCGTGGCGGACACGCCCGGTCCGCTGGAGACCCCGGGTGGCGCGCGTCTCGGCACGCATCGCGGCCTCGCCTTTTACACGCTGGGCCAGCGGGGCGGCCTCGAAATCGGCGGGCAGTCCGGTCATGCGGAAGGCGCGTGGTATGTCGCGCGCAAGGATCGCGCGCGCAATGCCTTGATCGTCGTCCAGGGCCACGACCATCCGCTCCTCAAATCGGCGGCGCTTCGCACCGGTCGCATGCATTGGCTCGCGCCTCCGCCCGCGGCCGCCTTTCGCGCGGCGGCCAAGGTGCGCTACCGCCAGTCCGACCAGCCCGTCGCGGTCACGATGCTCGCGAACGAGTGCATCCACCTCGAATTTGACCTGGATCAGCGCGCGGTGACGCCCGGCCAGTACGCTGTCCTCTACGAGGGCACGCGTTGCCTCGGTGGCGGGGTGATCGAAGACACCGAAGCCGCCGCGGCGGCCGACGCGCCTTCGCCCACGGTCACCACAGCGTAGGACCATGCCCGCATCGAGAGCCCTGCCCCCGCGCCTTGCCGAACTCAAATCCCTCACCGGGCGCACGCCGCTCATCGAGATCGACTGCGAATTCCGCGGCCGGCGCCATCGCATCTACGCCAAGCACGAGGCGCTCAACTTCACGGGCAGCATCAAGGACCGGATGGCGCTGCATATCCTCGAACGCGCCTACCTGGATGAAACGATCGAGCCCGGCGACGAGATTGCCGAGGCGACGAGCGGCAACACCGGCATCGCGTTTGCGGCGTTGGGCCGGGCGCTGGGCCACCGTGTACGCATTTACATGCCCGACTGGATGAGCCGCGAGCGCGTACTCGTGATCCGGAGCCTCGGCGCAACGGTCATACCGGTATCACACGAGCAAGGCGGCTTCCTCGGCAGCATCCGCATGGCCGACCGACATGCCGCCGCAGTCCCGAACGTGTTTCGGCCACGCCAGTTCGACAGCGATGCGAACGTTGAGGCCCACTACGACACGACCGGCCCCGAGCTCCTCGCGCAACTCGAACGCCCGCCCACCGCGTTTGTCGCGGGCGTCGGTACGGGTGGCACCGTGATGGGAGTCGGACGGCTGCTGCGCGAGCGCGTTCCCGGTGCGACCGTGCACCCGCTCGAACCGGCCAATTCGCCGACGCTGCGCACCGGCAGCAAGGTCGGGCGCCACCGCATCCAGGGCATCAGCGACGAATTCATCCCTTCGATCGTGCGGCTCGGGGAACTCGACCGCATCGTCGACGTGTGGGACGGCGACGCGATCTGCATGGCGCAGCGCCTCGCCAGCGAACTCGGCATCGCCGTGGGCATCAGCTCGGGCGCCAATTTCCTCGGGGCGCTCGAAATCGCGCATGAGCAGGGGGTGGGCGCGGTGGTCGCCACGGTCTTCTGCGACGACAACAAGAAATACCTGTCGACCGATCTCTGCAGCGACGAGGAGAGCCGCGAACATTACCTGTCGCCGGAAGTGCAGCTGCACGGCTTTCGCGTGATTCCGATGCTCGATCGCGGGATCGGCGAGGCGGTTGTCCGCAGGGCGCACGGCGGTCGCGTGACAAGCACGCTCCCGCTATAATTGGCGGCTATTTCGAGCCCTATCGCCCCGTCGCGGAGAACACGATGACCGACAGCTTCAAGGCGCGCACGCAGCTCGCCGTGGGATCACGCAGTTACGAAATCCTCTCGTTCAAGGCGCTGCCGCAGGCCAAGGTCGCGCGGCTGCCCTACTCGCTCAAGATCCTGCTCGAGAACCTGCTGCGCTTCGAGGACGGCGTCAACGTCACCCGCAAGGACATCGAAGCCGTGCTCGACTGGGACCCGAAGGCCGCGCCCTCGCACGAAATCTCGTTCACGCCCGCGCGCGTGATCATGCAGGACTTCACGGGCGTGCCCTGCGTCGTCGATCTCGCCGCGATGCGCGAGGCCATCACGAAGCTCGGGGGCGACCCCGACAAGGTCAATCCGCTCGCGCCCGCCGAACTCGTGATCGACCATTCGGTCCAGGTCGACGCTTACGGCTCGGCGCAGTCACTCGAGGAAAACAACCGCATCGAGTTCGAGCGCAACGGCGAGCGCTATGCGTTCCTGCGCTGGGGCCAGGCTGCGTTCGAGAATTTCAAGGTCGTGCCGCCGAACACCGGCATCGTCCACCAGGTCAACCTCGAGTACCTCGGCCGGGTGGTATTCGACAACGGGCGCGCGGCCTATCCCGACACCGTGGTAGGCACCGATTCGCACACCACCATGATCAACGGCCTCGGCGTGCTCGGCTGGGGCGTCGGCGGCATCGAAGCGGAGGCCGCGATGCTCGGCCAGCCGATCCCGATGCTCATTCCCCAGGTCATCGGATTTCGCCTGAGCGGCAGCCTGAAGCCCGGCGCAACCGCGACCGACCTCGTGCTGACCGTGACCGAAATGCTGCGCAAGAAAGGCGTCGTCGACAAATTCGTTGAATTCTTCGGCGACGGCCTCGCGAACCTGCCGCTCGCCGACCGCGCGACGATCGGCAACATGTCGCCCGAATTCGGCAGCACCTGCGCGATCTTCCCGATCGATGCCGAGACCGTGCGCTACCTGCGCCTCTCCGGCCGCGGCGAAGAGCACATCGCGCTGATCGAGGCGTACGCCCGGGCTCAGGGCATGTGGCGCGAGAACGGCCAGGCCGCCGCGCAGTACACCGACGTGCTCGAACTCGATCTCGCCAGCGTGGAACCGAGCCTCGCGGGACCGAAGCGCCCGCAGGATCGCGTGGCGCTGCACACCGCCCAGGGCGCCTACCACAAGGCGCTCAAGCCGATGGCGGATGAGCGCAGCAAGAAATCTGCCGCGAGCGGCAGCGCGAAGGTCGCGGTCGATGGACGGTCCTTCGAACTGAAGGACGGCGCCGTAGTGATCGCCGCGATCACGAGCTGCACGAACACCTCGAACCCCTACGTGATGATCGGCGCGGCCCTGCTCGCGCGCAACGCCACGAAGCGCGGGCTGGCAGCGAAGCCGTGGGTCAAGACGAGCCTCGCGCCCGGATCACGCGTTGTCACCGACTACCTCGAGAAAGCGAAGCTGCTCGACGACCTTGCGCTCGCCGGCTTCTACCTCGTCGGCTACGGCTGCACGACCTGCATCGGCAACTCGGGGCCGCTGCGACCCGAGATTTCCGCCGGGGTGACTGCCGGCGACATCGTTGCGTGCTCGGTGCTGTCGGGCAATCGCAATTTCGAGGGGCGCATCCACCCGGAAGTGAAGATGAACTTCCTCGCCTCCCCGCCGCTCGTGGTCGCGTACGCGCTCGCGGGCACGCTCGACATCGACCTCACGACCGAGGCGCTCGGCACGGACCGGGACGGCAAGCCCGTCTACCTGAAGGACATCTGGCCGAGCGACCGCGAAGTGGCCGATACCGTGCACGCCGCGATCGATTCCAACATGTTCCGGAAAAGCTATGAAAGCGTGTTCGCGGGCGACGAGAACTGGTCGAGCATCAGGATTCCGGCCGGCAAGATCTATCGCTGGGATGCGAAGTCGACCTACGTGAAGAACCCGCCCTACTTCGACGGCATGACGATGCAGCCGGGCGCGGTCAGCGACATCAAGGGCGCCCGGGTCCTCGCGCTGCTCGGCGACTCCGTAACCACCGACCACATCTCGCCCGCCGGCAACATCTCGAAGTCGAGCCCGGCGGCGCGGTACCTGATGGGCGAAGGCGTGCAGCCTTCGGACTTCAATTCCTACGGCTCGCGCCGTGGCAACCACGAAGTGATGATGCGCGGCACCTTCGCCAACATCCGCCTGCGCAACCTCCTCGTCCCGGGCACCGAGGGCGGCGTGTCGGTGCACCTGCCGAGCGGCGAGCAGATGAGCATTTTCGACGCCGCGATGCGCTACAAGGCGGACGGCACTCCGCTCGTCGTGCTCTGCGGAAAGGAGTACGGCTCCGGCTCCTCGCGCGACTGGGCGGCGAAGGGCACGATGCTCCTCGGCGTGAAGGCGGTCATCGCCGAAAGCTACGAGCGCATCCACCGTTCGAACCTGATCGGCATGGGCGTGCTGCCGCTGCAGTTCCCGGCCGGGCAGACCGCGCAGAGCCTCGGCCTCACGGGTCGCGAAGTGATCGATATCACGGGCGTCGCCGACCCGGGCGCGAAGACCGTCAAGGTCGTCGCCACGCCTGCCGAAGGCGGCAAGGCGATCAGCTTCGATGCGCGCGTGCGCATCGATACGCCGAAGGAGCGGGACTACTACCGCCACGGCGGGATCCTGCAGTACGTCCTGCGGCAGCTCGCCGGGGCGGGCCGCGCCGCCTGATGAGCGCGACCGCGCGTGTGATCGCTGTCTTCGATCTCGACGGCACGATCACACGTCGCGATACGCTCTTTCCGTATGTGCTGCACTTCCTCGCGCAGCGGCCGTGGCGCCTCGCCCGGCTGCTGCGCGTGTTGCCCGCCGCGTGCGCCTACCTCGTGGACCGTGACCGCGCCCGACTGAAGGCTGCCCTCCTTCGCCATGCGCTCGGCGGGGAATCGCGCGCCGCCCTCGATCGCTGGAATTCGACTTACCTGCCGTGCGTCATTGCCCACGACCTCCTTGCACCCGCGGTCGCCGCGATCGAGCGGCATCGCAGTGACGGCGACACACTCGTACTCATGTCCGCGAGCGTCGATCTTTACGTTCCAGAGCTCGGGCGCCGGCTCGGTTTTGCGCGAACGCTCTGCACCGGCGTGCGCTGGCAGGGCGATGCCCTCGACGGCGTGCTCGCTACACCCAATTTGCGCGGCGAGGAAAAAGCCCGCCGCCTCGCCGATCTGCGCGCCCAGGACGACGGTGCGAGCTTCGTTGCCTACGGCAACAGCGCGTCCGATCTGCCGCACTTGCGTCTCGCCGATCGCGGTATCCTGGTGAACGGTTCGCGCTCCGCGCGCGAGGTAGCGGTCGCGCTCGGAATCGAATGCGTCAAATGGCGGGGAACATGGCGACCCGCCGCGCACTCCAAGCTGGACGGGTCCGGCTGAGCAGCAGGCGGCCCCGGTAGAAACAGACTCAGCAAGGATCCGTAACCCATTGATATTGCCACCAAACGAACCACCTTCCAGCATCACACCCGAAGCGGTCTACCTCGACCGTCGGCGGCTGCTCGTGGGCGCGGCGGCGATCGGGCTGACCGGCTGGGGCGCATCGTCCCACGCGGCCCCGGCCGCGCTCTCAGCTGCGCGAAACCCACGCTATTCCGTGAACGACGCCCCGACGGATTACGAGGACATCACCTCGTACAACAATTTCTACGAGTTCGGCACGGGCAAGGACGACCCACAGCTGCGCGCACAGTCGCTGCGCACACGCCCATGGAGCGTCGCGATTTCGGGCGAGGTCGAGGCGCCGGGTACGTTCACACTCGAGGACCTGCTGAAGCCCCATCCCCTCGAGGAGCGCATCTACCGCCTGCGCTG
>CADEFQ010000007.1:58520-102588 GCA_902826635.1 uncultured Pseudomonadota bacterium
TCGAGGACCTGCTGAAGCCCCATCCCCTCGAGGAGCGCATCTACCGCCTGCGCTGCGTGGAGCGGTGGTCGATGGTGGTGCCGTGGGTCGGCTTTCCACTCGGCGACCTGCTGAAGCGCTTCAGGCCAACGTCGAAGGCGAAGTACGTCGCGTTCACGACGCTGCACGATCCGAAGCAAATGCCCGGCCAGCGCAGCGGCTGGCTCGCGTGGCCGTATGTCGAGGGGCTGCGAATCGATGAAGCGATGCACCCGCTGACGCTCGCCGTGGTCGGTCTCTACGGCCGCGTGCTGCCGAACCAGAACGGGGCGCCGCTGCGCCTCGTCGTGCCCTGGAAATATGGCTTCAAGGGCATCAAGTCGATCGTTGCGATCCGCTTCACCGAGAAGCAACCGCCCACCTCGTGGAACCTCGCCGCGCCCGACGAATACGGTTTCTACGCGAACGTGAACCCCGCGGTCGATCATCCGCGCTGGAGCCAGGCCAGCGAGCGGCGCATCGGCGCGAGCCTGTTCAAGGCGACCCAGCCCACCCTGCCTTTCAACGGCTATGCGGCGGAGGTCGCCTCGCTCTACCGAGGCATGGACCTGCGGCGCTGGTTCTGAAGACGAACCCTGCGCGATGACCACCACGCAGCGCTATCGTCATGTCTGGAAGCCGCTCGCCTTCAGCGCCGCGCTCGTTCCCGCGTTGCTGATGCTCGCGGGTGCGTTCGGCGTGGCGGGTCAAGATCTCGGCACCGACCCGGTCGAAGACTTGCTGCTGACTTGCGGCAAGACCGCTCTCAACCTGTTGTGCCTCACGCTCGCGGTGACCCCGGTCGCAACCATCGCGCACCGGCCGCAGCTGCTGCGCCTGCGCCGCATGCTGGGCCTCTTCGCGTTCTTCTACGTGCTGCTGCACTTCACGGTGTACCTCGCGCTCGATCGCAGCCTCGATGCCGCGATGATCGTGAAGGACATCGCGAAGCGACCCTACATCACGATCGGATTCACGGCGCTGCTGATGCTGATCCCGCTCGCCGCGACTTCCACGCAGCGCATGATGCGCCGCCTCGGCCGTCGTTGGCAGCAGCTCCACCGCCTCGTGTACCCGATCGCACTCCTTGCGGTGTGGCACTACTACTGGCAGGTGAAGCGCGATGTCACCGAGCCGTTGATCTACGCCGGTATCGTGGCAGTGCTCCTCGGCTGGCGCGTATGGCATCGCCAGCGTCGGCGCACACCGGTCACATCGACGTACGGATCTGCCACAGCTCCGGAAAGAACTTGAGCTCGAGCGCCTTCGCGAGATAGGACACGCCGCCGGTGCCGCCGGTGCCGGGCTTGTAGCCGATGATGCGTTCCACGGTTTTCATGTGCTGGAAGCGCCACGACTGGAACTTGTGGTCCACGTCGATCAGGCACTCGGCGAACTCGTAGAGATCCCAGTCCTTCGCCGCGTTGTGGTAGACGCCGAGCCAGGCGCCCGCGACCTGCTTGCTCGCCCGGTACGGCTGCGTGAAATCACGCACGAGATAGTCCTCCGGGATGCCGTAGCCGCGGCGGGACAGCAGCCGCAACGCCTCGTCGTACAGCGACGGCGCGTCGAGCGCACGCTTGAGCTGCGCAGTGGCCTGCGGGTCGCGCCGGTGCACGGCGAGATAGTCGGCGTTCTTGTTGCCGAGCTGGAACTCGAGCAACCGGTACTGGATCGACTGGAAACCCGACGCGCGCCCGAGCGAATTGCGGAACGACGAGTAGTCCGCCGGCGTCATCGTCGACAGGACGTCCCACACCGCGAGCAGCTGCACCTGGATGCGCGAAATGCGCGAGAACATCTTGAACGAGGGGTCCAGGTCGTCCTTGCGCACGCAGGCGAGCACGCCCGCAAGTTCGTGCAGCAGCAGGCGAATCCAGAGCTCGGAGGTCTGGTGGACAACGATGAACAACAGCTCGTCGTGTTCGCGCGACGCCGGGTGCTGGGCGTCGAGCAGCTTGTCGAGCGCGAGATAGCCGCCGTACGTCTGGGAAACCGTGAGGTCCCAGTGGACCTGCTCGTCGGACAGGTCGACGCGTTCGCTCGCGGCGAACGGACAGCCCGAGGGGGTCTCAGGTGCCATCGTTCAACATCCAGGCCGGCACATGGCGCCAGCCCGTGGCGAGCTCGCGATCGAGCTCGCGCCAATGCGGCTCGTGCTCGGCGACCAGGCGCCAGAAACGTGTGGAGTGGTTCATGTGTCGCGTGTGGGCGAGTTCGTGGAGCAGCAGATAGCGTACGACCGCCGGGCGCTGGAACGCGAGGCAGGCATTCAGGCTGATCGTGCCACGAGTGGAGCAGCTACCCCAACGCGTACGCTGTCGGCGCACCGTCATGCGGCCGTAGCTGAAGCCCGCCTCGCGCGCGAGTGTCTCGAGCCACGGCGCCAGTTGCGCGGCCGCTCGCGCCCGGACCCAGGCCTGCAGCAGGCGCGGCAGGCCGGTCGTCGCGCCGTGGCCCCGGGCTTCGAGCGTATGCGGCCCCTCCGGCGAGGCGGCGATCTGCACGAGGCGCGTTCGTCCGGGGCCGGGCACGATCCGCAGTTCCCAGCGCTCCGCAAAGGCGGCCAATTCGATCATCGGCGGCGGAAACGCGGCTGCGGGAGGCCGTTCGCGTTGCGCACGCGCACGGCGGGTCTCGATCCACTCGCGATGGCGCAACACGAACTCGCGGACCACGCGTCCGGAAGTGCGCGGCGGCACGACGACTTCCGCCCGCCCGCCCGGATACACCCGCACCGCCAGGCGTCGCGCCCGCAGGCTGTGGCGAACAGTGAGCGACGTGGCGGCATTCGGCGCGTCGAACAACGAGAGCTGGGTGGCGAGGCTGTCGATCATGGGGCTTGCGGCTGCCATGATATCAGCCGATCGGCTAGCATGAGCGCGTGGCGCCGATCCTCGAAGTCCGCAATCTCGTCAAGTTGTATCCGCGCGTGACCGCCGTCGACGGCGTGTCTTTCGAGGTCGAAGAAGGCCGCTGTTTCGGCCTGCTCGGTCCGAATGGCGCGGGCAAGACCACGACCGTCGAGGTGATGGAAGGCATCCTGCCCGCCTCCTCGGGCGAGGTCCGCTATCGCGGCGCGCCGATCGGCAGGCAGTTCCGCAGCGAGGCCGGCATCCTCTTCCAGAAGACCGCGCTGCAGGATTTTCTCACCGTCCGGCAAACGCTCAGCCTGTTCCGGGGCCTCTACCCGCAGGGCTACGACATCGACGAGCTCCTGCAACTGTGCTCGTTGCAGAAGCTCGCGGACCGTGATAACCGCAAACTCTCGGGGGGCCAGCAGCAGCGCCTGCTGCTCGCGGTCGCACTCGTCAACGACCCCGCGATCCTGTTTCTCGACGAGCCGACCACCGGCTTCGACCCGCAGGCGCGGCGCAATTTCTGGAAGCTGATCGAATCGGTGAAGGCGCGCCGCCGCACGATCATCCTGACGACGCACTACATGGAGGAAGCGCAACGCCTGTGCGACGAGATCGCGATCATGGATCGCGGCCGCATCATCGCGCGCGGCGCGCCACGGCAACTGCTTGCCGAGCACTTTGCCGACGTCCTGATCGAGCTGCCGCGCGACGATTTTCCGGCGAGCGCGCGCGATCTGCCGCTACGGGTCATCGAAGGCGCGGATCGCGTCGAGATCACGACCAACGACCTCGATGGCACCTTGAAGGCGCTGCTCGGCGCGCACGTACCGCTCAGGAACCTGCGGATCCGCCCGCCGAACCTCGAGGACCTGTTCCTCGAGCTCACGGGCAAGGAGCTGCGGCCGTGATCCGGCGGCTGTTCGCCCTCTGGCACGCGCGCAACCTCGAGTTCCTGCGTGACCGGGGTTCGCTCATCTTCACGCTGCTGCTGCCGCTCGCGCTCGTCGTCGGCATGAGTTTCGTGTTCGGCGGACCCGAGCGCGCCGTGTTCAAGATCGCGGTGCTGACCGACGATCTCGGCAGCGTGCATCACCCGTTCATGTCCGAGCGCTTCGTCGATTTCATTCCGATCGACGATCTCGCGGCCGCCACCCGCAAGGTGGCGCGCCACCAGCTCGACCTGCTGATCGACCCGCAACCGGGCGGCACGCGCTATTGGGTCAACACCGATTCGCCGAAGGGCTATGTCGCCGAGCGCCTGCTGCTGCAGGCGGATCCCGGCGCGGTCCGCCAGCCCGTGAGCGGCGATGCGGTGCGGTACGTCGATTGGCTCTTTCCGGGCATCCTCGGCATGAACATGATGTTCAGCTGCCTCTTCGGCGTCGGCTACGTCGTGCTCCGCTACCGCAAGAACGGCTTCCTGAAGCGACTCAATGCGACGCCGATCACGGCCTTCGAGTTCCTGACCGCCCAGGTGCTCTCGCGCCTCGGCCTGATCCTCGTCGTGACGACGATCCTCTACGTCGGCGTCGGCTTCGTGATCGGTTTTCATTCGGCCGGCAGCCCGGCGCTGTTGCTCGCAATCGCGACACTCGGCGCGCTGTCGCTGATCGCGCTCGGGCTCACGATCGCCGCACGCTTCTCGAGCGACGAACTCGTCGGCGGGCTCCTGAACACGCTCACCTGGCCGATGATGCTGCTTTCGGGTGTCTGGTTCTCGCTCGAAGGCTCGCCGGAATGGGTCCGCTTCGTCGCCAGGCTCTTTCCGCTGACGCATATTCTCGACGCCGCGCGCGCCGTGACGCTCGACGGCGCGGGCGTCACCGCGATTGCGCCGCATCTTGTCTATCTCGCAGTCACCACGCTCGTGTTCCTCGCCTTCGGCGCGTGGTCGTTCAAATGGCGCACCGACTGACCCGGGGACCGTTTCTTGCGTTTCTACAGTGACAACAATGCGACCGTGTGCCCTGAACTCATGGCCGCCCTCGCCGAGGCGAACGACGCCGCGACACGCGGCTACGGCGACGACCACTGGACGCAGTCGCTCGACGATGCGTTCGGGCGTTTCTTTGCAACGTCCGTCTCCGTCTTTCCGGTCACCACGGGCACCGCCGCCAACGCGCTGGCGCTCGCGACGCTCGTGCCGCCGTATGGCGCGGTTTACGCGCACCACGAAGCGCACATCGTGCGCGACGAATGCGGCGCCCCCGAGTTCTTCAGTGGCGGCCTGCGGCTCGTGCCGCTCGACGGAGCCGGCGCGAAGATCGACGCCGCCACGCTCGAGCGCGCGCTCGACGCGATGCCGCCGTCGGTGCACACCGTGCAGCCGACCGCCGTGTCGATCACGCAGGCAACCGAACTCGGCCGGGTCTATCACCCTTGCGAAATCGAAGCGGTCTCCACGCTCGCGCATGCACGCAAGCTGCTCATGCACATGGACGGCGCGCGCATCGCCAATGCGCTCGTCACGCTCGGCTGCAGTCCGGCGGCGATCACCTGGCAGGCCGGAATCGACGTGCTCTCCTTCGGCGCAACCAAGAACGGCGGGCTCGCCGCCGAGGCCGTCGTGTTCTTTCGCGCGGATCTCGTGCGCGATTTCGAACTGCGTCGCAAGCGCGCCGGCCACCTGCTGTCGAAATCCCGCTACGCGTCGGCCCAGCTCCTCGCCTACGTGTCGGGTGATGTGTGGCATCGCAATGCTTCGCGCGCCAACGACGGCGCGCGGTTGATCGGGGCGGCCTGTGGCACGGCGCTGTTCGAACCGGTCGAGGCGAACGAAGTCTTCGCTCGCATCGGCGAGGACGGCAAGGCGCGCCTGCGTGCGCAGGGTTTCGAGTTCTACGACTGGGGGGCGCAGGGTTCAGGCGAAGCGCGCTTCGTCGCCTCCTGGGACCACGACCCTGCCCGGATTGCGGCGCTCTGTGGCGCGCTCAGGGCGCTGTGATGCGGGTGCCCGGTTGGCTCACCGCTAGCCCGTCGTGATGGCGGCCATCAGGCGCTTGGCCGCCGCGAAATCAGGTGCGAGCAGCAACGCCCGCTCGAGTGCGCCGCGCGCAGCGACCACGTCGCCGCGATCGAGCTGGTTGCGCGCAAATTGTGCATACGCCTCCGGCGCGCCCCAGGCCGGTGTCGGCGCGACGGCCTGCCGCTCGGCCTCGAAGGCCGCCACCGCCTGCTGCACCCGCGCGAACGCGCGCTCGCGATCGCTGTCCGCCAGCGCCTCGAGCAGCAGCACGCGAGGATTGCGCGGCGCGAGCTTCAGCGCGCGATCGAACCGGGACTGGCTGCGCGGAGCAAGGAGCGGCGCCTTCCAGACCTTGAGCGAGGCGAGCAGCGCCTGGCAGGCGGCCTGCAACGCAAGTGCATCGGCGAAGTCCTTGCGCGCCTCGTTCGCCGCCCCGAGGTGCTCGATGCAGGCCTCCGCCGCAGATCCTGCGGCTTCCTTGTCGCGGACGAGACTCAGCAGCGCGACCCGGTACTCGCCGAAACCGCGGTAGTACCCCTGCAGCGCATCGCTGCCGTCGCCGTCGCCGAGCGACGCCAGTACGCCGCGCAGCGCGCGGACATCTTCGGTGTACCAGGCGTACTGGATGCGACCCTCGACATCGCTCCAATCCGCCGCAGCGGCAAAATGGGCGGCGAACACGGCAAACAAGAACGGGAATGCGCGGCGGCTCATGGGGGCAGAGGCTAGAATGTGCGGGCTACCGTGAACGTTAACACAGCCCCTCCGCACCTGTTCGATATCGGTGCGAACCTCACCCACGACAGTTTCGACGCCGACCGCGATGCTGTGATCGCGCGCGCGCGCGCGGCCGGTGTCGTGCAGATGCTCGTCACCGGCGCGAGCGTCGAAGGCAGCGCCGACGCCATCGAGCTTGCGCGCGCGCACCACGGTCGCCTCTTTGCCACGGCGGGCGTGCACCCGCACCACGCGCACGATCTCGACGATGCCGCGGTCAAGCGGCTCGCGGAGCTCGCGCTCGCGCCGCAGGTGCGGGCCGTGGGTGAATGTGGCCTCGACTATTTCCGAGACTACTCACCGCGCGAGGCCCAGCGACGCGCATTCGCGCGGCAACTCGAACTCGCGGCTCGTGTCGGCAAGCCGGTTTTCCTGCACCAGCGCGACGCCCACGACGATTTTGCCGCGATCCTGCGCGAACATCGCCGCGCCCTCGCAGGCGGCGTGGCGCATTGCTTTACCGCGGGCCGCGCCGAACTCGAGTGTTACCTCGAACTCGATCTCGCGATCGGCTTGACGGGATGGATCTGCGACGAGCGGCGCGGCCGTCATCTCCTGCCGCTGATGCGTGCGATTCCGCCCGGCCGCCTGTTGCTCGAAACGGATGCGCCCTACCTGTTGCCGCGCGACCTCACGCCGAGGCCCGCGTCACGGCGCAACGAGCCGATGTTCCTGCCGCATGTGGCGGAGGTCGTCGCGAAGGCGCGCGGCGAGTCGCTGGCGGAACTCGCGGCGCACACGACGCGCGCGGCACGCGAGCTTTTCGGAGTGCCCGAAGAGTGCGCGATCGCCTAGATCGGCCGCGGCTTGCCGAGCGGGCTTGGCGAGGTCGCCGACCGCACCGATGACCAGCCCCCGCGGTAATGGGCCAGCGCCGACTCGAAGATGCCGCGATCCGCGGCCGGAAAATCCGCGCGCAAGGCTTCGACCGGTACAGTCCATTTCGGCAGGCCCTTCGGGAAGCGTGCACGGCGCGTGAACACGATGCGCCCTTCGACCGGCACTTCACCGCAGAGCGCCTTGACGGCGGCGATCCGGTCGTACAGCGCGCCCTGGGGATTCGCGAACGTGTGGCGCGACGGGCCGTCCATCACCGTCCAGTCGGTCATCTGATCGCCACCGAAGATATTTCCGCTGACGTCGCGCAGGTCGACGACGAGAATGCCGCGTGAGGTCAGCACCAGGAAGTCGATGTGGTAGGTGCCGTCGTTGCCATCCGGCACGAGTACGTCTTCGAGATGATCGAATCCCGTCGAGGCAATCGCCTGCACGAGGCGGCGCCGCGCGCGGCGCAGCCGCCACCAGCGCCATGCCCACGACGTGAGCAGGCCGACCACGACGCCACCCAGGACGAGCCCGACGAGGACGGGCATCGGAGGCAGCCGCGTCACAACGCGGCTCGCAGAGCTTCGAGGCGTGGTTCGAGCGGCTGGCTCGCGCTCGGGAGTTCATGCAGTCGCGCGAGTGATTCGGGCACCGGCACCGCGCGCCCGATCAACGGCTCGACGATCTCGCGGAATTTGGCGGGATGCGCGGTCGCCACAATGACCCACGGGCCCTGCGCCTTGCGCGCGGCGGGCATGCGCGCCATCACTTCGGCGGCGGTCGCCGTGTGCGGACACCAGATCGACCCGTACGCGGCATGGTCCGCGGCAATGCGCCGGCGGATCGCGCCGTCATCGACCACTTCCGCGGTGACGGCCGCCTGCAGCGCCGGGAACGCCGGATAGAGCGCCTGCAATCTCTCCATGTTGCTCGGATCACCGACATCCATCGCAGAGGCGAGCGTAGCGATACTCCGGCGCGGTTGCCAAGGTTTGCCTGACAGATGGTCGGGGACGGCGCGGTTCGCGTTGTGCGCGAGCACGATCGCGCCGATCGGCAGCCCGACGTGCCGCGCCCAGAGGCACGCGAGCGCGTTGCCGAGATTGCCGCTTGGAATCACGAAGGACGGCGCCCGACCGGTCTCGCGCCACACCGCAAGCGCCGTCGCGGCGTGGTAGGCCGCCTGGGGCAGCAGCCTCCCGAGGTTGATGCTGTTGGCCGAGGAAAGGTCGAAGCGCTCGCGCAGGTCGGGATCCACGAAGGCGGCCTTCACGAGCCGCTGGCAGTCGTCGAAGCTGCCGCGCACCGAGAACGACTGCACGTTCCCGCCCCAGCAGGTGAGCTGCTGCTCCTGGGCAGGCGAAACGAGGCCCTTCGGATACAGCACCGCCACGCGTATGCCCGGTCGGCGATGAAACGCCGCGGCCACCGCGCCGCCGGTATCGCCCGAAGTCGCCACGAGGATTTCGAGTGGACGCGCTCCGGGCGGTCGCAGTCGCGCGAGCGAAGCCGCGAGAAAGCGCGCACCGAAATCCTTGAAGGCCGCCGTCGGACCATGGAAGAGTTCGAGCACGGAGTATCCGGCGCCAGGCACGGGAACGAGCGGCACCGGGATATTGCATGCGTCCGCGGTGATGTCCCCGATCGCGTCTTCGAGCGCATCGCCTGCGGCGAAAGGCGCGATCAGCGTGCGCGCAACTTCGGCAAGCGTCGCGCACGCCGAAAAATCGGCGGGCGTGAGTCGTGGCCACTCGGCCGGAACGTAGAGCCCGCCATCCGGTGCAAGCCCCGCGAGCAGCGCCCCGGAAAACGACACGGCGGGGCTTTCGCCCCGCGTACTTCGGTATTGCATGCGAATCAGGTGGCCTCGATCCGGGCGCCGCGGCCGGCGATATCCACGATCCAGTGGTCCGTTTCGATGTCGCGCGCCAGGAACGCCGCCACCATGGCGCTGCGCACCGCTTCCGCGGTCTCCGCCGGACTCCAGCCGAACATCGTCGGACCCGCGCCCGAGATCGAGCAACCGAGCGCGCCGGCTGCCATCGCGGCGGAACGCACCGCTCCGAACCCCGGGATGAGCGCCTGCCGCTGCGGCTCGATCACGACGTCCTCGAATGACGCGCGGATGAGGTCGAGGTCGTTCGTGTAGCAGCCCGAGATGAAGCCGGCGAGGTTCGCGGTCTGCCAGACGAAATCCGAGAGGCCGACACTCTTCGCGAGAATCGCGCGCGCCTCGCGCGTGCCGAGGAACATGTGGGGATGGACGATCACCGCGCGGATGCCCGGCGGCACCGGAATCTGCTTCACGCGCGGATGGTCGATGCCCACTGTGAGCACGAGGCCGCCGTAGAGCGAAGGCGCGATGTTGTCGACGTGCATCGACCCGCTCGCCACCGCTTCGCCCTGCATCGCGAACTTCAGCAGTTCGAGCGGTGATCGTGGCGCATCGAGCAGCGCATTCGCCGCAACGACCGCGCCGACTGCCGATGCCGCCG
This sequence comes from uncultured Pseudomonadota bacterium, assembly GCA_902826635.1. Classification (GTDB taxonomy): domain Bacteria; phylum Pseudomonadota; class Gammaproteobacteria; order Steroidobacterales; family Steroidobacteraceae; genus CADEFQ01. The sequence continues at coordinate 68,462 of CADEFQ010000007.1, forward strand.
AGCCGCCGAGGCCCGAGCCGAGCGGAATGCCCTTCTCGATCGACATCTCGAACCCGAAGCCGGGCGCGAGCTCCTCGTGCAGGGCGAGCAGCGCGCGGCCCGCCGTGTTGCGCGTCGGATCGAGCGGCAGGTCGTCGACCACGCCGGTGATCGCCCGGATCGTGACGGCGGGCTCCGCGACGCGACGCACGGTGACCCGATCGCCGAGCGCGTCGACACTGAAGCCGAGGATGTCGAAACCGATTGCGACATTGCCCACCGATGCGGGCGCGAATGCAGTGGCCTCGCTTCTCGTCACAGCCGCGCCCCGAGATAAGCCGAGAGGCGCAGCAGGTCAGCGAAGACACCGCCGGCGGTGACCTCGGGCCCCGCGCCTGGCCCTTGCACGATCAACGGGTTCGCGCTGTAGCGCGCGGTCGCGAAGCGCACGATGTTGTCGGTGAGCGCAATATTCGCAAACGCGTGGTGCGCATCGACCTCGATGATCCCGACCGTCGCCTCGCCTTGCGCCGTGAGGCGCCCCACGTAGCGCAACACCTTGCCCCGCGACTTCGCGGCCTCGAAGCGCGCCTGCATCGCCGCATCCGAAGCCGCCAGCCGCTGCATGAACTCATCGATCGTGCCGCGCTCGAGGCCCGCGGGCACGAGGCTCTCGACTTTCACGTCGCGCATTTCGAGCCCGAGACCCATTTCGCGGCCGAGAATGATCAGCTTGCGCGCGACATCCGTGCCGGACAGGTCGTCGCGGGGGTCCGGCTCCGTGTAGCCGCGCTGTTTCGCGTCGGCGACGATCCGCGAGAACGGCACGCTGCCGTCGTACATGTTGAAGAGGTAGGCGAGCGTGCCCGAGAAAATGCCTTCGATACTGCGCACCTCGTCGCCGGTGTCGCGCAGATCGCGCAGCGTCTGCACCACCGGCAGACCGGCTCCGACGGTCGTTTCATAGAGGTAGTGCGCGCCGGTCACGCGGCGGATCGCCTGGAGCTCCCGGTAGTACGCAAGATCGCCGCTGTTCGCCTTCTTGTTCGGCGTCACGATATGGATGCCGGCCGCAAGCCACTCCCGGTAGCGCGCGGCCACGTCGGCACTCGCGCTGCAGTCGATGATCACGGAATGCGGCAGGTAGTCGACGTGCACGTGTTCGACGAAGCGTGCGAGATCCGCGGGCGCGGATCCGGCCTGCATCGCATCGCGCCAGCGCTCGAGCGGTAGCCCCGTTTCCGACAGGGACATCGCCTTCGAGGTGAGGATGCCCCGCACGCGCAGGTCGAGCTTCAGGTCACGCAGCCTCCCGGCCTGCGCCGCCAGCTGCTCGAGGAACACGCGCCCGACCGTGCCCGGGCCGATCACGCCGATCGACAGCGTGTGCGGCGACAGATAGAAACCTGCGTGCACCGCGCGCAGCGCGCGGGTGGCGTCCTTGCCGCCGACGACTACCGAAATATTGCGCTCCGATGCGCCCTGGGCGATCGCGCGCACGTTGACGCCACTTGCACCGAGCGCGTTGAACACTTTCGCGGACACGCCCGGCATGCCGGCCATGCCATCACCCACGACTGCGAGGATCGCGAGTTCGCGGTCGACCTCGACACTCTGGATCTGCCCGTCCGTGAGCTCGCGCACGAACGCCTCGCGCACCGCCCGCACCGCCCGGTCCGCCTGCACGCCGGGGATCGCGCAGCAGATCGAATGCTCGGAGCTGCCCTGCGAGATCACGATGACCGAAATGTTCGCTTCGCGCAGCGCGCCGAAAAGCCGATGCGCGGTACCGGGCACGCCGATCATGCCCGCGCCCTCGACGTTGACGAGCGCAACCTGCTCGATGCTCGTGATGCCCTTGACCGGCATGCCCGAGCGCGGTTCAGCGCAGATCAGCGTGCCCGCCTTGTCGGGCGCGAACGTGTTGCGGATCCAGATCGGGATGCCGCGCCCGACGGCGGGTGCCATCGTCTGCGGGTGGATCACCTTGGCGCCGAAATACGCGAGTTCCATCGCCTCGCTGTACGACAGCGCATCGATGACGCGCGCATCGGGGACACGCCGTGGATCGGCCGACAGCACGCCGTCGACGTCCGTCCAGATCACGATCGCTGCGGCATCGAGCAACGAGCCGAATATCGAAGCGGAGAAATCACTGCCGTTGCGGCCGAGCGTCGTCTGCACACCGTGCCGGTCGGAAGCGATGAAGCCGGTGATGACCAGCGTGCGAGGCCCTGCGCGCGCGGCGAGCGCGGCGAGCTTCGCCTTCGACTCGTCCCATTGCACCGCGGGCCCGAGCGCGCCCCATTCGACGATCAGCACCTCCCGCGCATCGACCCAGTCGACGGCACCGCGACGCAGGCCGCGATGCGCGAGGAAATCCCGAAACAGCCGCGTCGACCACAGCTCGCCGAAGCCGACGATCAGGTCGCGCACCGCACCGGAGGCCGAACGCGTCAGGCGCACTGTATTGAGGATGCCCTCGAGGTCGTGGCAATCGCGGTCGAAGGCCGCAAGCCAGCGGTTCGCGCCGCCGGCGTCGAGCACGGCGTGCGCAATCGCGGCATGCCGTTCGCGCAACGCATCGAGTTCGCGCCGCACGCCGTCCTGCTGCCTCTCGGCGAGCTGCACCAGCTGGTAGAGGGCGTCGGTGACGCCGCGGCACGCGGAGAGCACGACGCCGAGGCGTTCCTCGGGCGCGGCTTCCAGGATTTTCGCGACGCGTTCGAAGCACGCCGCATCGGCAACACTCGATCCGCCGAACTTGTGGACGCGCCAGGCGGCCCGATCGGAACCGGTCATGACAACTCTCTCGAAGGGAGGGCAAAAACCCCGGCAGCCTAGCATAATGATTCGCACGTGGATCACGAACTGCATCGACTCCTGCCGTTCTACGCCAGCTCGCGCGCGGCAGCGGCGCCGCTGGCGCTCGCCGTCGTGCTGCGCACTGCGGGTTCCACCTACCGCAAGCCCGGCGCATGGATGTTGATCGCGCGTGACGGCCATTACGCGGGCCTCCTCTCGGGTGGCTGCCTCGAAGGTGACCTGCGCGAGCACGCCGTGCGCGTCATCGAATCCGGCAACGCCACGGTGGTGAGCTACCACATGCGCGGCCCGGACGATGCCCTGTGGGGGCTCGGCAGCGGCTGCGAAGGCGCGATGGACGTGCTCCTCTCACGGGTCGGGCCGGCGGAACATTGGCAGCCCCTCGAAGCGCTTCACCAGGCGATCGCCGCCGGCGAGGCCTGCTCCTTCGGAGTCGTCGCCTCAGCAACCAACGCCGGGCGACCGCTAGGCACAGTGGTGCTGCGCCCCGCCGACGATCCCGCACTCTTCATCGTGCGCGTGGCGCCGCCGCCGCACGTGCTGCTGCTCGGCGCCGGCCCCGACGCGCTGCCGGTTGCGGAACTTGTCCGCTTTCTCGGCTGGCGCCTCACGGTCGCCGATCACCGGCCGGCGTATTCGATCGTCGATCGATTCCCGTCCGGCACCCGCGTGATCGGATGCGCAGCGGCCGACCTGCCCATGCACTGTGATCTCGCGCGCTTCGATGCAGCGGTCGTCATGAGTCACCACCTCGACGCCGATCGCAACTATCTCGCGATGCTCGCACCCACCGCCGTTCCGTACGTGGGCCTCCTCGGGCCGCAACCCCGACGCGAGCGCCTGCTCGCCGATCTGGGCGCGCTCGCGCAAGACCTGCACTCGCGCCTTCGCGCACCGGTCGGACTTGATATCGGGGCGCACACGCCTTCGACCATCGCGCTCTCGGTCGTCGCGGAAATTCAGGCGTTTTTTTCAAGTTATTTCAATAAGATACCATAATAATCTATGCGTATTTCTACTCATGCATGGTACGTCGTAGCCGTGCTCGCGCTCGCCAACACCGTCTCATTCATTGACCGCCTGATCCTGTCGCTCCTCGTGACACCGATCAAGGCGGACCTCGGCCTCACCGACACGCAAGTGAGCCTCCTGCAAGGCTTCGCGTTCGCGCTCTTTTACTGTGTGGCGGGTCTTGCGCTCGCGCGCCTCGCTGACCGCACGAGCCGGAAATGGATCGTGACGGCGGGTATCACGCTGTGGTGCCTGATGACCACGCTCTCCGGCACTGCGCGGCACTACGGCCAGCTTTTTCTCTACCGCTTCGGCGTCGGCGTCGGTGAAGGAACACTCTCGCCTTCGGCGTACTCACTCATCGCTTCGTACTTTCCGCGCGAGCGTCTGTCGCTTGCGATCGGTGTCTACGGCCTCGGCGTGACGGCCGGCATCGGCCTCGCCTACCTCGGCGGCGGTGCCGCGATCCACTGGGTGTCGACGCAGGGCGCGATCGACCTGCCCGGCCTGCCGCCGCTCGCGGGCTGGCGCCTGGTGTTTGCGATGGTCGGTGCGCTCGGCCTGCCCGTCGCCGCGCTGATGCTGTTCGTGCGCGAGCCGACCCGCCCGAACGTGGCGCCTGCGCGCGTCAGCGACGTACTCGCGCAATACCGCCGCCACTGGCGCCGTTATTCATTCGTGATGTTCGGCTACGGCGCGACGTCGATCACGATCTACGCCGTGATGACCTGGACGCCGACCTTCTACCAGCGCCACTACGGCGCCACGATCCCGCAAGCCGCGACGATCCTCGGGACCATCGCACTCGCCGGCGGCCTCTGCGGCGCGGCGCTCGGCGGCGCGCTCGCCGACCGGCTCGAGCAGCGCGGTGATGCGCACGCCAAATTGCGCGTGCTTTACTGGTGCACGATCGGCCTCTTCCTCCCGGCAATCATTGCGCCGTTCATGCCGACCATGTACGGCTCCGCGGCGGTGTTGGCGCTGACTTTTTTCTTCGGCACGGCCTGCACCGGACCGGCCGGGGCCTTCGTGCAGGCGAACACGCCCGAATCGATGCGCGCGCAGTTCGGCGCGATCTACCTGCTCGCGTTGACCCTGGTCGGCGCCACGCTGGGCCCGCTCCTGACGGCGCTCTTTACCGACTACGTGTTCCGCGACGAGGCGTCACTCGGTTACTCACTCGCAGCGGTCAGCTTCATCGGCAACCTGCTGGCGCTCTGGCTCATCCGGCGCGCCTTCAAGATCGGAATGACCGCAGGGCAGTCGCCAGCCGGCGTCGCGACCTGACATATCTTTGCAGCGCTGGACATACCGCCCCCGTACGGCGTTTGCTAACGTTTGCGGTCAGAGAAACGCTGAGGTTCGGCCATGTTCATCAATTTCTGGTATCCCACGGTCCGTTCGGTCGACCTCGGCACGTCGCCGCAGCGCGTGCGCATCCTCGCCCATGATTTCGTCGTGTTCCGCGACGCCGCCGGCAAGGCTGCCGTGCTCTCGGACACCTGTGTGCACCGCGGCGGGTCGCTCTCCGGCGGCCAGTGCAAGGAAGACGGCACCGTGCAGTGCCCGTACCACGGCTGGCGCTTCAACCGCGACGGCCATTGCATGCGCATTCCCTCGCTCGGCATCCAGGCGAAAATTCCGCCGCGCGCGCGTGTCGATGCCTATCCGGTCGAGGAGCGCTACGGCATCGTGTTTGCCTTCCTCGGCGACCTGCCCGAGGCCGAGCGCCCGCCGATCATGCCGATCTTCGAGGCGGGCGATCCGAACTGGCGCTTCACCGTCGCCAGCTTCGACGTGCCGTTTCACTACGAGCGTTCGATCGAGAACGGGCTCGATCCCGCGCACAATGAATACGTGCACTCCACGCACGGCTTCAAGGGCGAGCGCGAAAGCGAGTATCGGGTCAACGAGCTCGTGCCCACGCAGAACAATCCCTACGGCTTCGGTTTCATGCACACCTATGATGTCCCACCGCGGCGCAAGTCCGTGCTGCGCAACGCGAGCGCCCAAAGCGCCAAGATGCAGGCTGGTTCGGGCACCTACGGCCCGAACCAGATGTGGACTTATATCCACATGACTGAAACCAAGGCGATGCACCAGTACCTGTTCGAGGCGCCGATCGACGAAAGGAACACGCGCGTCTTCCTCGTCAATTACCGCAACATCGCGTTCTTCCGCGGCGGCCTGCGCGCGAAGCTCAACAATTGGTTGGACAAGAAGATCCATGAACGCAACATGTTCGTCGCAGGCGAGGACATCGTCGTCGTGAGCCGGTTGCAGCCGAAGTTGACTCCGCCTTCGACCGCGCGCGAACTGCTGATGCCCGCCGACAAAGTCATTGCGCAATACCGCGACAAGCTCGACGAGTTCGAGAGCAAGGGATGGCGCCTCGACATGCAGCGGATCAAGCGGGACTACGATCGCGGCAACGTGATCTACGCGATTCCCTCGCCCGGACGCCGCGAATCGAAGGGCTGGGTGCTCGAGGCGACGCCGCTGGTTCCGGCGGCCGACCCCGCCACGGTCACGCAACTCGCCACCGGCTGACCCCGCGTTTTCCGGCGCGGGCTGCTACAGTCCGCGTATGGACGAACTCGCCATCTTGCGCGGCCAGGTCGCGACCGAGCGCCGCCATCTCGCGGCCGTGAAGAACGCCTGCCGCGCGGCGCTGCAGGCGGGGGGCGATGCGACGCGCCTCGCAGACACCTGCCGTGCCGCGACCGGGTACTTCAGCTACAACGTCCGGCGCCTGCATGCCCAGGACCAGGCCCATTGCCTGCTGCTTCGCCCGCGTGTCCCGCGCAGCGATTCCGCGAACCACGAACTGCTCGACGCGGTCGAAGGCGCGATCCAGCGCTCGCGCACGGCATTGCAGGCTCTCGAGGCCGCCCCCGATCCGGTGGCCGGCGTGCGCGACTACATCGACTTCATCGATGGCGTGCTCGCAAAGCGCCGCCACAGCATCGAACACCTTTTTCGCACGCACTACACGATCGACGACTGGCGCGCGGCGTCGTTCGTCGATGCCGATGCCATCCTCGAGGAGCGTGAACGGTTTGCGACCTTGCACGCCGCGTTCCCGCCCGGCGTCACGCTCGATGGATCTGCCGGCTAGCGACACGCCCACCCTGCACGCAATCGTGCTCGCCGCAGGCGCCTCGACGCGCTTCGGCTCGCCGAAGCAACTCGTGCGCATAGAGGGGCGGCCGCTGCTGCACGCCGTCGTCAGTCGCGCCGTCGAGGTCGCCGGACACTCCGTCACCGTCGTGCTCGGCGCGCACGCGAACGAACTGACCGCACTGCTGCGGCACACGCCCGCCACGGTGATCGTCAATCGGGAATGGGAAGAAGGCATGGCGAGTTCGATCCGTGCGGGCCTCGCGCAGGTGCGCGGCGCCGCGGACGGCGTGCTGCTGATGCTTGCCGACCAGCCGGGCGTGAGCGCCGCGGATCTCAGGCGCCTCGCGGGCGCGTGGCGGCGCCAACCCGACTCGATCCTCGCCGCGCAGTACAGCGGCATTGCCGGCGTGCCGGCAATCTTTCCGCGTTGGGCATTCCAGGACTTATCCGGGTTGCGCGGCGATCGCGGCGCTCAAGTGCTGCTGCAGCGCTACGTCGATCGCGTGGCGCGGCTGCGCATGCCGTCGGCGGCGGTGGATATCGACCGGCCGGAGGATTTGCTCGCGATCGAAACGGCGAACCCAAAGGGCGCCCCGACCTGATTGCCCGCCTACAGCGGCGCGCGCCGCTTCACACGCAGGCTCTCGAGCCATTCGCGCGCGAAATCGCGTTGATACCGATAGTTCACCGCCGCGGTGACGCACATCGAGATGAGCGCACCGAGGCTCGCGAGCGCCATGTCTTTCTGCGCATCCCACTGATCGCCCTGCGTGCCGAGGAAGGCCGCGCCGAGATCGCCGCCGAACGCCAACGCGGCGGCCCATTCGATGATTTCGTAGAGCGCCGAAGTCGACATCGTGAGATCGAGCGGCAGGAAGTAGCCCCAGAAACCCTTGACCGCCGCGACGCGCAGGAACAGCTCGCGGATCGGGTACGCGAGCAGCAGGCCGTAGGAGAAATGCACCACGCGGTCAAAGTTGTTGCGCTCCCAGCCGAAGAGCGCATCGATCGAAACCCCGAACGTACGCTCCCCCCAGGCGTCATACGGCACTTCGGCATAGGTGTAGTGCGCGCCGATCGTATGCAGGGAGAGGAACACGAAGATCAGCGTGTACGAGGTGCGCGACAGCGGGAACGGGCGCCAGGTGGCGGCGAGCAGCGCGATCGCGGCAATCAGCAGCGCGTTTTCGAGTAGCCAGTCGCTGCGATCGAACGGGTTGAACGCGAGCGGCAGCCATAGCAGGAACCACAGCGCAAGGAGCACGAGCGCGTAGCGGCCGTTCGGGACTGTCACGCTTCGTCCCCGATCGCCTCGTCCCTGATCGCAAGGGACAGCAATCTCTCGCCATCGCGAACCCGCTGGCCGGCGCGCACGTCGATGCCCTCGACCCGACCGGCGGCGGCCGCGCGCAGCGTGTGTTCCATCTTCATCGCCTCGAGCACGACGAGCGCCTGGCCGCGGGTCACCGCGTCCCCTTCGGCGACCAGCACGTCGAGCACCGCGCCCGGCATCGGCGCGAGTATCTCGCCGCTCCCGCCGGCCGACTCCGCCGGCGCCCCGCGTGCGACACGCGCGAGGCGGAAGAATTCGCCGTCCAGCCACACGCGCACTTCATCCATCGAGACAGAAACGCAGCTGGAAGGGTGGGCACCGGGTTGCAGGCTTTCAGTGATCGCGGCCGCGGCAGCCACCGAAAACCCGGTGCCCGGCACCTGCATGAAGTGCACGGCGAAGTCGCGCGGGCCCTGGAGACGCCAGTGGTCCTTGGCCGCCCAGGGGTCGGCGCCTTCTCCGCTCGGGTGCGCCAGCAGTGCCGCGGCCGCGATCGCGCCCGCGCGCTCGCGCTGAGTGCCCGCGTCGGGCAGCAGCGCGTCCCCGCGCGAATCGATCAGGCCGGTCGTCATGCGGCCACTGCGGAAGTCCGAATCCCGCGTCAGCGCCACGAGCGCCGCGAGGTTCGTCGTGACGCCCTCGATCCGGGTCGCGAGCAGTGCCGATTCGAGGCGCATGAGTGCGTCCTCGCGCGTGACACCGTGCACGATCACCTTGGCGAGTAGCGCGTCGTAGTCGGTCACGACCCGATCGCCCTCCTCGACCGCCGCATCGACGCGCACGTCGCGCGCGGGCCAGTGCAGCACTTCGACGCGGCCGCCCGCGGGCAGGTAGCCATTGCGCGGATCTTCAGCGTACACGCGCGCTTCGAACGCGTGGCCGCGCGGCGCGGCAGGCTGCGCCGGCAGCGGCTCGCCCGCGGCCACCCTCAATTGCCATTCGACGAGATCGATGTCGAGCACCGCTTCGGTCACGGGGTGCTCGACCTGCAGCCGCGTGTTCATCTCGAGGAACCAGCCATCGTCACCCGCGACGATGAACTCGACCGTGCCGGCGTTTTCGTAGCCGACGGCCTGCGCCGCGCGGACGGCGGCGGCGTGCAGTCGCGCCCGCAGCGCTGCAGACAGACCCGGCGCGGGGCATTCCTCGATCACTTTCTGATAGCGGCGCTGCAACGAGCAGTCGCGCTCGTGAAGATGCATGCAACCGCCGTGGCGGTCGGCGATCACCTGCACTTCCACATGGCGAGGCGCTTCGATCAGGCGTTCGAGCAGGACGCGTGCATCGCCGAACGAGCGCGACGCTTCACCGCGCGCCGCGGAAAGCGCCACGGGCAACTCCGCGCTGTGGCGCGCGACGCGCATGCCCTTGCCGCCGCCACCCGCGACGGCCTTCACCAGCAACGGGAACCCGACCCGCTCCGCCTCGCGCAACAGGGTCGCATCGCTCTGGTCTTCGCCCTGCCAGCCCGGAACGACCGGCACCCCGGCGGCGCGCATCAGCGCCTTGGCTTCGTCCTTGCGCCCCATCGCGCGCATCGCCGCACCGCTCGGCCCGACGAACACGATGCCGGCCGCCGCGCAGGCATCCGCGAAGTCGGCGTTCTGCGAAAGAAACCCGTACCCGGGGTGGATGGCATTGGCACCGGCCTCGGTCGCCGCGCGGATCACCGCCGCGATATCGAGATAACTCTCGCGTGCCGGCGCCGGGCCGATGCGGATCGCCTGATCGGCGGCCCGCACATGCAGCGCATCGGCATCCGCGTCGGAATAGATCGCGATCGCGCGCATCCCGAGCCGCTTCGCGGTGCGCATCACGCGACAAGCGATCTCGCCGCGATTCGCGACGAGCAGCGTGCGAAGTGGCCGCACCACGCTACGCATCGGCACCGAACAGTTCGCGACCGATCAGCATGCGGCGGATTTCGCTCGTCCCGGCGCCGATTTCGTAGAGTTTCGCATCGCGCAGCAAGCGGCCGGCCGGATAGTCGTTGATATAGCCGTTGCCGCCGAGCGCCTGGATCGTCTCGAGTGCGCACTGCGTCGCGCGCTCGCTTGCGTAGAGTATGCAGCCGGCGGCGTCATAGCGCGTCGTGCGGCCGCGGTCGCAGGCGCGCGCCACGCTGTACACATACGCACGGCAGGCGTTCAGCGTGGTGTAGAGGTCCGCGAGCTTGCCCTGCATCAACTGGAACTGACCGATCGGCTGGCCGAACTGCTTGCGCTCGCGAACATACGGCAGCACCGTGTCGAGGCAAGCCTGCATGATGCCGAGCGGCCCGCCCGCGAGCACGACCCGCTCATAGTCGAGGCCGCTCATCAGCACCTCGACGCCGCGACCGGGTTCGTGCAGCAGGTTCGCGATCGGCACGCGGCAGCCCTCGAATACGAGTTCGGAGGTATCCGAACCGCGCATGCCGAGCTTGTCGAGTTTCTGTGCCGCGTAAAAGCCCGGTGTGCCGCGCTCGATGATGAACGCCGTGATGCCCTGCGGGCCGCGCGTCCCGGCGAGGCGCGCGTAGGCGATCACGACATCCGCTTCGGGACCGTTCGTGATCCACATCTTGCGGCCGTCGAGCACGTAATGATCGCCCGCGAGCGTCGCCGTGAGCCGCATGCCGACGACATCGGAGCCCGACTCCGGCTCGCTCATGGCCAGCGCGCCGACGTGCTCACCCGACAGCAGCTTCGGCAGGTATCCGCGCTTCTGCGCGGCCGTACCCCAGCGACGCAACTGATTGACGCAAAGATTGGAATGCGCGCCATAGGACAGACCCACCGACGCGGACGCCCGGCTCACCTCTTCCATCGCAATCACGTGTTCGAGGTACCCGAGACCGCTACCGCCGTCCTCGATCGCGACGGTGATGCCGTGCAGGCCGAGTTCGCCGAGTTCGGGCCACAGGTCGCGCGGGAATTTGTTTTCCCGGTCGATCGCCTGCGCACGGGGGGCAATACGCTCTTCAGCGAAGGCCCGCACCGTCTGGCGCAAGAGCTCCGTGCTCTCGCCCAGGTCGAAGTCGAATTCTGCCAAGACCCCTCACTCATCCGCCCTGCGGATCGAACTTTGGGGCGGCAGTCTACACCGACAGGTGGACACGGACACACGGCGTCCGATATCGCGACATATTGTCGCCTCGTCGTCGGCGCTCGGAGCTCAGAGCTGCATCAGCGAGCGCCGTGCCGCGGATTGCATGTGGACGAGCGCGCGGGCATGCAGCGGGATCGCGCCTTGCGCATAGCAGGACTGCGCGAACGGACTCGCATCGGCGAGGCGCAACCCGGCGATGAAGATCGGCGCGGTGATCGGAAACAGCAGCGGCCGGCAGATGCTCACGCGCAGCCCGAGCTGGTTCGCTTCGGCGAGGGTCTGCCGGGATGCGGGCCCGGTCCCGGTACGCGTGCGTGGCCACACGTTCGGGATCTCGGTGCGCCCGTCGACCACGACGCCGAAGTCGGCGAAGCTCGCACGGACGGGGTTCCAGATCTCGATTCGCGTGCGATCGCGGCGCTGCACATCGGCGTAGCTCACCGCGAAGGCTTCGGTCGTGCCGCGCGCCGCTCGCAGCGGCACGAGGCCGCGGGCGAGTGCCCGGCGCATCGCGCCGGGATCGCCGTGCTCGGTGGCCCCGGCGCGCGCAGCCAGGAACGTCGCAACGCTGAGCGTCTGCCGCGCCACCACGAGCAGCGCGATCTCGAGTGTGCCGAAGATGAGCGGCACGAGCACGGCGAACGCGACGATCAGGAATTCGATCGTGGCGGCGCCACCCGATCGAGGTTCAAGCGCGCGGCGGATGGTCATCGAGCCGATCTCCGGGCAGGATCGCGAGTTGCCGGCAGAGCCCGACCGGCATCTCCCAGGCGCAGAGAGCGCGGCCGCACACCGCAACGCGCCACGGCGGCAATGCGTGCACGCAGCGCAGCACCTCGCCCTCGGGGTTCGTGAATACGACGTCGATGGGGCTGCGCAGGCCGAACGTGTGCACGCCGGCGCACGGTGCGATCTTGATCACGGTCGGAGCCTGCGCATGCCGCCTCAGGACGAGGCCACGCGCGCGCTCGAGGAAAGTTTCGCACGCGAGCACCCGCGGCGCGAGGCGACGGCCGTTGTGCAAGAGGCAGCGTTCACGCATGGCGGCTCCTTCAGGTCCATTGCATCAAACGATGGGCGATCGGAAATCCGATCACGAGGAACGCGCACGGGAAAATGCACACGATCAGCGGGCCGAGCATCTTGACGGGGCTTTCCATCGCGAGGCGCTCGGCCCGTGCAAAGCGCTCCTCGGTGCGCTGCACGGTCTGCGCGCGCAGGGTGCCCGCAATGCCGGCCCCACTCGCGTCGGCATGCACGATGGCACTCACCATCGCATCGAGGCCGGCGTGATCGAAGCGCTGCGTGAGCCCGGTGAGCGCATCGCTGCGAGAACGACCGGCGCGGATCCCCCGCAAGGCCTCGGCGAGCCCCCGCTGCAGCACACTTGCGCCTCCCGATTCCACCCCGATCCGAAGCGCCGCGCCAAGCGAACAGCCAGCTTCCACGGCGAGCGTGAGCAGTTCGAGCAGGCGCGGCAACTCGCGATCGATCTCGCGCGCAATCCGCCGAATGCGGTCGCGTAGCCACAGCGCGGGCCAACAGGCGGCCCCTGGTGCCGCGAGCATCATTGCCGGCCCCGCGCCGGCCATGAATGCGAGAACCGCGCCCACGGCGCCGAAAAGGCACGGCAGCACGAGCCACTCCTGCGGCAGGACCGCCTCTTCGAGATCGGCCCGCCGCAACCGCGCTCGTGCCGTAGCAAGCCAGGCGGGTCGCAGGACCGGCAGCACGCTGCGCGCGAGTGCGGCGCCCGGCAGCAACGCCCCGCGCAGCCAGAGGGGGAGACCCTCGCGAGGCCGTCGCTCGCCGCGCCAGGCGAGCACCGCGCATACGCCCAGCCAACCGATCGCAGCGACCGATCCGCCGAGGGTGGCCGCGAGCGCCGCGATCCAGGGGTCACGCAGGGTCATACGTCGATCGCCACGATCCGGCGGATCAGCAACCAGCCGGTCGTCTCGAGCAAGGCGATGCCGCCCAGCACCGCCCAGCCGGCCACCGTCGTGTAGAGCGGCCGCATGGACAGCGGATCGAGCGCGGTGAGCGCCAACATCAGCGCCAGCGGCAGCGCCGTCACGATCACGGCCTGCAGCCGACCCTGCGAAGTGAGCGCACGCAGCTTGGCTTCGATCACGTGCTTGCGACGCAAGGTATCGGTGAGACGATCGAGGGTGCCGCCCAGGCTGCCGCCCACCTGCATGGCCAGGGACATGGCCGTGATGAGCAGCTGCACCTCGGGCAGCGGCACGCGCCGCCCCAGTTCCTGCAAGGCATCCTCGAGACGCACGCCGAGCCGGTGCCGGCGCATCACGAGGCGCAATTCGTGGCCGAGCGGCTTCGCCGCCCGAACCGCGACCTGGTCGAGGCCTTGCGCCAACGCGGCCCCGGCGCGCACCGCCGCCGCGAGCATCGAAATCGTATCCGGCAGTTGCGAACCGATGCGCCGCAAGTACCGCTTGCGCCAGGCGTAGTGCGCGGTGCGCGGAGCCGCGAACACGAACGCCGACGCGGCCAGCGCCGCGAACACCGATCCTGTCAAGAGCAGAACCGCCAGGGACGCTACGGCCGCTGCCACGGCGCTCGCACCCAGCAGGCGCTCGGCATCGACGAAAATGAAGAGATCGGCCAGCGCGCCCGCCGGTGCGTCGATCGCCTCCCGGCGAAACGAGCTGGCCGCGGGCCGGGTCATCGCGGCAATGCCGAACGAGACCGCGGTCACCGCAAGCGCACACAACAGCGTGATCAGCGCATCCACCGGTCATGACTCCCCATCGGCCGGCTCGCGCCGGAAGATCAAGTAGTCGAGCGTGGCGCCGCCGGCGCGCAGCGCCTCGTAAAACGCCGGCACCTGTCCGGCTGCTTCAAAGTGGCCCTGCGCCCCGGCCCGCGTGCGCACGAAACGAAAAAGCTCCTGTGTCGATATGACGCCGGCATCGATGCCGGTGACCTCGACGATGTGGGTCACGCGCCGCGCACCGCAGGGGAAGCGCGCGACGTGCACGATCAGGTCGACGGCCGACGCGATCTGCTCGCGGATCGCCTGCAGCGGCAGGTCGACGCCGGACATCAACACCATGACTTCGAGGCGCGACAGGAGATCGCGCGGGCCGTTGGCGTGGGCGGTCGTCAAACTGCCGTCGTGCCCGGTGTTCATGGCCTGAAGCATGTCGAGCGCTTCACCGCCGCGACACTCCCCGACCACGATGCGATCGGGCCGCATGCGCAGCGCGTTGCGGACGAGGTCGCGGATGGTGATCGCCCCGCGTCCCTCGATGTTCGCCGTGCGCGCCTCGAGCGGCACCAGGTTCTCATGGGCCAGTTGCAGCTCCGCGGCGTCTTCAATCGTGACGATGCGTTCGGCTTCCGGGATCAGCGAGGACAGCACGTTCAGCAGCGTTGTTTTCCCTGAACCGGTACCGCCGGACACGACGATGTTGCGACGGTGGCGCACGCATTCGGTGAGGAACGCGACCATGGGCACACTGATGGCTCCAAAACCGACGAGATCCGCGATCTCGAGGCGCCGACGCGCGAACTTGCGGATGGTGAGCGCGGCCCCGCACAGCGACAGCGGCGCGAGCACCACGTTGACGCGTGAACCATCGGGCAGCCGCGCATCGACGAGCGGCGAGGCATCGTCGACCCGCCGCCCGACGCGCGCGACGACCCGGTCGATCACGGCGCGCAGTGCCTGTTCGCTCGTGAAGCGGGTCGCGGTCGAGGCAAGGCGCCCGCCGCGCTCGACAAAAACGCGGCCGGCGCCATTCACCATGATCTCGGATACGCTGTCGTCGGCGAGCAGCGCTTCGAGCGGCCCGAGCCCGATGGCCTCGTCCACCACGAACTTCACCAGCGCGCGGGCATCGGCCTCGCGCGGCAAACGCATGCGCACGATGATGTCGCCGAGGCGCTCGCTCGCGAGCGCCCGCAACTCCTGCTCCGGCATCTGCACGATGTCGCGGCGTCGCAGGTCGAGCGACGTGAGCAACTCCTCGTGCAGCGCGCGCGCCAGTTCCGGTAGCGGCGGCAAGTCCGGCTGCGCGCTCATGGCGGCGGCATGCGGGGCGTGAGCCGGCGCGTGAGGCCCTCGACCTGCTGCTGCAGCCGATCGGAAGTCTCGCCCGGGGTTTCTGCCGGCTCCGCCCCCACGCGCTCCGCGACGACGATGCGCGGCGTGATGAAGATTGCCAGTTCCGATTCGAGGCTGCGCCGCGTGCGGCTGCGAAACGCAGCGCCTACCACCGGCAGGTTGCCGAGCCCGGGCAACTGCTGGCGTTCCCCTGATCGGGTGCGATTGACGAGACCAGCGATGACCAGGGTTTCGCCCTCGCGCAGGTTCACTTCGGTCGCCGATCGGCGTTTCAGGAACCCCGGCACGCCAAGCACGCGCTGCGCGTCGTCCACCTGACTCACTTCCGTATCGATGCGCGCGTAGATACTGCCGCCCGGCTCCGCGATGGGTTTCACATCGAGGATGACGCCGTATTCCTTGTACTCGATGTCGGCGCCACCCAGCTTGTCGATCACGGGAATCGGCAGTTCGCCGCCGGATACGAAACGGGCACTGCCGCCGCTGCGACAGCTCAGCATCGGCTCGGCGACGATCACGGCATCGCCCCGCTGCGCGAGCAGACGGATGCGCGAATCGAGGGTCGCGGCCCAGCCGAGCCGCAGCCTGGGTGGCCAGATCTTCTCCCGCTGCGGATCGTTCGCGACGAGGTCGACAACGATGCCTGCCTCGGGCCCGGCGATATCCTCCCGCCAGCGCACGCCGACCTCGCGCAGCGCGCCGGTGCGTACTTCGACGATGCGCACGTCGAAGTGGATCATGCTTTCCCACGCCACCTTGCCGACGAAGTTGAGGACGACCCCCGGATAGAGCGTGGCGATGGCTGCCGCGCGGTCCTGCGCGCGGGCGCCGGTCGCAAGACCGTCGAGCACGATGCGACCACCGATCGGGCGCGCGCCGACCCCCTCGACACCCACCAGTAACTCGCGCACGACGCGAAGTGTCGCCGCCATGTCGTTCGCCGCGACGTCGATCACGACCCGGTGCTGGCGGCCATCGCGCAGCCACAGTTGCAAGGTCGTGCGCCCCGCGGCCTCACCGAGGATCAGCAACTGGCCGTTCGGCAGCGTGGTCACCGACACGATCGCGCCGTTGCCCACTGCAATGCGCGCCGGGCTCACATCGAGCACGCGGCTGTCGCCCACATAAAGGTCGAGCTCGCCCGGCAGCTCAGCTCCCACGGCCGGCGCCGCGAGCACCGCGCACAACACCAGCCACGGTGCCCAGCCAGAGGGCCCACGCGTCGAGTGCCTCTTCATGGCCCACCGTCCGATGCCGCCGTGAGTAGCGCCTGGATGGGCTGGGCAGCGGACCCGCCGATGATCAGTTGCACGGTCTCGGCGGGGCGGCGCCGTGCCGGCCGTTGCCCGGTGATCGCGCTGACATCGACGACACGCAACGCGGCATGGCTCGTTGGGTCCGCGCCGCGCAACAGCACCGTGACTTCACCCGTGCGCTGCGCGAGCACGAGACGCTGTGCATCGACCGGCGTCACGTCGAGCGCCACGGTTGCATAGTCGACGTCCGTATCCCGGGCGACCCCGTCTCCGCCCGTCGCGCGCACGCGGCGAGTGCTGCGACCGGTAGCGATCACGGAGACGCCCTCGAGCAGCGGTCGAACGATCGCCCCGCGATGGCTCGTGCCGTCGTCGCTCGCAATGTAGACGAGATCCACGACATCGCCCGGCGAGAGCAGCCCGGCGAAGCCGTTGATCTCATCGACGGCGAGCGTGATGGCGCGGCGGTCCCCGCCGACGAGGGACGCCAGCGTCGGCACGTCGGTCGACTGTAGCGCGGAGGGCAGCACCGGGTCTCCCGGAGCAAGGGCATGCAAGGTGACGCGACCAATGATCTCGTCCGAACCCTCGGCGCCACGCGCCTCGCTCGGCGCAAATCGAGCCGGTACCTTGCGTATCGCAATATCTTCGAGGCGCATCAGCTGCCCTGCCGGTATCGCCTTCGCCGCGACGATCACGGGCCGGAGCGCGTAGGCGCCGGCGAGCGCAGCCTCGGCGTTCGAGATGCGCGCCGAAAGGTAGTGTGACGCGAGCACCGCGGCGCCGCTCCCCGCAAGCACTGCGACCAGCCACGGCAGCCACTTCGTCATGAGGGCACCGCAAGTGTCAGCAGCGCGGCGCTCCACGACCGCCAATAGAGGCGGATCGCCCCTTCGAGCTGCGTGACGACCGCTTCGCCGCCGAAGACCGGCAGGCACAGCGCGGCGACGAGCACCGCGAGGAGGCACACATACTCGACGAGCGCCTGGCCGCGTGCGGGTCTCACGGGCGCGGCACCACGTGGCCGATGACCGCCCGACTGCCCGCACCGACCAGCCGCAGGTCGACGCCCAGGGTTTCCTCGCCGCGCATGAACCAGCGCGACGACGTCGCTTGCGGCGTCTCGCAGTGACTCGGACCCGCGAGCCTCCAGCCTCGCGCGAGCAGCCGCGCGCACAACAAGCGCAGCGCATGCGCCGGCCTGCCCGCCAGCGACACGATGAACTGCGTGGCGTGCCCACTGGCGTCGTCGAACCCGATCGTGCGCAGGATCTCGCCGCCCGCGGGCAGATCGAACGGCAGCTCGGCCGCCGCGGCGAGCGGCGCACCGAGATCGACGCGCGACAGCACGATGTCACTTCCGCCCCGCCCGTCCGGGCGCGCCTGCAGGGTCTCGTGCAGTGTGCCGAGGCGGCGGCTCACGACTTGCCACCCATCTCCCGTTGCAACCGGAGGGGGTGCGACCGCTCGATCGCGCGGCCAAAGCGCGAGCGCCTCCTCGGGTTGCCGAGGTGAATGAAGCCGGTGCAACTCGAGCGGCACGCGATCGACCACCGCGGAATCGCTGGCAACCGGCATGAAATCCGGTGGCAGCGCGCCGGGTTGCAGCGCTGCGAGCAGCATGGCGATCAGCACCGCACGTACTCCCGCACACGAATGAGCGGTCGCGGCGCGAGCCGGTCGGCGGGCACGATGTCGGGAGCCACCACACCCGGGCAGAACTCGCTCAGCCGGGGCTCAAAGAGCGCGAGCAGCGGCGTGAGTGGACGCACGATGGCCGTCACCGGTTCGATGACCCGCAGCGGCGCGAGGCCACGCACGCGCGTGCGGGTGGAGCGCGTATCGTCGGATGACCAGGCGTCGCCGAGTACGCTCACGGCGGCGGACAGCACGAACGGTCGCGGCAGGAACGGCAGGCTCACCGAGCCGAGATCCGCACGCACGGTCGCCTGCGGCGCCCCGGTGGCGCGCAGGTCGAAGCGCCCCGGCGCGAGCGGCGCCGCGGGTGCAACGGCCGCCAGCGCGACTGAACTGGCCGCGCCGGCAAGGCCCCCGAGTGCGGCGGTCCGCGTCGCGACCGAGACGCTCGCGGGTGTGGCGAGCCAGCGCGAATTCGTCACCGGGTCGACCCATAGCCCCGCATAGGACGACCACGAAGCGTCCCGCGACGCCCTCGCCGCCGACACCGGCCCCGGCGCTCCGTCGAACTGATACCGCCGCACTCGCAAGGCGAGCGACCCCGCCGCCTCCGGCGCGAGGACGCGATCAAACGCGGCGTAACGGGCCGCCCCTTGCGTCGCAAGGGCGAGGTCCTGCAGGCCGGCGATCGAGAGCAACGCGAGCCACAGAGGCACGAGCGCGAGCAGCACCACGAGCATTTCCGCCATCGCCTGCCCGCGCGACTTCATGGCGCAGGCAACCACGGCGGCGTCGCGAGGCGCGCCTGCCAGTACGGCGAGTACAAGTTGGCCAGTTCCCGCCTACGGTCGGGACGCGCGGTCGGACGCTGGTGGAAGACGCGCGCTGAACCGAGCGCCGTCATCTCGGCACCACGTGCGCCGGCAGCGGACGCAACCGGCGCCACGAGTTCGATGTCGAGACGCAGGTCGTTCGTGGCGCGCTCCTCGAGTCGTGCGACATCGCGCATGGAGGGCAGGCCGCGCGACAAACGCGAGCTGCGCAAGTCCCGCATCGCGGTCCGGGAGGTGCGACGGTTCACGCGGTAGCTTCCACCGTGACCTCCATGCACACCGGTGCGCGCACCCTGCTCGGCGGCGCCCCAGCCGATCGAGTAGGCTTCGCGCCAGCCAAAGAGTTCACGCTGGTGCAGCGCGAAGGTATCCATACCGCGCCAGGTGTCGAAGCCGATCAAATCGGTGCCGCCGCGCTTCTCGAGCCGTACGATCACGGGAACACCGAACGAAGCACCCCGATCCGCGGTGAAGCGATCGAGCGAGCGGACGACGACCTCCTTCTGGCGTCCACGCTGCGCGCCGGCGTAGGCGCGAGTGAGCCTCGCCCACCGGGTGGCGTGGGTCGCGAGCAGCGCTTCGCCGCGGGCACTCGACGACGCTCCCGGAAAATTGTCCGAAGCGGTTCGCCGGGCCAGTTCGATCGCGGCCGGCATCGCGGCGAGATGCAGCGCATCGGCCGCTCGCGCGAAGTCGACCGTGAAGAGCGCGAGGACGGCTTCGCTACCCGTGAGCAACCGCTGGGCCACCCGGTTCACGTTCGCCATCACGTTGCGCAGCGCCTGGGTCGCCGTGCCGAGATACGGCACGAAGCGGGTGATGCGATTCGCACGATCCACCGTGCGCGTCATGTAATCGAGCCAGGAGCGCAGGCTCACCGACTGCGCCATGGCCGCCTGGTTCGCGACGATTGCGCGGTTCATGTAGCTTTCGAAGTTGAGCACCCGCGCTTCGAAGATGGCGGCCGACATCGCCGCGGCGTCGGCGGAGTCGAGGAGACGGCGCTTCTGCGCAACGAGCCGGCCGCTGTCGTACACGAGGAGCGCCGCGACCACGAGGCACGAGAGCAGCGCCAGCACGAACACCACTGCATGCCCATGATCGCGGCGCACGGCTTACTGCTCGAAATCCTGCAGGGTCTTCTGCGACTGACCCTCGGTGTTGGAGCGCTGTTGCGCCTGGTTGACGGCGCCGCGCGCACCGCCGGAGTTCGAACCGGCGAGCGCCGATGCCGCCACCGAGGTCTGGCCGCGCACGATGTCGCCGAACGCCGTATAGACGCCGATCGCGGCAACCGCGATGAGCGCCACGATGATGATGTACTCGGTCATGCCCTGACCGCGGGAAAGCAGCTTCGAAGTCATGGACGTGTCCTCCGCAATGCCGAGCTTGCATTGAAGGCCCACGCCGTCCGAAAGACACGCCGAGAAAGCGCCCTCTTTACCGCGAAATCCACAAGCGCGACACTGCCGCCATGCGCACGCACTCAGTCCTCGCCTGCCTCCTGGCTTTTTTCGTCACGGCGTCCCCGGCCGACACGCCCGCGACGACACCTCCCGACGTCGCGCGGATCATCCAGGCGCTCGATCTCCGACCGGATCCGGTGCCGATACGGGAGCACGCGGGCTGGCAGCCGGCACGCCGCATCGTTGTCCGCGCCGACTTCGGGCCGGACGCGCGCGGATTCCTTGCGCCGGCGGCTGCGGGCGCCGAGATCGTCGTCGTCGCCACTCCGCAGGAAGCACTCCTCGCTGCGCCCGGCACCGACGCGTTCCTCGGATACTGCGAGGGCGACATACTCGCCGCCGCGCCCGAGGCTCGCTGGGTGCAGGCGTTTTCGGCCGGCGTCGAAAAGTGTGTCGCCCTGCCCGCCGTTCACGCGCGCGGCATCGTCGTCACGAACATGCAACGGGCCCTCGGGCCCCCGATGGCCGAACATGCGATGGCGCTGCTCCTCGCGCTGTCGCGCCATCTCGACACGTATATCGCCCGGCAGGCCACCGGCACCTGGGAACCTTCGACCGGCAACACCGTGCCGGTGCAGGTGCTCACCGGCAAGACGTTGCTCGTGGTCGGGCTCGGCGGGATCGGCACCGAAGTCGCGAGCCGCGCCCACGCGCTTGGCATGCGAGTAATCGCGACCCGCGCCTCCGCTCGCCCGGGGCCGCCCTTCGTCGAATACGTGGGAAAACCCACTGAGTTGCACACGCTCGCGGCGCGCGCCGACGCAGTCGTCGCGGCGCTCCCCCTGACCGCCGAGACGCGCGCGCTTTTCGATGCGAAATTCTTCGCTGCGTTGAAGAAAGGCGCGTACTTCGTGAATCTCGGTCGCGGTGCGAGCGTCGTCACGGCAGACCTCCTGGCCGCGCTGAATTCGGGGCAGCTCGGCGGCGCGGGCCTCGACGTCACCGATCCCGAGCCGCTGCCACCCGATCACCCGCTGTGGCGCGCGCCGCGCACGATCATCACGCCGCACATGTCGGCGACGACGGATGCCGACCTCGGCAGCCGCCGCTTGATCGTGCGTGAGAACCTCCGTCGCTGGCAGGCGGGTGAAGCGCTGCTCTCCGTCGTCGACATCAAACGCGGCTACTGACCTTGCCCATTTTGCAGGCGCCCGGTGGCGCGCTTCACTACGAATGCCATGGCGGGCGCGATCGTGCCGCGCTCCTGCTGCTGCACGCCCTCGGTAGCTCGCTCGCGATGTGGGATGACCAGATATCGCGCCTCGCGCGGCACTTCCATGTCATCCGCTATTCGATGCGCGGCCACGGCGAATCATTGATCGACGGTGCACCGGACCTCGACATCGATGCGCTCGCAAGCGATGCCTGCGCCGTGCTCGATGCCCTCGCAATTCCGCGCGCGCATTGGTGCGGCATCTCCCTCGGCGGCATGACGGCCATGCGAGTCGCCCGCCGGTTTCCCGAACGCGTAGACAGGCTCGTGCTCGCCAACACTGCCGTGAATTTGCCGCCGCCCTCCATCTGGACCGAGCGCATGGCGCTCGTGCGGGAACACGGGATGGCGCCGCTCGCCGATGCGACGATGGAACGCTGGTTCACGACGACCTTCCGCCGGCGCGATCCCGGTGCGGTGGCAGGCATCCGGAGCATCTTCCTCGCGACCCGCCCACAAGGCTACGCGGCAGCCTGTGCAGTCCTGCGCGACGTGGATCTGCGCGCGGACCTCCCGTTCATCCGTGCGCCAACACTCGCAATCGCGGGCGCGCACGATGCCGGCACGCCGCCGGTGATTCCCGGCGCGCAGATCGTGATGCTCGACGCAGCGCACCTTTCGAACATCGAGGCGCGGGATTCATTCACCGCCGCGGTGCTCGCGCACCTCGGGATCAGGAATTGAGTCGCGGCGCCTCAATCCCGAAATAGTCCGGTTCGAGCGGAGTCTCGCCTTCCGCGACCCGCGGCAGCGTAAGCGTGACTTCGAGGCCGCCCGCCGACAGGTTGCGCGCTCTCGCCGAGCCTCGATGCAGGCGCATCGCGCGCGCCGCGATCGCCAGCCCGAGACCCGAACCTGAGGGGTCGCGTGGCTGTGCCCCCTCGACCCGGTAGAACGGCTCGAATATGTGCGCGAGCGCGTCCGCCGGCACGCCGGGCCCGCGGTCCTGCACGACGATGCCGACTTCGCCACCGGCCTCTTTCAAGCGGATGTCGATGTGCGTGCCCTCCGACGTATGGCGAATTGCGTTCCGCAACACGTTCTGCAACGCGCTGCCGAGGATCATCGGATTCGCGTACACACGGGCCTGCACGTTTTCGGCATCGTGCAGTTCAAGCGCGCAATGCCGCTGTGCGGCCTCGAGGCGGGCATCTTCAACGACCTCCTCGACGAATGGAGACAGCTCGATCACCTGGAACTTCGGGGGCCGCGACATCGCGTCGAGGCGCGACAGGCTCAGGATCGAGCCGATCATGTGATCGAGCCGGTCGACCTGCTGCTGGATGCGCGCCACGTCGGCCTCGAGCCGGCTCTCGGGATCGTGACGACGCAGGAGTTCGATCGCGACATTCAGGCGCGCGAGCGGTGTGCGCAGCTCATGCGACATGTCGCGCACGAGCTGGTCCCGCGCGTTGAGCAAGTGTTCGAGCCGGCCTGCCATCGCGGTGAAATCCCGCGCGAGCGTGCCGAGCTCGTCGTTGCGACCGATCACGCGCGCACTGATGTCGGGCGCTGCAAGGCCCGCCGAGAATGAGCGGGTCGCGCGCGCAAGCTCCCGGACCGGCCGGCTGAAACTGCGCGCGAGGATGCCCGCCACGGCGCCACTCATCACGATCGCGAGCGCGATCAGCAGCAGCGGCAGCTCCTTGATCCCCACTTGCGACCACCACGAAGGATCGCGCTCGACCAGGTACACGGCCAGCCGGCGACCATCGGGCAACCGCACCTGCGGCACCCAGCGCGTCGGATAGAGGGCCGGCGAGGACAACTCCGGGTCGGGCTTCAGGATGGCCGGCGTGCGGCTCGCGAGGCCCGGGGGCACGGCTCGTCCCAGCAGGTCGGTTCCCTCTTTGCCCACCACCAGCACCCGCTTGTCGTCCTGCGCGGCGTCTTCCGCCTGCAGCCAGTCGCGCAGCGCGGCTTCCCCGCCGCGATCGACCGCAGCCGCTGCCGCCGCGGCGACATGGGCTGCGTCGTGCCCTGCGAGGCGTTCGATGCGCTGGCTCACCATCACGAAACTGACGGCCGTGCCGAGCGCGAGCATCAGGAGGCTCGCGATGCTCACCGTGACGAAAATCCGGCTGTAAACGCTTTTCATGCGGGTTCGCCCGGGTCCATTGCGTAGCCCGCGCCGCGCACGCCGCGGATCTCCGGTGCGCCCTCGCCCAGCTTGCGCCGCAGGTTCGCGACGTGCGTGTCGATGCTTCGGTCGAATGCCTCGAGCGGGCGCCCGAGCGCGCGCTCGCACAATTGCTGGCGACTGACGACCTGGCCCGCCGAGCGCATCAGCTCCTCGAGCACGCGCGCCTCGGCACCGGTCAGCGCCACGGCGCGCTCGCCGACCGCCGCCTTGCTACGCGCCAGATCCAGCACCAGATCGCCGACGGTCAGCCGGCGGTCCGCGGGACCGGCGGCACTCGCGGCGGGGCGGCGCAGGATCGCCCGGATGCGCGCGATCAGCTCGCGCGGATGAAAGGGCTTCGCGAGATAGTCGTCGGCGCCCACCTCGAGCCCGACGATGCGGTCCACGGCGTCCCCGCGCGCGGTCAGCATCAGGACCGGCACCGCACTGCGCTTGCGCAGCGCGCGCAGTACGTCGAAACCGCTCATGCCGGGCAGCATCACGTCGAGCACCGCGAGGTCCACGCGATGCTGCTCGAGATGCGCGAGCGCCGCCGGACCCGAATGCACGCTCGCGACGCCGAAATCCTCACCCGCGAGCAATTCCTCGAGCATGGCGCAAAGATCGCGATCGTCATCGATGAGCAGCAGTTGGGCGGGCATGGACGCCCAGTGTAGACGCTCGAACGATGCAACTCATCCCGCGCCCTGCCCCGCCTTTGCACTTCTTTGCACAGCTTTGCCGCAGGCACACGTTGCGGCTGCGGTCCGGGCGGTAATCTCTCGCCCACCCTGAGGAGAGATCACATGCAGTTCAAGAAAATCATCGTCGCACTCACGCTCACCACGCTCGGCGCCGCCGCCCTGGCCACCGCGCAGGACAAGCGGGTCGGCGACATCATTCACACCGACGCCCGCTATTCCACGTTCGCCAAGGCGCTCGACGCGGCCGGCCTCGACAGCCTGCTCGCCGGCAGCGACGCGGTCACCGTGCTCGCGCCGACCGACGAAGCCTTCGCGAAGCTCCCGGCCGGCACCGTCGACAACCTGCTGAAGCCCGAGAACAAGGCGCAGCTCGAAGCGCTGATCAAGCGCCACCTCGTCAGCGGCCGCCTCGACCAGTACACGCTCAAGCGCGAGCGCGAGATCGACACGGTCGGTGGTGACAAGCTCGCCGTGAAGCTCGTCGCCGGCAACCTCCGCATTGCCGACGCCCGCGTGTTCGGCCGGCAGACGCTCGCCGTCAACGGCACGGTGCAGCCGCTGGATGCGGTGCTGACGAAGTAAGCGTTTTCTTTTTGTTCGTTCGAGCGGCCGGGCCTGCACGCCCGGCCGCTTTGCTTTAGCCCTCGACGCGGGCCCCCGCCCCGTCCCTCTCGCCCTTGCTCAACGCCCGCCCGAACCACGGGCCGATCTTGCGTTCGAGGTCGTCGATGACCGTGAACACGGCCGGAACGATCACCAGCGTGAGCGCCGTCGAGGTGATGAGCCCGCCGATCACGGCGATCGCCATCGGCGACCGGAACGCGGACTCACCGGTCAGGTTGAGCGCCACCGGCAACATGCCGGCCACCATCGCGACCGTGGTCATCACGATCGGTCGCGCGCGTTTGTGCCCGGATTCGATCAGCGCGGTCACCCGGTCGCGGCCGGCGCGCATTTCCTCGATCGCGAAATCAACCAGCAGGATCGAGTTCTTCGCGACGATGCCCATCAGCATCAGTACGCCGATCACCGCCGGCAACGACAGGGACTTGCCCGTGAGCATCAGCGCGAGCGCCGCGCCACCGATCGACAGCGGCAACGCCGAGAGGATCGTGATCGGCTGGAACACGCGCGCGAACAGCAGCACGAGCACCGCGAACACCATCAGCACGCCGGCCGCGATCGCCAGCAGGAAGTTCGAGAACAGCTCGTTCATCATCTCCGCGTCGCCCTTTTCGATCAGGCGCACGCCCTGCGGCATGTGCTTGAGGGTCGGCAGATTCATCATTTTCTTCATCGCGACACTCGGCTCGACGCCGTTTCGATCGGCTTCGACGGCGACACGCCGGCTCTGGTTATAGCGCCGGACAGTGCTCGGCCCCTGGCCGAAGCTGATGTCCGCGACGGCCTTGAGAGGCACCGTGCCGCCGCCCGCCGTCGGTACCGGCAGGTTCTCGATCGAGCCCAGGTCTGCGCGCGACTTTTCGACGAGGCTCACGCGAATCGGCACCTGGCGATCTGCGAGCGAGAACTTGGCGCCGTTCTGCGCGAGATCCCCGATGGTCGCAATGCGCACCGTCTGGCCGATGCTCGCGACGGTGACGCCGAGTTCGGCGGCAAGATCGAGGCGCGGGCGAATCACGATTTCGGGTCGCGGCATGTCGCCGTTGATGCGCGGGTCGCGCAGTTCGGGCAGGGTCCGCATCTCATCGATGATCTTCTCCGCCGTCCGCTGCACGAGTTCCGAGTCGTCGCCCGTGATGAAGAGCGTGATGTCCCGGCCGAGCCCGCCGTGCTGGCTCTGGAAGCTGATGCGCGCGTCTGCAATCCCGCGCAGTTCCCTGATCATCTCTCGCTCCCACTCCTCCTGCGAGAGCTTGCGGTCCGTCGGCTCGACGAGATTGATGTAGAGGGTCGCGCGACGTACGTCGCCCGCGTCATCGGAACCGATCGACTCGACGACGTCGATCACCTCGGGGCGCTTGCGAACCATCGCGGTGGCGCGCGCGGATACGGCCGCCGTGTCCTCGAGGCGCACGCCCGGAGGTAGCTCGATATTGAGCGTGGTAGACGATTGGTCGGTCGTCGGAATGAAGGCCTGCGGCACGGACATCAGCGCAAACACCGACAGGATGAAGAACACGGTGCCGCCGAGGATCGTGAGCCAGCGGTGCTGGATGCACAGTCGCAGGAAACCGAGGTAACGGGTCAGGATGGGCCCGTCGCCCTGCGTGACCGCGCCGTGAGCCTTGAGCGTGTAGGCGGCGATCAACGGCGTAATGAGTCGCGCGACGAGCAGCGACATGAACACGGCTACCGCGACCGTGAGCCCGAACTGCTTGAAAAACTGCCCCGTGACACCGTCCATGAAGCTCACGGGCAGGAACACGGCGATGATCGTGGCGGACGTCGCGACCACGGCGAGGCCGATTTCGTCCGCGGCATCGAGTGCCGCCTGCCACGCGCTCTTGCCGGTGCGCATGTGCCGCACGATGTTCTCGATCTCGACGATGGCATCATCGACCAGCACGCCCGCCACCAGCGACAGCGCGAGCAAGCTGATCTGGTTCAGCGTGAAGCCCATCAGCTGCATGAAATAGAAGGTCGGGATCGCCGACAGCGGAATGGCGAGCGCGGAGATGGCGGTCGATCGCCAGTCGCGCAGGAACAGGAAAACCACGAACACGGCGAGCAGCGAACCCTCGAGCAGCGCGTGGATCGCCGAGTCATAGGTGCGCTGCGTGAACTTCACGGTCGTGAAGACCTGAGTGATCGCGACGCGCGGGAATTCCTTGCCGAGCTGGTCGACATCCTTGTGCACGAGATCGAGCACGGTGACGTCCGAGCTGCCCTTGGCCTTGAATATCGCGAAGGTGGTCGCTTCGCGGCCGTTAAAGCGCGCGAGCGAGCGGATCTCGGCCACGCCGTCGTGCACATCGGCGATATCCTTCAGCTGGGCCACCCGCCCGCCGGGCACCGCGATGCGCGTTTCGCCCAGCTCGAACGCGGATTTCGCGCCGCCGAGCACGCGGATGGCCTGTTCGCCGCCGCCCACCTGGGCGCGGCCGCCCGGCACGTCGAGGTTGAGCTGGCGCAGCTGCTGGTTCACCTCGACCGCGGTGATGCCGAGGGCCTGCATGCGCGCGGGGTCGAGCTCGATCCTGATTTCGCGATTCACGCCGCCGCCGCGACTCACCTGCGCGATGCCGGGTATCGCCAGCAGGCGCTTCGTGACGGTGCTATCGACGAACCACGACAGCTCCTGGGGCGTCATGTCGGTGGTACTGACGGCGAAATAGGCGATCGCACCGCCGTCGATGTCCTCACGCTGGACGACCGGCTCTTCGATGCCCTCGGGCAGCTCGCTGCGCACTTTCGCGACCGCGTCGCGCACGTCGTTGACCGCGCGGTCGACCGGCGTACCGATCTGGAATTCGACGAAGGTGAGGCTCTGGCCTTCGATGGCGCGCGAGGTGATCTCCCGCACATTGCCGACGCTCGCCACGGCGCCGTCGATCTTCTGCATCACCTGCGTCTCGATCTCGGTTGGCGCCGCGCCCGGCTGCGACACGATCACCTGCACCAGCGGAAAGGAGATGTCGGGTTGCATGTTGATCGGCAAGCGGATGAAGGCCACGATGCCGAGGAAGGTGAGCACGACGAACAGGACGAGCGGCAGGGTCGGATGCCGGATCGCCCAGGCGGAAATGTTCTTCATGTGGTGATCCTCACCGTTTCACCCTCGCGCAGGAACGCGCCGGCCGTCACCACGATTTGCTCGCTGCCGTCGAGGCCCGCGCTGATGACGACCCCGGACGCCATCGTGTCCGCAACGCGCACGTCACGACGCACGACTTTCAGGTTCGAGTCGATGACATAGACGTAGGTGCCCTTCTTGTCGGCGAGCACCGCGGTCTGCGGCACGACCGTGCGGGCCGCGTCCGAGACGAGCACTTCGCCGCGCGCGAACGCGCCCGGCCGAAGATTCGGATCGGGATCGAGCGCAATACGCACTTCGCCCATGCGGCTCACCGGGTCGATCACCGCGCCCAGCAACCGCACGGTGCCCTTGAACGTCGGCTCGACGCCGGCGATGCGCACGGTCGCCGCCTGCCCCACCGCGAGGTGCGGCAGATCCTGCTCGGCGACCTTGCCGCGCAGTTCCACTTCGCCGTCCTGCGCGAGGCGAAAGAGGGGCTCGCTGCCTGCCGAGACGATCTGTCCGACTTCCGCATTGCGCGTCAGCACGACGCCATCGAGCGGCGCCCGCACCTCCGTGCGCGCGAGCCGAGCGCGCATTTCCTTGAGTTGCGCCTCCGCCACCGCCACTTGGGCGGTGGTGGTCGCGAGCTTCGCGCGACGCTGCTCGATGACTTCCTTCGACAATGCGCCGGATGCCTCGACCCCCTGCGCGCGATTCCAGTCCGCCTGGGCGAGATTCGCATCCGCGCGCGACTGCAGCAGGGTCGCCTCGAGCCGGGCGACCTGCGGCGCCAACACCGAGGTGTCGAGCACGGCCAGACGCTGGCCCCTCTTGACCTTGTCGCCGATTTCCACGGTGACAGCCGTGATGCGCCCGCCCTCGCCGTCGATGCCGAGCGGCAGCTCATTGCGCGCGCTGATCGTGCCATTGATCGAAACGACCGAGGCCACGGGCCCGACGGTGGGCGGCGCCACGGTCACGAGGGGCGCGAGGTCGTCGGCCGGCTTCGTGCCCGACCCGGCCACGCGGATACCGATGATGGCCGCAATGATCAAAATCGTGGCGACGCCGCCACCGATGAGAAGAGCCTTCCGGGAAATGGGGGTCTGCACAGTGGCGTCCATGACGAAATCGGATCGGGCAGTCTACGCCGATCGATTTGTGCCCGCCGCCTCGACTCGGCGCATTTCACGGTACGGACAGGCGGTGCTTTGGTGGGCCGTGCTGGGCTCGAACCAGCGACCAACTCCTTAAAAGGGAGCTGCTCTACCAACTGAGCTAACGGCCCATGGAAGGGTGCGCATCATAGCGATATGGCGTCGGGTCGGCGACTCCCGCCGCTTCGAAGCCCGCACGACGCAGCCGGCACGCGTCGCAGCGACCGCAAGCCGCGCCGGACTCGTCCGCCTGGTAGCACGAAACGGTCAAGCCGAAGTCGACGCCGAGCCGCACGCCCTCACGGATGATGTCCGCCTTCCCGAGCGTGAGGAGCGGTGCGCGAATGCGGGTACCGAAGCCCTCGACCCCGGCGCGTGTCGCGAGACGCGCGAGTTCCTCGAAGGCGCGGACGAATTCCGCCCGGCAATCGGGGTAGCCGGAGTAGTCGACGGCGTTCACGCCGATGAAGATGTCGCGTGCCCCGAGGACCTCGGCCCAACCGAGCGCCAGCGCAAGCAGGATCGTGTTGCGCGCGGGCACGTAGGTGACCGGGATGCCCTGCGAGGGTTCGACCGGCACCGCGATCGTGGCGTCGGTCAGCGCCGAGCCACCGATGCCCGCGAGGTCGACCTGCATCAAGCGATGCTCGAGCGCCCCGAGCGCGCTCGCAACCCGGGCGGCCGCCGCGAGCTCGGCCGCGTGACGCTGGCCGTAGGCCACGGAAAGCGCGTGGCACGCATACCCTTCCGAGCGCGCGATCGCGAGTGCGGTTGCCGAGTCGAGCCCGCCGGAGAGCAACACCACCGCAGCTCGTACCCGGTGCCCGGCACCCAAGTTCTGGTTATCGGTGCTCATCCGTCAGCGTCCCGGCTCATCGCCCCACAGGACCTTGTGCAGCTGGATCTGAAAGCGCACGGGCGCGCGATCCGCGAGGATCCAGTCGGCCAGTTCGCGCGCCGGCAACTGCCCGTAGCTCGGTGAGAGCAACACGGTGCAGCGCTCCGTGAGAGCGTGTTCGCGGATGCAGGCGAGGCTCCACTCGTAGTCGGCGCGATCCGTGACGACGAACTTCGCGAGGTCACGAGCCGTGAGCAGCGCCAGGTCCTCGAAGCGATTGCGATGCGATTCGCCCGATCCCGGCGTCTTCACATCGACGACGCGCTGCACGCGGGAGTCGATGCCGGCGATGGGCAGCGCACCGCTCGTCTCGATCGACACGGCATGACCCGCATCACAGAGTGCCGCGAGCAGTGGCAGGCAGGCGCGCTGCGCGAGCGGCTCCCCGCCCGTCACACAGACGTGGCGCACGGCAAATCCGGAGACCTTCTCCAGGATCGCCGCCTGCGACCACCACTCGCCGCCCTGGAAAGCGTAGGCCGTATCGCAGTAGTGGCAGCGCAGCGGGCAGCCGGTCAGGCGCACGAACACGGTCGGAAAGCCGACGGTCTCGGCTTCGCCTTGCAGCGACAGGAAAATCTCGGTGACCCGAAGCCGCGACTCCGGCGCGGCCGTGCTCACCGCTCTGCGGCGATGAGACGCTTCATGCGCTCCTGCGCGAGCTTCGCCGCCTCGGTGTCGGGATAGCGCGCGACGACCTGCGCGAAGGTCTGCTTCGCGTTGTCGTAGCGTTTGAGTTCGTATTGCGAATAGCCGAGCTTCAGCAGCGCACCCGGCGCCTTGCTCGAATCGGGCCAGCGTTCGCTGACCGCCCCGAATGCGGCGGCGGCGTTGTCGTAATCGCGCGTGACGTAGTACGCCTCGCCGAGCCAGTACTGCGCATTCGGCGCGAGCGCGCCGGTCGGGCTCGCCTCGAGAAAACCGCGAAAGCCGGCAATCGCGTCCGCGTAGCGCGCGTCCTTGAGGGCCGCGAACGCGGCGTCGTAGGCGCGCTGCTGGTCGGCGGCAGAGAGCGGCGCCCCGGGCGCCACTGCGGGGGCGACTGCGGGTGCAACGGCGGGTGTACCGACACTCGACGCCCCCGCGCCCGCGGCGCCCGCCGCCGGCTCCGCGACACCCGATTCGAGCGCGGCGAGGCGCCGATCGAGATCGCCGTAGAGGTCGCGCTGCTGCTTCTTCGCCGCATCGACCGCGTTCTGCTGCAGGTCCGCCTTCCCGACGAGGTCGCGCGACTGCGCTTCGAGCGCCTCGACGCGCTGCGAGAGCTCGACGAGGCTCTGGTTCGCGATGATGCGCTCGACCTTGGCGACGCGCGCGTCGAGGTCCGCGAGACGGACCTGCACGGGGTCCTCCTCCGCGGGGGTGAGGCTGCAACCGCTGACCAGCAGCGTCGCGAGGGCGACGCCGGTGACGGACACGGGCACGACATGACGCATGCAGCTGGCCTCAGTTGAGATAGACGATTTCGACGCGCCGATTCTGCGCCCAGGCGACTTCGTCGCTGCCCGCCGCGGCGGGACGCTCCTCGCCATAGCTGACGGTCGCGACCTGCGATTCGGACACGCCCTGCAGCAGCAGCGCGCGGCGCACGGTCTGCGCGCGGCGTTCGCCGAGGCCGATGTTGTACTCGCGGGTGCCCCGCTCATCCGTATGACCTTCGAGGCGCACACGCGTGCCCGGGTGCGAGGCGAGATACTGCGCATGCGCGGCAACGATCGCGGCATCCTCAGGTTTGAGCTCGGCGCGATCGAACTCGAAATAAATGATGCGCTTGCCGAGGAGTTCGCCCTGCGGTCCCGCGGACGCGGTGTCGTCACCGAGCGGCGCCGTCGTCACGCCCTCGCCGCCCGCGGCCGCGCTGCCGGCGCCCACTTCGGTGCCCTGCGAGGTTTCGGTCGCCGGCTTCTGCACCGGCTTCTTCGAGGCGCAGCCTCCGATCGCGAGTGCACTCGCGGCCAGCCATACCCACATCACGTTTCGCATTCGTCTATACCTCTACTGCATCTTCGGCCGCTGCGGGCCCCATACCGGTTCGCGTACTTCGCCCTGGTCGGCCTTCAGCCGCTGGGTCGTCAACCCGTCGATCGACACGGTCGCGAGCACGCCCCGGCCGCGCTCGCGGCCGGCGTAGATCAGCATCGCGCCGTTCGGTGCGAAGCTGGGTGATTCATCGAGCGGCCCCTTCGACAGCTGCCGCACGACGCCCGACGCGAGATCCTGCACCGCCACCCGATAAGCGCCGCCGGCCAGGGTCACCATGGCCAGCTGTTTGCCGTCCGGCGACAGTCTCGCCCGCGCATTGTAGCTCCCCGTAAAGGTCACGCGCTTCGCAACCGCGTTCTCGACCGCGTCGGCGCGATAGATCTGCGGGCTCCCGGCCCGGTCCGACGTGAAGTAGAGCGAGCGGCCATCCGGGCTGAACACGGCCTCGGTATCGATCGCCGGATCGGACGTGACGCGGGTCAGCGCGCCGTCCGCCAGTGAGATGAGGTACACGTCGAGATTGCCCGAACTCGTCGACAGCGTGATCGCGAGACGCTTGTCGTCGGGCGAGAATGCCGGCGAACCGTTGATCCCCGCTCGCGCGATCAGGCGACGGCGTTCGCCCGTACGGACCTGCTGCAGCCAGATCGCCGACGCGCGCGACTCGAAGGATACGTAAGCGAGCCACTCCCCGTCGGTCGACCACGCGGGCGACATCAGCGGCAGCGGCGACTCCGCGATCGTGCGCGCGCCTTCGCCGTCCGCATCGGCCACGATCAGCGTGTAAGTCTGCCTCGGTGGCTGTCCACCCACCGCCACGTAGGCGATGCGCGTCGCGAAGGCGCCCGGGACGCCGAGCACTTTTTCGTACACGAGATCGCTGACCCGATGCGCGGCCTCCCGCAGCGATCCCGGCGTCGCGACCAGGCGCTGGCCCGCGATCCGCTGGCCGTTCACGAGGTTCACGAGTTCGACTTCGATCTGCACGGCGCCTGCCGCGGCCGGCGCGACCCGCCCGACGACGATGTAGTCGTTGCGGCCGGTGCGCCAGTCCGGGACGACCACATCGGCCGCGCGCGACGGCGTCTCGATCATGTCGGCGCGCGCCATGGCGCGGAAGCGACCGCTGCCTTCGAGGTCGCGTTGCACGATTGCCGCAACATCGAGGCCCCCGTCACCCGGCACGGACCGGGCGAAGGGCACGATGGCGATCGGAATGGGATCGGTCACGCCCGAAGTGATCTCGATGCGCAGCTGCGCGTGGGCGCGGGCGGCGCCGAGTGCACCGAGCAGCGCGCACGCCAGGGAAATGAGCGTTCTTCGGTCAGTCATGGGGCTTGAATACCACTTCGAGGTTGCGTTCGAAAAGCGCCGGATCGGGCGGCGGCGGCAAGGGCGACGCATTCATGACCGCCGCCTCGATCGATTGCCGGACGGCCGCGTCGCCGTTGCACGAGAGGATACGCGCGGCGACCACCTCGCCGCCCGGCACCTGCGTCACCTGCACGGTGCACACAATGCCGGCGCGCGCGGTGGGCGGGCGTCGCCACTCGCTCATGATCTTGGCGGTGATCAGATCGCGCCATTGCGCGCCCGCGCCGCTCGCCCGCGCGGCGCGCACGCGCTCCTCCGCCTCGAGGCCGCGCCGCAGCTCCGCCTCGCGCTCGGCGCGCTGGCGCGCCTCCGCCTTGCGCTTTTCATC
>CADEFQ010000007.1:102688-111626 GCA_902826635.1 uncultured Pseudomonadota bacterium
TTCATCGGCCTTGCGTTCATCGGCCTTGCGTTGCTCATCCGCCGCGCGCTTCGCTGCCGCTTCGCGCTGCTCGTCGGCGCGGCGCTGATCCTCCGCCGCCTTGCGTTCGGCCTCCGCCTTGCGCTGATCCTCGGCGCGCTGCCGCGCTTCGGCTCGCTGTCGTTCCTGGACATCGTCGCGTGCGGGCGCTGGTGGCGGCGCGAGCGGCGGCGCGGGCGCTGGTTCGCGCTGCGGGGTGCGCAGGCCGGGCACCGACTTCGGATCGACGACGACCGCTTCGATGGCGAGCTGCCGCGGCTGCGGGGGTGGCGCGGAGCGCTTCCAGGTGAACCAGCCGACACCGAACAGCGCGAAGAGCGCGAGGTGCAGCAGCACGGACCCCGCGTAAGGACCGAAGTAACTGCCGCCCCCCGGCTGTCCTCGCGACCGCCCTGTCATGCCTCGGCGCGACGGGCAGGCGGCGGGTCGGTGAGGAACCCCACTTTCTTCGCGCCCGCCTTCTGCAGGATGACCATCGCTTCCACCACCCGGCCATAAGCCACGCGCCGATCCCCCTTCACCAGCACCGGCAGGTCCGGCGCCCGGCGCAGCATCGCCGCGGCGCGCGCAGCCACGGTGGCCTCGTCGAGTGCACGCTCGGGCCGGGAACCGATGTTCAGGAAGAGACGCCCCTCCCGGTCAATCGACAGCACGAGCGGCTTCTGGTCGCGGGGCAGTTGCACGTCGAGCGGCTCGGCGCCGGCCTTCGGCAGCTCCACCTTCACGCCTTGCGTCAGCAGTGGTGCCGTGACCATGAAGATGATCAGCAGCACCAGCATCACGTCGATATACGGCACGACGTTGATCTCTCCCATCAGCCTGCGGCGGCGCCTGCCCTCTCCCATGGCTCAACCTCCCGTCCCGGTGCGCGCCGCGACGTAGCGCTGCAGGATCGTCGAGAACTCTTCCATGAACGCGTCGTGCCGCAGTTCGAGCCGGCTCGTCTGGTCGGCGTAGCGGTTGTACGCGATCACGGCGGGGATCGCCGCAAAGAGGCCCATCGCCGTCGCGACCAGCGCTTCGGCGATGCCGGGCGCCACCATCGCGAGGGTCGCCTGCTGCACGCTGCCGAGGGACACGAATGCATTCATGATTCCCCACACCGTGCCGAAGAGGCCGACATAGGGGCTGATCGACCCGACGGTCGCGAGCGTCGCGAGGCTCTGCTCGAGCCGCTCGATCTCCTTCAGTTGCGCGACTTTCATCGCGCGGCGCGCCCCCTCGAGCATCTGCTCGGGCGCGACGCTTCCCTGCTGGCGCAAGCGCGCGAACTCGCGAAAGCCCATCACGAAGATGCTCGCCATGCCGGTCACGCCGGCGCGTGCTTCGATTTCACGATAGAGCGCCGAAAGATCGCTGCCCCCCACCCAGAACTGCTCCTCGAAGCGCTCGGCCTCGGCGCGCGCGCCGCGTATCACGCCGCGCTTGCGCAGGATGATCGCCCACGACATCACGGATGCGCCGAGCAGCAACGCCAACACGATCTGCACGATCAGACTCGCGTCGAGCACCAGCCTCACGATCGAAAGCTCTCCGCCCATCTAGGCGACCTCCGCAATCACGAATTCCGGCAGGCGCGTCGGTCGCAGGGTGCTCGCCGCGAGGCATGCCACCCGGACGTCGGCGTCTGCGAGCAGTTCCCCGCCACGCAGGATGCGCTGCACGAAGCGGACGCTCGCGCGCCCATCGGCGTGCGGTTCGCAACTCACCACGAGTTCGTCGTCGAGCCGGGCGGGCCGGCGATAGTTCACCTGCACGCTCACGACGGAGAAGAGTATCCCGGCCTCGCTCGCGAGCGCAGCCTGCGAAAACCCTTTTGCGCGCAGCCATTCGGTGCGGGCGCGCTCGAAGTAACGCAGGTAGTTCGCATAGTAGACGACGCCGCCAAAATCCGTGTCCTCGACATACACGCGCATGGGCCAGCCGGCGCTCACTGGCTGTCCTCGAACAGCGACAGGGTCGGCGCCACGCGTTCGGGCACCGCGAGCCCGAAGTGCTTGTATGCGTTCCGGGTCGCAACGCGTCCGCGCGCCGTGCGCATCAGGAAGCCTTGCTGGATCAGGAACGGCTCGATCACGTCCTCGAGCGTACCGCGTTCCTCGCCGATCGCCGCGGCGATGCTGTCAATGCCGACGGGCCCGCCTTCGAATTTCTCGATCACCGTCAGGAGGAGGCGCCGGTCGAGCGTGTCGAACCCATGCGCGTCGACTTCGAGCAGGTCGAGCGCGGCATCGGCGACTGCCTGATCGATCCGCCCGGCCGCCTTGACCTGCGCGTAGTCGCGCACCCGGCGCAGCAGGCGGTTCGCGATCCGCGGCGTGCCACGCGCGCGCTCCCCGATGCGACGCGAGCCCGCGGCGTCGATCGGCACGCCGAGGATGCCGGCCGAGCGCGCCACGATCCGTTCGAGATCGTCGACGCCGTAGAACTCGAGCCGCTGCACGATGCCGAAGCGATCGCGCAGTGGCGAGGTGAGAAGGCCCGCGCGCGTGGTTGCGCCAACCAGCGTGAACGGCGGCACGTCGAGCTTGATCGAGCGCGCCGCGGGGCCTTCGCCGATCATGATGTCGAGCTGGTAATCCTCCATCGCGGGGTACAACACTTCCTCGACGACGGGCGAGAGCCGGTGGATTTCATCGACGAACAACACGTCGCGTGGTTGCAGGTTCGTCAGCAGCGCCGCGAGATCGCCCGCGCGCTCGAGAACGGGCCCCGATGTCTGGCGAAGCGCGACACCGAGTTCTTCGGCGAGGATGTGAGCGAGCGTGGTCTTGCCGAGCCCCGGCGGCCCGAAGATCAGCACATGATCGAGCGCCTCGCCGCGCGCGCGCGCGGCGTCGACAAAAATACCGAGTTGCTCCTTGACCTTCGGTTGCCCGACATACTCGGCGAAGCGCCGCGGCCGTATCGCGCGTTCGACCGCCTCTTCTTCGTGCCCCGCCACCGGGCTCACGACCCGCTCCGCTTCTTGCGCCATGCGCTTCCCTTTTCCGTTCAGGCTTCGCGCGCCGCGCTTTGCAGCGCACCGCGGATCAGATCTTCCGTGGACGCACCGGGGGCGCGCACGCCTTGCAGCAGGCGCGACGCTTCCGCCGGCTTGTAGCCGAGCGCGACCAGCGCGCTCAACGCTTCGGCCTCGGCGCCCAGGATCGGGGCACGATCCCCGGGCAGCGCCGACCCGTTGGCCTGCGCCGCGGCCTGCACGCGATCGCGCATTTCAACGAGCAGGCGCTCCGCGGTCTTGCGGCCGACGCCCGGAATCTTCGTGAGGGCGGCCGCGTCCTGCGCGAGCACGCGTTGCGTGAACGATTCGACGGAGCTGCCAGACAGGATCGTCAGCGCGAGCTTCGGGCCGATGCCGGTCACGCGCAGCAGGTCGCGAAACAGCTGCCGCTCGGTCTCGGTCGCGAAACCGTAGAGGATATGTGCATCCTCACGCACGACGAGGTGCGTGAGCAGGCGCAGTTCGCGGCCCACCGGCGGCAGGGTGTAAAACGTCGACATCGGCGCCTCGAGCTCATAGCCGATGCCCCCCACTTCGAGCACGAGCTGCGGCGGCGCCTTCCCGACGAGGATGCCACGCAGCGACCCGATCACCGGCGCTGCCCCGCGGCACGCGTGAGCTGCGCGACCCGGCGCGCCTGCGCATGGCACAGCGCCACCGCCAGCGCATCCGCCGCGTCGACCGGCAGGTGCGCATCGATCGCGAGCAGGCGACCGACCATGTTGCCCACTTGCGGCTTCTCGGCGGCACCGAATCCGACCACCGCCAGCTTGACGGCCCGCGGAGCGTACTCGAATGTCGCGGTCCCTTCCGGCACGGCCGCGAGCGCCGCCCCGCGAGCCTGGCCGAGCTTGAGCGCGCTGTCGGCATTACGGCTCATGAACACGCGTTCGATCGCCACTTCGTCCGGCGCGTGCGTGGCGATCAACACCTGTACGGCCTCGAAGATCCTGCGCAGTCGCGTCGCAAAGCCGAGACCCGACACGTCGATGCAGCCGTGTGCGACGTGCACATACTCACCGAACTCCCAAGTGAGGACACCGTAGCCAGTGCGACGCGAGCCGGGATCGAGACCGAGGATGCGGCAGCCTTGCGCACCGGTCGCGCGTACCACCTTGCTCGCCTCAGGACGGTAGGCGCGCCAGGACGTCGTCCGGGATTTCCGCATTCGTGTACACGTGTTGCACGTCTTCGAGATGTTCGAGCGTTTCGACCAGTTCCAGCAGCATGGCGGCCGTCGGACCGGTGAGCACCGCACCCGTCGCTGCTCGCTGCGTGACTTCGGCCACGACGGGCGCAAAACCGCGGCGCGCGAGCGCCGCGCGCACGGCGTCGAAATCGGCCGGCGCCGTCAGCACGTCGAGCGAGTCGGGGCTCGCGACGACATCCTCGGCGCCGGCGTCGAGCGCCACGTCCATCAAGGCGTCCTCGTCGAGGCCCGGTGCGAAGCGCAGCAGGCCGACCTGGTGGAAAAGATAGGCGACCGAGCCGTCGGCGCCCAAGTGACCTCCATGGTTCGCGAACGCGTCGCGCACGGCCGCGACGGTGCGGTCGCCGTTATCGGTGAGGCAATCGACCATCACGGCGGCCCCGCCCGGGCCGTAGCCCTCGTAGCGAGCGGCGCGCGTCACGGCGCGCCCGCGCGTGAGGCTCGTCGCGCGCGCTTGCGATGCTGGAAATTGGCCCATTTACAGTGTCCCGCCATGCGATCGGTATGATAACCCGGATCGGGGACCCCGGCCCGCAAAGCGCATTTCGTGGATACCGTTTTTCACTGCCCTCCCGCTCTCGCGCTCAGCATCGATCGCGCACGACTGGCGCTGCGCGACGCCGGCGCGCGCGCCGAAGCGATCGAACGTGGTGCCCATGCGGCTGAAATCGTCGCCGCGCTCGGCGACGACGAAGCGCTCGCGCTCGGCACGCTGGCTTTCTGT
This sequence comes from uncultured Pseudomonadota bacterium, assembly GCA_902826635.1. Classification (GTDB taxonomy): domain Bacteria; phylum Pseudomonadota; class Gammaproteobacteria; order Steroidobacterales; family Steroidobacteraceae; genus CADEFQ01. The sequence continues at coordinate 107,666 of CADEFQ010000007.1, forward strand.
GTGTTTCCTCACGGCGACACGGCGTCCCCACTCGCGACGGTCGTCGGAGAACCCGCGTCGCGGCTCGCGCAAGCGCTCATTCCCCTCGGCGATCTCGGCCTGCCGCGCCACTGGCAGCCTGCGAGCGGGCTCGATGCGCGCCAGGCCGAGACACTGCGCAAGATGCTGCTCGCGGTCGTCAGCGATCCGCGCCTGGTGCTCGCCCGCCTCGCCATTGCGCTCGTTCAGCTGCGCGCGGCGCGCGAGGCGCCGCCGGACGAACGCGCCCGCCTCGCCACCGAGACACGGGAGATCTTTGCGCCGCTCGCCAACCGCCTCGGCGTCTGGCAAATCAAGTGGGAGCTCGAGGATCTCGCGTTCCGCCTGCTCGAACCCGCGGAGTACAAGCGCATCGCAGCGGCACTGAATGAGAAGCGCGCCGCGCGCGAGCAGTACATCGAGGAACTGTGCCGCGAGTTGCGGGCCGAGCTCGTGGCTGCCGGCATCGTGGCGGAGGTGTACGGCCGGCCGAAACACATCTTCAGCATCTATCGCAAGATGCAGCGCAAGCGGCTCGACTTCGAGCAGATATTCGATGTGCGGGCCGTGCGCATCGTCTGCACGGACATTCCGGGCTGCTACGCGGCGCTTGGCATTGTGCACGGCCGCTGGCCCTACATCCCGGGCGAATTCGACGACTACATCGCGACACCGAAAGGCAACGACTACCGCTCGATCCACACCGCCGTCATCGGCCCGGGCGACAAGGCGGTCGAAGTGCAGATCCGCACGCAGGACATGCACGCGCAAGCCGAACTCGGCGTCGCCGCCCACTGGCGTTACAAGGAAGGCGGCATCCGGGATGCGGGTTACGAGCGCAAAGTCGAAGCGGTGCGCGCGCTGCTCGCGCCGGGCGGCCTGCGCCGCGACGAAGGGGATTTCATCGATCGCGTGCAGGCGGGCCTCTTCAGCGATCACGTGTACGCGCTCACGCCGAAGGGTGAAGTGGTCGAATTGCCGAAGGGCGCGACGCCGCTCGATTTCGCCTATCACCTGCACACCGACCTCGGCCACCGCTGCCGTGGCGCGAAGGTGAACAGGCGGATCGTGCCGCTCACGCACCGGCTCGCGAACGGAGAGGTCGTCGAGATCATCACCGGCAAGGCCATCGCCCCGAGCCGTGACTGGATGGCACCCGAACAAGGGTATCTCGCGTCGGCGCGCAGCCGCTCGCGCGTGCGCGCGTGGTTTCGGCGCCTCGGCGAGGCCGACAACCGCGCGGCGGGGCGCACCACCGTCGAGCGCGAACTCGCGCGCGCATCGGGCGGGCCCGAGCTGCACGCGGCGCTCGTGCAGGAACTGAAGGCGCCGGATGCGGACACCCTGCATCGTCTCGTCGGCGAAGGCGAGATCACGGCGACGCAGCTGACGCAGGCGATTGGGCGCCTCCTCGCACCGTTGGCGCCGCGCGTGCCCGCTCGCCGCCGCCCGATCGCCACCGGGGGCGGCCGCTCACCGGTCGCGATCGAGGGTGTCGGCGACCTGCCGATCACTCTCGCCCGTTGCTGCGCGCCGGTGCGGCCGCAGGCGATCGTCGGCTATGTCACCGTCGGTCGCGGTGTGACGGTGCATCGGTCCACTTGCGCCGGCCTGCGCCGCATGCGCATCGGCCGACCCGAACGCGTGCTCGAGTGCCAGTGGATCGAAACTCACACCGGCACCCAGACCATCGAGATCACCGTAGTCGGTCTCGATCGGCGCGCGCTCGTGCGCGACCTCACCGACGTGATCGCGAGCGAGCACCTGCGCCTCGATTCGCTGACCACCACGACCCAGCGGACCGAGGGCACGGCCACGACGGTCCTGCGGGTCGATGTCCGTGACCTCACGGAGCTGGCGCGCGTGACGCAACGTCTGGGAAAGGTGCCTAACGTCTTGAGTGCACGAAGGACTCGTTAGTTTGTTGCATTGCACCATGCGATTTCGTGACATATACCGGAGTCTCACGCGCGAGCGGAGGGTATTTAGAGAGTCCAATGAGAGTCCTGCTCGTCGATCATGACCCGGCAGTCTTGTCGGCCGCAGCGCGTGCGCTGCAGGGCCTGATCGACTGCGCCCAGGTCACGGGCAAACAGGACTGCCTCGCACGCCTGCGAGAGGGCGGTTACGACATCGTGGTCGCGTGCGAGCGCCTCGCGGACGGGTCGGGACTCGACCTCCTCGCGACGCTCGGCCTTTCGGAGCCCGACGTGCTGCGGATCTTCGCCGCGGACGGCGAACGCCTCAAGAAGCTCGGCGGCCACCTCGCTCCGTTCAAGCTCTTCGACACGATCGGCTATCCGCTCGACTCGATGCAGCTGCGCTCCGCGATGGCGCTCGCGATCGCGCAGCGTGGTGACCTGCTGTCAGGCGAGTTTGAAAACATCGTGCTCGGGGACGATACACCGGCCGATGATGAGTCGACCGATCGGCATCCGATCGAAACGCATCCCCAGATCGTCCTGCTGACGCGTGACAGTGCCGCACTCGAAGGCGCGAACGCCGCGCTCGCGGACAAACCCTACCGCGTGATCGCGGCCCGCGACGCCGACGAGGCGCGCGCGGACCTCGTGGCCCGCCGGCCAGTGCTCGCGCTCGTCGATGTCGGCACGCTCGGCATGGACCCCGTGAACTGGTTCGTCGAGGCGCATCGCGCATCGCCCGCGACGCTGCTGCTCGCGCTCGGCCGGCGCAACGACGGCCAGGTGCTCGAGCCGCTCATCGCCGGCAATGTCGTGAACCGTTTCGTGGCAAAGCCCGTGACGCAGGCCGGCATGCGCCTCGTCCTCGATTCGGCGCTGCGCCTGCAGGCGCTCAACACGGCGCGCACGGTCCCCGTCGACCTGCCGCCACCGACGCCGGCAGCCGAAGCGCCGTCATTCATCGACGACGATGCCTTGGCGGAACCCATCGCACGCCTCAAGGGCGACGCGCTCGCGACCGTCGAGTGGAAGCCGCCCGGCACCGGGTCGGCTCGCGTCGGCACTGCACGAACGGCATCGCGATCCGACCGGCACCCCGGACGGCTGCCGCTTCCCGCGGCACTCACGATCTCGGCGGTGCTCGCTGTCGGCGCCGCGTGGTTCTATTTCTCGCGCGACGGTGAGCCCACGGGCGCACCCCCGCCGGCCGCGCGCGCGACGTCGCGCGCCGCGCCCTCGCCCGGCGACCCGCTGGTTGCGCGCATCGAAGATGCGCTCACACGAAACGACATCGCCGGCGCGCGCGCCGCGCTCGATGACCTGCAGCGGGTCGATGCGCGGCATGCACGCGGTGCGATCCTCGCGACGCTCGTGGAACGCGCGGAGCAGACACAACGGCTTGCAGCAACGCCGGTGCCGCGGCAGGCCGCGCCGCGTACCGCGATGGCGACGCCACCGCAAGCAGCGCCGGAATCGGGCATGCCGACGACTTCGATCGCCCCCGGCGCCACATTGCCGGCAGCCGCCGACGAGCCGGCCAAGGCCATGCCCATCGCAACGCCCGCCGCGACCCCGGTTGTGGCGCCCGAGCCCGGCTTGCCGCTACCCGCCACCACGGTCGCAGACCCCACGCCCGTGGCTTCACCCACCGACCTGCGCCCTTCGAAACTGACCGCGGTGAGCTTCGCGGGCCGAACCGTTGAAGACAGCACGCGCGCTGCGGTGCCGGCGCCCGTACCCCCGGCCGCTCGCGCTGCACCCGATGGGCCGAAGCCGGTCATCATGGACATGAAGCTGCTTCGCAGCACTCCGCCCGCCTATCCGGACGACGCGCGCCAGCAGAAGCTCGAGGGTTCCGTCGAACTCGGGTTCATCGTCGCGAGCGACGGCCGGGTGAAGGACGTCGAAGTCGTGCGCAGTAACCCGCCCGGCGTGTTCGACGCCGAGGCGATCGCCGCCGTGAGGCGCTGGCGCTACGACCCGCGGCGTGAGGACGGCGTTCCGGTCGACTACCCGGCGAA
>CADEFQ010000008.1:0-19591 GCA_902826635.1 uncultured Pseudomonadota bacterium
AGGCCGCCTTGTTCATCGCATCGACGTGTTCGCGTGAATCGCACGAGATATTGAGTGCGACCTCGCTCGATGTTTTCGGCGGAATGGGGCGGGTAGTGAAGGTGCGCCACTTTGCGTGGGTCAACAGCACTACGCTGATTGACTCGCTCCACACCATGAACGCCGCGGTATCGTCGCTGAACCGCGGATTGTCCGCGAAGCCCAAGGCGAGGTAGAAAGCCTTGGACGCTTTCAGATCGGCGACGGGCAGGCTGACGGTAATCGTTCGAGACATCGTTCAACTCCTGTCGTTGTGCTCTTGGCGCCGGATTACCACATGGGTGGCTTTCTCCGACGCAACGAACTGAACGCATTCGTATCCCAGGGCGCGCGCGTCAATCCCCTCAAACAGTCGCTCGCCCGCGCCGAGAAGGACCGGCGAGATTGCGACGTGCAGCTCATCGATGAGGCCCGTACGAAGGTATTGCTGGATGGTGTTCGGTCCACCGCCAATGCGCACATCCAATCCGTTGGCTGCGTCGCGCGCCCGTTCAAGCGCCTCGTGAATGCCGCCCGTGACGAAATGGAATGCCGTTCCGCCTTCCATCTGGATGGGAGGGTGAGCGTGATGAGTCAGGATGAAAGTTGGAACGTGATAGGGCGGGTTGTCCCCCCACCAGCCTTTCCAGGTCATGTCGGGCCAGGGACCGCGAATCGGTCCGAACATGTTCCTGCCGAGTATCCAGGCGCCTACATTCCTGAAGCCCCGCGCAGCGAAGTCGTCATCGATCCCCGTCGTGCCACCGTCGGCGCCAAACAGGGTTCGTTGCAGCGTGCGTGTCGGGAATAACCACTGGTGCAAATCCGTCCCGCCCACGCCGAGCGGATTCCTGATGTCCTGATTCGGACCAGCTCCGTATCCGTCAAGCGAAATGGTAAAGCCCTCAACCCGGACGCGTGTCATATTCATGCCTTCGTTTAGGCGTCGGTACAATGGGTCGCCAGCTCGCGCATTTCGCAGACGCCTTCCCAGCCTTCGCCGTAGAGACGGTGCAGCTCCATGAAGGACTTGGCCGATTCGATCGCGGCTTCGCGCGTTGCGAATTCGAAGATGGCGTAGCCGCCCAGGATCTCCTTGGATTCGGTGAACGGGCCGTCGGTGACGCTGAGCTTGCCGCCTTTCACGCGTACGCGCACACCCTGCGAGCTGGGCATCAGGCCACCGCTGTCGATCATCGCTGTCTGCTGCGCGGCGAGCTTGTTGATCTCTTCGATCAGGCGCGCTGGCGGAGGCCCGACGGCTTCCGTGGGGGTCATGATCAGGTACATATAACGCATGGGGGAAACTCTTTGGTGGCGGCGCGCCCGATGCGCGCGTAACCCAAGGACGACGCTCTTATGCCCGAACCGACATTTTATTTTCAGCCTTCCGCAGGGGCAACCGGAGCGGGGCGGCGGGCGACAGCCTGGAATCGCCGATGGCGAACGAATCTTTGCAGTGCTGGACTGACTCTCGTAGATTGCGACGTGAGGTACGGAGAGCATGAATGAGCACGATCAGCGCCCTCTGGTGGGCGTGGCGCACGTTGTGTTGCAAACTGACCGCATGGAGGACTCTGCCCGGTTCCTGCGCACGATTGGCATGCGTTCCATATTCGACGGGCCGCAGGTGTCCGTCTATGAAATGCGCGGCGGTACGCATCTGATTCTGATGCTGGAAGACAAGATAGTTGCGGGCGATGCGCCCTTCGACCTCATGGTTGATGACCTGCACGAAACCCACCAGCGATTCACATCCCTGGGGCTTGCCCCTTCCCCGATTGAGGCGCTTCCGAACATCGATCATGAGGTATTCAGGGTTCGCGAGCCGGCGGGTCACGACATCACGTTCTATTCCAGTCATGCGTCGGGCAAGCCCACATGATTCGAGACTCGGTGCCCCCAGTGTTGCGTATCGAACTGGAGTCCGTCATTGCCTGCCCCGAGTGCGGGGCCACACATCGCGAGACCATGCCCACCAATGCGTGCCAATGGTTCTACGAGTGCAGCGCCTGCCACGCGCTGCTCAAGCCGCTGCCCGGAGACTGCTGTGTGTTCTGCTCGTATGGCACGGTCAAATGTCCTCCAGTCCAACAATGTTGAACGAATCAAACGATCCGTTCGATCTGACGCGCTTTCACGACGCGCAACGAGCGAGCTACGAGTCCGCGCTCGCGGAGTTGCGAGCGGGAAAAAAGGAATCTCACTGGAGTTGGTACATCCTGCCCCAGGTGCTGGGGTTGGGGTCGAGCGCGATGTCCACCCGCTACGCCATCCGGTCACTGGCGGAAGCGAGGGCGTACCTCCGGCATCCGGTCCTCGGCACGCGGCTGCGGGAATGCATAGCTGCCCTGAACGCGCACACGAGCTTGAGTGCCGATCAGATTCTCGGTGAAGTGGACGCGCGGAAGTTGCGTTCGTGCCTTACGCTCTTTGGCGAAGCGTTGACGAAGTACTTTGCGGGAAGAGAAGATGCGGCCACACTTGCGATTCTGGCTATGTGGTCGGAGGGCGCCGCGCGGCCCCATTCCCATGCGTGACCGAAAACTCAACGACCTGGACGCGGCCGTCGAGCGTGCAACCTTGCGTCGCGAACGGGTGCAACTGCTCGACCGACTGGGCCCCGTGGCCGGTCTCATCTCGGCCGCAATGGCCTCCGGAAATCGAGGCGATTGGGCCGAGGCTCGAGCGCAACTCGAACAGGCCGAGAGAGTTTTACAGCTGGTCCTCGACGAAGCTGCCGATCGCGTCATGATGGACGACGCGAGTCAGGAGCGTGCGGAACAATTTGCGCGGAAAGATGAAGGCGAGGAGCGGTTCAACGATTGACGATTGGGCGCGCTCTACCGGTCTCCGGAGAACTGCTGCCCGATCATGGTGACGACCTGGGCGATGAGCAGCCCGAGGGTGGCAAAGCAAAGAAACTCGACGAATTCCACAGTCCGACTCCAGTCGTGAAAGCCTCAGCGAACGGCGCGCATGGTAGTGAATGCGCATGGCAATCACATGACGGACCGCACGTTTTCGCATGCTGGCGCCGGGTTGCGCGGCATATGTCTAAACACCGCCGGCACGCTCCACGCGGCAGGCATAGCAGCCACGCCGGGCGTTGTGGACATGGAGATAGCTCGCTTGCGGATTCGCGAAGAAGCGCTCGATGAGGCGTTCGAGCTCGGTACCGGGCGTCACTTCGGCGTCGAGCATGGAATGTCCGGCATCGTAGGCACGTACCGAGAGCAGCCGTCGCCGTTGCTGATCCGGGACTTCATTGATGGCGACTCGGGTCGCTGTTGCGCCACGTCGCACGAAGATGGGGCCCGATGATGCGTAGGGCGTCGGTGCGGCGAGATGCGCGAAGGACAGCAACAGCAATTCCTCGCCCGGCGCGGCATCCTGAAGCGTAATCCGGCACGGAAACGCGTGCGGCGCGTCGGCGACGCAACGCGCGATGCCGCGGCTTGCGAGTGCGGTGTCGTCCAAGGCGAAGAGCGGCTCGAACTGTGCAACGGGCAGGCCTGTGATCCGGAAGTTCATGGGCCCAGTCTGCCCGCCTCGCGGTGCGGCCGCGCTCCGGAACTTGCCGTGGAATTGTCGCGGCGGTTAAGTTTTGTCAAGTAACGGACGGGGGATCGATTCCATGACGACACAGACCGCCGCACCGACGACGATGCTTGGCCGCCTCGCCTCGCCGCCCTTCGTAGGCGTACTGGCTTTCATCGCCGTGCTCGGCATCGTGCCGCTGATGCACAGCGCGCTCGGGATCGTGACGGACCTCTTCCCCGACCGTTATTCGACCCCGGTGAGCCTGGCCATCGGCGCCGTCGCGGTCGCGATGTTGGTCTACGGTTCGCTGAGTCGTAGCGAGGCGGTGGGCACCTGGCTCGGGTTCATCGCCGCACACCTGGCGTGGACCGGCTGGATCGAGCTGTCGTTCCGGTTCAACCCCGATTTCATGGGAATGGGCCCGCTGATGGTCAACGGCGAGCACGTACTGTCCGCGAGCCTGCTGTTCGTCGAGGCCACCGCGGGGTTGCTGATGGCGACCTTGCCGTTCTTCGTTTTCAACCGGGATACCCGTTGCAACGCGTTCATGTGGATCCAGCGCCTGTGCCGTTACAACGCGGGCAAGCCACTGCCGGCGACCGAGCGGAATTTCGCCCGCATCACGTTTCTCGAAGTGATCTACGTGATCTGGTTTTGCTACGCGGTGTCGCTGTTCCTCGTCGACTCGCGTTTCTTCGGCCTGCACCACCCGGTGACGTATGTCGCGACGTTCCTGCTCGCGATCTGGAGCTTCTACCTGCTGATGCGTCTCGGGCGCTTCACCCGGATTCTCGCAGCCGTGCGCTACGCGGTGCCGACCACCGGCATCCTGTGGGTCACGATTGAAATCACGCAGGAATGGGGGTTGTTCGAGGAGTTCTGGACTCAGCCCCAGGACTACCTGCTCGAAATGGGGATCCTCGTGGGCGCGTTCCTGCTCGCGCTGGTTCTCGCGGTGATCATGCCGCGCAGGCGTGCCGTCGCGAAGAGTTGATCCCGGTCAATCGGCGCGCGCTATTTTCCCGGATCGCGGCCGGCAAGAAGCACGGTGTCGAGCTCTACAGCATCGCGGCTCGCGCGTCCGGACACAGGCCCCCTTGCCTGTAGGTCGGCGGGGCGTACGTCCCGACCGCGGACTCGGCGCGGCATCCGGGCAATCCGATCTCGGGCGCTGGTGGGATCCGGAGCTCGCGAAGCACGATATTTCGTTCTACGATTTTCTGTCGGCGCAGGGTGCCACGGACGCGGCGATCCAGCTCGCCTACGACAGCAACATTTCCTACGGCACGACTGCCCACGATGTGTCGCTCCTGATGCAGGCGTCCGTCGACAACTGGCAGAACGTGAACCGGGGCAGCGGCGGGCCGCCCTTCGTCGGCGCCTTCAAGGGCGGCAATCAGCGGTTGCCGGAAGCCATGGCGCACGCGCTGAAGGCGGATCTGCTGAAGAACAAACGCGTCGTCGCGCTCTCGACCGGCGCGAACGGCGCCACGGTGAAATGCGAGGACGGTGCCGAGTTCCGTGCGAAGGCGGTTGTCTGTTCGATGCCGTTCTCGACCCTGCGGCACGTGGCGATCGATCCGCTGCCGCCGGCAGCGCAGAACGCGGCGATCCGCACGATCGGCTACGTGCCGATCACGCAGGTGCACATCGTGCCAAAGCGGAAGTTCTGGGAGAGCGACGGGCTCAATCCCATGATGTGGACCGGCGGCATCGCGGGCACCGTATACGCGCAACGCTTCGGCCCGGATCCGGACGAGGTCATGAGCGTGACGGCGTGGGCCCGCGGGCTCAACGCGCAGTACCTCGATCAGCTGGGAGCCGAGGCGGCGGGTCGTGCCGTCGTCGCGGAACTCGAGCGTCTGCGCCCGGCGGCGAAGGGCGCGCTCGAAGTGGCCAAAGTCCGCTCGTGGGCCATGGATCCGTTTTCAGGCGGCGTGTGGTCGACATTCGGGCCCGGTCAGGTGCGCGCGTTCGCCAACGAACTCGCGAAGCCGCACGAGCGTCTGTTCTTCTGCGGGGAGCATACGGCGCTTGCGAGCCGTGGCATGGAAGCGGCGCTCGAATCGGCGGAGCGCGCAGCGGTCGAGGTGCAGCTGGCGCTGGGCTGACGACCCGACGGCACGTCAGATTGGCAGGGCCGTGGTCAGTCCTGGGAGCGGGTCAGCGCGCGAATCTCGTCATCCTTGCCGGTGAGCTGCCAGCGAATCAGCGACACCGGAATCAGGCCCGCCTGGTTCACTTCGTCGAACCAGCGTGACGAGCTGAACGCGTCGCCGATCTGCTTCGAGCGTTCCTGCAGCAGTTGCTCGAGCAGGTATTTGCCGGTCAGGTAACTCGAGCCGTAGCCGGGCTGGCGCAGGTACAGGCCCTGCTCGAAGCCGAGGAGGTCGAGGTCCTCGCGCATCCAGCCGCGCGGCGTCCACGCGACGTGGAAATCGGCCGCTTCCTTCATTGTGAAGATGTTCGCGTGGGCGTAGAGCGAGCCGAGCCCGCGTGCGGCGCGCTGCGCAAGCAGGATCCAGACGACTTCACGCGCGCGCGGGTTGTCGTCATAGAGACCTGCGTGCAGCATGAACTCTTCCATCGCGGTTGCCATGCCTTCGGCGCGGCTATCCCAGATGTTGTAGAGCAGCGGCCCGCGCCGAATCGGGCTCGCGTGCGGCGATTCGCGCATCTGCGCGAGATCCCACCAGTGATAGAAGTGGGTGTAGAGCGTCATTGGCTCGCGATGGGTCGCCATTGCGAAAAAATTCCGCGTGGCTTCCGGCGAGAACTCCCCGATCTGCGCGCGGATCGCCGGGTCCATGTAATCATGGATCGGCAGGATTTCGCGCGCGCGCAGGAATGCCATGTATTTCGTTGCGGCGGCCTCACCACGCTCGCGGAACTCCTGCGGGCTCGCCGTCACATGCAGCGGTGGCAGGCCGCGATTGCGCTGCTCCTCGAAGCGCAGCGCGGTGTGTGCCCGCGCCAGTTCGCGCTTGAGGAGCATCACCTCGTCGTCCCACGTGAGCGGCACGAGGTGCACGTGCCGCAGGCTCCAGTTGTAGTTGTCCTTGCCGATGCCGGAGGGCCCCGTCTTCGAAGGCGCCTCGCGCTCGAGCCAGGCGATGAAATCGTTCGTCGCGAGTTGTGCGGATTGAAGCCCCTTCTTCAGCGCCGCGCTATTTCCCTGTGTCTTGCCCGCCAGCTCGTTCAGCGCCGTCGCCTGTCCCTTCAGGGTGCGGATGCCGACTGTCCACAGGTCGCGCGCGTTGCCGGTCAGATTCCGCTTCGCTTGCGCGAGGAGCGGCGCGACGGTGCGCAGTTCGGCAGCGAGCTTCGCGTCGGCGTCGGGCGTGAGCGGGAACCGATAGGTCCAGAGCTCAATGGCAGCGTGGTTGGTCGGTCCCTCGTGCGCGGGCGTGTCGCTCTGCTCCGTCCAGATAGAAGTGTAGAAAGCCGGGTCGCGCTGCCACGGTTTGAGCACCCGCACGTAGAAATCGAAACCGTTCATTTCCGCGCGCAGCAGTTCGTAGTCGACCTGCTGCGCGACCGGCCAGCCTGCGGTCCGGATGGCCTCGAGGCGGCTGCGCCACGCGGGCAGTTCCGCGTGACGGCGGGCGAAAGTCGCGGCGGTGTAGTCGGGGACGCCGTCCAGCATCGGCGGGCGCTCGAAAGCGCGCCAGTCCGCGAAGAGACGTTCAAGATCCGGGGGGCCGCTGGAAGCGGTCGCGAGGGACAATGCCATGGTGCACGCCTCTAGGATCATGGGTGCGATCATGCCGCGCGGTGGCCCGGCTTGACAAATTTCCGTGCAATGTCTGTGACATGATGGCGCCGGTCCCAACGGAGCCCACCCATGCAGTACCCGTGCCGGCCTCGGATTTTCCTTGTTCTCGGTCTGGTCGCGCTCGCGGGCTGTCAGACCACGCCGCTGCAGCCGGTTGATCTCCTGATCTCGAACGCGATGGTGTACGACGGTCGCGGTGGCGAGCCGTATCGGGGCGAGATTGCGGTGAATGCCGGCCGGATCGTTGCGACCGCGCCGGTCGTGAAGGGCTTGCGGGCCGCCCGCACGGTCGATGCGCAGGGGCTCGCCGTGTCGCCGGGCTTCATCAACGTGCTCTCCTGGGCGCCCGACTCGTTGCTGTACGACGGGCGAGGAATGAGCGACATCAAGCAGGGCGTCACGCTCGAGATTTTCGGCGAGGGGGATTCCTACGGACCGTTGACCCCGCAGATCAAGGCCGAAATGCTCAAGACGCAGGGCGATATCCGCTACGACATCCCCTGGACGTCGCTCGGCGAATTCCTCGACTACCTCGCGAAGAAAGGAGTGTCGCCGAACATCGCCTCATTCGTGGGTGCCGCGACCGTTCGCGCGCACGAACTCGGCTACGCGAACCGCGCGCCGACTGCGGCGGAACTCGCGCGCATGCAGGACCTCGTGCGCAGGGCGATGCGCGAAGGGGCGCTCGGTGTCGGCAGTGCGCTGATCTATGCGCCGGGCACATACGCGCGCACCGATGAGCTGACGGCGCTCGCGCGAGCCGCCGGTGAGTATGGCGGCGGGTATATCTCGCATATGCGCAGTGAAGGCGATCGGCTGCTCGGTGCGCTGGACGAATTGATCGGGATCGCGCGCGATGCGGGCGTGCACGCTGAAGCGCACCACCTGAAGGCCGCCGGGCAGGCGAACTGGCCCAGGATGCGCGAGGCGATCGAGCGCATCGATGCCGCGCGCGCCTCGGGGCTCGGCATTTCGGCGAACATGTACACCTACACCGCGGGCGCCACGGGCCTCGATGCGGCGATGCCGCCCTGGGTGCAGGAAGGCGGGATCGACGCGTGGGTCGACCGGCTGCGCGATCCGGCGGTTGCCGCGCGGGTCATTGCCGAAATGCGGGCGCCCGGCAAGGATTGGGAAAATTTGTACTTCGCGGCCGGTTCCGCCGAGCGCGTGGTGCTGATCGGGTTCAAGAGCGAAGCGCTGAAACCGCTGACCGGCAAGACGCTCGCGGAAGTGGCGCGCATGCGGGGCGTCACACCGGAGGAGGCGGCGATCGCGCTCGTGATCGAAGATCACACGCGCGTGTCGACCGCCTATTTCCTGATGTCGGAAGACAACGTGCGTCTCGGCTTGTCGCAGCCCTGGGTCAGCATCGATTCAGACGAGGGCGCGCTCGCGCCGGAAGGCGCTTTCCTTGCGAGCAACAATCACCCGCGTGCGTATGGAAGCTTCGCGCGCTTCCTCGGCAAGTATGTGCGCGACGAAAAAGTGGCCACGCTACCCGATGCGATTCGGCGCCTGACCCGCCTGCCGGCGGAGAACTGGAAGCTGCGAGACCGCGGATGCTTCGACCCGGGCTGTCACGCCGACATCGTGATATTCAATTCCGCCACGATCGCCGATCACGCGACGTTTGCGGATCCGCGCCGCTACGCCACCGGCGTCGTCGACGTGTTCGTCAACGGCGTGCAGGTGCTGGCGAACGGCGAGCACACCGGCGCACTGCCCGGCCAGGTGGTGCGAGGGCCGGGCTGGACGGGTCGCTGAGCAACTCCTTCCTCAGAGCGCGGGGCGGAAGATCTTCACATCCTCGAGCGCCCGCACGACTTCGGTGGGCCGCTGCCGGAACGGGTAAGTGTCGTTCGTGAGCCAGCGGCCCAGCATGTTCGCGTAGAACTCGTCGCCGAGCACGCCGCTCTCGCCACCGGGCAGGATCGATTCTGCTTCGATCGAGCCGGGCCACCAACCGGGGCTCCCGACATAGCGCCGGTTCGGGCCCGAGCCGAAGGTGAATGCGGTGGCGCTCGCCGCGCGCGCTGAATGCGACGAGGCATCGACCACGCCGAAGCCGCCGTCGACCGCGAGCCCGGGCAGATCGGAGAACGACGCCGGGAACTCGGGTGTGGCGCCCGGAATGCTGAAAGGTCCGCCGAGGACGGCGTCGAAGGTGATCCGGTGCAGCCGGCCCCAACGGTAGTCCTCCGGGTCCGTCGAACCGTGGAAGGCGGATGCGAACGCGGGGCCCGATAGCTGCACCAGCGCATCATCGAGGCTCTTCAGCAGCACGTAGTCGCGGCGCTGCGCCGCGTCCGGGAGCCCGGTCCACGCGAAGAAGTCGACGGTGGATAGGCCAATGCCATCGCGCTCGACGAGATGGCGCAGCGCCTTCACCGCCTCGCCCGACCCGGGTGTCGGCACGCCGAGGCCCTGCAGCGTGCGATCGACGCCATTGCGAATCGCCTGGCCGCGCCACACCGAGTAGATCGTCGCGGCGATGCTGGCTTCAATTTCCTTGCGCCGCGCGGGCTGCAAGCGGCCGTCACGATCAGCCGCGTCGTAGCCGGTGTCGACACCGGTCGGCGCCGTGTAGTTCCAGCGCTCGAGTCGACTGACCGCGCCCACGATGCGCGCATTGGCGGCGAGCGCCTGCAATGCGGCCGGGGCATCGTTTCGCTGCGCGTTCCTGAGCGCCTGGACGATGCGCGGCGCGAACACCTGCGCGTCGTACAGCGTGACATCCGCCTGCATCGCTTGCATGTCGCTCATGTCGACCCGCCCACGCGCGAGCTCTTCGCGCAGCATCTGCGTGATGCGGCCGGCACGCGTGCCGTAATCGAAGCTGTAGCCGAGGTAGTAGAGGCCCTGGCCACCCGGCCGCAACTGGTTGAGCGGGTTGTTGTCGAGCGTGACGCCCGCGGGGTCGTTGTTGGCATTGGCAACGAATCCGCTGCGTGGATTGACCACTTGCGGCAGTTCTTCGAACGGCAGGTACTCATAGCCGCTGCCGTCGGTCGGTGACGGAGTCGCCTTGCGCAGCCACTCGTTGCCGCCACGGCCGTTGCGTATGAACCAGGGTGGCGAGCCGTTCACGCGCCCCGCCTGCAGGTCTTCACGCAACGGTACTTCACCGGTCGTGAAATAGCCGATGTTGCCGCGGATGTCGCCGTAGATGAAATTCTGCGAACCGACATCGAAATACTGCAGCGCCGCCTTGAAGTCGTCGAGATTGCGGGCGCGGTTCAGGAGACGGAAGGTCTCGAGCTCGCGTGTGCCGCCAAAACCGGTGTACTGCACGCTGATCGCGGTGCCCGTCGCGGCATCGAGCTGCACGATCGGGCCGTTGTTCCGGCGCGGCACGATCAGCGCGACCGGCGGAATGCCGCCGCCGGGAGGCACCGTGACGACGGTATCCGGCGCGCCGCCATCCCGCGCGTTGACTCTAAAAACGAGCGGCACCGGAATCACGTGCTCGAGTTGCCCCTGATAGACGGTGGAGAGTCCGCTCGGCGAACCGGGGTCCGGTACGACCTGCTCCTGATAGGTGTCCGTGACGTCGAAACCGGTGGTGGTTTCACCCCACGTGATATGGCGGTTCTGCCCAAGGACGATCCACGGGGCGCCGGCGATGCTGCTGCCGATCGCATCGATGCCTTCCTTGAACGTCGTGATCTGCAAATCGTAGAAATTCGCGGGAAGGTCGAGCGACAGGTGCGGATCGTTGGCGACGAGCGGGCGGCCATGGCGCGCATAGCGCCCGGAGACCGCCCATTCATTGCTGCCGATCTGCCGCTCGGTGCGCGACAGGGTGCGCTTCAGGAACGGCACCTGCTCGAGCTTTGCGCGATAGCGTTCAAGCAGCCGCGCGGCATCCGGATCGATTCCGGACGATTGAGGGTTTTGAGGCTGTTTCTCGGCCAAGGTGTCGGCGCCCATCGTGCGTGGCGGCGGTCCGTTCGCGTCCGGCACGCTTGCGGCGGGATCGAACGGCGCCGAACGAAACACATCGAGGAAGAAGAGGCCATCGGCCAGTTGCGCGCCAGCCTGCGGATTCAACGCGACGAGCTTCTTCTGGTATTCGAGGTATTGCAGGGTCGCATCGATGTCGAGGTCGAACGACAACTGGAATGCGAGGGCCTTTCCGATCAGCGCGCTGTCGAGCGCAGTCCACGGTTCGAACTTCGTGATCTCGAGCGCCGCGTACTCCGTCGGCAGCGAGTGCGAGGCGACCCAGGCGTTCACGCCGGCGGCATAGGCGGAGAGCCCGGCCCGCGCACCGGTCGAATACGCGGCGAGCGAGCGCTCCGCAGCGCGGCGCAAGCCGATGGTGCGCAGTTCGACATCGGACGGCAGCGCGGCCTGGCCGAGCAGTTCCGCCAGGGTACCGCTCGCGGTGCGCCGCTGGACGTCGAGCTGGAACAGCCGATCGCGGGCGTGCAGGTAGCCTTGCATGAAGAGCGCGTCGTGCTCATCGCGCGCGTAGATGTGCGGGACTCCGTCCTCGTCACCGAGCACGATGACGGGGGCGCCGAGGCCGGGTACGTCGATCGACTGCTCGTGCTTTGAAAAGAGCGGTGGACCGGACGCGCCGGCAACGAAGGTGAATGACGACGCGACGAGCGCGAACAGGATCCTGCGCATGGCCTTCCCCTCAAGACTCGTTGTTATCGGAGAAGGCTACACCAGGCGGGGCAGCCGCGCGACGGGCGCGGGTGGGCGCGCCGCGGCGCTACAGCCGGTCGAGTGTTTCGCGGGCGTCGGCCTGCGTGATGCAGCGGCAGAGCCCGTCTTCGGCATGCTCGCCGCGCCCGACGCAATAGCGCACGCTGTGGGTAGGGCAGGCGGCGCCCACGACGAGTGCGGACTCGAGCGGGCCGGTCGTGGTGCAAGCGGTGAGCAGCAGTGGTGCGAGCAGCCTGAGGGCGCGCGCAGCGCGGTGTGAGGTGAGCATGGAGACGAACAGTAGGCGCAGTGGGCGGCGTGCGCAGCCGCCCGCGGCCGGAATCAGTGTTCAGGATCGTTGAACAATGGTGCTTGCGTTGTACGCCCGCGCGCAATGAAGGGGCCGTTGCGAAGGGCGCTTGCGAACTTTCCGTAGAGAAACGACGCGCCTTGCGGCGTCAGGACAGTGCCGCCGGCCGCCTGCAGTACCGCGTGGCCGGCGGCGATATCCCATTCCATCGTGGGCCCGAAGCGCGGGTACAGGTCGGCGAGGCCGGCGGCGATGCGGCAAAACTTCAACGAAGAACCAATCGATTCGTGTCGCAGTTCGCCCTGGGTCGCAAGGAAGCGCTCCGTGTCCGGGTCGCGGTGCGAACGGCTCACGAGCGCAACTGCACCGCGCGGCGGCGCAACGCGCGCCTCGACGCGATGCGCAGTCGCGGCATCGAGCGGGGATTCGACGCCCTGCGCGATGGAGTATGCCCCGGTGCCCGCGAAGTACAGTTCGCCGATCGCCGGCGCGTAGACACAACCCGCGATTGGCCGATCTGCCTCGATGAGCGCGATGTTGACCGTGAACTCGCCGTTGCGCTTCACGAACTCGCGGGTGCCGTCGAGCGGGTCGACCAGCACGAATGTCGCACCGGAGGCGGGAGCGGGGCGCGACGCGTCGAAGGATTCCTCCGAAATCACGGGCACGCCCGGCAGCAAGTTCGCGAGCGCGGGCAGGATCACCGCTTCGGCGCGATGGTCGGCCAGGGTCACCGGCGTGTCGTCTGCCTTGGTGCGCGTCACGAAGTCGCTGCGATACACCTCCATGATCGCGGCGCCCGCACGCACGGCGATGGCCGCGAGCTCGATGCTCGTTCGGTCGCGCTCCGTCTTGTAGAATGTCTGGGCCATGTCAAGAGTCACGCTACGCCTTTTCATGCTCGCCGCCGCGCTGCTTGCGCCTGCGGCCCGCGCCACTGTGTACCCGCTGCCGCCGGAAGGCGCGGCGCTCTTCGGCAGCGTAGAGCATACCGTGACGGCCTATGAGGACACGCTGATCGACCTCGGCCGACGTTACAGTCTCGGCTACGAAGAAATTCGCCGCGTCAATCCGGGGGTCGATCCGTGGCTGCCGGGCGAGGGCACCGCGATATTGCTCCCGGGCCAGCGGATCCTGCCCTCGGGTCCGCGCGAAGGTATCGTCGTGAACCTGCCGGAGCATCGGCTCTACTACTATCCGAAGCCGAAGAAGGGCGAATCGCCGGTCGTCTATACCTATCCGGTGAGCATCGGAAAAATGGACTGGAAGACCCCGCTCGGCAAGACGCGCATCTCGCAGAAGGAAAAGAACCCGAACTGGTATCCGCCGGCGTCGGTGCGCAAGGAACACGCGGAGCGCGGCGATCCGCTGCCGGCGGTGGTGCCGCCGGGCCCCGACAATCCGCTGGGCGCCTACAAGATGCGCCTCGCGTTCGGCGGCGGTAGCTACCTCATTCACGGCACCAACAATCCGGCCGCGGTCGGCATGGCGATCACGCACGGCTGCATCCGCATGTATCCCGAGGATGTCGAGCAACTCTTCGCGATGGTGCCGGTGGGGACCCCGGTGTATCTCGTGAACGAGCCGGTGAAGGTCGCGATCGTGCACGGTGAGGTCTACATGGAAGTGCATCCCCCGGTCGACGCCGAAGGGCAAGTGGCACCGATCGACGTGAATGCCTTCGCGGCGCTGCTCGACAAGGCGCTCGGGCCGACCCGCACCGCGGTTCACTGGGACTACGCCCTCGACATGCTGAAAAGCGGCGCGGGTATGCCAGTCCTGATCGGGATCCAGGCCGACGACGATGCGCCCGGCACTGCGCCGCCCGGCGCCTGACTGCCGCGCTTGCGCACAGGCGTCGTACTTGCCGGCCCTGCGGCCTTCCTGATCACGGTCCTCGCGCCGTCGCCCGCGGGTTTCTCCGGGCCTGCGTGGCCGACGCTCGGTCTTGCGGCATGGATGGCGATCTGGTGGGCGACCGAGGCGTTGCCGCTCGCCGCCACGGCGCTGCTGCCGCTCGCGATCGTGCCGCTGATCGGCATCGCCGAGCCCACCCGCATCCTGACCGAGTACGCGAATTCGACGATCTTCCTGATCCTCGGTGGCTTCCTGATCGGGCTTGCGATGGAACGCTGGCAACTGCACCGGCGCATCGCGTACGCGATCATCGCGGCCGTCGGCAGTGAACCGCGACGGCTCGTGCTCGGGGTGATGATCGCCACGGCATTCGTCAGCATGTGGGTGTCGAACACTTCCACGACCCTGATGATGCTGCCCGTCGCGAGTTCGATCGTCGCACTGGTTGCGACCGACGGACGCGAAAATGCCGCGCGCAATTTCGTCACGGCCACCCTGCTCGGCGTGGCCTATGCGGCGACGATCGGCGGCCTCGGTACGCTCATCGGCTCGCCGACCAACGCGCTGGTGCAAGGCTTCATGGCGAAAAATTTCGCCTACGACCTGAGCTTCGCGACGTGGCTTTCGTTCGGCATCCCGACGGTGCTGGTGCTGCTGCCGGTGACGTGGTGGATCCTGACGCGCCTCGCGCTGCCGTTCGACCTGCCGGCCGATGCGCTCCCGCGGGGCGCGATGCGCAAGGCCCTGCATGAACTCGGGCCGATGTCGGCGGCGGAGCGGCGCGTGGCCGGCATCGCGCTCGTGACCGCCGCGCTCTGGATCGCGCGACCGTGGCTCGCGTCCGCGCCGGGGTTGCACGGCGTCAACGACACGGTGATCTCGATCGCCGCGGGGCTGGCGCTTTTCCTGATGCCTTGCGGAGGAGGGCAGCGAACGGCACTGCTCGACGCAGATGCCTTGCGGCGCGTGCCGTGGGACGTGCTGATCCTCTTCGGCGGCGGCCTCGCGCTCGCGGCGGCGATCCAGGCGAGCACGCTGTCCGAGACCTTCGGGATCGCGCTGCGCGGCATCGCGCACTGGCCGACGCTCGTCTTGACGCTGACGGTCGTGCTGCTGCTCGTGCTATGGACGGAATTCAACAGCAACGTCGCGACCGCCGCGACGTTCATGCCGGTGCTGGCGGCGATGGCGGACGGACACCCCGACAGCATCCTGCTGCTCGTCGCGCCCGCCGCGATGGCGGCGTCGGCGGGTTTCATGCTGCCGGTCGGGACACCGCCGAACGCAATCGTGTTCGGAACCGGTCGGATTTCAATGCGGCAGATGCTGTACACGGGGCTCTGGGTCGACCTCGCCGCCGTGCTTGTCATTACGATCGTGACAGGAGTGGTGCTTTGAACGGGGATCTCGACGCGCGCGTGCTGCGCGATGTGTTCGGTCTCTTCGCGACCGGTGTGACCGTCGTGACGGGAAGGAAGGCGAGCGGTGAACCGGTCGGGGTGACCGCCAACTCCTTCAGTTCCGTGTCGCTTGCTCCGCCACTCGTGCTGTGGTGCCTGCAGCGTGAGAGCACGAGTCTCGACGCCTTCGCGGTCGGCCGCGCGTTCGCCGTGCACGTGTTGCGACTCGAGCAGGAACACGAGGCGATGCACTTCGCGCGCCGCGCGGCGGGCAAATTTCCGCAGCAGGCTTTCGCCGCGCCAGGGGCGCCGCCGCTCGTCGAAGGCGCCCTGTGCCGGCTCGACTGCGCAGTCGAGGCGCAGCACCCGGGAGGCGATCACACGATCATCGTCGGGAGGGTGACACGGCTGGCTTCCGGCGCGGGTGAGCCGCTGGTATTCCAGGGGGGCGTGTTCGGGCGCTTTGCGCCGCTGCCTCGCGCGCGGCACGTCGAGGCGTGGGAAACATTCAGCGGCGACTGGTTCTGAAACGGCGCGTCCGCACGGGCGTTATTGCAGTTTTTTCAACGATTCGAGCACGGTCGCGCGTACTGCTCGCGCACGCGGTGCCGTGGTCGGCGACTTGCTCGCAGCTTCTTCGAGCGCTTGCGCGAGGCCCTGCAAGGTCGAGCGAGTGCTGGCCCGCTGGGAGCCCGAGGGCAGGCGCGCGGCGGTGGCGTACATCGCCTGCGCATAACTCGATATCGACTCGACGATCGCGTCGGGCCGCTCCGCAGCGATGGCGGCGCGCGCCCGCAGCCCGTACAACGCCGAGGTCGGCTGCACGACGAGCGCACGGTCGACGAGCGACAGGGCCTCGTCGCCGTAGGCGCGCCGTGCCTCGGGCGTTGCGACGCGTGTGCGCCAATCGACCCGGACCTGCAGTGCATCGATCGCCCATGGCCTGACCCAGGCAATCGCCGCGAGCTCCGGATCGAGCTGCAGCAGCGTGCCCCACTCTTCGCGGGCGGCGTGCGTGAGGCATTCGAGCACGAGCTTCGGCTCGCCCGTCATGCCGGCGGCCACCTCGGCGATACCGGTCGGCGCGGTACCGCGCGCAAGCGCGCCGAGGTACGGGCGCACGACTTCGAAGCGCAGTTCGGGGTCGTCGGGAAAGCGTGCGAGGGACTCATGGAAAAGACGCTGTCCGCCCTCGTTGTTCCCCGCGAGGATCACCGACAGCGCACGCACGTAGGCGCCCTGCGGGGTGTCCCCGAGCAGGTTGCCGAGGCGCTGGACGCGGTCGCGCGCACTCGGATCGATACCGACATACGTCGAGATGCGGCGCGCGACATAGGTCATGGACAGTAGTGGCGCGAGATCACGATGCAGCGCGCTGTCGCCGCGCTGCAGGGGATCGTAGGGCGCGAGCACGCGCCCCGTGGCGTCGGCATTCATGCCGCGCCCGAGCTCGAGCACGCTCGAAGTGGCCATCCGATTGCGATCGTCGGTGATCAGCGGTGCACCGGCGGCGAGGCGCCGTGCGCCTTCCGCGTCGACGGCGAGTGCGGCGACGAGATCTTCGGCGCTGTCGAGACCGAACCGCGCGTAGTGCAGCGGCGAGAGACTGAGCGGCAATCCGGTTCGCGCGACGTGGGCCTCGGGAACGATCGTGGCATCCGACGCGAGAAACACCAGCGTGTTCGGATCGGGGCGGTAGACGCGCACTTCGTGGAACACGTCGAGCAAGGTCGCGGTAAGGGAACGCAGCAGGCCTTCGTCGAGAAAGCTCACGTTCATCCACTGGACGAAGACGCCGTCCGGCGTGAGGTGCTGGTGGGCGAGCTGCAGGAATTCGCGCGTATAGAGATGTGATGCACCCGCGGTCCACGGATGCGACGGTTGCGACACGATGGCGTCGTAACGGCGATCGGTCAGCGCGAGCGATCCGCGCGCATCGTTCGTGACGATGTCGACACGCGGATCGAGCAGCGGATCGCGGCGGCGCATCGCGCGGGTGGCGCGGTTCGCCTCGATGACCACCGGCTCGAGTTCGATCACGTCGATGTGGCGCACGGACGGCGGTACGCCCTCGATGACCACGCCGCCGCCGTAGCCGACGACCAGCATGCGCTCGGTGGCGGGCCTCGCGATGACGGCAAGCGAGGACAGCCAGAATTCCCCACTGAAGCGCGGCGCGACGCCCGGCGTGTCCATCATGGCTTCCGGCAGGCCGTTCGTCCGCAGGACGAGGCCGCCGTCCTGTCCGAGCACGACGACGTCGGCGCTGCGGCCGACGTCGTAGAAGAGGAGTTCGCCCTCGGTGGGGACATTGAGTGGCGAGGCGAGCAGGAGATTCGTGGGTGGCGCGGGGCGAAACGCGAACACCACGAGGATCGCGGCCGCTGTCCCCGCCGCGGGCAGCCACTTGCGCGCCCTCCCGAGCAGCCACGCCGCCGCCACGGCGATCACGGCGCTCACGACCACGGCGGCGTGGATGGCCCCTTCGTAGCGCAGTTCCGGTATCAGGACGAAGCCACCGGAAATCGCGCCGACGATGGCGCCCACGGTGTTCCACGCATAGACGCGCGCGCTGGCCGCAGCTGCGACGCCGGGGCCGCGCGCAAGGATGCGCACTGCGAGCGGGTAGGTCGCGCCGACGAACAGGGTGAGCGGCAGCAGCAGCAGGAAGCCGAACAGGGAATTGGCAGCCAGCCCCGCCTGGGCGGGCACGTGGCCGTTCACCACGAGGAACGCGCCCGCAGCCGAGACGGCAATGCCGATCTGGCAGGCGGCGAAAAGCACGATCGATCGTTCGCGGGTCGTCGCAAGCCAGGCGGCGATCGCGCCGCCGAGCGCGATGCCGGTGAGGAAACTCGCGACCATCACCCCGAAGGCATGGATGCTGCTGCCGATGACGTGGCCCAGCATGCGCGACCACAGCACTTCGTTGAGGAACGTCACGGCGCCCGACAACAGCATCAGCGGCAGGATCCAGTGCGCGGCGTCACCGAAGAGCGCGGCGCGAGGCGCGCTCGGTGCCGGTCGGTCGCCCGGTTGCACGCGGCCGGAAATGGCAGCGGCAATCAGGAAGACGACGCCATTGACCGCGGCGGCCGCCCACACCGTGGCGCGCAGGCCGAGCACGGGCAACAGCCAGAATGCGGCGAGCAACACGCCGACGACGGCGCCCGCGGTGTTCGCCGCATAGAGGAGGCCGATGCGGCGCCCGATTTCCGCCTCGGTGTGTACGGCGTGCCGCGCAAGGAGCGGCAGCGTGGCGCCCATCAGGGTCGCGGGAACGGCGAGCGCCACGAACGCGCTCGCGAGGAAATAGACCGACAGGCCGCCGTGCTCGCTCGACGGCGGTGCGTCCTGGCCGCCGAACAGCGCCGCGAGCGCCGCGCCGCTCGCGTGGATGCAGAGCGGCACGAGCACGACACTGCTCGCGGCGATGCCGAGTTCGAGCACGGCGTAGGTGAGGACCGGACGCGAGACACGGGGCAACAGTCGATCGATCAGCGCGGCGCCGAGCGCCAGCCCCCCCATGTACGCGGCGAGCACGGTGGCGACCGCCAGCTCCGAAGTCCCGAACACGAGCGCGAACTCGCGCGTCCACGCCGTCTGATAGACGAGGGCAGCGAGTCCGCTCAGGGCGAAGCAGGCCGCGAGTGCGTAGGCCCGCGCATTGACAGCATCTTGTTCCCGCGACATGGTGCGCGAGTCTAGCAGTCCACCGGATACGCGCATGCAAGCTTCGGGTGTCATCACGATCACGACCGATTTCGGCCACAAGGGGCCGTTCGTCGGCGTCATGAAGGGGCGTATCTACAGCCGTTTTCCGGCCGCGCGCATCGTCGACCTGACGCACGAGATCCTCGTGCACTGGCCGGCGGAGGCAGGCTTCTGGCTCGCGCGTTCCTTCCAGTATTTTCCGCCGGGCACCGTGCACGTCGCCGTGGTCGATCCCGGCGTCGGCACGTCACGCGACATCATCGCGGTCACTCTCGCGGGACATGTGTTCCTCGCGCCGGACAACGGCTTGCTTGC
>CADEFQ010000008.1:19691-90911 GCA_902826635.1 uncultured Pseudomonadota bacterium
ATCACGCTCGATCACTTTGGCAACCTCATCACCAATATCGATGCGCGCTGGGTGATCCGGATGGGTTCGCCGCGCGTCTACGCAGCCAATCATTCCTGGCCGTTGCTGCGCACCTATGGTGACGTGAAACCGGGGGAGTACCTCGCGCTGGTCAATTCTTTTGGGGTCGTCGAGATCGCGCGGGCCGAGCAGAGTGCGGCGCAGGGGCTGGGCCTCTCCCGGGGCGCCCCGGTCGTCGTCCGGGATACCGCCCGATTGCCCTGAAAATCAGGGGCTTGCAAGCCAGTGCGAATTCGCTATAGTTCGCGTCTCGCGGCGCACCCAATGTGCGCCTATCTCCATGATTCATTTCACTTTTATTACAGGCCATCGTGGTTAGCGAACGCGATAACGAAAGCTTCGATCTCGACGACGAATTCCTCGGCGAGCCCCCCGCCGAAGACGGCACGGACTACGACCGGATGCTCGACAAGGTCGACAAGCGTGTACGCACCCAGCCCGGCAAGCGCGGCAAGGCCGCGTGGAGCCGACTCGAGGAGGTGCTCGCCGACCGTCGTCTCGAGAAGGACCTGCGCGACATCTTCGAAGAAGACGCCTGACGCCCGGTGACGACTCGGGTGGTGGCTCCGTGGGTGGTGCTGAAGTTCGGCGGCACGAGCGTGTCGACGGCCGCCAACTGGCATCGCATCGCACAGATCGCGCGTGAGCGCAGCGCCAATGGCACGCGCGTCCTCATCGTGCACTCGGCCCTCACCGGCATCACGGATCGCCTCGAGCGGCTGCTCGATGGCGCGCTGCGGGGCGCGCACCCGCCGCTGCTCGATGAAATAGAAGGCCGTCATCGGGCGCTCGCGGCGGAACTCGCTATCGACGCAAACGAAAGCCTGCAGGGCCACTTCGACGACCTGCGCCAGCTGGCCGCGGGCGTGGCGCTCGTCGGCGAGGTGAGCGCGCGCACCCGCGCGCGAGTCATGTCCACCGGTGAGTTGATGGCAACCGGACTCGGCGGTGCGTTCCTGCGCTCGCAGGGTCTCGATGTGCGCTGGGCGGACGCACGCCGGATGCTGCGCGCCGAGGAGCGCAAAGGCGCGTCCGCCAAGGCGAGTACCTTGTCGGCAACGTGTCAGTTCGCGCCGGACGACGCACTCGCGGCCGAGCTCGCGGCGTCGGCTGCGGTCGTGATCACGCAGGGATTCATCGCGAGCGACGCGGAGGGCCATACGGTGCTGCTCGGCCGCGGCGGCTCGGATACTTCGGCGGCGTATTTCGCCGCGAAACTTCGCGCGCAACGCCTCGAGATCTGGACCGATGTGCCGGGCATGTTCAGCGCGAACCCGCGCACGACGCCGGCCGCGCGCCTGCTGAAAGCGCTGCACTACGACGAAGCCCAGGAGATCGCGACGAGCGGTGCCAAGGTGCTGCATCCGCGCTGCATCCTGCCCGTGCGCCAGTACGGCATCCCGCTGTCGGTCCATGATACGCACCACCCCGAACTCGTCGGCACGGTGATCAGTGCGCAAGCGGGCGGTGAGGCACAGGTGAAAGCCGTGTGCGTGAAGAAGGGCGTCACGCTCGTTTCGCTCGACAGCCCGGGCATGTGGCACCAGGTCGGTTTCCTGGCGGACGCATTCCAGGTTTTCAAGGCGCAGGGATTGTCGGTCGACCTCGTGTCGACTTCGGAGACGAGCGTTACCGTGTCGCTCGACCCTGCGGCCAACGCGCTCGATGCGGACATCCTCGCGGCGCTCACCCAGCAGCTTTCGAGCCTGTGCCGCGTGCAGTTGATCGGACCGTGCGCGTCCGTGAGCCTCGTCGGCCGCAATATCCGCGGCATCCTGCACCGGTTGGGTGACGCCTTCGATCTGTTCGAAGAGCAGCGTATCTACCTCGTGAGCCAGGCGGCGAACGATCTCAATTTCACGTTCGTGGTCGATGAAAACCAGGCTGATCGGCTCGTGAACCAGATGCACGAGCTGCTCGTGCAGCCGGTGCACGGTGACCCGGTGCTCGGCCCGACGTGGGAGCAGTTGTTCGCCCGTGACCGCGGCGATGGCGTCGCGGCGGACGCCGCCTGGTGGCGCGACGAACGGGCCGGACTGCTTGCGGCGCTCGGCGCGCGTGACGCGGCCTACGTGTACCACTGCGCCACGGTCGAGGCGGCAGCGCGTTCGCTGGTCGCGCTCAAGTCCGTTTCGCGTGTGTGGTACGCGATGAAGGCCAACGCGCACCCCGAACTGCTGCGGCGGATTCATGCCGCGGGGGTGGGCCTCGAGTGCGTGTCGCGCGGCGAGATCGAGCATGCCCGCAAGCACGTGCCGGGGATTCCCGCGAGCGCGATCCTGTACACGCCGAACTTCGCTTCGCGTGACGAGTATGCGTGGGCGCTCGACAGCGGCGTGCGCCTCACGATCGACAGCAGCTACCCGTTGCGGCACTGGGCGGGCCTCTTTCGGGGCCGCGACCTGTTTGTGCGTGTGGACAGCGGCACCGGCCGCGGGCACCACCATCATGTGCGCACCGCCGGCGCGCACGCGAAGTTCGGCGTGCCGATCGAGGAACTCGAACAGCTGGCGCAGCTCGCGCGGGGCGCCGGCGTGCGCGTCGTCGGCTTGCACGCCCATCCCGGCAGCGGCGTATTCGATGTCGAAAGCTGGCGGCAGACCGCGCTGTTGCTCGCGGCGGAAGCGCCGCGCTTTCCTGACCTGCGTTCGATCAACGTCGGCGGCGGTCTCGGCGTGCCCGATCGCAGCGATCGCCCGGCGCTTGATCTCGCGCGGCTGGACGCCACCCTCGGCGAAGTACGGCAGGCGCACCCGTCGCTCGAAATCTGGATCGAGCCGGGGCGCTATCTGGTCGCGGCGGCTGGCGTGCTGCTGGCGCGTGTCACGCAGACCAAGCAGAAGGGTGAGGTGCGCTACGTCGGCATCGCAACGGGCATGAACTCGTTGATCCGGCCGGCGCTCTACGGCGCCTACCACGAGATCGTGAACCTCACGCGTCTCGATACCCCGGCCACGGAAGTCGTCAACATCGTGGGGCCCATCTGCGAAAGCGCGGATGTGCTCGGCCACGACCGGCTGCTGCCGCCGACCGGGGAAGGCGATGTGCTGCTCCTCGCCACCGCCGGCGCCTATGGGCGCGTGATGGGCTCGTCGTACAACCTGCGTGAACCGGCGCCGGAGCTACTGATCTGAGTGGCGCGCGGCCAGTTCTTCGATGACCTTTTCGAGGGACACGCCGCGGCTCCGTAGCAGCACGAGCAGGTGGTAGAGCAGGTCGGCCGCCTCGCTCGTCAGTTTTTCAACCGATTCGGCGGTGCCCGCCAGCGCCACCTCGACGCCTTCCTCGCCGACTTTCTGCGCAATGCGCAGGGGCCCCTCGGCGAAGAGCCGCGTCGTGTAGCTGTCCGGCGGGCGCTCGATCCAGCGCCGCCCGATCAACTGTTCGAGCGCCGCGAGGAACGCGAGGGGCTCGGCACCGGTACGTGCCACATCGCCGAAGCACGTGCGGCAGCCCCGGTGGCACACCGGTCCGCGCGGCCGCGCGATGACGAGCAAGGTGTCGTGGTCGCAGTCGACCGCGATGTCGACGACATCGAGCGTGTGGCCCGAGGTTTCGCCCTTTTCCCACAGTCGTTTGCGGCTGCGGCTGTAGAAGACGGCGCGGCCGCGTTCGAGCGTGGCGGAGAGCGACGCCGGGTTCATGTATCCGAGCATCAGGACGCCGCCGCCGTCCGCGTCCTGGACGATCGCGGGCACGAGCCCATCGCGCGCGTCGAAGGCGATCGTCATCATATCGGCCTTGGAAATCATGGCCTCACCGCCAGACCCGATGCGGCGAGGGCCGCCTTGAGATCGGGGATCCGGATCGAGCCGGAGTGAAACACACTCGCCGCGAGCGCCGCGTCGACACCGGTGCCGCGGAACACGGCCTCGAAATGCTCGATCGCGCCGGCGCCGCCCGAGGCGACGAGCGGCACGTTGCAGACGGCGCGCACGGCGGCGAGCTGTGCCAGATCGTAGCCGGCGCGCACGCCGTCGCTCGCCATGCAGTTGAGCACGATCTCGCCCGCGCCGCGATCCTGTACTTCACGCACCCACGTGATGGTATCCCGGCCCGCGTCGCGCGCGCGATCCGGGTCGCCCGTGAGGGCGTGGACGCGGTAGCCTTTCGCCGCGGTTTCGCTGTCGATGCCGACGACGACGCACTGCGAGCCGAAGCGCGCGGCGAGGCGGTCGATCAGCGACGGATCGGCGATTGCGGGGGAGTTCACGGAGATCTTTTCGGCTCCGGCGGCGAGCACGGCCTCGGCGTCGGCGACGCTGCGGATGCCGCCTGCGACGCAGAAAGGGATGTCGAGCACGCCCGCGACCCGCCGCACCCAGTCCCGATCGACGGAGCGGCCCTCGGGGCTCGCCGTGATGTCGTAGAACACGAGTTCGTCCGCGCCCTCGTCGCGATAGCGTGCCGCAAGCTCGAGGATCTCGCCGACGACGGCGTGGCCGCGGAAGCGCACGCCTTTGACGACGCGGTCCTCGCGCACGTCGAGGCACGGAATTATGCGGCGGGCAAGTATGGCTGCAGCTCCGCGGGTTCGAGCCGATTCTCGAGCAGCGCCTTGCCGCTGATCGCGGCGCTGACGCCCAGCTGCGCAAGCGCGGCGAGATCAGCACTGTCGCGCACGCCGCCCGAGGCCTGCCAGGCGATTTTCGGGTAGCGACGGATCGCCTCGGCGTAGAGCGCAAGGTTCGGTCCGCCGAGCGCGCCGTCGCGCGCAACATCGGTGCAGAGGACATGCGTGAGGCCGACAGTCTCGTAGTCCGCGACGGCGTCCCACAGGCTCGCGCCTGAGCCCTGCACCCAGCCACGCGTCTGCACGCGAGGTGTCGCGGAGTCGGTTTCGCGTACGTCGAGCGCGAGGCAAATCCGGTCGGGTCCGAAATGCCTGAACCAGCGCCGCACTTCCGCGGCCTGCTCGATCGCGGCGCTGCCGACCACGACGCGCGCGACCCCGTTCTGCAACAGGTCCTCGATGATCGCCTGTGAGCGCAGGCCGCCACCGACCTGCAGGCGCAGCCGGTTTCGCGCCGCAAGCGCGAGCACGATGTCCCGATGGGCGAGTGTGCCGGTTCGTGCGCCGTCCAGGTCGACGACGTGCAGCCAGCTCGCGCCGAAGGACGCGTAGCGTTCGAGCAGTGCGCCTGCACTCACGTCGTAGCGTGTTTCGGCGTCGAACGCGCCCTGGCGCAGGCGCACGCAGTGACCACCGTGGAGATCGACCGAGGGAATCAGCAGCATGCGGGCTGTCGCATGAAGTTCCGGAGCACCTGCGCGCCGGCCCGGCTCGAGCGTTCGGGATGGAACTGCGTGCCGGAGAAATTGCCTCGTCTCACGACGGCCGCGAGGTCGGCACCGTAGTCCGTGACCGCGACGGTGTCGTCCGTGACGGGCGCCGCGTAGCCGTGCACGAAGTAGAGGTGCTCGCCGTCCGTCAGCTCGTCGAGCAAGGGGTCGCTGCGACGCGCGCGGATCCGGTTCCACCCCATATGCGGCACAGGTCGTCCCGTTGCGGGTTCGAGTCGGCGTACGACGGCCGGGATGATGCCAAGGCAGGGCGTGTCGCCTTCCTCCGATCGTTCGTACAGCAACTGCATGCCGAGGCAGATGCCGAGCAACGGTTGTTGCAGCGACGGCAGCACGCGATCCAGCCCGGTTCGGTGCAGGCGCGCCATCGCATCCTGCGCGCAGCCGACGCCGGGGAGCAGTACGCGCGGGGCGCCGCGGATCGTTGCCGCGTCGGCGCTGACGACGCTGCCTGCACCGAGACGGGCGAGTGCGATCTGAAGTGACGCAAGGTTCGCGCCGCCGCTATCGACGATCACGACATCCACCGTCCCCATCACAACATACCCTTGGTGCTCGGCAGATCGCTGCCTTCGCGCCGGATCGCCTGCCGCAACGCCCGACCCACCGACTTGAAGCAAGCCTCGATCATGTGGTGCGTGTTCTCGCCCGTGACGGTGAGATGGATGGCGGCGCCGAGGGCTTCGGCCAGCGAGCGAAAGAAATGCGGCACGAGTTCGCTCGGCAGGCCGCCCACTTGCTCGCGACCGAAGTGCCCGTCGAACATCGCGTACGCACGGCCCGACAGATCGAGCGCCACCTGTGCCCGTGCCTCGTCCATCGGCAGCAGAAATCCGTAGCGTCCGATCCCGCGTTTGTCGCCAAGTGCCCGGCGCAGCGCTTCGCCGAGCGCGAGCGCGCAATCTTCGATCGTGTGGTGTTCGTCGACATGCA
This sequence comes from uncultured Pseudomonadota bacterium, assembly GCA_902826635.1. GTDB lineage: Bacteria > Pseudomonadota > Gammaproteobacteria > Steroidobacterales > Steroidobacteraceae > CADEFQ01. Next base: position 25,989 of record CADEFQ010000008.1, read on the forward strand.
GGTCACCGTCGCACGCCAGGTCGAGGGCGAAACCGCCGTGCTTCGCGAGTTGTTCCAGCATGTGATCGAAGAAACCGATGCCGGTCACGGCCTTCACGGGTTCGCGCGCATCGAGGTCGAGGCAAACCCGGATACTCGTCTCGCGGGTACGGCGCTCGACCGTCGCACGGCGCGCGGTCAGTTCCTGCACGAGGGCAGGCCACGTTTCAGCGGCGGTGCCGCCCTGGCGCACGCGGAGCGCGCGTACCCCGAGATTGGCCGCGAACTCCATGTCCGTGTCCCGATCACCGATCATGGCGCTCGCGGCGAGGTCGATGGAGCACTCGCGCACCCAGGCGTCCACGAGTCCGGTGCGGGGCTTTCGGCAAGCGCACGCATCCCGCTTGAAGTGCGGACAGATGAAGATCGCCTTGAACTCGATTCCCTGGCTCGCGAAGGCGTCGAGTACGAAACGATGCGGCGTCTCGAAGGCCGTGAGCGGAAAACCCGGGGTGCCGAGACCGTCCTGGTTGGTGACCATTGCAAACTGGTAGCCGCGGTCCCTCAGTGCCGACAGGGCGGCGAACACGCCGGGCATGAACTTCACCTTGTCGAGCGAGTCGACTTGTTCATCGGGTGGCTCCTCGATCAGCGTGCCATCGCGGTCGACGAACACCACGGGCGCTTCGTTCAGCATGCAAGACTCCCGATGAGTCGGTCATTCTGCTCCGCACTGCCGACGGTGATGCGCAGCGCCTTCCTCAGCCCAGGCCTGTCTGAAAAGTCGCGCACGTGCAGGCGCGCGTCCCGCAGTCGTGCGAGGGCGCGCGCCGGATCGTCGAACTCGACCAGCAGGAAATTGGCGTCGCTCGGCCACACCCGTGTGACGCACGGCGAGGCCGCGAGCGCGGCACCCAGCCGGGCCCGCTCGTGCACGATTGCCGCGATGCGTTCGCGGGCAAGGCGTTGCTGATGCGCATCGAGCGCCCGCTGCGCCGCCTCGATCGAAGGTTGCGCGATCGCATAGGGCGGAACGAGCTTGCGAAGCAGGTTGACGATGCGCGGATCGGCGAGCAGCGTGCCGATCCGTGCGCCGGCGAGCCCGTATGCCTTCGACAGGGTGCGCAGGACCACGACATGCGGAAGCCGCGCAATCCATTGCACCCAGCTATCGGTGCCGGCGAACTCGACGTACGCCTCGTCAATCACAGTCAGTGCGGAGCCGGCCGTCGCTTGCGCGATGCGCGTGACGGCAGCGCGGTCGAGCAGGTTGCCCGTCGGGTTGTTCGGCGTGCACAGGAAGACGAGTTTGACGTCGCCGAGCCCACAGCGCGCTTCGATGGCCTCGACGTCCGGTTCGAAGCCCGCTTCCTCCCGAAGCGGGATCGACACCACCTCGGCGCCCTGGATTTGCGCCGCTACCGCGTACATGCCGAAAGTGGGCGGGCAAATCACCACGGCGTCGCGTCCCGCGGCGCAGAACCCGCGTACGAGCAGGTCGATGGCCTCGTCGCTGCCCCGGCAGGGTAGCGCGCAGCGTGGGTCGACTCCATAGAGAGCGGCGAGCAACGCTCCGAGGTGCTCGGGATGAGGCTCGGGGTAGCGGTTGAGGCCAGCGTCGGAGCAGTCGGTCGCGGTCCGCCACGGCAGCTCATTCGCGTGCAGCCGCTCGAAATGCGGGTGCGACGAGGCCTGATCGTGCGCCGCGAGCGCGCGAATCTCGGGCCGCGCGAGCGCGAGTGGATCGCTCATGGCAGCGCCGCGAGCCGCAGCTCGACGGCGGCTGCGTGCGCGTCGAGCCCTTCGAGGCGCGCGAGAGTAACGGCGGTCGGCCCGAGCGCGGCGAGGCCGCTCGCGGACAGTTCCTGCACCGTGATGCGCTTCAAGAAGTCGAGCAGCGAGAGGCCGCTGCATGCGCGCGCATGGCCGTAGGTCGGCAGCACGTGGTTGGCGCCGGAGCAGTAGTCACCGATCGGTTCGGGTGACCACGGACCGATGAAAATCGAGCCGGCACTTGCGATCGAATCGAGCCAGCGGCGCGGTTCGCGCACTTGCAGGATGAGATGCTCGGGCGCGTAGACATTCGACACGGCGATCGCGGCAGGCACGTCACTCGCCACGATCACGCGTATTGCGCCGGCCGAATGCCGGAGAATGCTCTGGCGCGCGAGGCGCGGCAATTGTCGTTCGAGTTCCGCGACCACTGCGCCCGCAAGCGCTGCCGAGTCGGTGACGAGAATCGCCTGCGCGACCGGATCGTGTTCGGCCTGCGCCAGCAGATCGGCGGCAACGAATGCCGCGCTCGCGGAGTCGTCGGCGATGACGAGCACTTCGGAAGGTCCGGCGGGAAGGTCACGCGCGGCGCCGTCCGGATCGGCAGCGACGATCTCCTTTGCGGCGGTGACCCAAGCATTTCCAGGGCCGTAGATCTTGTCGACCTTGGGCACGGATTCGGTGCCATAGGCGAGGGCGGCGATCGCCTGTGCGCCACCGATCTTGAAGACCGTGTCGACGCCACATGATTGCGCCGCGACGAGTACGGCGGCGCTCGCGCGGCCCTCGCGATCGGGGGCGGTGCAGAGGATTCGCCGTCGGCAGCCCGCCAGCCGCGCCGGCACCGCCAGCATGATCGCGGCGGACGGCAACGGAGCGGAGCCCGCAGGGACGTAGAGCCCCACCGACGACACCGGCCGCCACAGTTGTTCGCAACGCACTCCCGGCATCGTTTCGATCGACAGCTGCGTGGGACGTTGCGCCGCGTGAAAGGCGCCGACATTGGCGATGGCCCGCTCGATCGCGGCGATTTCGTGGGTCGCAAGCAGGCTCCGCGCGGTCGCAAATTCCGCGGGCGAGACGGCGAAGGCGCCGAGCCGATCGGGCGACACTTGATCGAAGCGCTCGGCAAAACGGCGCACGGCGTCATCGCCGCCGGTGCGCACGGCGTCGACGATCGCGCGCGCCTGCGCGACGTCGTCGCCCTGCGGCGCGCGCGGCCGGGAAAGGAGCACTGCGCGCGCCGCCGCATCGAGTCGCGCCCATTCGTGGATCGGGAGGGCGCTCACGCGAGCATTTTCTCCACCGGCAGCACGAGCACGGCGCTCGCGCCGGCGCGCTTCAGGCTCTCCAGTGTTTCCCAGAACACGGTTTCCCGGCACACCGCGTGGACGGCCACCCGGTCGGGGTGGCCTTCGAGCGGAATGATCGTCGGCGATTCGCTGCCCGGAAGCAGCTGGCGGATCTGCGCCAGCGCCGAGCGTGGTGCGTGCAGCATGATGTACTTGCTTTCCTTCACTTGCTGCACGCCATCGACGCGCATCAGCAGGCGCTCGACCCATTCCGTCTTCACCGGCGCGAGCGCTACCGGCGTGCGGATCAGCACGGCGTGGCTCTCGAGCACGGTCTCGACTTCCACGAGATGGTTGGCCGCGAGCGTCGAGCCCGTCGAGACGAGGTCGCAGATCGCGTCGGCGCGGCCGAGGCGCGGTGCGATCTCGACTGCCCCCGACAACGTGACGATTTGCGCGCGCACGCCGTGACGCGCGAGGTACTGCGCGAGCAGGTTGGGATAGGTCGTAGCGATGCGCTTGCCGTCGAGCGAGGCCGGGCCGGACCAGGGCGATTGCTGCGGCAACGCGATCGACAGGCGACAGCGCCCGAAATCGAGGAGCCGCAGGCTGTCGAACGAAGCGACGATGCCGCGGGCCGCGAGCGCGAGCCGTTTCTCCTCGATCACGTTCAGGCCAACGAGGCCGAGGTCGCAGACGTCTTCCTGCACGAGGTCCGGGATGTCGTCGTCGCGCACGAACAGCACATCGAGCGGCATGTTCTCGCCGAACGCGAGCAATTGATCCTTGCCGCGCGCGAGCTTCAGGCCGCAGCGCGTCAGCAGGTCGATCGACGGGTCGGTGAGGCGACCCGATTTCTGTACCGCGAGCTTGAGGCGGGTGTCCTTATCCACGGGCGCGCCGCACCGCGGTCGCGTAGCCGCCGTTGCCCTCCGACAGATAGCGCGCGACGCGCCCGACGGTCGTGATGCTGACGCCGGTCTCGCGATGGATCTCCCGATAGGGCAGGCCGCGTTCCAGACATTCGACTACGGCCCAACGGTCTGCCATGGCCTCGATTTCCGCCGGCGTGCACAGGTCCCGGAAGAACGCCCGGATCTCATCGACCGTGCGCAGCGTCAGCACGGCGGCGAAGAGGCTGCGTTCGTGCTGGGCTTCCTGGCGGGCCGAGACGTTCAGGTGCTGTTTCATGGGGAGTGATCTAACGTATTAACGTGTTAATACATTATCACAAGCTGCCCCCGCGGTACAGGGGTATCCGATACACCGGGAGGGCGGGCCGGTGGGACGGCGAGCCGGTGGCGACCGGGCATAGGCCGGATTTGCGCTTGCCGTTCTTGACCACCGGGCGGGGTGCACCCTAGACTGCGCGCCACTCATCGAGACCGGCTGAGGGACAGGCCCTTGGAAGCCGGGGCAACCAGCGAACCCAACCCGTTCGCCCGGTGCCAACTCCTGCGGTAGCCCCCAGCGCCGTGAGATGAGCGGTCGGCAGAGCCGGCGGGTCGATGAGACCCCCGGATGGATGCCAGACGCCCCGCCCTTGACGGCGGGTGCTCGCCGCAGGAGTGCCGATGACTTGATAGAGGCACTCGAGATGAAGCATCCGACCCAGTCCGATTCCGACTCACCGACGGTGATCAACGACCGTTTGCGCCCTGTCGTGCGCGAGGGTGTTCTCGAAGTTCCGGGCGACCTTGATCTCTACCACGGCGGGCATTTGACGGGCGTGCACGTTGCGTGGCGCATCGAGGGCCCTGCGGGCGCGCCGATCGTCGCGACGCTCGGCGGAATCTCCGCGCATCGGCGTGTATTCGGGGACAAAACGGGCGAGGGCTGGTGGAATGAAGTCGTCGGACCGGGGCGTGCGCTCGACGCGGCGCTCGTGCGGGTGCTGTCGTTCGACTATCTCGGCGGCAGCGGCGAAACGACCGGACCGCGCAGCGGCGAGAGCTTTCCGGGCGTGTCCACCTACGATCAGGCGGAACTCCTGCTGCGCCTCCTGAACCACCTTGGCGTGAAGGCATTGCACGCGATTGTCGGTGCCTCGTATGGCGGCATGGTGGCCCTCGCTTTTGCCGAGCGCTATCCGGAACGCGTCGGCGAGATCGTCGTGATCAGCGCCGCCGACCGTGCCCATCCGATGGCGACGGCCTGGCGCAGCGTGCAGCGACGCATGCTGCGCTTCGCCGCCAGCTGCGGTCGCGCGGCCGAAGGTCTCGAATTGGCCCGCGCACTCGCGATGGCGACCTATCGCAGCCCGGAGGAATTCGCCGCGCGATTCTCCGGCGCGCCCCGCAAGGAAGCACACGGCGCCGTGTTCCCGGTCGAGGAATACCTGTTCGCGCGCGGGGCCGACTACGCAGCCCGCCACCAGCCGGAAGCTTTCCAGTGCCTGTCGGAGTCGATCGACCTGCACCAGGTCGACGCCGGGCGCATTTTCGTCCCGACGACTGCGGTCGCGGTGCGCGAGGACCAGCTCGTTCCGGTCGCGGACGTGCGCCGTCTCGTGGCGCGGCTCGCGCACGCCCGACTGCACGAGATTTCGTCCGTCTACGGGCACGACGCCTTCCTCAAGGAAGGCGCCCAGCTGAAACCCGCCTTTGCCGCCTTCCTTGGGAGTGTTGCGTGACTGATCGCCTTGCTGAAACGACCCGCGCCGTGCGCGCGGGGCTCGAAACGGACGAAGCCACCGGTGCGGTCGTTCCGCCGATCCACCTTACCTCGACTTTCGCTTTCCGCGGCCTCGGCGAGAAGCGCCAATATGACTACACCCGATCCGGGAACCCGACTCGCGACCTGCTCGCCGAGGCGCTCGCCGACCTCGAAGGTGGCGCCGGCGCGGTGGTGACCGCAACGGGCATGGCTGCGATCACGGTGGTCGGCCATCTGCTGCCGGCCGGCAGTCGCATCGTGGCAGCGCACGACTGCTACGGCGGCACGTTTCGTCTTTTCTCCGCCTGGCAGCGTCGCGGCGAAATGCGAGTCGACTTCGTGGACTTCGGCGACACCGCCGCGGTGGACGCCGCGCTGTCGAGCCCCTGCGCGCTGCTGTGGATCGAAACGCCCAGCAACCCGCTGCTGCGCATCTCCGACATCGAAGCCCTCGCGGCGCGCGGCAGGAAGGCGGGGGCGCTCGTGGCCGTGGACAACACTTTCCTGTCTCCCGTGTGGCAGCAGCCGCTCGCGCTCGGCGCAGACCTCGTCGTGCATTCGACGACCAAATACCTGAACGGACACAGCGACGTCGTCGGCGGCGCGGTGGTTGCGAAGAGCGCGGAACGCGCACAGGAACTTGCGTGGTGGGCGAACTGCCTCGGCGTCACCGGGTCACCGTTCGACAGTTTTCTCACGCTGCGCGGCATCCGCACGTTGCACGCGCGCCTGGCCGTGCATGAACGCAATGCGAACGGCCTCGCCGGCTGGCTCGCGGCGCAGAAGGGCGTCGAAAGAGTGTATTACCCGGGTCTCGCGACACATCCCGGCCATGCGATCGCGAAGCGCCAGCAGCGCGGGTTCGGCGCCATCGTCAGCCTCGAACTCGGAGGCGGCACCGAGGCGGTCCGCCAGTTCGTCGACGCGCTCGAACTGTTCTCGCTCGCCGAATCGCTCGGGGGCGTCGAGAGTCTCGTCGCGCACCCGGCGACGATGACGCACGCGGCGATGGAACACAGTGCGCGCGTCGCGGCAGGGCTCACCGACGGCCTGCTGCGGTTGTCGGTAGGCATCGAGGAGCTGGAGGACTTGCGGGAGGATCTCGCGCAGGCGCTCGCGCGCGCGCGGATTTAGGGAGACCTGCGCAGGTTCGGCATTCCTGGCGTTCGTCCTCGTTGCAGGTAACATCAGCGCCCACATGCGTCGTCCCCTCGGGAAGCAGGAGCACCGACTATGGAAGGCAAGAAGTACAACGGCAGCTGTTTTTGCGGGGCGGTGAAATTCACGGTGACTGGCGCGCCGGTCGCGATGGGCTATTGCCATTGCGAGTCGTGTCGGGTCTGGTCGGCCGGGCCCGTCAATGCCTTTTCATTGTGGAAACCCGAGGCGCTCGAAATCACCCAGGGTGCGGACAACATCGGCACCTGGCACAAGACCGAGGCCAGTTACCGCAAATGGTGCAAGACCTGCGGCGGGCACGTGTTCACCGACCACCCGAAGTGGCAACTCGTCGATGTCTATGCGGCCGTGATCCCGGATTTCCCGCACCAGGCGGGCGTCCATGTCCATTACCAGGAAACGAAGCTGCGGGTGAAGGACGGCCTGCCGAAGTTCAAGGATATTCCGAAAGAGATGGGCGGCTCGGGCGTCACGCTTGCCGAATGACGCTGCTGCGTCGCTGGATCGGCGGGACCCCTTACGGCGGCGAGCGCCGCCTCGTTCGGAAGGCCGTGGGCCACGGGGTTACCTGCGAACTGGCGGATCTTGCGCGCGTTGCGGCTCTCGCCGAACTGCGTCAACGCGATGCGAAGTGACGACAAGCCCTCGAGTCACGGCCCGGTGGATCCGTGGGCCACGCGGATCACGACTTTGCCGCGCGCATGGCCTTCTTCGAGGTATGTGATGGCGGCCGGTGTCTCTGAAAGGGGATAGCTTCGGTCGATCACCGGGGTCATCTTGCCGGACTGCATCAGTTCAGCGAGGAAGGTCAGGTCTTTCTGGTTCAGGTCCGCCAGCAGGAAGACTGCTTGCTGGCTCACGAACGGTGACAGCAGGAAAGCCTTCAGCGGGGCCCGCATCGCGCCGATCCAGGGATCGTCACTCGGGCCGCCGACGATCACGTAGCGCCCTTCGGGCGCGAGCACGCGCCGGATATCCAGAAACGAATGATTGCCGACGTTGTCCACGACCAGGTCGTAACGCTGCGCGCCTTGCGTGTAGTCCTCGCGCGTGTAGTCGATGACATGATCGGCGCCGAGGGAGCGCACGAGGTCCGCGTTACGAGTGCTGCAGACTCCGGTCACCTCCGCGCCGAGGCTCTTGGCGATCTGCACGGCAAATGTTCCCACGCCGCCCGATGCGCCGTTCACCAGCACTTTCTGCCCGGGGCGCAGCTGTCCCTCGTCGCGCAGCGCCTGCAACGCGGTGATCGCCGCCACAGGCACGGATGCGGCCTGTTTGAAGGTCACGTTTGCGGGCTTCGCAGCGATGGAGCCCTGTTCGCGCACGCTCACGTACTCGGCGAGCGCGCCTGAACGCCCGCCGAATACTTCATCTCCCGGCCTGAACCGGCGGACATTCTTGCCGACCGCTTCGACCGTCCCTGCGAAATCGATGCCGAAGCGCGCGTCTTTCGGCCTGCCGAATCCGGCCTCCGCGCGCATGATGTAAGGCTCGCCACGCATGTAGTGCCAGTCGACCGGATTGACGGCCGCTGCGTGCACCTTCACGAGTACCCGGTCGTCTTCGAGCGCGGGCTTCGCGACTTCGGCCAGTTCGAGTACGTCAGGCGATCCGTAACAGCGATAAACGATCGCCTTCATCCGCGTCGCGTCGGCGACCGGCGCAGGAGGCGCGCCACAGGGCGAGTCGTAGCTGAGCGCGAGCGCGAGTGACACGATCGCGAGGGTGAAGAACGCTGCAACACCGATCAGGATCCGTCTGCGAGTCATGTCGAACTCCCCATGGCTGCTGCGGCCACTATGGGCGTGACGAGGCGCCGGAACGAGCCCCTTGCGACGGGCGGCGGACTACGCGGCGCGACCGACGGCATGAACCGATGAGTGGCGGCCGCGCACCCGCCGCGTGCCCGCATTGCGCGGGCTGCCGGCCGCGATCGTCGCCGTCTCTCGTTTATAGTCGAGTCGTGGCGAAGCCTGACTCCTTGCACCTGCCGCGATTGCCCGCACCGATGTTGGGTTGGCCACGCGTGCGCTTCACGCTCGGCGTCTCGGCCGTGTTCGGTCTGGTGCTTGGGCTCATGTCGGAAACGGCGATGCTGATCGTGATCGGGCGAGCCTTGATCGTCGGCCTCGCCGCGATGTTCGCGTTCGGGTTGTTTGAGCGCTGGCCCGCCCGAACCCCGAAGGGACTGGCGCGTTCGGCGTTGCAACTCGTCGGCATCGTGGTGGTGATCCCGCTCGCCGCGCTGCTCGCGTACTACGTGACGACCGGTGGCGATCCCCGGTTCGAACAGAACGAGAAGCGGGTCATGGGCTACGCGATGCTGACGTTCACGGGAATATTGTTCGCGCCGTGGATCGCCGTCGGTGCGATGTTGAAGCAGCGGGACTCGTTCGCGCTCGAGCAGGCGCTCGCGTTCGAGCTCGAGCGCAGCCGGTTCGAGCGAAATGCGCTCGACACGCGGTTGCGCCTGTTGCAGGCACAGGTGGAGCCGCACTTTCTTTTCAATACCCTTGCCAACGTGCAGGCGCTCGTGGAAGCCGGCTCGCCCCAGGCCCCGACGGTCCTGAAAAGCCTGATCGCCTATCTTCGCGCCGCGGTGCCGCGGGTGCATGATCCGGCGACCACGCTGGGCCAGGAACTCGACCTGGTGCGTGCCTACCTCGAACTGATGCAGATGCGCATGCCCGACCGGTTGCAGGTTGCCTTGCATATCGACCCGGCGGCCACCGGCTTGCAGTGCCCGGCGATGACGCTGCTGACACTCGTCGAGAACGCGGTGCGCCACGGCATCGACCCGAGCGAGGAGGGCGGACGGATCGACGTGGATGTGTGGCTGCGTGACGACCGCTGCCACGTGCGGGTCATCGACACCGGCGTCGGCCTGCAGCCCGCGGGAGACGGGTCCGGGACCGGGCTATCGACCTTGCGCGAGCGTCTTGCACTCGGCTTTGACGGTGAAGCGCGCATGCGGTTGGTGGGGATCGAGCCGCATGGCGTGTCGGCGGAGCTGGATTTTCCGGCGCGGCCGGGGCCTGCGTGAACGCGTTGCGCGCCACGGCACTGATTGCCGACGACGAGCCGCTGCTGCGCGACGCGCTCGAGCGCCTGCTCGCGCGGGCGTGGCCGGAGCTCGAAGTGGTCGCGATGGCCCGCCATGGCCGCGAAGCGATCGAGATGTTCGACGCGAAACATCCGGATGTCTGTTTTCTCGATGTCCACATGCCCGGCATCAATGGCGTCGAAGTGGCGCATCACATCGGCGGGCGCGCGCATCTCGTGTTCGTCACCGCCTACGAGCAGTACGCGGTCCAGGCCTTCTCGCAAGGCGCACTCGACTACCTGGTGAAGCCCGTGGAGCCGGCGCGCCTCGCGGAGACGGTGATGCGACTGAAGGAGCGGATGCGTACTGCGCAACCGGCGCTGCAGACCGAGCTGCTGCTGCGGGAGCTGGCCTCGGCACTGCAACGCAGCGCGCCGCGAACGCCGTTGCGCTGGCTGCGCGCGTCGACGGGCCAGACCGTGCGACTCATTCCGGTCGAGGACGTTGATTTCCTGCGCTCCGGGGAGAAGTACACGCTGATCGCGTGGCATGACGAGGCGGGCGAGTCGCGCGACGCCCTGATCCGGCTGCCGCTCAAGGACCTTCTACTCCAGCTCGACGCATCGGAGTTCGCACGGGTGCATCGCTCGGTGGTGGTGAGACTGGGCGCCATCAGCCACGTCACGCGCGGCGCCAACGAAACAGCAGATATCCACCTGAAAGGCCGTGCCGACATCCTGCCGGTGAGCCGCAACTACGTGCACTTGTTCCGCCAGATGTAGCGTCTGGCCCCAAGCTCTGAGCTCTAAGCTCTAAGCTCTAAGCCTCTTCAAAATCTCCTCCCCCATCCCGCCCGTCGTCATCACGGGTACTCCGGGACCGGCAATATCCGCCGTCCGGGCGCCGGCCTCGAGCGCTTCGCTGACGGCCCGCTCGATCGCGCGTGCTTCGGTGTCGAGGCCGAGCGAATGGCGCAGCAGGAGCGCGGCCGAAAGGATCGTGCCGATGGGGTTCGCGATGCCGCGGCCCGCGATATCGGGCGCCGAGCCGTGGATGGGCTCGTAGAGGCCGCGACTTCCGTCACCGAGCGCTGCCGAGGGCAGCACGCCGAGGGAGCCCGCGAGCATCGACGCCTCGTCGGTCAGGATGTCGCCGAACATGTTTTCGGTGAGGAGCACGTCGAATTCGCGCGGGCGGCGGATCAGGTGCATCGCCGCGGCGTCGACCAGCATGTGCTCGAGCGCGATGTCGGGGAATTCGGTGGCGATCACCCGCTCGACCACGGAACGCCAGAGGCGCGAAGTTTCGAGCACGTTCGACTTGTCGATCGAGGTGACGCGCTTGCGTCGGGCTCGCGCGAGGGTGCCCGCGACGCGCGTGACGCGCTCGATCTCGGCGACCGTATACGTGCAGACGTCCGTCGCGTCGGTGGCGGTGCGACGTTTTTCGCCAAAATAGATGCCGCCCGTGAGTTCGCGTACGAACAGCAGGTCGACGCCGTCGAGAACGTCGGCCTTGATCGTCGAGGCGTCACGCAATGCGGGATGCACCGCGACCGGGCGCAGGTTCGCGTAGACGCCCAGTTCGCGTCGCAGGCGCAGCAGCGCGGTTTCGGGCCGCGCCTTGGCGTCCGGGGCGCTCCATTTCGGCCCGCCGATCGCGCCGAGCAGCACGCCGTCGGCGCGCTTGCAAAGATCGAGCGTCGCGGGCGGAAGTCCGTCACCGTGCGCGTCGATCGCCGCGCCGCCGAACAGGGCCGGCGCGAGTTCGAACTCGTGGCCGAAGTGCCGCGCGGTGGCGCCGAGCACGCGTACAGCTTGCGCCACGACGTCGGGGCCGATCCCGTCGCCGCCGAGTACCGCGATGAGGGCCTTCATTCGCGGCGTTGTTCGTAGGCGCCGATGGCGTCGTCCTTCGAGAGGAGATAGCCGAGCTCGTCGACCCCGTTCAGCAGGCAATAGCGCGCGAACGCGTCGATCGGGAACTTCACCGCGATCCCGGTGGGCAGCGTGAGCGTGCAGCTCTCGAGGTCGATCACGACTTCGGCGCCGGGGTTCGCGAGCAGCCACTCGTGGGTCTCTCCATCGACGATGACCGGCAGCAGCCCGTTCTTGAGCGAGTTGTTGCGGAAAATGTCGGCGATTTCAGTGCTCACCACGGCGCGAAACCCGTAGTCGAGCAGCGCCCAGGGCGCGTGCTCGCGCGAGGAGCCGCAACCGATGTTGCGCCCGGCGACCAGCACCTGGCAGCCCTTGGCCTGCGGCTGGTTCAGCACGAAATCGGGCTTCGGGCGGCCGCTCTCGTCATAGCGCCAGTCGGCGAAGAGCTGCTCGCCGAGGCCGGCTTTCGTCGTGGTCGTGAGGAAGCGCGCGGGCATGATCTGGTCGGTGTCGATGTTGGTCGACGGCAGGTTCACGGTCCGCGAGCGGATCGACTTGATGGCTGTCATCTCTTATCCGTTCAACACGTCGCGTGGATCGGTGACGCGGCCGCGAATCGCGGAAGCGGCGGCCGTGAGCGGGCTCGCGAGCAGCGTGCGTGCGCCGACACCCTGCCGGCCCTCGAAGTTGCGATTGCTGGTGCTGACGGCGTACTCGCCTTTCGGCACCGTGTCGCCGTTCATGCCGAGGCACATCGAGCAGCCCGATTCGCGCCAGTCGGCGCCCGCCTCGAGAAATACGCGGTCGAGCCCTTCCTTTTCGGCGGCTCGGCGCACCTGTTGCGACCCGGGGACCACGAGGAGATGCACGCCCTTGGCCACCTTGTGACCGCGCAGGACATCGGCCGCGGCGCGCAGGTCGGAGAGGCGGCCGTTCGTGCAGCTGCCGAGGAACACGATGTTCACGGGCTGGTCCTTGATCGGTTCGCCGGCGGTGAAGCCCATGTAGGTGAGCGCCTTGTCGAACGCGGGGTCGCCCGCGCGCGCCGGAATCGTCGCCGAAATCGGCACCACCATGCCCGGGTTGGTCCCGTAGGTGATCATCGGTTCGAGTGCCGCGGCGTCGATATCGACGCTCGAGTCGAACCGCGCGCCAGCATCCGTCGGCAGTTCGCGCCAGCGCGCCACCGCTTCGTCCCAGGCCGCGCCCTGCGGCGCGCGCGGCTTGCCCTTCAGGTAGGCAAAAGTCGTGTCGTCGGGCGCGATCATGCCGGCGCGCGCACCGGCCTCGATGCTCATGTTGCACACGGTCATGCGCGCTTCCATGTCCATCGCGCGGATCGCGGCGCCGCGGTACTCGAGCACGTGGCCCGTACCACCGGCGACGCCGATCCTGCCGATGATCGCGAGGATCAGGTCCTTCGCCATGACGCCGGGCGCGAGCGCGTTCGCGATTTCGATCGCGAGCGTTTTCGGCCGCCGCTGCAGCAGGCACTGCGTGGCGAACACATGCCCGACCTCGGTGCTGCCGATGCCGAAGGCGAGGGCGCCGAACGCACCGTGCGTGCTCGTGTGGCTGTCGCCGCACACGATCGTGCTGCCGGGCTGGGTGAGGCCGAGCTCCGGACCGATGATGTGGACGATGCCGCGCAACTCGTGCTGCAGGCCGAACAGTTCGACGCCGAATTCGGCGCAGTTCACTTCGAGCTGCCGCACCTGTCGCGCGGCCGATTCGATTGAAATCGGCTCGCCGCCGAAGACCTGCGCGGTCCGCGTAGGCGTGGAATGATCCATCGTCGCGAGCGTGAGATCCGGCCGCCGCAGCCTGAGGCCGCGTTCGCGCAACAGCTGGAAAGCCTGCGGCGAGGTCACCTCATGCGTGAGGTGCAGGTCGATGAAGAGAACGGCGGGGGTGTCCGCAGTTTCCGGGACCACCACATGGCGGTCCCAGACTTTCTCGAACATCGTCTTGGGCAATGTCATGTTCCTTTTTCCTCAGACCACGGCCTGCGCGATGCGCGCGCCGCCGCTGCGTTCGTCACGCGCACGCGCGCCGGCCTTGCGGGCGAGCTCGATTCGATTGACCACTTCCAGGAAGGCGCGCGCGCTCGATTCGACGATGTCGGTGCTGACGCTCGAGCCGCGATACGTCCGTTGATTGTATTCGACGTACACGATCGCCTCGCCCTGCGCGTCCTCGCCGGCCGACACGCTGCGCAGTTCGAACTTGCGCAGCGAGGCGTCGATGCCGGTCGCCGCTTCGATCGCCTTGAACGCGGCGTCCACCGGGCCATCGCCCGTGACGCTCCGTTCGGCGACCGTGCCGTCGGCGTGGCGGAGCTTGACGGCGGCGCGCGCCGGCGCGCCGCTGCCCGCGACCGTCTGCAGGTCCTCGAGGGTCCAGGGGCCCGCGGCGGAGCCTTCCGCGCGCAGCACCAGCGCCTCGATGTCACCGTCGAACAGCTCCTTCTTCTTGTCGGCGAGCGCCTTGAACTCGGCGAACACGCGATTGAACTCGAGATCGTCCAGATCAAAGCCGAGCTGTTGCACGCGCTCGCGAAACGCGTGGCGCCCGCTGTGCTTGCCGAGCACGAGGCTCGAGCGGGTGAGGCCGACCGACTCCGGTCGCATGATCTCGTAGGTCGAATGGTGCTTCAGCATTCCGTGCTGGTGGATGCCCGATTCGTGCGCGAACGCGTTCTCGCCCACCACGGCCTTGTTGCGCGGGATCGGCATGCCGACGATGTTCGACAGCAGGCGCGAGGTGGGATAGAGGCGCGTCGACTGGATGCCGGTGCGCAGGTTGAAAAAGGCCTCGCGGGTCGCGAGCGCCATCACGACCTCTTCGAGCGAACAGTTGCCCGCGCGCTCGCCGATGCCGTTGATCGTGCACTCGATCTGCCGGGCGCCGGCGACCACGGCGGTGAGACTGTTCGCCACCGCCATGCCGAGATCGTCGTGGCAGTGCACGGAGAGCCGGGCGCGCTCGATGCCACGCACGTTCTTGCGCAGGTAGCGGAACAATTCGCCGAACTCGTCCGGCACGGTGTAGCCCACCGTGTCGGGGATGTTGACGGTGGTCGCGCCGGCGTCGATCACCGCCTCGACGACCTGCGCGAGGAACTCGAGCTCGGTGCGCGAGGCATCTTCGGGCGAGAACTCGACGTCCTCGCAGAACTCGCGCGCCACCTTCACGCCCTCGACGGCGCTGCGGATGATTTCATCCTTCGCCATGTTGAGCTTGTGTTCGCGGTGGATCGCGCTCGTCGCGAGGAACACGTGGATACGGTGTCGCGGCGCATCCCGCAGTGCTTTCGCGGCGAGCTCGATGTCTTCACGGTTGCAACGCGCGAGCCCGCAGATGATCGGGCCCGTTATTTCCCGCGCGATGGCATTCACCGCCTGCCAGTCGCCGCGCGACGCGGCGGGGAAGCCCGCCTCGATCACGTCGACCCCCAGTTCCGCCAGCGCCCGCGCGAGTCGAAGCTTCTCCGGCTGCGTCATGCTGCAGCCGGGCGACTGCTCGCCGTCACGCAAGGTGGTGTCGAAAATCAGGACCTGGTCGGGGTGCAATGTCATGGGAATCTCCGGCAATGTTCCTCGGCGCCTGCGATCAGGCGCGCTCGTCGGACAGCCAGGGCATGCGCTCACGCAGCGCGGCGCCCACTTTCTCGATCTTGTGGTTCAGGTCCTGCTTCATCAGCCGGTCGTACTTCTTGCGGCCTTTGGCGTTCTCGCTGATCCACTGGCGCGCGAATTTGCCCTGCTGGATTTCCTTCAGGACCTTGCGCATTTCCTTCTTCGTCGCGGCGTTCACGATGCGCGGCCCACGGGTGAGGTCGCCGTATTTCGCCGTCTCGCTGATGAACTTGTGCATCTTCGCGAGGCCGCCCTCGTGCAGCAGGTCCACGATCAGCTTCAGTTCGTGCAGGCACTCGTAGTACGCCACCTCGGGCTGGTAGCCCGCCTCGACGAGCGTCTCGAAACCCTTCACCACGAGTTCGGTTGCGCCGCCGCACAGCACGGCCTGCTCGCCGAACAGATCGGTTTCGGTTTCTTCCGCGAAGGTCGTTTTCAGCACGCCACCGCGCGTCCCGCCGATGCCGTGCGCATAGGCGAGCGCCTTCGCAAAGCCCTTGCCGCTCGGGTCCTGGGACACCGCGATCAGGCAGGGCACGCCGCGGCCCTGCTGATACTGGCGACGCACGAGCCCGCCCGGACCCTTCGGTGCGATCAGCACGACATCGAGGTCCTTGCGCGGACGGATCTGCTTGAAGTGGATGTTGAAACCGTGCGCGAAGAGGAGGGTCGCGCCCTTCTCGAGATTCTTCTCGATCGCCTTGTAGACGGCCGCCTGCGCGAGGTCGGGCGTCAGCATCGCGACGAGCCGGGCGCCGATGGCCGCGGCGGCGGGTTCCGCAACCGCGAGGCCGTCCTTCTTCGCGTTCTTCCAGCCGTCACCACCCCGGCGCACGCCGACGACGACGTCGTAGCCACTGTCCTTCAGGTTGAGCGCGTGGGCGCGGCCCTGGCTGCCGTATCCGATCACGGCGATGCGCGCGCCCTTGAGCGCCTTGCGGTCTACGTCTTTTTGCGAGAACAGCTTCATCCTTCGACTCCAGCATGGGTAGTGAAAACACAAAAAACCCCGCAGCGGCGTGGCCGGTGCGGGGTTTTGATTCTTCGCTCGATTGCCTGTTCAGGCTATACGCGCGACCCGCACCTGCTGTCCGTAAGGAGCAGAAGGACGAGCGGAAGCAGGACGACGGCCGCGCGGGCGCCGGGCGGCGCGGCTGCGGGATCGATCGTCGGGACTTCCGTGCGGGTCACTGGGTACTTGAACGCTTGCGAAACTGATGCACCCGATGACATCACAACGCGGAAGTGCTTGTCAACGAAGCAATCCTGTAAGCTGAGCGGCCGTCCAAAGCCCGCTTCAGCCGTGACCGCCGATCTCATCCAGACCGATTCCGTCTCCGGGTCGTTGCCCCTCTGGCTTCTGCCCGAAACCTCGGTTGAAGGCTGGCTCGCGGCGCGCCCACCTGCCGTGACGCAGTGGGTCCGCGCCAATCAGTTCGTCGGCGAGCGACATCGCGTCCTCGTAATCCCCGGGGCGGATGGGCGCCCAGAAGGCGCGCTCGTGGGGCTCGGGAACCTGAACAGCCTTGAAGCGCTGAACCTGTGGCATGCCGCGCCGCTCGCCGAGCGCCTGCCCGCGGGCCGGTGGCGCGTCGAAACGGCGCTCCCGGCGCGGGCCGCAACGCAGTTTGTCCTCGGATGGTTGACGGGCGCCTATCGATATTCCCGCTACCGCGCGCTGCCGGGCGCCGGACACGCAACGCTCGAAGCGCCGCACGGCGCTGATGTCGCGTACGCCCGCGCTGCCGCATCGGCCACGGCGCGCGCGCGCGACCTCGTCAACACGCCGGCGAACGACCTCGGCCCCGCGGAACTCGCGGCCGCCGCGGCGGAGCTTGCGAAGGAGCATGGCGGCACGATCGAAGTGCTCCTCGGCGACGCGCTCGCGGCCGGCTATCCGATGATCCATGCAGTCGGGCGGGCGAGTGCGCGCGCGCCACGACTGATCGACCTCAGCTGGGGTGATCCGCGCGCGAAGCGCGTCACGCTCATCGGCAAGGGCGTCTGCTTCGACAGCGGCGGGCTCGACCTGAAGCCTGCCGCGGGCATGCTGCTGATGAAGAAGGACATGGGAGGCGCCGCCTGCGTGCTGGCGCTCGCCGATCTGCTGATGCGGATGAACGCGCCGATCCGGCTGCGCGTGCTGATCCCGGCCGTCGAGAATTCGGTCGACGGCACGGCCTATCGGCCGGGCGATGTGCTGCGCTCGCGCAAGGGACTCACGGTCGAGATCGGCAACACCGACGCCGAGGGGCGGCTCGTCCTCGCCGATGCGCTCGCCGAAGCCGACACCGGCGGCGCGGACCTGTTGATCGATCTCGCGACCCTGACCGGTGCGGCACGCACGGCGCTCGGTCCCGAACTGCCGGCCGCCTACTCGAACGACGACGCGCTGCTCGAGGAACTGCGCCGGCACGCCGAAGCCGAACACGATCCGCTGTGGCCGATGCCGCTGTGGTACGGCTACGACGAAGACCTCGCGAGCAAGATTGCAGACGTGAACAACGTCGCGTCGCACGCGTTCGCCGGCTCAATCATCGGTGCGCTGTTCCTGCGCCGGTTCGTGACGGCGAGCCCGCGCTGGATTCACGTCGACGTCTACGCCTGGAATGCGAAGGAGCGGCCGGGCCGCCCGGTGGGCGCCGAAGCGCAATGCGTGCGCGCACTCTACCGACTCATCCGCGCGCGCTGCGGATGATCGCGATTGCGCCCCGTCATTTACTGCTCCTCCTTGGCATCACGCTCATCTGGGGGCTGAACCTCGTCGTCGCGAAAGTCGGCGTCGGCGACATGCCGCCGATCCTGTTCACCGCATTGCGTTTTGCGGCGCTGGCGCTGATGACCGCGCCGTTCCTGCGCTGGCACGGCGAGGCGATGGGCGCGATCATTGTCGTTGCGTTGCTGGTCGGCGGGCTGCATTTCGCGCTGCTGTTCGTGGGGCTTGCGCGGGCGGACAACATCTCTTCCGTCGCGATCGCCTCGCAACTTGGCGTGCCGTTCGCAACGCTGCTGTCAGTCGCGCTTCTCGGCGAGCGCGTCCGTTGGCGCCGCTGGACCGGTATCGGCCTCGCGTTCCTCGGCGTGTGCGTGATGGGCTTCGATCCGGCGGTGTTCAGCCAGCGCCTGAGCCTCGCGTTCGTGATCGGTTCCGCCTTCATCGGCTCGCTCGGCCTGATCGCGATCAAGCGCCTGCCGGCGATGCGCTCGCTCGAGTTGCAGGCGTGGATCGCCTGGCTCAGCTGGCCGCAGCTCGCCGTGCTGTCGTTCCTCGTCGAGAACGGGCAGGGGCGGGCGATCGCCTCGGCAGGCTGGGTCGGGTGGGGCGCCGTGGCCTATACCGCCGTGCTCGCGAGTCTTTTTGCGCACACCGCGTATTTCTTTCTCGTCCAGCGCTATCCGGTCACCAGCATCGCTCCACTCACCGTGCTCTCCCCGGTGTTTTCGGTCATCTTCGGCGTGCTGCTGCTGGGAGATGCGCTGACGACCCGCATCGCGATCGGCGGCGTGTGCACGCTCCTCGGCGTGCTGATCATCACGCTACGCGAGAAGCAGTTCGTGGACACGGGCAGCTGATGCATGCGTGAGCGTGGCGTTCCGAGTGCGGCGGCGGAGGCGATGTTTCGTCGCGAGATCGTGCCGTGGGCGCTGGTCGGGCTCACGCTGGGACTGGTTGAGGGCGCCACCGCGGCGGTGCTGGTGAAGACCGGTTACGCCGGAACCACCTCGCCATTTGCCGTGAACCTTGCGACGGCGCTCGTGAGTGGCGCGCCCGCATTCTCGAATGTCGTGAGTTTCGCCTGGGCCAACATCGCGCATGGCCGCGCGCGGGTGCAACTGCTCGTGCGGCTGCAGGTGCTGTTCGCGCTGCTCGTCGGTTTGATCGGGCTCGCGCCCCGCGCCGGCGGCGGCCTCGTGTTCGCCGTGGTCTCGATTCTCGCGGCGCGGATGGTCTGGGCGGGCATCCTCACGGTGCGCGCGGCGATCTGGACCGCGAACTATCCGCGCCAGGTGCTCGCGCGGATCACCGGGCGCATCGTCATCGTGAGTTCCTTCGCGGTGGCGGCGACCGCCACGCTCGCCGGGGCGGTGTTGACCGCGCGTGTGTTCGACCCGCGCTGGCTCTACGGCGGGGCGGCCCTGTGCGGGCTTGCGGCGGCGCTGCGCTATCGGCGCGCGCGGGTGCGCCGCGAGTTCCGGCTGCTCGCCGACGAGACGGCGGAAGCGGGCGCGAGCGACGCGTTCTCGCTGCGCATGGTGCGCGAGATCCTCGCGACTGACCGGTCGTTTCGCGAATACATGTTCTGGATGGGTATCTACGGCGGCGGCAACCTGATGATCATCGCGCAGCTCGTCGTGATCCTGACCGACGAATTCGCGATGCCGGGCGGCAGACAGATCACGCTGCTCGCCGTCGTGCCGCTCCTCGCGCTGCCGCTGTTCGTCCCGTGGTGGGCGCGATTCTTCGACGGCGAGCACGTGATCGTCTACCGCGCGCGCCAGGGCTGGGCGCTCGTGGCTGCCGTCGCGATGTACTGCATCGCGGTGCTCCTGCAGTGGCCGTGGCTGTTGTGGTGTGGCGCGGTGGCGTATGGATTCGCGATGGCCGGTGCTAATCTTGGCTGGAACCTCGGCCACACGGATTTCGCGTCGAGCGGGCGCGCCCAGCACTACATGGGCGTGCACGTCACGCTCACCGGCGTGCGCGGCATGCTCGCGCCACCCCTCGGAATGCTGGTTTACCAGCTGCTCGAGGACTGGCAGCGGGGCTGGGGCAGGTTCGCGCTGGCTTTGCCGCTCGCAATGACGACGGCCGGCGCCATCGGATTCAATCTCATGAAGAACAGGCAGACATGAAGAAAGTCAGGTCGAAGGAGATCGATTCCCGTCCGTACTCGCGCCTCGTCGTCGACGGTGCGAAGCAGGCGCCGTCGCGCGCGATGCTGCGGGCAGTGGGGTTCGAGGAGGCGGACTTCGCCAAACCCCAGATAGGGATCGCATCGACGTGGGCGAACGTCACGCCCTGCAACATGCACATCGGCGAGCTCGCGCGGGACGCTGCCGCCGGCGCCGACGCCGCGGGCGGCAAGAGCGTGATCTTCAACACGATCACGGTCTCGGACGGCATTTCGATGGGTTCGCCCGGGATGCGCTATTCGCTCGTCTCGCGCGAAGTGATCGCCGATTCGATCGAGACGGTGGTCGGGGCGGAAGGCTTCGACGGTTTCGTGGCGATCGGCGGCTGCGACAAGAACATGCCGGGCTGCGCGATGGCGATTGCACGCCTCGACCGGCCGGCCGTGTTCGTCTACGGCGGAACGATCCGGCCGGGTGCGCACCGGCGCGATATCGTCGCGGTGTTCGAGGCCGTCGGCGGGCACGCGGCGGGCAAGGTCAGCGACGCCGCGTTGCTCGAGGTCGAGCGCACGGCGATCCCGGGCCCCGGAAGCTGCGGGGGAATGTATACGGCGAACACGATGGCTTCGGCGATTGAAGCGCTCGGCCTCTCGTTGCCCGGCAGTTCGGCACAGGAGGCGGTCGGCGCCACCAAGCAGGACGATTGCCGGCGCGCGGGCGAAGCCGTGGTGCGGATGGTGCGTGACGGCCTCACGCCTTCCCGGATCCTGACCCGCAAGGCCTTCGAGAACGCGATCACCGTGACGATCGCGCTCGGCGGCTCGACCAATGCCGTGCTGCACCTGCTTGCGATCGCACATGCAGCACGCGTGAAGCTCTCGCTCGATGATTTCACCCGCATTGGCAAACGAGTGCCGGTGCTCGCCGACGTGCGCCCGAGCGGCCACTACCTGATGTCCGAACTGATCGCGATCGGCGGGATCCAGCCGCTGATGAAGCGCCTGCTCGATGCGGGCATGTTGCACGGCGATTGCCTGACCGTGACCGGCAAGACCCTCGCGGAGAACCTCGCTTCGGTGCGCGACTACCCGGGCGCGCAGCAAATCGTTCGTCCGTTCAACGACCCCATCAAGAAGGACAGTCACCTCGTCGTGCTTTATGGTAACTGCGCACCGGGTGGGGCGGTCGCCAAGATCACCGGCAAGGAAGGCCTTCGTTTCTCGGGTCGCGCGCGAGTCTTCGAAGGCGAGGAAGCGGCGACGCGCGCGATCCTCGAGGGCAAGGTGAAGGCGGGCGACGTCGTGGTGATCCGCTACGAGGGCCCGCGCGGCGGCCCAGGCATGCGCGAGATGCTGAGTCCCACCGGCGCCATCATGGGCCGTGGACTCGGCGACAAGGTCGCGCTGATCACCGATGGCCGCTTTTCGGGCGGTAGCCACGGGTTCGTCGTCGGACACGTTTCGCCCGAGGCGGCGACCGGCGGCCCGCTCGCGTTGCTGCGTAGCGGTGACCGAATCACAATCGACGCGGTGGCGCGCAGCATTGATGCCGACGTGACGAAAGCGGAATGGGCGCGTCGCAAACGGGGCTGGAAACCCCGCAAGCCGTACGCCACTTCGGGGGTGCTTGCGAAGTACGCGCGCGTCGTGCGAAGCGCTTCGGAAGGCGCCGTCACCGACTGATTGCGACAGCCAGAAGTTGTAAGCCGTGATGCCAGCGGTTACAGTCCGTCTCCCCTGGGGGATGATCGTTTCAGGAGGTCAGCGTGGTCCGGATCGCCGGATCGCCTGGCGTTTCCGGACAGGCGCGGGGAAGCGCCATCGGGTGGATAGTCGGTGAGGGTTGCGCGAGGGCGGAAACGCGTATAGCGTGCCGCGTTCGCGAATCGGTACCGGTTGTCCGGACAATTAACCGCGACCACGAGTAACAATGGCCGCCTACGCACACGAATCGACCTTCGTACCGCGACGCATCGTCGTGTTCCTGATCATCGTTCTGTTCCACGCCCTCCTCATATGGGCGCTGGCGAACGGTCTCGCCCGCAAGGTCGTGGAGGTGCTCGCGCCTCCGATCCAGACCGACATCATCGAGGAGGTCAAGCAGGACGAGCCGCCGCCGCCGCCGCCGCCGCCCGAGATGGAGCGTCCGCCGGTCGAAGTGCCGCCGCCGGAAGTGAACATCCAGATCCCCGTCGACGTCAGCACGTCGACCGCGATCACCGATGTCACGGACCGGCCGGCGCCGATGGCGCCGCCGCCGCCGCCGCGGGCCTCCGTGCGCGTTTCGCCGAAACTCGACGTGCGGCGTTCGCCGTCGACCGACGAGTACTATCCGCCTTCGTCGCGCCGCGCCGAAGAAGAGGGCACCACGACGATTCGCGCCTGCGTATCGCCCGATGGCAGGACCGCGGGCCAGCCCACGGTTACCAAGAGTTCTGGACACGAGAAGCTCGATGAGGCCGCCGTGAAATGGGCGACCCGCGCACGTTGGGCTCCGGGTACCGAAGACGGCAAGGCGATCGAGCTCTGCCAGCAGTTCAACGTTCGTTTCAAGCTGACCAATTGATTATTGATCCTTGAGGAATCTATGGAAAATCAAGCCACCGCTGTCGTAGACAACCCGTACGGACTCGCCGCGCTTTGGGCGCAAGGCGATTTCGTCGCGAGGGGCACGCTCATCATCCTCGCGCTGATGTCGCTCGGCTCCTGGTACATCATGCTGACGAAGCTCTGGGACCAGCGGAAGCTCCGCCAGTCCGCGAGGGTCGTCGAGAAGCAGTTCTGGACCGCCCCTTCGATCAAGGACGGCGTCGAGCGCCTGAAGAAAGGTGACGACTTCCGCGCGATCGCGGAAGACGGCCTGCGCGCGACCTCGCACCATGAGGGTCGCCTCACCGACCGCATCGACCTGCACGAGTGGATCACGATGTCGTTGACCCGCGCGGTCGATGCCGTCAACGGCAAGCTGCAGTCGGGCCTCTGGTTCCTCGCGACCGTGGGTTCGGCCTCGCCCTTCGTCGGTCTTTTCGGCACGGTGTGGGGCATCTATCACGCCCTCATCGCGATCGGCATCGCCGGCCAGGCGAGCATCGACAAGGTTGCCGGCCCCGTCGGTGAAGCGCTCATCATGACTGCGATCGGCCTCTTCGTCGCCGTGCCCGCGGTGATGGGTTACAACTGGCTGCTCCGCCGCAACAAGGGCCTGCAGGAAGGCCTGCGCAACTTCGCCGCCGATCTGCACGCCTACCTCGTGGGCGGCGCACGCGTCAGCAGCGAAGGCGGTGCGGCTCGCGCCGGCGCCCCGGCTGCCGCAGTGCGCAAGTAAGGGATCAGCGCATGTCCATGAGTGTTGGATCGGACTCGGGGGACGGCGAAGCGAAAGCGATGTCGGACATCAACACCACGCCCCTCGTGGACGTGATGCTGGTGCTCCTCATCATCTTCCTGATCACGATTCCCGTGATCACGAAGACGGTGCCGGTTGTGCTGCCCAAGGCGACCAACATCGCGACGCAGACGAAGCCGGAAAACATCACCATCGCGGTCGATGCGTCGGGCGACGTCTACTGGAACAACGGCAAGGTCCGCGATCGGCACGCGCTGCTCGAGTTCGTCAAGGCGGCCGCGGTGCAAGTGCCTCAGCCGGAAGTCCACATCCGCGGGGATCGCAACGCACGCTTCGAAGCGGTGGGGCGGGTGATCTACACGATCCAGCGCGGTGGCATCGTCAAGGTCGGGTTCATCACCGAACCCGATCGCGGCGTGCGTTGAGGAGAGTTCGACCATGTCAATGAGTGTGGGCAGCGAGAGCGGCGACGACGAACCGATGGTGGAGATGAACACCACGCCGCTGATCGACGTGATGCTGGTGTTGTTGATCATGTTCATCATCACGATCCCGGTGATGACGCATGCGGTGAAGCTCGACATGCCGCGTGATACCCATGCGCCGCCTCCGCCCGTGCCGCCCGAAGTGATCGACATCGAGATCGACTTCGACGGCACGATCGTCTGGAACGGCACGGTGGTTCCGAGCATCGACGTGCTCGACGGCTACTTCCGGCAGGAAGCGCAGAAGGACCCGCAACCCGAGCTGCACCTGCGACCGGATGCGCGGTCGCGGTACGACGTGGTGGCGCGCGTGCTGGCGTCGGCGCAGCGCAACCGCATGTTGAAGATCGGCTTCGTCAATACGGCGGAATTTCGCGACGAATGACGCCGGTCGGCTCCGGCCGGCGTTCATCTCCCGTTCATCCGTCCCATGACAACGTGGTCCCGTGGACCCTGAGGACATCAAGAGCATGAGGAAGACACTGAGTCTCGTACCCGCATTCGCGATGGCGATCCTGGCGTTCGGCGCGGTCACGACCACGTCCGCGTACGCGGCCGATGCGAAGGGGCCCACGGTCAGCAAGGCGGTTGCGAAGCCGCTGAAGGCGGCGCAAGAGGCGCTCGGCAAGAAGGACTGGCAGGGTGCGCTTGCGAAGCTCGGTGAAGCCGATGCGGTCGCGGGCAAGTCTCCCTACGATCAGCACCTGATCGCCGAAATGCGCGGCTTCGCGTACGTGCGGCTGGGCAACTACGGGGAAGCGGCCAAAAACCTCGAGGCCGGGCTCAATTCCGGCTTCCTCGCGCCGGACGATGTGCCGACGCGCGTGCGCGCGCTGTCGCAGATCAATTACCAGACCAAGAACTACGGCAAGGCGATCGAGTACGGCAACAAGGCGATCAAGAACGGCTACGCCGACGCCGAGCTCTACACCCTCGTCGGGCAGGCCTACTACGTCCAGGGCGACTACAAGGGCACGCTCAAGTTCATGGACAACTACGTCGACAGCCAGGTCCGACGCGGCGAGACGCCGAAGAAGCAGTCGCTCGAACTGATCCTTTCTTCCTGCGTGAAGCTGAAGGATGACAGCTGCACGACCGGCGCGCTCGAGCGCCTCGTGAAGTACTACCCGTCGCCGGAGTACTGGAAGAACCTGATGTATTCGATGTTCCGCACGCCGGACATCAGCGACAAGGTCCTGCTGAACACCTTCCGTCTCGCTTCCGACGTCGATGCGCTGACGCGCGCGGAGGAATACACCGAGATGTCGCAGCTCGCGATCGAGCAGGGCACGCCGGGCGAGGCCGTCACGACCCTCGAGAAGGCGTTTGCGAAGAACGTCTTCACGGACCAGCGCGACAAGGACAAGAACCAGCGCCTGCTCGAGGCAGCGAAGAAGTCCTCGGCGACCGACCAGACGGGTCTCGCAAAGCTCGAGGCGGAAGCCGCGAAAGCGAAGACCGGCGGCACGGACATCGGCCTCGGCAAGGGGTACTTGAGCTACGGCCAGTACGACAAGGCCGCCGTCGCGTTCCAGCGTGGCATCACCAAGGGTGGCTTGGCCGACAACACGGAAGCGCAGTTGTTGCTCGGAATCGCCCAGTTGAAGAGCGGCAAGAAGGACGACGCGATGAAGTCGTTCAATGCGCTCAAGGCCGATGCCAAATACGGGCGGCTCGCCAGCCTGTGGGCGATTCACGCCCAGGGCTGAACGCTCAGGGCCAGAATGGAGGCGGCCGGTGGGGCGACCCACCGGCCGCTTTGTTTTGTGGTCTTTAAAGCGTTTATAGTAAGTTCCTGTAATCGAAGCGATCGAGGGCGACGACCGGATGCCGAGCAAGGTGCCTGCGGGTGAGACGCGCGGCTGGATCGTTCCGATCGGTGGCGCGGAAAACAAGGAAAACGATCGGCGTATCCTCGCGCGTTTCGTCGAGGTCTCGGGGGGCAGCGAGGCCGATATCGTCGTCATTCCGACCGCGAGCCGCCTGCACGAGACCGGACCCCGTTACGAGCAGCTGTTTCGCGAACTCGGCGCCGCCCGGGTGTCGGTGATGGATTTCGACACGCGCCGCGATTGCCACGAAGCCGGCCGGCTGCAGCGGCTCGAAGAGGCAAGCGGTGTGTTTTTCACTGGTGGCAACCAGTTGCGGCTGACCACGTTGCTCGGAGGAACGCCGGTTGCGAAAGTGATCCGCGTGCGTAACGCACACGGCGTCACGGTCGGCGGCACGAGCGCGGGGGCCAGCATCCTTTCGGAACACATGATCGCGTTCGGTGACGACGGCTCCTCGCCGATCTCGGGCAGCGTGCGGCTGGCACCGGGGCTCGGCCTCACGAACCGGTTCGTCATCGACCAGCATTTCCGGCAGCGCGACCGCCTCGGGCGACTGCTCACGGCGCTCGCGTACAACCCGTTCGCGATCGGCATCGGCCTCGATGAAGATACCGCCGCTTTCATCGGACCCGACAATTCGCTCGAGGTCGAAGGCAGCGGTGCGCTGACCGTCGTCGATGCGGCCGAAGTCGCCTTCACCTCGATGGATCTTGTCGACGAGGGCCAGCCGATCTGCATGCTGGGCCTCAGGGTCCACCTGCTCGTCGCCGGGGCGACCTTCAACCTGCACACGCGCATTGCGTCGGCGGGCAACCTGCGGGTGCCCAGGGAGTAGGGCGATGCGCGTACTCGACCGTTCGGTATACGTCGGTCCTTCGCACTACGCGCGCTTTCCCGTCATTCGCCTCGAACTCGATCTCGGGCCGCTCGAGGCCTGGCCCACGGGCCGGCTCGGCGCGGGCTTCGTCGATGCGCTTTCCGAAGCGCTGCCGGGCCTCGCCGAGCACGGCTGCTCGTACCGCGAGCCGGGCGGCTTCTTCCGGCGCATGCGCGAGGGCGAAGGCACCTGGCTCGGGCACGTGCTCGAGCACGTTGCGATCGAGTTGCAGAACGTGGCCGGCGAGGACGTCACGTTCGGCAAGACACGAAGCATCGATGGCCGGCCCGGCGTGTACTCGGTTGTCTACGAGTTCGCGCAGCGGGATGAGGGTGTTGCGGCCGGCGAGCTTGGCCTGCGGCTGCTCTCGTCGCTGCTGCCGCCGGACCTGCTCGAGACGGGCGCGGTGCCCGAAGGCTGGATGTGGCCCGCCGCGCGAGACGAATTCATCCGCTTCGCGCAGCGCCGCGCGCTCGGACCTTCGACGGCCGCTCTCGTGCGGGCTGCCGAGTCGCGGGGCATTCCGTGGCTGAGGCTCAATGACCAGTCGCTGGTGCAACTGGGCCACGGCAGGTATCAGCAGCGCATCCAGGCGACCGTGACGGGGCGAACGCCGCACATCGCGGTCGAGCTTGCGAGCGACAAGGAAGAAACCAACCGGATCCTCGCCTCACTCGGCCTGCCCGTACCTCGCCAGGAACTCGTGCAGTCGGCCGAGTACGCGGTGCGCGCCGCGCAGCGCATCGGCTTTCCGGTCGTCACGAAGCCCTACAACGGCAATCACGGGCGCGGCATTTCGATCCGCCTGACAAACGACAAGGAAGTTGCGGCTGGTTTTGCCGCTGCGCGCGAGCATGCGCGTTCGGTGATCGTCGAAACGTTCCTCGAGGGCGACGACCACCGCCTGCTCGTCGTGAACGGCGAACTGATCGCGGCCACGCGCCGTACGCCGGGCCACGTGGTCGGCGACGGAATCCACACGGTCGCCGGGCTGATCGAGATCGTGAATCAGGACCCGCGTCGCGGCGTCGGGCACGAGAAGGTGCTGACGCGCATCGAACTCGATGCGCAGGCCGGGCTGATGCTCGATCGCGCAGGGTTGACCGCCGGGTCCGTTCCGCAGGCGGGGCAAGTGGTCTTCCTGCGCTCGACGGCAAACCTGTCGACCGGCGGCACCGCAACCGACGTCACCGATGTGATTCATCCCGACAACCGCGACATGGCGGTGCGCGCGGTGCGCGCGATCGGTCTCGACGTGGGCGGGGTCGACTTTCTCTCCACGAACATCGCCGAGAGCTACCGCAGCATCGGGGGCGGCATCTGCGAGGTGAATGCGGCGCCCGGCTTTCGCATGCACGTGGCGCCGAGCGAAGGCACTTCGCGCGATGCCGCGGGACCGGTGATCGACATGCTGTTCCCGTCGGGCGCGCCGTCGCGCGTGCCGATCGCTGCGATCACGGGGACCAACGGCAAGACCACGACCGCGCGCATGCTCGCGCACATCGCGAAGATGGCGGGTTACACGCCGGGGGTCACGACCACCGACGGTGTCTATATCGACGGGCAGCGCACCGTGCAGGGCGACATGACCGGCCCCGTGTCGGCGCGCATGGTGCTCGCCGATCCACAAATCGATATTGCGGTGCTCGAGACGGCACGCGGCGGCCTGGTGCGCGCGGGCATGGGCGTGTCGGAAGTCAACGTCGGCGCCGTGCTCAACGTGCAGTCGGACCACCTGGGCCTGAAGGGCATCGATACGCTCGAGCAGCTCGCGGAGGTCAAGCGGGTAGTGGTGGAGATCGCGACCGACTGCGCGGTGCTCAACGCCGACGATCCGCTCGCACTCAAGATGTCGGGCTACACCGATGCCGCGAACATCTGTTACGTGACGATGACGCCGCAGCACCATCTCGTGCGCGAGCACGTGCGCGCCGGCGGTCGGGCCTGTGCGCTCGAAGCCGGTGTCAACGGCCAGATGATCACGCTGTACGACAAGGGTGGCCACATCCCGCTCCTGTGGACGCACCTGATCCCTGCGACGCTCGAGGGGCGTGCCGCGCACAATGTGCAGAACGCGATGTTCGCGGCGGCGATCGCGTTCTCCCTCGGCATCAAGCTCGATGCGATTCGCCAGGGACTGCGGACCTTCGACACGACCTTCTTCCAGGCGCCGGGTCGGATGAATGTTTTCAGCGAACATCCGTTCAAGGTGTTGTTCGACTACGGCCACAACGCGCACGCCGTCGGCGTCATGGCCGATCTCGCGCAGCGGCTCGACGTCAAGGGACGGCGCATCGTCGTGATGGCGGGCCCGGGCGATCGGCGCGATGAGGACCTCAAGGCCATCGCGAAGGCCGTCGCCGGCCGCTTCGAACATTACATCTGCCGGCGGGACGACCAGTTGCGCGATCGCGCACCCGACGAAGTGCCGCGCATCCTCTCGCAGGCCCTGCGCGAAGCCGGTGTGTCGCAGGCGCAGATCGAGATCATTCCGGACGAGCGCGAAGCGATCGATGCGGCTCTCCGCATGGGCGAGGCCGGTGACCTGTTGCTCGTGTTCGCCGACAACCTGACGAGGTCCTGGAAACAGATCACCAAATTCCGGCCGGCGGGCGCCGCTGAAGCGCCCACCGTGGCGGTTGCGCCGTCGGCGCCCGTGACGGCTGAACGCGTGACGGACGCGCCGGCGTTGTCACTCGAGGGCCTGGTCCGTGACGAGCGGGGCATACGCTACGCGCCGGAGGGAGAGGACTGAT
The DNA here is from genome assembly GCA_902826635.1 of uncultured Pseudomonadota bacterium. Taxonomy (GTDB): domain Bacteria; phylum Pseudomonadota; class Gammaproteobacteria; order Steroidobacterales; family Steroidobacteraceae; genus CADEFQ01. The sequence continues at coordinate 55,580 of CADEFQ010000008.1, forward strand.
CGAAGCGGTCACCCTGCCGTTCGAGCATTCGCGGCGACTCACGGGCAGCAACCGCTATTTCGATGTACCGGGCGCAGTGCTCGAGGTCGTGGGCGTCGATTGTGACGACACGCTGGTCGCCGATTGGCGGGCGCGGGCGCTGCGCGCATTTGGGCACCTCGGTTGGGTGGCGACATTGCCGCCGCGGTTCAGCGGGCGCCGGGCCGTCGGGTCGATCGCCACGCATCGGCATCGCGCCGGTGTCTCGCTCGCCGTCGCCGCGCCGGTCGATCAACTCTACACCGCGACCGAACTCAACGAATGGGCGCTCGCCGCGTCACTGCGCGCGCGGGATCCGGCCCGCTGGGCCACTCTCGAAGCGATGATGGTGCAGGCAGCCCTCGAGGCGGTGCCCGCGCCGGCGCTGCCCCCGGTGCTCGACGAGTTTGCGGCGCTCGAACGGCTCGCCCGGCTCGCTGCGCTCGAGGCACGCCCGTTGCTGCGCGCGGCGATCGATCGCGCTGCCGGGCTCGGGCTCGGCTGGCTGCTCGACGACGACGACATTTCGTTCGGCGAGGGCGTGGGACACGCGACCTACCCCGTGGGCGGCTTGCCGCGCATGGAGACCGTGCACTGGGATGCGCTTCGCAACGTGCCGACTGCGCTGGTCACCGGCTCGAACGGCAAGACGACCACGGTGCGACTCCTCGCCGCGTGCGCCCGGGCGCAGGGCTGGCACACGGGCTACAACTGCACCGATGGCGTGTTCCTCGATGACAGGCAGCTTGCTGCCGGCGATTTCTCGGGGCCGATGGGTGCGCGCACCGTTCTGCGGGAACCTCGCGTGCAGGCGGCGATCGTCGAGGCCGCCCGCGGCGGCATCCTGCGGCGCGGGCTCGCGGCGGACCGCGCCGATGTCGCGGTCGTCACCAACATCAGCGCGGATCATCTCGGCAGCTACGGCATCGATGACCTCGACGGCATGGCGGCAGTGAAACTCGTCGTCGCGAATCTCATCAGCCCGCGAGGCCTCGTCGTGCTGAACGCGGATGACGCGACGCTGGTGCGCGCGGCGGCGCGGGTCGAGGCGCCGCTCGGCTGGTTTGCGCTCGACGCGGATGCGCCCTTGCTGCGGGAGACCCGTGCGAGCGGCGGGTCGACTTGCGGCGCCCGCGAGGGCCGCCTCACCCTGGCGTACGGTGGGGCGACTCACGACCTCGGCGCGATCGACGCAATGCCGCTCACGATCGAAGGCAGCGCCGCCTACAACATCGCGAACCTCGCGGGTGCGGCGCTCGCGGCGATTGCGCTTGGCATCCCGGCCGCCGTCATCCGGGAAGTGTTTGCGCGCTTTGGCGCGAGCGCTGCGGACAACCCCGGCCGGCTCATTCGCTACGGTGTGGGCGGGCTGCAAGTCATCGTCGACTATGCGCACAATCCGGAAGGGCTGCGCGGGGTGCTCGCCGTCGCGCAGCAGCTCGCCTCGCACGGCCGTCTCGTGCTGCTGCTGGGGCAGGCGGGAGATCGGAGCGATGCCGACATTGCGGCGCTGGCCGCGGTCGCCGCTCACGCCCAGCCGGGCCTGATCGTCGTCAAGGAAATGGAAGGATATCTTCGTGGCCGCGCGCCCGGCGAGATTCCGGCAATGCTGCGTCACGCGCTGCTGCACCACGGGCTGTCGGCGGAGAAACTACTCGACCGGGGTTCGGAGATCGAGGCTGCGCGTGCTGCCCTCGCGGCGGCCCAACCGGGGGACGTGGTGTTGCTCCTCGTGCACGGTCACCTCGCGAGAAGCGATGTCATGGCGATGATCGGGCGGATGCGTAGCTCGGGCTGGCGGGCGGGGGAGACGCTGCCCGAATAGTCAGGCAGCGCGGAGCACTACATCGTGGTGATCGATTCCGCGACATCCGGCGGCGCACCGCGGCTGCGGCGCAAGTGGGAGCGTCGGATTCCATATGCCGCGTAGATCGCGAAGCCGATCGTGAGCCACACCGCGAGCCTGAACCAGGTATCGACGGGCAGGCTCCACATGAGCCACACACAGGTGATCACACCGAGAATGGCGACCAGCGGACCACAGGGAGCGCGAAAAGCGCGCGGAGCATCCGGTTGCGTGCGCCGCAGGACGATCAACCCGGCGCAGACGATGGCAAACGCCATGAGCGTGCCGATCGAAACGAGCTCGCCCAGGACATCGATCGGCAGCAAGGCGGCAACGACCGCCGACCCCATTCCCGCGTACCACGTGCCTCGCGTCGGAACCCGCGATACCGGATGTACGTCGGCGAAGGCCGGCGGGATCAGACCGTCGCGCGCCATCGAAAAGAACACGCGGGACTGACCATACAGCGTTGTGAGGATGGCCGACGCAAGGCCGAAGATGGCCCCGAGACTCACGATCGGCTTCAGCCAGGCGAGCGCGCTGCCGGCGCGATCGACTGCAACGAACACCGGATGCGGGACGTTGAGGCTCGCGTAGGGTGCGAGGCCGGTCATCACGAGGCTCATCGCGACATAGAGCACCGTGCACACAACCAGCGTGATGAGCAAGGCGAGGGGCACCGTGCGTCGCGGGTCTCGCGCCTCCTGGGCGCTGGTCGTCACGGCGTCGAATCCGATGTAGGCAAAGAATACGATACCGGCGGCGGTTGTGACGCCAGACCAACCGAACTGGCCCGCCACACCGGTACCCGGCGGTACGAAGGGGTGCCAGTTGGCGGGGTCGACATAGAGCGATCCGAAGGCGATCACCAGTACGATCACGATCAGCTTGACGGCCACCATGAGGTTGTTGAAAAAAGCCGACTCCCGGATGCCGGTCGCGAGCACGGCGGTGGAAGCGATGACGATGGCCGCAGCCGGGACGTTGCCCAGCGCGGCGCTCGCTGCCCATGTGCCATCGGCTGCGCGTGCGAGCGGTGGCTGCGTCAGCAGCGACGGGAGGTTGGCGCCTTGCTCGGCCAGGAACGCGGTGAAATAGCCGGACCAACCGACCGCAACCGTGGAGGCCGCGATCAGGTACTCGAGCACGAGGTTCCACCCGATGACCCAGGCGACGAGCTCGCCCATCGTGGCGTAGGCGTATGTGTAGGCGCTACCGGCCACCGGTATCATCGATGCGAGCTCGCCGTAGCACAGCGCCGCGCACAGGCAGGCTGCGGCGGCGAGCACGAACGACAGCGCTACGGCAGGGCCGGCGTAGTTTGCAGCCGCGGTGCCTGTGAGCACGAAAATACCGGCGCCGATCGTGCAGCCGATGCCGAGCGAGCTGAGATTCCAGACTCCGAGGCTGCGGCGAAGGCCGCGGCGCTCGTCGGTGTCGTACCCCGCCTCCGCCTGGAGTGAGGCGATCGACTTGCGCGCCCAGATCTGCATGCGTTTGATTCTGGGGGCCGCCGCTGAGAAAAATCGGCGCGTTTCACCCGGATGGCAGCCGTTTCTCGCGTCATCAGGATCGCTTGCGTCGCTTTGCACAGGCATCACCTGCGCATACTTGGTAATCCGCAGCCGGGGGTAAACCTACCGTGACGAGCCTGCAACTTCGATTCGCGACAGCCTGGCTGTCCGTGGCCGCCTTGGTTCCCGGCGTGCAAGCCGTGGCGTCGCCCACGAAGGCCGCGGGAGCGTCAACCACGCTGATCGTCAATGCGCTCCTCGTCGACGGGACTGGCGCGGCGCCGCGCAAGGCCGCGGTGCGGATCGGCGCGGACCGCATCACCGCAGTGGGCGCGCTCGAGCCGCTGCCGGGGGAAGTCGTGATTGACGCGCACGGGCTCGCGCTCGCGCCCGGCTTCATCGACACGCACAGCCACCACGCGGGGGGCATCTTCGAGCACCCCGATGCGCTCGCCGCAGTGAGCCAGGGGATCACGACGATCGTCGTCGGCCAGGACGGTTCGCTTGAACAGCCGCCCGGGTCGTTCCTGGCGCGGCTCGAGCGCGAGCCGGTCGCGGTCAACGTTGCGGCCTACCTGGGGCACGGCACGATCCGCTCGGCCGTGATGGGCAGTGACTTCCGTCGTGCGGCCACGGCGCGCGAGGTGACGAGGATGCGGGGCATGGTCGCGGACGGCATGCGGGCCGGTGCGCTCGGTCTGTCCACGGGGCTCGAGTACGACCCGGGCATCTATTCCACCAAGGCGGAAGTCATCGCGCTCGCGGCCGAAGCGGCGCGCTTCGGCGGCCGCTACATCAGTCACATTCGCAGCGAGGATCGCCGGCTGTGGGAGGCGCTCGAGGAGATCATCGAGATCGGCCGCGTCAATCACATGCCGGTGCAGGTTTCGCACATGAAGCTCGCGATGGTGGACTGGTGGGGGCAGGCCGATCGCATGATCGCGATGCTCGATCGCGCCCGCGCGGAGGGGATCGACATCACCGGCGACGTCTATCCTTACGAATACTGGCATTCCACGATGACCGTGCTGTTTCCGCAGCGCGATTTCGACAACCGCGCGTCGGCCGAATTCGCCCTGCGCAGCCTTGTGCTGCCGCAGGACCTGATCATCAGCCGTTTCTCCGCCGATCCCTCCGTCGCCGGAAAGACCCTGCAGGAGATCTCCATCGCGCGCGGCTCGGATCCCGCATCGACCCTGATGCAACTGATCGCGCAGTCGCAGGCGGCAGGAGGCGATGAGAGCGTGATCGCGAAGAGCATGGACCCGGGAGACGTCGCGAAACTGATTGCATGGCCACATTCGAACATCTGCACTGATGGCATGCTCGAGGGCACGCATCCGCGTGGCGCCGGCGCCTTCACTCGCGTACTGCGTTACTACGTGCGTGAGCGTGGCGTACTGACGCTGGCCGAGGCGATCCGCAAGATGACTGGCGAGTCGGCAGCGCATGTCGGCCTGCGAGACCGCGGCGTCGTTCGGGCCGGAGCCTATGCCGATCTGGTGCTGTTCGACCCGGATCGCGTCGCAGATCGCGCCACGCTCGAGAATCCGCGCGCGCTCTCGGTGGGCGTGGAGAAAGTCTGGGTCAACGGTTCCATCGTCTATGCCGACGGCGAGGCCACCGGAAGGCATTCGGGGCGCCCGCTTCGGCGCGCGCCCTGACAGGGAGATTGCAGACATGGTCATTCCCGGCAAATACCTGATCTATCTGGGTGAGGCCGCTACTCGCGTTTCCGCCAAGACGGGTCTCGGCCTCGTCGAGTGGCGTCCGGACCTGTGCGCCGGACAGTGGAGCACCGGCATGCGCAGCGTCGACCTCGGCGTGCCGGAGATGACGCTCGCCCAAGCCCTTGTGGCCGGAGCCCGCACGATGGTGATCGGCGTCGCGCCGACGGGCGGCGCGATCGCCCTTGGCTGGGTTGCCGCCATCGTCGCGGCGATTGAAGCCGGGCTCGACGTGGCGAGTGGCATGCACACGCGGCTCGGCAGCATTCGGCAGATCGCGGAAGCGGCGCGGCGCCACGGGCGCACGCTCTACGACGTACGCTATCCCGCGCGCGAGTTCGAGGTAGGCTCGGGCCGCAAGCGCAGCGGTCGCCGGCTGCTCATGGTCGGCACGGATTGCGCGGTCGGCAAGAAGTACACCGCGCTCAGCATCGCCCGCGAGATGAATCGCCGCGGCATGAAGGCGACGTTCCGCGCCACCGGGCAGACCGGCATCCTGATCGCCGGCGAGGGGGTGGCGATCGATGCGGTCGTCGCCGATTTTGTTGCGGGGGCCGCGGAATGGCTGTCTCCCGACAATGCGCCCGATCATTGGGATGTGATCGAAGGCCAGGGATCGCTGTTCCACCCGGCTTATGCGGGTGTCAGCACCGGACTCCTGCACGGATCACAGCCGGACGGGCTTGTGATTTGCCATGATGCGATCCGCGAAACCATCGACGATTACCCCGGCTATCCGATTCCGGACCTGCGGGAGTGCCTGGAACTCAATCTGCGAGTGGCCCGCCTGACCAACCCTGAAGCGCGTTGTGTGGGCCTGAGTGTCAATACCTCCGGCTTGCCGGCGAAACGGCGCGCGGCGTACCTGCAGGATCTCGCCGAGCGCTTTGCGCTGCCGTGTATCGACCCCATAGCGACCGGCGCGGGCCCGATGGTGGATTTTCTCGGCGAGATCTATCCGCGCAGCGCCGGCGGCATTTCACTTTCCGCATCACCTGCCGCGACCGGTTGACCTGCCGACCGGGTATCGATTGCGGGCGGTTATCCCGTCACAGGGAATTGCTCCGCGGAAGCGCGTACCGTTGGGGAATTCTCCTGCACGGGGAAGCGTATACAGGATGACAGGCTCCGCGGGCGAGCCGCCGCGGACGGCGGTGTTTGCGAACGTCCGCTCAACAGGTGATCGCCCGGTAATGAACATAGATACAGCCCTGCGCGAACTCGGAACAGTCGATGTGCGGGCGCTGCGCGAGGCGATCCTTGCGCAGCGTGAAGAAGCATGGAAGGAAGACCAGTACCGGCAGGAAGCGTTCGAGGTTCACCACGCTACGGAATCGATCGTGATGCTGTTCGCGCAGATCGATCGCTGGCCGGACCTCGTCGTCAGGAAAGAACCGGGTTGGCCGCGCTTGTCGGGGGCGGCGTTACCCTTGATGAATGACATCATCAAGCAGCATTACCCGCCGGGCGGAACCGTCATCCGGGCCATGGCGGCGAAGCTGCTGGCCGGTGGAACGATTTCGCCGCACGTCGACATGCACCCGTCGTTTCATCACGGCCATCGCATTCATGTGCCGATCACGGCCAATTCGCGTGTGCGATTCATGATCGACGGCCGTCCCTACCGGTTCAAGGTCGGTGAGGCGTACGAAATCAACAATCAAAAGACGCACTCGGTGATGAACAAGGGCAACGAAGATCGCATCACGTTCATCTTCGACTACGTGCCAAAAGACCACATCGGCCAGATCGCACCCCCGCTCGGTGCCTAGGCGGGCGTATCGACATCAGGATGCTGGCGGACCTTTGCAAACACCGGATGCTTCAATCGCCGCCGGAATGGTTGCGAGATCGCGTGTTGCCACCACATGAGCGCCCGCGACTCCCGGTATCTCCGCCAGTTGTTGCAGTTGCTCGGCGCAGATACGCACGCTTTCCTGCTCCGGGTCCGCGGCCTGCCTGATGCGGCGAACGATGCCCGGCGGGATATTGATATTCGGCCGGTTCTCGCACAACCATCGCGCGTCGTCAGCAGAACCGGGAATCGCAAGTGCCACAAAGACACTCAGCCGTCGTGGCAACCCGTTTGCCACCAGGTGCTGCATGTAGTTGCGCAACAGCGGAATGTTCATGCACACATGAGTCTGCACGAACTGTGCGCCGGCATCGGCCTTGCGGGTCAGCTTCTCGGGCTTCCAGCCGGGTTCCGGCGCATGCGGCGTCACCTGCGCGCCGATGAAGAAATCCGGTATGACCCGCAATCGATCATCACGCTTCAGTTTTGATGCGGTGGCGATGAGCTCGGTTGCCTCGACGTCGAGGACCGCTTTGGGTCGAGGTTCAAAGCCATCGGGGACTCGACTGCCGCGAATCGGCATGAGACTGGTGACGCCGAGCGCCGCGGCACCGAGTAGCTCGCCCCAGAGCGCGATGCGATTTCGATTGCGGCAGGCGAGCTGCACGATCGGGTCCATCTCACTGGCGATCAGCAAGCTTGCTGCCGCGAGGGTCGACATGTGGACGATGCCGAATTGATTGTCGGTCACGAGCACGCCGCTGACATGTTCCCGCAGCAGATAGGCGGCCTCGCGAATCATTTCGGGGGTCGTTTCCGGCTTGAGGAATATTTCCGAGGAAACGACAAAGCCGGTCGTGCGGCTGGCGTCCTTGAAAGTCTTCAGTTTCATTCAGATCTGCATTCCGGGCATCACTCAATTCCACGACGTGGAATAGACTCGTCGGCCGGGCATGACCGGGGGCGAAGCATGCGGCAATATACCCACGCGGTCTACGCAAGCCCGGCCTCCTGCACACGGGCCATACGGCTGGCACAACGCGCAGTGGGCGACGCTCGGTCTGTCCCACGGGGGAAATCTCTGTGGAACCTTTGATTTCCGGAGTAATCGCGATCGTTGCTCCCGGGAAAACGAAATATCCCTCTTTGCCAGTCGCGTAATTTCTGAGCCACATGGGGTCACGCGCCGGGGAGCAACGTAAATGCGCGGCAAATCCGCAAGTGACGCACGAGGATCATGCTTCACATCGTGATCTTGCGTTGCCTATACTGAAAAGTACGACCTATGCTGCCTCCGGGCGACGCATGCCTGGATGCAGTTGCATTTCGAAATCAGCTTACGATCGGCCATTCGGGGGAATCCGCCAATGACAAGCGCGCAGTCGAAAAGCGTCACGCAACGAGTCGATGAGGATTGCCCGGAATTGCAGGCTTGGGCCTGGAAAGCGCACCCGCTAACCCCCGTTGTAACGGCCGTTGTCAGCGCGCTCTACCCCGCGGCCTCCGCGCTAGGCCAATCTCCCGGGCAGGGGGCACTGGAAGAAGTTGTCGTTACGGCAACCAAGCGTGAGATCAACCTGCAGGTCGTCCCGCAGAGCATCACGGCGTTCTCGAGTCTCGACATCGAGAAGATGGCCTTCAAGAACATGGAAGACTACATGAAGGCGCTGCCGAGCGCGTCGCTGGTCAACACCATGCCGGGTCGAAATTCGCTGTCGATGCGCGGGATTTCGACCGGATCGGAGGAGTTTCACACCGACAGCCAGGTCTCGGTGTATCTCGACGAGCAGCCGATAGGCGCGATCTCGAACGAACCGGAAGTGCGGATGGTCGACATCGCACGCATCGAGTCGTTGCCGGGCCCGCAGGGAACGCTGTTCGGATCGAGCTCACAATCGGGCACGCTGCGCATCATCACCAACAAACCGGAATTTGACGGATTCTCCGGCCAGGCAGATGCGTCGATTGGCACAACCCACGGCGGAGACGAGAGCTACGACCTGAGCGGGCATCTCAACATACCGCTGGTCGACGACAAGCTGGCCCTGCGCATCGTCGGTTTTTCGGCCCACGAGGGGGGCTATGTCGACAACGTGGTCGGTCCGACCATTTCCGGCCAGGCCGGTGCCTTTGGCAGTCCGGGCGATAACTCCGCGATAGCAAAGAATAACCAGAACACGTACGACATATACGGCGGACGGGTCGCCGCGCTGTGGAAGATCAACGACCGCTGGAGTGCGGATCTTGGCTACATCGCGCAGTACAGCAAGGCCGACGGCACCTGGGCGACCGACCCGGCGCTTGGCGACTACAAGGTAACGCGTTTTTTCCCGGAGTACCGCAACGACGACTGGTGGCAGACCTCGCTGACGATCAAGGGCGATCTCGGGTTTGCCGACTTCGTGTCGGCGACTTCGTACTACGATCGACACTCAAGCTACGAATGGGACAACATGACCTACAACCAGTGGCAGACCAGCTACTACGGTGCCCCCGGTTATGTCGCGATATACGATTTCCAGTACGAGTTCGGCTCGACATTCGATAACAGCTGGAACCGACGCACCGCGCAGGAACTGCGCCTGACTTCGCGTGGCGACAGCAAGCTGCAATGGATGATCGGCGGTTTCTACGAGGACATGAACCTCGCATGGAAGCACGGCGCCCAAATCCCGAATCTGATGCAGACCAACGGCTGGGCCGCGGCCCAGGACTACGCCTGTACCTACCAGGCCGCCGGCTACGATGTCCCGTGCCCGTTGCCGGCAACGAACAAGATCTACGTCAACAACTTCAACAAGACCATCAAGCAGACGGCCGTGTTCGGCGAGCTGTCCTATCAACTTACCGATGCCTGGAAAGTGACCGCCGGCGCGCGCTGGTTCCAGTTCGATCGCGAAGATCGCCAGGCCCTTGGAACCGTTGGCGGCCTGCCGCCTCGGGGTTCGTATGGCGGTGGCGAAGGGGTTTTCGCCAGCCAGGGCAAGAACAACAGCACGGTCCTGAAGTTCAGCACGCAGTACGACCTGTCTGACGACCGCATGATCTACTTCACCTACAGCGAAGGTTTCCGGCTGGGCGGCAACAACAGCCTCCGGGCGGCGGCTACCGGATCGATACCGGCAACCTATGAGCCCGACCTGCTGAAGAACTACGAACTGGGATTGAAGAGCGAGTGGTTGGACAAGCGCCTGCGCCTCAACGTCACGCTCTTCGACATGAAATGGACCGACATCCAGATCTATTCGCGCGTGGGCGGAGGTCCGTGGTGGCTCAGGGGTACCTTCAACGGAAAAACCGGCGAAAGCCGCGGCGCTGAAATCAGCGGGGCATGGCAAGTCACGGGCAATTTCGCCCTGAAAGGCAGTGCCTATCTTGCCAAGTCCGAATACACGGCGGATACCTTCGATCCCCGGGGCAACCTTTTTCTGGCGAAGGGCCAGGAAATGCCGAACGCGCCGAAGCAGAAATTCTGGCTGGCCGCCGAATACACGATCCCGCAATTTGCGGGATTGCCCGGCGACCTGTGGTTCCGCTATGACGCCACTTATCGCGGCGAGGCCTGGGACAACCTCACCGCGGCTGAGGACAACGATCCAGGGGGGCGCATCCCTTCCTGGCGTTCCGACAACTTCCAGGTCGGCCTGAATCTCAATAGCGGGTTGGAGGTTTCCCTGATGGCGCGCAACATCTGGGATCAGGCAGGGGTGTCTGCCATCAACTACTCCCACACCGAGTCCGACTGGTTTGGCGATGCGCGATTCCGCAACGAGCGCACCTTGCAGCGGCCACGCACGATCACTCTCAGCCTGCGGAAGCGGTTCTAGAATCGCTTGAAGTTGATCACGACTTCAGTCGTACGAGGCAGCCAGCAGGGACAGAGCCACGGTGGCGTTTACCTGATCGATCCGCAGAGCCAGTCGGTGGTGCAGACCATTGACTGGAACCGCGCCGATATCGACTGGCAGGGGCGTGGATGGGACCGCGGCCTGCGCGGCATCGCCTTCGACGGCGAAACGGTCTATATCGCCGCCAGCGATGAACTGTTCGCTTACACCCCGGCGTTTCGTCGCGTCGGCTCCTGGCGCAATCGCTACCTGAAGCATTGCCACGAAATCGCCGTTTACGGACGCAGCCTGTTCCTCACTTCAACGGGATTCGACAGCATCCTGGCGTTCGACCTCGACAGCCAGCGGTTCCACTGGGCAATGCAGGTGCAGGAGAAGGAATTCAACTTCAAGGGAGTCGTTTTCGATCCGATCTCGGACGATGGCCCATTGATGTTGAACAAGCTGCACCTCAACAGCATCCACTGCAACGAACAGGGCCTGTATGTCTCCGGACTGCGCTCGGGCGGCATGCTGCATTTCAACGGCAAGTCCATCCTGATGTCGGTGGAGCTACCCGCCGGAACTCACAACGCCCGGCCCTTCCGTGACGGCGTGTTGTTCAACGACAGTGAAGCCAACGCACTGCGCTACTGCGGGCGGGACACCGACTCGGAGGATCGCGCCATGCAGGTGCCGGCCTATGAAACCGGGGATCTGGTGCACGCCGGCGAGGACACGATCGGCATAGCGAGGCCCGCCTTCGCCCGGGGACTCTGTGCACTATCCGATTCCCTGGTCGTCGGAGGCTCGTCCCCATCCACCGTCAGCCTGTACGATCTTGCGGCGAACCAGCGCCTGTGGTCCGTCAACCTGACCATGGACGTGCGCAACGCGATTCACGGGCTCGCTGTCTGGCCGTATGAATAGTGCCTGTCAGAGGCCTGCGTTCCGCACCGTCTCCGGCAATTCGCGAATGATATCGTCCAGGTCTTCCAGCCACGCGCCGAGGTGTTCCTCGTAACGCCGCCACTTGCCCAGCGCGCCGCGATAGATGGGTTGTCGTACCTGTTCCGAGCTTGCGGTTTTCACGGCGCGTTCCGTTTCGTAGTATCGCAGGCACTGCTCCTCGAAGGGCAGTCCACAGAACGCCAGAATTCGCTTCACCTGCGCTTCGAAGTCCATCACGGTCTCTTCGTAGTGCACGTCGAGCACCTTGCCCGGCAGCACGGCATGCCAGTGCGACATGACAGCGTGGTATTGCCGGTAATACTCGGCAAGCTCAAACATGTCGTAGGTGAAGTGCTGGCCCTGCCCGAACAGCTGCTTGTAGCTGCCCAGGCAGCTGTCGAGTGGATGTCGGCGCGCGTTGATCACCTTCGCGTTCGGCAGAATCAGGTGCAGCAGGCCCACATGTGGAAAGTTGTTGGGTAACTTGTCGGTGAAAAATGGCCGGTCTGTCCGCCGATGGCGTCGGGATTCATCCAGATACTGCTGCCCGTAGGCCCGCCAATCCTTGTTGCGCAAGTCCCTGGCCGCTTCCGGGTACTGCAGGTTGTCGCGCCGATAGCGCCCGATGGAGTGGGCGATCTTGCCGAGGATCGGCAGCTCCGCGGTGCCTTCGACCTGACTGTGGCTGGCCAGGATCTGTTCGACCAGGGTGGACCCGCTGCGCGGCAGGCCGACGATGAATATCGGGTCCGGATCCGCGCAGCCGTGGCCTTCGCGTTGCGTGAGGAATTCCCTCGTGAAGACCTTCACGATCGATGATTGGCGGACTTCGAACTCCGTAGGGTCGTACTGGACTGTGCCGCGTTGCGCCTGATTGCCGGTGTGGTAGTAATGCCAGGCACGGTCGAAATCGCCAAGGTCTTCGCAAGCCTTGCCCAGTGCGAAACGGAAATGGATCTCCGCACTCTTGCCGAGATCATTGCGCTCGAGCTGCTTTTCCATCGCAGCCACCTCGTGGTCTTCGAATTTGAAGACCTTGAGATTGGCCATGCTCCAGTAAACCTCCCCAAAGTCAGGCCTCGACCTGATGGCGGCCCGGTAGGCCTGCAACGCAGCCGCCTGGTCGCCGACAGTTTTCAGTACGTGCGCGTAACCCATCTGGGCGTTTGCCAGGTCGGGGTCGATTGAAACAGCCTTGGCAAAAGCCTGGACACTTTCCTCCGCGTTGCTGGCGCGTGCATGCGCGCTGCCGAGCGCACCCCAGACATCCGCACGCGCGGGCGCAAGCCGGGTGGCCTCCTTGAAGATTTTTATCGCATCCAGGAACTTGTTCCTCTCCATCAGCACCTGCCCAAGCAACATCCATGCAGCGAGGAAATCCGGGGCTGTCCGGGTCGCTTGACGCAGCAGCGCTTCCGCGTCGTCCAATCGGACCTTCTTCGAGAAATAGGCACCCGCGAGGTGGCGCATGGCATCGACGTTCTGCGGATGCTCCTGCAATACTGCCTGGAGCGATTCAATGGCGGCATCGATCAGGCCGGCCCGCAGCTGCTTCATCGCATTGGCCACCGGCTCCCTGCCTTCGCCAAGCTCCAGGTATTCCTGAAATTCCTCATCCGCTTCCTTGCCTCTGCCCACGGCAACGAGCGCCTGCCCAAGTTTCCTGTGCGCCAGCGGCAGCCGCGGCTCTACCTTGATGGCTTCTTCGAGCCACGGGATCGCCTCGGCGTATCGGCCCTGCATGGCGAATATGCTGCCCATGTCTTCAAGGAGAAAAGGCGATTGAGGATCCAGCTCCAGTGCCAGGCTGATCTGTTGCTCAGCCTCCGGCAAGCGGCCCTGCTTCATCAACGCATGCCCAAGCAATCTCCGATGCTCCCCGCAACCGGGGCAGAGAAGAAGATAATCGCGGCAAATCTCTTCCGCGCGCAGTGGGCGATTGGCACGCATGGCCGCGAGGGCGGACGCGATGCTCTCGTCCTTTTTCTGAGGCGCGCTGCTCAAGGTGCGGCTTCTTCCTGATTCGAGAGCTTCAGCAGCGCCAGGTCGACCTCGCGTTTCACTGATTTCGAGACGGGGTAGGTCGTGAAGTCGATCTCGTCCGAGAGGGTAGCCAGCAGTATGCCGATGATTTCCTGATAGTGCCCGATGCTGACGGCAAGCACTGTCACGATGTAGTCGATGTCTCCGAGCACCGCCTCGCATTCCACGATGTTGGGAATTCCGGCGACCGCCGCCTCGAAACGGCGCGCCTTGGGCGGTGTCCAGTCGCGCAGCGAAACTGTCATGCGAAAGCGAGTCAGCCGCGCAAGCTGCACGAGATCGATGTCGGCGTGGTAGCCCCGTACCAGTCCCGCCTTCTCGAGGCGCTCGATGCGCGAACCGCACGGCGTGGGCGACAGGCCGATGATCTCCGCGAGCTTCACCTTGGTCATGCGGCCGTCGCGATGCAGAGCCGCGAGGATCCGCATATCGAAGGCGTCGAGCAATGGATGCTGCCGCAGATTGCCAGTTGAGTCGGACATCGGCCGATCACCATCATCGATGCTGATGCGCGGAAACGATAGCGGCTGCGCCCGTGCTTGCCAACACCTTTCGGGTCGGCGTTCTCAACCCCACACATCCGATGCCGGCGGGTGGATCACTGTTCCCTCGAACCGCAGGCCCGGCGTTCGATCCTGCGCGAGCAGTAGCGGACCGTCGAGATCCACGAACTCGGCGTTGCGCGCGACGAGCATGGCAGGCGCCATCGCGAGCGAAGTGCCCACCATGCAGCCCACCATGATTCGCAGCCCGAGCCGACGGGCTTGCGCGTCGAGTTGAACGGCTTCAGTCAGGCCGCCGGTCTTGTCGAGCTTGATGTTGACGAATTGATACTTGCCCGCGACTTCAGGCAGCGAGCCGGTATGCAGGCAGCTCTCGTCGGCGCACAGCGGCACCGGAGAGCGAAAGCCGGCGAGCGCCGCGTCCTTGCCGTGCGGCAGCGGCTGCTCGATCAGCTCGACTCCCACCGCGTGCAGCGACGGAGCGAACGCCTCGAGCTGCGCGAAAGTCCATGCTTCATTGGCGTCGACGATCAGTCGTGCTCCGGGGGCAGCGTCACGCACCGCCTGCACGCGGGCGATGTCTCCTTCACCCTTGAGCTTGATCTTGAGCATGGGATAGCGGCGGGCGGCCGCGGCCTGTTCGGCCATCGCCCCGGGATGATCGGCACTGATCGTGTAGACGGTGGTCAGAGGCCGGGGCTCGTCGAGACCTGCGAGCCGCCAGGCGGGCATTCCGGCGCGCTTCGCCTCGAGGTCCCACAGCGCACAGTCGAGCGCGTTGCGGATCGGGCAGGCGGGTAGCAGCTTCGAAAGCGCCATCCTGGAAAAGCCAACGCGCTCGATGTCGGGACGGAGCTGTTCGAGTCGGCGCATGCCCCGATCGATCGCGGACAGGTCATTCTCGTGCACCTCGCATTCTCCGCGCCCGGTATGGATGCCTTCGCGAAGTTCCACGACCACGGGGTACGCCTCGTGAATCGTGCTGCGGGAGATCTTGAAGGGGCGCGCGAGCGGCCACCGCTCGCGCCGGAAGGTCATCTGCATCGGCGCACCGGATCGAACGATCGAAGCTCACAGCATGCGCTGCATACGGGGACGTGGGCCGCAGATTGACCCGCGGAGCCGGGCTTTTCCTCTCGGAGGCGAGACAGTGACAGCAGAAAATCCCGCCGTGTTGCCTCTGTGAGCGATCACCGGTGCCCGGCGAATGCCGGCAATCATCGTGCCGCAATGGCCTGAGCGGACCCGCCGTGGCGTACGGGGAAGCGCAGGCTCACGGTCGTGCCCCGGCCATCGGGCCCTGCATCGATCGAGAGCGTCGCGCCGTGCAGTTGTGCGACTTCATGCACGATCGCGAGACCGAGGCCACTGCCGTCGCCCTGCGCGTTGCTGCCGCGGTAGAACCGGTCGAGCACGCGAGCGCGGTCGCCCGGCGGGATGCCGGGGCCGGTGTCGGTGACCTGCAGGAACGGAGCGCCATCGTCTCCACAGCGGATGGTGATGCTGCCGCCCGCCGGCGTATAGGTCATGGCGTTGTCGACAAGATTGCCGAGGGCTTCGGCCAGCAGCCAGGACACGCCCCGGGCATCGGCTGGCGACACCTCCGCACCCAGGTCGATCTTCGCGGCATCGGACGCCGCGATGCGTTCGTTGACGACCGGATCGACGACGGAGGCGAGATCGACCGGCGTGAGTTTCCAGTCGAGTGTCGCAGCCTCGTCCGAGCGCGCGAGCGCCAGCAATTGCTGGGTGGTGTGCGTGAGGCGGCGCGCTCCATCGAGTACCCTCCCGAGCTGGTCCTTTCGCGACGGGTCGGTTTCGTCGTCCGCCATGAGCTCGAGCTGCGCCTGGATGCCCGTCAGCGGCGTCCTGAGCTGATGCGCGGCGCTTTCGAGAAAGCGGCGCTGCTCCGAGCCGGCCCGGGTGACCGTTGCGAAGAGGCGATTGAGTGCGTCCACGACCCCGCGGATCTCGACGGGCACCCGCCCGAGTGGCAGGGGCGCGAGGTCGCGCGCGGATCGACGATGGATCTGCGCCGCAACGTTGCGCAGGGGCGCGAGCGCGAGCCTCACGCCGAGCCAGATCACGGCGAGCACCAGCCCGAGCTCGGCCGCATCGACCGCGATCGCGGTCGTGAGCACGGCGGCGCGTGCGCGATCGCGCTTGTGCAGTGTCTCGCCGACGGAGACGGCCACGATGGAGGGCCCGGCGACGGTGCGGTAGCTCACCAGCCGGATCGGCTCGCCCCGATAAGCGACATTCGCGCGAGAGGGATTGGCGGGGCTTTCCGGCAGTTCGGGCAGATCGGCATCGCCATAGACCAAGGCGCCGTCGGCCGCCGACACTTTGATGTAGATGGAGTCGATCGAGTCGGCACGCAGTATCGCAGCGGCGTCCGGTGGCAGAGAGAGGGCCGGTCGCCCGTCGTTGCGCACAGTGACGCGGCCTGCTACGGCGATCGCGGTATCGATCAACGCCTGGTCGTAGGCCTCCCGGAACGGCGCGATCGCGGTGAAGTAGTCGCCGAGCGTGCCGGCGACCAGGATCACCACTGCGGAAGGCAGCAACAGCGCCAGCAGTCGCTTGCGGATCGACGGTGCCTGGTCATTTTTCGCGCGCATCGATCCGATACCCCATGCCGCGCACGGCGCGGATGTCGGCCGCGCCCCCAAGCTTCGTGCGCAGTCGC
The DNA here is from genome assembly GCA_902826635.1 of uncultured Pseudomonadota bacterium. Lineage (GTDB taxonomy): Bacteria > Pseudomonadota > Gammaproteobacteria > Steroidobacterales > Steroidobacteraceae > CADEFQ01. The sequence goes on from CADEFQ010000008.1 coordinate 72,493, forward strand.
GACACATAGACTTCGATGGCGTTCGGCGTGAGATCTTCGCTCCAGTTGACCACCGATTCCTTCAGCCGTTCCTTTGAAACGATGCGCCCGGCGTTGAAGACGAGGCATTCGAGAATCGTCCACTCGCGATGCGTCAGGTCGAGCAGGGCGCCGTCGACGGTGACCTCCCGGTGCGCCAGATCGAGATTCAGGCTGCCGAGCGCGAGCCGGGTGCTGGTGACAGCGTGGGCGCGCCGGATCAGCGCGCGGCAACGGGCGACGAGTTCCGGAATCTCGAACGGTTTCGTCAAGTAGTCATCAGCGCCGAGATCAAGCGCGTGCACGCGGTCCTCGAGACCGTCGCGGGCGGTGAGGATCAGCACGGGGAGGCCGGTGCCGCGCTGTCGCAGCGCCTGCAGGAACTGCAGGCCGCTCACACGCGGCAGCCCGATATCGACGATCGCGAGGTCGAACGATTCGGCGTGCAGCGCCGATGCGGCGGCTTCCGCACTCGCGACGAGATCCGCGGCGAACCCAGCCGCCGCGAGCGCCCGTCGCACGGCGTCGCCTACCAGCGGATCGTCCTCGACGACCAGTACCCTCATGCGCGCGAGCGTACTCCAACGCCCGCCGCCGCGAAGTCAGCCTGATGTCAGCTTCGTGGCGCAGCCTGCGTCCGATGGCAGTCCTGAAGGAGATCCAGATGAAAACTCGACCAGTCGAAGTGCTTGCAGTTCTTTCCCTCCTCGCCGGGGTCACCGTGACCGCGCGGGCATCCGACGAAGCGACCCCTTGGAGCGTCTCGATCCTCGGGGGCGACTCGCTCGGAATGCATGGCTCGTTACGTGCGCCGGTCAGTGCCACGAACGAGGACGGCACCGTTGCGCTGCACCGGCTGCACTACGACGACATGTTCCGGCCACGCTTCGAGACGGGCCTCGAACTCGGTTATTCGTTGACCGATGCGCTGCAGGCCTACGGTCGCTTCGGCTACGAAGGCCTCGACGGGCGCACGCGCGTGATCGGCAAGCTGTCCGGCGAGGCGCCGACTTCCGCCGCCGATCTCAGCGCCCGGATGGCGGACGTGCACAACGAATCGATCGAAGCGGGCTCGCGCTATGCCTGGCGGACCGGAACGAGTTGGCGGCCGTATGCCGGCGTCGCGCTCGGCGCGACGCGGGTCAAGGGCATGGACGGTGCGCTCGCCCTGCAAGGCGCCACGACGGCTCCCGAACGCGTGCGGTTCACACGCGGAGACACGGTGTTCAGGCAGAGTGTCGAGACGGGTGTCGAGTACGACGCCGGCAACAATCTCGGCGTGCGATTCGGCGTCGAGGCGGACCACACCGGTCTCGCGTCGAATGCCCATGACCCGAGGCTCGCCGCGCTCGGCTACGATCCGGACAACGAAGCGCAGGGGCGCTGGTCGTTTCCCGTCGCCATTTCAGCGACGCTACGCTTCTGAAGGCGCCGGGACCGTCATTTCCCGGCGCGTTCGATCAGCTGTTCCCGGTAGTCCCGGAACGGGCGCAGCAGGCGCGCGACGAGGGCTTCACGCCTCGCCGCGCGTTCGCGCAGCGAAGCCTCGTCGGGTTCGTAGTGTTCGATGTCGGCGCGTGCCAGCGCCCCTTTTTGCTCGAGCAGGCGCTCGAGCGTGTCGATGCGGTCGTAGGCAACCGACAGCTCGGCGGCGAGCGCGAGCAGCGCGGAGTGCAGCTGGTCAATCGCCGGATCGTCGAAATACTGCGGCAATGGGCCCTTCGCGCGGGTCGGGGCGTCGGTCATTCGCGCTCCACGAGTTCGATCCATTCCCCCGCGGGCCCGATGCACACCGCGGTCCGGCGACCATGATACGGCGCCTGCGGCAATGTGCGAGGCTCGGCCAGCCATCGGAGGCGCGGGTCTTCCGGCAGGCGATCGACGATGAAGCTCACCATCGAAATGCCGGGTGGCAGTTCACCGGGTGCGCTCGTCCGTTCGAGGGTCCCGGCCGGCATCGCGTCGACTTCGATGTAACACTGGCCGCCGAGGGCGAGCGCGGCGAGAGGGTGCCGCGTCTCGGCGGGGAGGCCGTGGGCCGCGGACAGGACCGTGATCACGGACGACACGGCCGATGCCGGCGGCACGCCGAGATGCTGCGTATAGAACGCGCCCACGGCCTCGCAGGACGGGCCGCCCAGGATGACGATGAACACCCGGTCGATGAAGTGCCTGGCTTCGGGCACGTCGAACGCGGCGACCTTTTCGCTGAACGACGTGAGATAGACGCCTTCATTCGACGGGCCAATGAGTTGCATCGCGCGGATCTTGTCGCTGATCGAAAGATTCGCGGGCGGGCCGATCACGCGAAACGGTGAATCGGCGACACGTGCGGCGGCCAGGTCGGTGTCCTGCACCATCAGTTCCGCGGCGTTCCATCCCATGTGGCGGAAGGGTCGGTAGGCGGCATCGGGTTTACCCTCGATGAATCGCAGCCAGGTCTGGCCTTCGCCGGCCGGCAGCATCAACGCGTAGCGACGGCCGGCGAGGGCGGGGCGGGCGAACTGCGCCGCCATCGCGGGCGTCACGCGATCGTGGTCGGCGAGTTCATAACCGAAATAGAGACGATACGCGTCGATCGTCGATTGCAGTTCCGACGTCGCGACCGTGACTGCGGCAATCGGGCCGAAAGGCATCATCGGGGGCTCGACAGGTACCGGCGCGCGGTCGCGAGGTCGGTGACTTCGGCGTATTTCGCTTGCAGGTCGAAGAGATTCGCCTCGTGCGGCCCGGCGGCCCGATCCGCGACCGTCTCGCGCACGACGACCGGGACGAAGCCGTATTGGCAGCAGTCGACCGCACTCGCGCGCACGCAGCCACTCGTCGATACGCCGCTGATCAGCACCGTATCGATGCCGAGCGACGTGAGCGTCGAGGCCAGCGTGGTGCCAAAAAACGCGCTCGCATATTGCTTCGGGATGACGGTCTCGCCGGCAACCGGCTCGAGTCCGGGGGCGAACGAGGCGAGTTCGGGATGCGCACCGGCCTCGAAGCAGGCGAGCGCAGGTACCTTGCGAAAGAAGATGCCGCCGTCGCGACCGCCCGGCTGGTAGACGACATGGGTGTGCAGCACCGGAATGCGCGCCGCACGCGCCGCGGCAAGCAGGTCGACGCCTGCGGCGCGCGCCGCTTCGACCCCCGGACCCGCGTAGAGCGGCGAGCCCGGCGCCAGATAGGCCTGCACGAAGTCGATCACGAGCAGCGCCGGACGCCGGCCGAAGGCGAGCGATTTGCCGAAGCCGCCCCGCGCGTAGTTTTCGTCGAGCGATTCGGCCATGCGGATCAGATGACCTTGCGGGCCGCGAGGCCGTCATAGCGGTCGCGCTGCATGCCGAGGAGGCCGAGGTAGACCTCTTCGTTATGCTGGCCCATCGCCGGCGCAGGCGCGCGAACGCCGCCGGGGGTCTCGGACAGCTTCGGTGCGACGTTCTGCATCCGCAGCTCGCCGAAATCCGGGTGCTGGGTCGCGACGATGGCCTGCCGCGCCTTGAAATGCGGGTCTTCGAGCATCTCCGGCGTGCGATAGATGAGACCGGCGGGCACGCCGAATTTTTCCATGGCGGCGAGCACTTCGTCGCGCGTCAGTGTCGCTGTCCAGCGGCCGACGAGTTCGTCGAGTTCGACCTGGTTCTCGCCTCGCGCCGTGTGCGTGGCGTACTTCGCGGCCTTTGCGAGCTCGGACTGGCCCATCGCTTCGGCGAGGCGGGTGAACACCGTGTCCTGGTTCGCGGCGATCAGCACGAGCTGGCCGTCACGCGTCGGGTAGACGTTCGATGGCGCGACGTTCGGCAGGATCGCGCCGGTGCGTTCGCGGATGTAGCCCGTCTTGTCGTACTCGGTGACGAGCGACTCCATCATGTTGAGCACGGCTTCATAAATCGCGGAATCGACGACCTGGCCGCGGCCGGTCTTTTCGCGGTAGTGCAGCGCCGACAGCGCGCCGACGCTCGCGAAGGTCGCGGCGAGCGAGTCGCCGATGCTGATGCCCATGCGCGAGGGCGGCGTCGAGGGGTCGCCGCACACGTAGCGCAGGCCACCCATCGCCTCGCCGATCGCGCCGAAGCCGGCCTGTTTCGCGTACGGCCCGGTTTGCCCGAAGCCCGACACGCGGATCATGATCAGGCGCGGATTGAGCTTCGCGAGCGCATCGTAGCCGCAGCCCCATTTCTCCATCGTGCCCGGCCTGAAATTCTCAAGTAGAAAGTCAGCTTTAGTCACTAACTCCTTGAGAATGCTCTGACCTTCAGCCTGCCGCATGTCGAGCGTGATCGCCTTTTTGTTGCGTCCGACCACGGGCCACCACAGCGATTTGCCGTGGGCCTTCTCGCGACCCCATACGCGCATCGGATCGCCCTGGCCGGGGGGTTCGATCTTGATGACCTCCGCCCCCATGTCGCCGAGGATCTGCCCGCAGAACGGCCCCGCGAGCAGCGTGCCCATTTCGATCACGCGCAGGTCCGAAAGCGGGCCGTTCTTGAAAGGGGCGGGTTGTCCGGACATGCGACTCTCTATGCGTTGGCGGTGGTCGAAAGGAATGGTTGGAGCGCGCGGTATAGCGGGCAGCTCCCGCACGGTCAAGCTAGAATCGAAGCACGTGTGGTGACGGTTGTGGAATAGGCAATGATGCGTAGCGTCGAGATTGTGGAAGTCGGACCGCGTGACGGGCTGCAGAGCGAACCGGGCGTGTTGCCGACCGCGGCAAAAATCGAATTCATCGAACGGTTGATCGCCGCGGGCGTGCGCCGGGTCGAAGTGACGAGCTTCGTGAACCCGAAGCGCGTGCCGCAGATGGCCGATGCCGAACAGGTGCTCGCCGGCCTCGAAAGGCGCGAGGGCGTGCACTACGTCGGGCTCGTGCTCAATCGCAAGGGGCTCGATCGCGCGCTCGCGGCCGGCTGCAATGAGGTCGGCATGGCGGTCGTCGCGAGCGACACCTTCAACAGGCGGAACCAGGGCGTCGGCACCGACGAATCGATCGACGCGTGGCTCGAGATCGCGAAGGCGGCGCGCGAGGCGGGAGTTCGCGCCCAGGTCACGGTGTCCGCGGCCTTCGGCTGCCCCTTCGAGGGCGAGATGCCGGTCGCGCGCGTGGTCGACGTGGCGCGTCGCTGTGCGGAAGCCGGGCCGTTCGAGATTGCGCTTGCCGACACGATCGGCGTCGGCGTGCCGGCGCAGGTCACCGAACTCGTGACCGCCGTGCGTGCGGCGATTCCCGCGACGACGCGCCTGCGCGCGCATTTTCACAACACCCGCAACACCGGGCTCGCGAACGCCTACGCCGCCGTGCAGGCGGGCGTGACGACGCTCGACGCAAGCGCCGGCGGCATCGGCGGCTGCCCGTTTGCACCCGCCGCCACCGGCAATATTCCCACCGAAGATCTCGTTTACATGCTCGGGCGCAGTGGCATCGAGACGGGCATCGATCTCGATGCGCTGATCGCCACCGGGAAATGGCTGCAGGAAACGCTCGGGCGCCCGGTGCCCGGCATGCTCGTCAAGGCGGGCAATTTCCCGCGCCTGATGGCTCCCCCGGCCGCGTGATCGCGGCGATGGGAGCGCGGATTCCATGTAGGTGTTCCCCGCATTGCGGACCTTTCTACGAGGCACCAAACTCGGATGGCTGCTAGCGGCGCGCGTTCGCGTACCGAATTTTCAGGAGTAGACATGGCATATCGATTGGGTGTGGACGTCGGCGGCACTTTCACCGACCTGCTGCTCGTCCATGAGAAATCCGGCAAGACATGGTCCGCGAAAGTGCCGAGCACGCCAGCCGACCAGTCGATCGGCGTGGTCAACGGCATGATGCGCGTCTGCGAACGCGCGGGGATCGACCCCGCGACGATCCTGCACGTGATGCACGGCACGACCGTGGCGACGAACACCGTGCTCACGGGCACCGGCGCGAAGTGCGGCCTCGTGACGACGAAGGGCTACCGCCAGGTGCTGCAGATCGCCCGCTCGTTCGTACCGGGCGGGCTCGGCGGCTGGGTCATCTACAACAAGAGCCTGCCGCTCGCGCCGCTCGCCTGCACCATCGAAGCCGATGAGCGCGTCAGCGCGAAGGGCGAAGTCGTGCACGCGCTCGACGAGGGCCAGTTGCGCACGGCGCTGCGCGAACTGAAGGCGAAGGAGATCGAGGCACTGACGGTCTCGCTCGTCAACTCATTCGCCAACGATGCGCACGAGAAGCGCATTCGGGAGATCGCCCACGAGGAAATGCCGGGCATTCCGGTTTCGCTGTCGTCCGAAGTCGTGCCCGAGATGCAGGAATACGAGCGCACCGTCACGACCGTCGCGAATTCCTACGTTCGTCCGCGCGTCGAGAAGTACGTGCGCAACCTGAAATCGAAGCTCTCGATCAGGGGCGAGGACGTGAAGCTGCACATCCTGCGCTCGGACGGCGGCCTCGCGTCGGCGAAGTCCTCCGAGGAATTCCCGGTGAACCTGCTGATGTCCGGTCCGGCCGGTGGCGTCACCGGCGCCGTTTGGGTCGCGCTGCAGTCGGGTTTCCCGAACCTGCTCACCGTCGATGTCGGCGGCACTTCGACCGATGTGGCGCTCATCCAGAACGGCGAGCCGCGCCTGCGTCGTGAAACGACCGTCGGCGACGTCACCGTGCGGGCCTCGTCGGTCGATATCCGCACCGTCGGTGCGGGCGGCGGCTCGGTCGCCCACGTGCCGGAACTTACCAAGGCGCTGCGCGTCGGCCCCCAGAGTGCCGGCGCCGATCCGGGGCCGGCGGCCTACAACCGCGGCGGCACCGAGCCGACCGTCACGGATGCCAACATCGTGCTCGGCTACATGCCCGAAGGGCAGAAGCTCGGCGGCGAAATGGTGCTCGATCGCGAGCTGTCGGCGCAGGCGGTGCAGAAAGTTGCGGATGCGCTGAAGCTGTCGCGCAAGGACGCCGCGCTCGGTATCTACAACATCGTCAACGAAAACATGGTCGGCGCGCTGCGCCTCGTGTCGGTCGAGCAGGGCTACGATCCGCGCGACTACGCGCTCATCGCCTTCGGCGGCGCCGGCCCGCTGCACGCCAACGCGCTGTCGCGCCTGCTCGGCTCGTGGCCGTCGATCATCCCGCCGGGCCCGGGCGTGCTGTGCGCGCTCGGTGACGCGACCACCGCGGTGCGTGACGAGCGCGCCCGCACCTACGTGCGCAAGTTCTCGGAAACGAGCGCCAGGGAAATCGCGAAGATCCTGCGCACGCTCGCGGCCGACGCTTCGGAAACCCTCGAGCGCGAAGGCGTGCCGAAGAAGGAGATGCGTACGGCATGGCAGGTCGACCTGCGCTATCACGGCCAGGGCCTGCGACTGACCGTCGACGTCGACATCAAGGAACTCGAGAAGCACGGCCTCAAGGCGATCTCCGACCAGTTCGACGCCGAGCACAAGCGCCTGTTCACCTTCGCGCTGTCGCTCGAACACGAACTCGTCACGCTGCGCGCTTCCGTGCAGGGCAAGGCCGTGTCGCTCAAGCGCCCCGACCTGCCGAAGGGCGGCGCCGACCCAAAGGCGGCGGCGGTCGGCAAGCAGAAGGTCTATATGGACGGCAAGGACGTGACGGCCACCGTGTACGACCGCAAGAAACTGCGCGCCGGCAACAAAGTGAAGGGCCCTGCGATCGTCGTCGAGATGGACTCGACCAGCGTGATCCTGCCGAAGCACCACGGCGTCGTCGACAAGGTCGGCTGCATCCTGATCTATCCGGACGGCTACAAGCCGGCCCGCAAGGCGAAGAGGTAAGTTTCATGCCCGCCAAAATCATCCAGCGCAACAACAAGGCCTTCAAGAAGGTCAAGGTCGACACCGTCACGATCGACATCATCGAGAGCGCGCTGCGCAACGCGCGCTTCGAGATGGACACGGTGCTCTTTCGCACGGCGATGTCGCCGGGCATCCGCGAGCAGCACGACGAATTCCCGATGATCGCGAACGTCGAAGGCAAGATGGTCGTCGGCCAGTTCGGCTCCTTCATCTGGGGCTTCATGCAGGGCTACGAAGGAACGATCGAGGAAGGCGACATCTTCCTGACCAACGATCCGTACTCGGTCAACGGCGCGATCAGCCATTCGAACGACTGGCTGATGCTGATGCCGATCTACAAGCAGAAGCGCCTGATCGCCTGGTCCGCGATGTTCGGCCACATGACCGACGTGGGCGGCAAGGTGCCGGGCTCGCTGCCGACCGACGCGCGCCAGATCTTCGAGGAAGGCATCCGCACGCCGCCCGTCAAGATCTACCAGGGTGGCAAGCTGCAGGAGGACGTCCTCAAGATCCTGCTGCACAACTGCCGCCTGCCGCACTGGAACCTGTCCGATTTCAACGCGATCACAGCGGCGCTGCGCACCGCGGGCATCCGCTGCATCGAGATCGCCGAGCGCTTCGGCGACGACGTGTTCTATTCGTCGATGCACGAAATGCTCGAGCGCAACAAGCGCGCGATGCGCGAACTCATCAAGCGCACCGTGCCCGAAAAGAAGCAGTACTTCGAGGACTACGTCTGCGACGATGGCCTCAACATGGGCCCGTACAAGATCGCCTGCAGCATGTGGCGCGAGGGGGACAAGTGCATCTTCGATTTTGCGGGTACCGATCCGCAGTCGATCTCTTCGATCAATTTCCTGCTGAACGAAGAGATGTTCAAGATGTTCGCGGGCGTCTACATGATCATGGTGTTCGACCCGCAGATCCTCTTCAACGACGGCTTCTACGACCTGATGGAAGTGCGCATTCCCGCGGGCACGCTGCTGAAGCCCCTGAAGCCCGCGGCGCTCTCGTGCCGTACGCACGCGCTCGGGCGCATCTTCGACGTGCTCGGCGGCCTGCTCGGCCAGGGCAACCCGCAGTTCATGTGCGCGGCCGGGTTTTCGGACAGCCCGCACTTCATGTATTCGGGCTACGACAAGAACGGCGACTGGTACCAGCTGTACCAGATCACCTTCGGCGGCATCCCGGGCAAGCCGTTCGGCGACGGTCCCGACGGGCACTCGTTGTGGCCCTCGTTCACGAACGTGCCGAACGAGTTCCTCGAGAGCTACTTCCCGCTGCGCATCGACATCTACGAGACGATTCCGGACTCGGGTGGCCCCGGCAAGAATCGCGGTGGCAACGGCCTGCGCATCGGTTACCGCTTCCTCGAGCCCGGTGAGATCTCGATCCACGACGATCGCTGGCTCACTTATCCGTGGGGTGTCAACGGCGGCCTGCCGGGGGCGCGCAGTCGCAAGACCATGGTGCGCGCCGACGGCAGCGAGCAGTTGCTCGAATCCAAGCTCGATCGCGTCAAGGTGGAGGCGGGCGACCTGCTGCTTGCCGACACCTGGGGCGGCGGCGGCTGCGGCGACCCGCTCGAGCGCGAGGCCGAGAAAGTCCGCTTCGACGTCGAGGCGGGGCTCGTCACGGCCGAGGGTGCGCGTCGCTATGGGGTCGTGATCAAGGCCGATGGCTGTTCGATCGACGCCGCTGCGACGACGGCGCTGCGCAAGCGGATGGCGACCGAGCGCGGGCCGGCCCAGCTGTTCGATCGCGGCTTCGAGTCGATCGAGGAGCTCAAGGCGCGCTGCAAGTCCGACACCGGCCTCGAGCCGCCGCGCCAGCCGCAGTTCACGAAGTGGGCGAAGCGCATCGCCGAAGAGCGCAGGAAGGGCGTCAAGGTCGCCTGACCACCACCATGGGCGACGACCACTACACCGCCGCCGGTTACGCGAGCACCGACATCGGTTTCGGCAAGCGGGCGGCGGTGCTGGTCGTCGACTTCCAGGTCGCGTTTACCGATCCGAAGTACCCGATCGGCAATCTGCCGATGGTGCATGCGGCGCGCGACCGCACGGCCGGCTTGCTGAAGGTCGCGCGCGCCCGGCACGTGCCGGTCGCGAAGTGCTACACGGCCTACGGCAGTCGGGCCGACATGCCGCTGTGGAAGGTGAAGGCGGTGCGCGAGGAGTTCCTCTACGGGCACCCTTGCACCGAAATCGACCCGAAGGTGCACGACGCGCAGTACGACTTCACTTTCTGCAAGAACGCACCGTCGATCTTCTTTCTGACGCCGCTGACGACCTTTCTGACGCGACACGAGGTCGATACCGTGATCGTCACGGGCTGCACGACGAGCGGTTGCGTGCGCGCCTCGATCGTCGACGCGTTCTCGCACGGCTACCGCGTGATCGTTCCCGAAGACTGTGTCGGAGACGCGGACGAAACCGCGCACAAGGCCAATCTCGCGGACTGCGCGCGCCGCTACTGCGACGTCACCGCTGCCGCCGACGTCGAGCGCTACCTTCTGGCCCTGGGCCCGGGGGCCTGAGCCCTCAGCGCTCTTCGAGCCAGCCGGTCAGCGCCTCGGCAAACCGGATCTTCTGCTCCTTCCCCGCGACGACATGTGCCACGTCGTCCCACACGATGCCGCGAGCGCCGGGTATCGCGCGTTCGATCGGCAGCGTCGTGCGCGGGCTCGTCACCTGGTCGAGGCCGGAATGCACGATCAGGCTGCGGCAACGGATCGTGTGCAGCCAGGCGGTCGAATCGAAATTCACGCAGGCGTCGATCAGGCGCGAATGCGTGGGGTAGCGACCTCGCAATTCCTTCCAGCCACCCTCGGGGCCGAGGAGACGATGCCTGTTCGCGTTGTAGTACTCGGGCGTGAAGGACAGCAACGTGACGGCTTTCTGGAAGGCCTCGAAGCCGACGTCACGGTGCAGCCAGCGGAACATCTCGAGCTGGTCCCGCAGGAAATCGTCGACCGAGCTCCATGCGCCCATGTTGAACATGCTGCGCGCGAGGTCCGGGCGCTGCGCCGCGATCTCCTGGCAGACGCAGGCGCCGATGCCGACGAGGCCGACGAGATGCACGTTCGTGACGCCGAGGTGATCGAGGAGGGCGATCGCGTCGGCCGCGTGCAGCGCCATCGTGGGCTCGGCGCCGGGATCGTCGGTGGAATCGCAGATGCCCCGGTAGTCGAACACGATCACCTGATAGCGATCGGTGAGCCCGCGTGCCAGGTGATGGTGGTTGTCGTGCCCGAACGTGCCCCAGCCGCCCATGCACAGCACCGGTTCGCCCCGGCCCAGCACCTCGTAATACATGTCGTGGTCATTGAGGCGGGCGATCGGCATGGCGGACTCCGTGGCGGGAAATCTTATTCTAGCAAATGTCCGGACATCCTATGTCGCCCGCCCGATCAGCCGCTCGGCTTTTCGGTGGGTGTCGCGAGCCGCACCCACAGCGCGACGACCATCACGAGCGCATTGACGCAGCCGATCATCACGAACGGCGCCCCGGGTCGCCAGTGATCGAACAGCCAGCCGCCGAGCGAAGTCGAGAACATCACCCCGATCGCCGCGCAGAAAGCTGCCACGCCCATCACGGACCCCCGATAGTCGCGAGGGGCCTGCTGCCCGAGCAATGCCTGGCCCGCGATGATGCAGCTGAGCTCACCGGCGCCGAGCAACATCATCTTGAGGGGCATGCCCGGCGCAAACGGGTCGTGGGTCAGTCCGACGATCGCGTAGCCAACCGCGGCGATTCCCATGGCGAGCACGATCACCGTGACCCGATCGAGCCGGTCCATGAGCCAGCCGAGGATCGGGCCCCAGATGAGGCCCGCGAGCTGCGCCACGCCGTACATGGCGCCGGCTTTCGCCATCGCCGCCGGTCGCGACAGGCCGAGTGCAAGACCGGCCTGCATCATCCAGAGCGAGAAGAAGGTGCCGATCACGACCATATCGCCCCGGGCAACGAACGACGTGAGGTAGCCGAGGGCGAGCCGCGGGTTCGCCCGGCCGGTACGGACTCCGGTGCCGATCAGTTGCAGCAGTGACTCGCGCCGCCGCGTCCGGCCAGCCGCGCCGTCACGCTGCAGTCCGGCCCAGCTGACCGCCGCCGTGAGAAAGCACAGCGTCGCGCCGATCCAGAACGTGTAGCGACCCGCCATGTCGTCGCTGTGGCCGAGCGTCTCGAAGCGCAGCGGCAGCTTCGAGAGCACGAGCACCCCGAACATCACGCCAAGCCCCTGCAGTGTCCCCGTTACGCCGACGAGCAGGCCGCGGGAGCGATCCCGGGGCGTGTCGGCGAGCACCGTGGCCATCACGGTCCCGATCATCGCGGCGCCGATAGCGAAGAACAGTCGCGTCGCGACCAGCTCGGTCAGCGAACCGGCCAGCGGATAGAGCACATACCCCGCACCGATCCAGGCGAGACCGAGCGTGTAGATGACGCGGCGCCCGATCTTGTCGGCGAGCGCGCCAAAGGGCCCCACGAGGAGGAGCATCACGATTTCCTGCGTCGTACCGAGGAGGAACGTCGCGCGGCCCTGCTGGGAGCGCGGGATGCCGAGGTGCGCATCGAGGACGAACGGCTGCATGAAACTGAGGAAGGACAGCAGGCAGACGCTGAAGAACGCCGCGTAGAGGAAGGTAAGGGCGTTGCCCCGCGTCACCCCTTCGGCGAGATGGATCGGCCCGAGCCGCTGCGATGGGTTTCCCGTCATGCGAATGCCCCCGTTGAATGATTTGCGCGATCGTACCCGCGCGGTTCGGCCCGTCGCGCCGGCGACGGGCCGTTGACCGGTGCGCGGACCGTCGCGCCGCACGCTTGACCACTTTGTTCTATTGCTGGTACAAAGTGGCGCCACCCCAAGGAGCATACCCGATGAGCACTCAGCAGGGTTCGAGCCGCGTCGCGGCGCCGGATGCGCGGAGCCTGCGGCCCCTTACGGGCGCGCTGGGTTGTGAAGTCTCCGGCGTCGACCTCGCAAACCTCGACGATGCGGCGTTCGCGTGGGTCCACGCGGCATTCCTCGAGCATTCCGTGCTCGTGTTCCACGACCAGAAGCTCGACGAGGCGACGCTCGCGGCGTTCGGCCGCCGCTTCGGCCAGCTCGAGGAGGAGCCGTTCCTGCCGCTGCGTGCGGAGACGGAAGGCGTTTACCAATTGCGCGGGGCCGGCAAGAACGAGCAGCGCCTGTCCACGCAGAACCTCGGCTGGCACGTGGACCACAGCTATCAGAAGAATCCGAGCCTCGGCGCGGTGCTCTATGCCGTCGACGTGCCGGAGGCCGGTGGCGATACGCTGTTTGCGAACATGATGCTCGCGTACGAAGGGCTGTCGGCAACGATGCGGCAGTTCCTGTCGGGGCTCACCGGCATCCACGACGTCCTGCACTACGGCATCAACTCCGGGCACCACTCGATTTCGAGTGAAGCGGGGCTCGCGCGGCTCGCGCAGGCGCGCGCGCGCTTCCCGCAGACCGAGCATCCGCTCGTCTGCACCCATCCGGAGAATGGCCGCAAGATCCTCTACATCAACAAGGGCTGGACGAGCGCGATCAAGGAACTGGCGCCGGCCGAAGGCCGCGCGCTCCTCGCGATGCTCAACGAGCACGCGCTGCAGCCGGTGCATCAGTGCCGCGTGCGCTATCGCAACGGAACCGTCTGCGTGTGGGACAACCGCTGCGTGCAGCACAGCCCGAACTCCGACTATTCGGCGCCACGGCACATGCTGCGAGTGGCGCTGCACAGCGACTGGGTTCCCGCCTGATGCACGGCGGGTGCCTCAATGCCGACCGCGAGTCAGGTAGGCGTGGTGCGTGTAGCTGTCGGCGCGGTACCACTGCTGCACTCGCTCGACTCGCCGGCCGCGATCATCCACGACCAGCAGTCGCACGCTGACGAGCGGGGCGCCGACTTCCGTTTCCAGGAGGGCGGCGAGCTTCAGGTCGGCGAGCGTCGCGCCGATGAACTGGTCGGCGCCGACGATGTTCATGCCCTTGCGGTTGAGCAGCGTGAACATGGGGCTGCGATTGAGTTCGCCGGGGTCGATCACGCGGGCGACAGCCAGCGGCACGCTCGTTTCCACGTACCCCACGGGCAACTGGTCGGCGACGCGTACGTGCGAGGCCCGCACCACGCGAGCTCCCGCCGGCAGCGCAAGGTCCGCGCGCGTCATGTCGTCCGCCAGGACTTCCTCGACCCGGGCATGCCTCTGGCGTGAACCGGCGCCGAGGCGCTTCGCGCGGCGCATCAGTTGATCGAGGTCGCTGCGGACCGGCGCGGTCGACAGATCGGATAGCACGAACGTGCCGCGACCCGCGTGGCGCGACACGAGCCGTTCGCCGACGAGCAGCTGGACCGCCTGGCGCGCGGTATTGCGCGAAACGCCGAGACGGGCCGCGAGCTCCTGCTCCGTGGGCAGCTTCGAGCCCGGCGGATAGCGCCCTTCGAAGATCCATTCGCGCAGCGCGTTGTAAAGCTGCGCGTACTTGGGCGTGCGCAGCGTCGCGGAGATGGCGGTGTCGAGCCCGGATCGCGCGCGACGCCGCCCGGTACGGCCGCCTTTCATTCAGGCGCCGAAGCGGTGCATCGGCGGCGGGTCGATCGGAATGATCGTCGCCTTTTGTTCGGTGAAGAAATCCACGCTCGCCGCCGGACCGTCGCGGCCGATCCCTGATTCCTTGTACCCGCCGAACGGCGCTCGCAGCTCGCGCATCATCGGCGTATTGATCCACACGGTACCCGCGCGGATTTCGCGCGAGCAGCGCATCGCCGTGCCGAGATCGTCCGACCAGACATAGCTCGCGAGCCCGAACTTCGAGCGGTTCGCCAGCGCGATCGCTTCATCGAGCGTGTCGAATTCGACGAAAGTCGCAAACGGACCGAAGATCTCTTCCTGGCAGACGCGCGCCTCGTTCGAGCGCGCCAGCACCGCGGTCGGCTCGACGAACCAGCCGCGCTCGAGCGCCGCGCGCCGACCGCCGGTGAGCAGTTGCGCGCCTTCGTCGCGCGCGACCTTCGTGTACGCGAGCACGCGCTGCATATGGGCTTCGAACGCGAGCGGGCCGACCTCGGTCGTGGGCGCAAGCGGGTCGCCGACACGGATGCCTTGCGTGCGCGCGACGAAACGCTCGATGAACTTCCGTGCGATCGAGCGCTGCACGAGGATGCGGGAGCCCGCGAGGCACTGCTGGCCGTTGTTCGCAAAGATGCCGACGAGTGAACCGTCGAGCGCGCGTTCGAAGTCGGCCGATTCGCACACGATGTTCGCCGACTTGCCCCCGAGCTCGAGCGCGGCGGGCACGAGGCGGCGTGCCGCGGCCGTCATGATCGCGCGGCCGGTGTCGGTGCCCCCGGTGAAGCCGACGAGGTCGATGCCCGGATGATCAACGAGCGCGACCCCGGTCGCGCTGCCGCGGCCGTTGACGAGGTTCACGACGCCGGGTGGCAAACCCGCCTCGTGCAGGATTTCAACGAGGCGAAGCACGGAAAGCGGTGTGTATTCCGAAGGCTTCAGCACGCAGGTGTTGCCCCACGGAATGCAAGTCGCGATGCGCATGGAAGCAAGCGCGAGCGGGGCGTTCCACGGCGCGATCAACGCGGCGACCCCCTTGGGTTCCCGCGTCACATAGGTGAGCCACCCGGTCGTCTGCGTCCAGGTCTCACCGTGCAGGGTGCTCGCGGTTTCCGCGAAGAACTCGAACGCCCGGGCGGCGCGCTGCACCTGCTCGCGTACGCGCATCAGCGGCAAGCCTGCGCCGGTGCACTCGAGCCACGCGAGTTCCTCGGCGTGCACGCGTATCCGGTCGCGGATCGCGTACAGGATGTCCTTGCGCTCGTTGATGCTGAGGCGCGGCCACGGGCCGCTGTCGAATGCGCGCCGGGCACTCACGACCGCCGCTTCGACCTCCGCGGCGTCGGCTTCGCGCAGGACGCTCAGGGTCTCCTCGGTGGTCGGGTTCACGATCGGCAGGTCCTTGCCGCCTGCGCGCAGCGGCGGCGACGCGCCGTCGATGATCGACTGGACGCGCGAGGGGATCAGCCAGCCTCGTGGCAGCGGGACGGCATTCATTCCGCGGGCCTCGATCCGGCAGCCGCGAACCACGGCAGCGAGCCTTCGGTTTGCGGCAGGTGCCCAACCCAGGTCCGTTCAGCCGGAATTCCGGCGGCCGCCATGTCCGCCGTGAGGTCGGCATTCGCGTAGACCTCCCAGAACGGCTCGTTGTTGTTGCGCGTGTCCCAGGAAAGCTCGAACTTGCGGAACTCGGGCAGGCCTTCAAAGCGCAGCGGCACGTCCTGGTGCACGAACACACCGCCGGGCGCGAGCAAGCGCCACGTTTCACGCAGCATCGCGCGGCGCGTGGCGTCGGAACTTTCGTGCATCAGGTTGTGCGAGACGACGAGATCGAACGAAGCGTCCGCGAAGCGCGTCGCCGTGCAATCACGCTGGTGGAAATGCACCGCCGCGCCGAGCGCCTCGGCGCGCGCGTGGGCGTAGCGCAGCATCCCCGCGCCGACATCGATCGCGTGCACTTCGGCATCGGCGAACTCGAGCGCGTAGGGCACGCTCGCCGACCCTGCTGAACAGCCAAGGTCGAGAATGCGGCGCGGGTGGAACCCGGGCCAACGCCCGGCGATGAAGCGCTGCACGTGCGTCGCCTTGCTGTCGCCGCGGCCGATGCCCTGGCCGAATGCGTAGAGATTGCCGCCGGCCTCATAGAGGGCCCCGGCCGTGATGTCGCCGTCACCGAGGTCGAGCGCGTAGCCGCCCGGTTGCAGGTGGATGTCCATCGCCGTGACACCACGCGGCGGCTCGAACGACGGGTCGAGCTCGAGGCTGCCACCCGCTCGATGTTCGGTGGCGAGCCGACGGGCGCTGGCTTCAAGGCGAGCGCGTTCACGCCGGATCGGGGCGGCGACCGTGTCCCACATCAGTTGCTGCGCGCCGCGATTGAGGGCGCTCCAGCTGCGATAGGTGCTTTGCGTGTGCATGGCATCGCGGATGGCTTCGCGCGAAGGGTCCGCTCCACCGTTTCCTGCCCGCAGCCCGGGTTCCACGATCGCCGCGTAAAGCGCCTCGTTGCGGCTACGGACCGTGCGATTGAGCCCCTGTTTCAGGGCGACGACGAATGCCTGCCGCGCTGCTTCGTCGTGGTCGGGGCGGGCAAGCATTTCGTGGCGGACATTACGTGCCATGGCGTTCTCCATTGTACACGCGCCATTTGTCATGCCAGTATGACAAAGGCACATGGCGCTCGATCTCAGGACATTCCTCGCGGAGCACGCCGAAGCAGTGTGGACACTGCCTGCGGGCGTCTCGCGCCTTTACGAGCTCACCGCTCTCCAGCACGCGCTCGATGCGCGCGGTGAGTATCCGATTCTCGTCGCGCCGGGCACGCGCGGCGCGAGCGGTGAAGCCGCGACTCTCTCCGTCGTCACGAATCTCACCGCGAGTCGGGTGCTGACCGCAAGGGCGCTCGGCATCCCGGACCATCGTGAGACCGCAGAGTGGTATGCGCGCCGCAGCGCCGCCGGCATCGATCCGCGCGTCGTGTCGCGCGCCGAGGCGCCGGTGCAGGAAGTTGTACTCACGGGCGCCGGGGCCGATCTCGCGCGGATTCCGGCACTGACCCAGCACGAACTGGAGCCAGGGCCCTACCTGACGGCGGCACATGCGACGACTTTCGATCCGGAGACCGGGGTCGACAATACGGCGATTCAGCGCTGCTGGCTGAAGGGCGCGCAGCGCATGAGCTGGTTCCCGTATCCGACGAGCCACAACGCGCGCAACCTGCGCAAGTTCTGGGCGCGTGGTGAGGCGTGCCCGGTCGCATTCTGGATCGGACACCATCCAGCGGTGCTGATGGGCACCCAGGCGAAGCTGCGTTACCCCGAAAGCCACTGGCGCGCGGCGGGCGGCGTGCTCGGCGAACCTTTGCGGCTCGTGCCGTCGCTGACGCACGGCGAGCGCATCATGGTGCCCGCCGACGCGGAGATCGTGGTGGAAGGCTGGGCGCCACGCGATACGCTCGCGGCGGACGGTCCGTTCGGCGAGTACACGGGCTATCTCGGCCCACAGACGCCCGCACCCGTGTGTGACATCACCTGCATCACGATGCGCAAGGATGCGATCTATCACGATTACGGCTCCGGGCTCACCGACATGCTGGTGCCCGACAACATGGCCATGGAAGGCAAGCTCTACGAGATCGTGAAAGCCGTCGCGCCTTCGCTCCGCAACGTGCATGTTCCCGCTTCGGGGCGGCGCTTCCATGCGTGGCTGCAGCTCGCGAACCCCGCTCGCGGCGAGGCGCGTGATGCGCTGGTGGCCGCGCTCGCCTATCGACGCACGAAGTGGGTCGTTGCGGTCGACGAAGACATCGACCTGTTTGCGCCCGAGTCGCTGCACTGGGCGCTCGCAACGCGGGTGCAGTGGTCGCGCGATTCAATCGTGATCGACAACCTGTCCGGTTCCGCGCTCGATCCCTCGTTGCCGCCGAGTGCGACGACCGCATCCAAGATGGGCGTCGACGCGACGCTGCCGCCCGTTCGCGAGGCAGGCGCGCCGCGCCCGGTGCCGCCGGTGGCGACGATTCCCGCCGCGTCGAGCGAGCGCGCCGGCGCGCTGCGCGC
>CADEFQ010000008.1:91011-102143 GCA_902826635.1 uncultured Pseudomonadota bacterium
CGCCGGTGGCGACGATTCCCGCCGCGTCGAGCGAGCGCGCCGGCGCGCTGCGCGCGGGCGCCGAAACTTCACGCTGGCCCCGCGCCTGACCGGAGGCACTGATGCAGCGCACGACGCCCGGGATCGACATCGGCAAGTACGGCGGCAATACGGTCTGGCTCGCGTGTCCCGGCTGCCGCACCTGGTTTCCAGTCAGTCCGCGCATGCTGGCGCCGGCCGCGCCTCCCGCGTGCTGCCCTGCGTGTCATCGAGAGTTTTCCGCAAAGGAGTCTTCATGATGGGTGTTCTCCTCGATCAATCCCGGTTTTTCGCGGCGCTCGAGGCGGCGCGGCAGCCGCAGCACGGCGGCGGTCATCCGTTCAGCCGCGCCTGGGCCGCGGGCGAGCTGACCCGCGCGCAACTCGGCGAGTGGGCGATCCAGCATTTCTACTACATCGATCCGATTCCGCAGCAGTTCGCCGCGCTCTACGCGCGCCTGCCCGATCTCGACGCGCGCCAGCACCTCCTCGAGAACCTCCTCGGCGAGGAAATGCCCCAGGCGCCGGGCAAGCGCCACCCGGATCTGCTCCGAAAGTTCGCGCGCGCCTGCGGCGTGTCCGACGAACGCATCCTCGGCGCGGAGGCGGAGGGCACGGTGCTGCCGACGACGCGCGCGATGCGCGCGTGGATCTGGGAGCTGTCGAGCATCCGGCCGCTCGCCGAAGCCTGCGCGGGCATCATGGTGGCGCTCGAAGGCCAGCTGCCCACGCTCTATCCCAGGTATGTCGAGGCGATGCGCCGCATGGGCTACACGGAGGACGATCTCGAGTTCTTCCATGTGCACATCGAGGGCGACACGGAGCACGCGCACATCGGACTCGAACTGACCGATCGCTACGCGACGACCGCGGAGCTTCAGCGGCAGGCCGTGAGCACGGTGCGCGCCTCGGCGGCGATGCGCTATTCGATGCTCGACGGCATCCACGCGCGCCTGCAGGTCAGGAATGCCGCCTGATCACGGCGCGCCGCCGGTTGCATTCATCACGGGCGCGGCCGGCGGCATCGGCAGGGCCCTGATCGAACGCCTGCGGCGGGACCGTTGCGACGTGTACGCGACCGATCGCGCGCTCGCGGCGGTGCCCTGCGTCGAATCGGGCTTTCGCACCGCGAGCCTCGACGTCACGGATGAAGCGGCGATCGTTGCGGCGGTGAAGGACTGCACCGCGGCGCTCGGCCGCATCGATCACGTGATCCATCTGGCCGGCGAAACGGGCAGTGGTCCGATCGACGCTGTCACGCGCGCCGAATGGCAGCGCCTGCTCGACGTGAACCTGACGAGCGCCTTCCTCGTCGCGAAGGCCGTGCACGAGCCGTTGCGGGCGACGCAAGGCAGCCTCACGCTGATCTCCTCGACCAACGGCCTGCATGGCGGCAGCGCCGTCAGCGGACCGGCCTACGCGGTCGCGAAGGCAGGCATCGTCAATCTCGTCCGTTATCTCGCCCGGGAATGGGCGCCCGAACGCGTACGTGTGAACGCCGTGGCGCCGGGCCCGATCGACACGCCGATGATGGCGCGCTTCAGCGCGGAAGAGCGCGCGCGAATCGCGGCCGCCGTTCCGTTGGGGCGTCTTGGCGACGCGCGCGAAGTGGCGGCGGCAATCGCTTACCTTATCGGTCGCGATGCGGCCTGGGTCACGGGCACGACGCTCAACCTGAGCGGCGGCGCCGTGCTGGATTGAGCGGCGTGGCGACGCACCCTCTCGCGGATGCGCCTTCACCGCGCTATTACCAGGTGTACGTGACGCTGCGCGCCTGGGTGCGGGACGGCACCTACGGGCCCGGTGCACAGATCCCGACCGAGGCGGAACTCTGCGCGATGTTCGGCGTGTCGCGCATCACGGTGCGCAAGGCCGTCACGGATCTCGTGCGTGAAGGCTGGCTGGTTCGTCATCAGGGGCGCGGGACCTTCGTCGAGCTCTCCGCCGCCAGGGCACCCGCGTCGCTCGATCTGCGTGAAGCCCTGGAGCAGGTCGCGGATCTCGGCGCCGCGACGCAAGTGCGTGACGTGCGCGTGCAGGAAGTCCTCGCGGACGACGAGACGCTCGCCGCGCTCGGGCTCGAGCCCGGCACGCGGGTGCAGAAGGCGACCCATGTCCGTCTCTTGCAGGGCGTGCCGCTCGGGCAGATCACGACGTACGTGCCGATCGACATCGCGGACACCGTTGGGCGGAATCGCCCCGCCTCCGACTTGCCGATGTTCGAATTGCTGGAACGTTCCGGCATCCGTGTGTGCGAAGCCGACCAATGGCTCGGCGCGACGCTTGCCAATCTCGAGACGGGGCGCGCGCTCGCCGTCGGGATCGGAGCGCCGCTGCTCAAGCTGACCCGCGTCGTGTTCGACGCCAAGCGGCGGCCGGTGGAGCGCGTGGTGGCGCTCTATCGCGCCGATGCCTACCAGTACCGCATGCACCTGAAGCGTCCGCGGGGCAGTTGATGGAACCGTGGTGGCGGCAAAAGCGCTGGGGCGTCGCGATCCTGCTGATGCTCGTGACGGCGGTGGGCAGCATCGACCGGCAGGCGATGTCGATCGCAGCAGCGGCGATCAAGATGGATTTTCACCTGACGAACACCGAGTACGGCGCGATCGCGTCGGCGTTCCTCGCCGCCTACGGCATCGGACAGCTCGTGGCGGGCATGGTCGTGGATCGGCTGGGCACGCGCCGCGCGCTGTCGCTTGCCGTGATCTGGTGGAGCATTGCGGCGATCCTGCACGCGTTCGCGCGCGGCTTCTGGGGGTTCTTTGGCGCGCGCGCATTGCTCGGCTTCACCGAAGGCGCGAACTATCCGGCCGCCTTCAAGGCGATCGCCGAATGGTTTCCGCGTGCCGAGCGGAGCATGGCGACGGGTGTCGTGACGGCCGGCACGGGGCTCGGGCTGATCCTTGCACCGCCGCTTGCCGGCCTGCTGATCTACTTCTTCAGCTGGCACGCCGCCTTCATCGTGCCGGGCGTCGCCGGTCTTGCCTGGGTGTGGTGGTGGCGCCGCAGCTACCACGTCCCGGAGGAGCATCCGACGATCAGCGCGGAGGAACGCGAGCTCGCGATGCGCGATCGCGTCACGAGCGCCGCGGGCGATCGGCAGCGGCGCAGCGCTTGGCGAACCTGGGCGCATTTCCTGCGCTATCGCGAAACCTGGGGCCTCGTGCTCGCGCGGTTCGCGGGCGACGGTGCGTTCTACTTCTTCAGCATCTGGTTACCGCTCTACATGCAGAGCGAACGCGGCTTCTCGGTGTTGAGCGTGGCATGGCTCGTCGCGATTCCGTTCGTGTTCGCCGATCTCGGCAGCCTGTCGGGAGGGTGGGCCGGCCAGCGACTCATCCGGCGCGGGTGGTCCGTGAACCGCTCGCGCAAGACGATGATCTGGCTCGGTGCGCTCGGCGTGCTCGTGGCCTGGCCCGTAAGCGTGGTCGCGGACTGGTGGCTCGCGCTGCTGCTCGCTTCCCTCGCCATCGCGTCGATCCAGGTGAAGACCTCGTCACTGTTCCCGCTCGCCACGGATCTCTTCCCCGCACGCGATGTCGCGACGGTGTGGGGCATGTCCGGCGCGGCCGGCGCCTGCGGCGCGGCGCTCTTCCAATGGGGCTTCGGATGGTTGATCGACGCCTACGGCTACAATCCGGTCTTCGTGATCGTGTCGTTGATGTGCATCATGCAGGCTGCGTTGATTTCGATCCTGATCCCGCGGATCGCGCCGCTCGAGCCGAGGGCGGCGTGACGATCACGACACTGAGTCGTCGTGACGCGTTGCGGCTGGGGCTCACGGCGACGGGCGGGCTGTTGATCGGTTGCGCCGCACCCGCGCCGCGCCCTGCCGCAGGCACCGACGCACAGGCCGTGCCGACGCAGCTGAATGCGTGGATCCAGATTGCGCCGGATGGCGCGATCACGCTCGTGACGCCGGATGCCGAAATGGGGCAGGGCGTCTACACCGCGCTGCCGCTGATTCTCGCCGAGGACATGGAGGCGGATTTTTCCGCCGTGCGCGTGGCCCACTGCGGATACAACCCGGCCTACAACAATCCGATCAAGGGTTATCAGGCGACCGGGCAAAGTGCCGCGGTGCGCGGTTACTACACGCTGCTGCGACAGATCGGCGCCGGCGCGCGCGACATGCTGCTCGCCGCAGCCGCCGAACGGTGGCAGGTGCCGGTGGCGGAGTGCAGGGCCGAGCGCAGTGTCGTGCGCCACGCGAAGAGCCGTCGCCGCGCCACCTTTGGCGAATTGGCGGTCGCCGCCGCGCGCCAGGCGCCGCCCGCGGCACCGGCGCTCAAGCCGGCCTCCGAATTCCGGCTGGTCGGCTCGCGCGTCGCGCGCAAGGATGGCGCGGCCAAGGTGGACGGCAGCGCGCAGTATTCGATCGATCTCGTCCTGCCCGGCATGGTCCATGCGGCCGTGCGCGTCTCACCGGTCGCCGACGGGCAGATCGTGAGGCTCGACGAGGCCCGTGCGCGCGCTGCGCCCGGTGTGATCGACGTCGTGCGCATCGACGGGGGCGTCGCGGTCGTGGCGACGACGTGGTGGCAGGCGCACAAGGCGCTCGCGCTGCTCGACATCGGGTTTGCGGGAGGCGCCATCGCTGCGACCTCGGCGTCGATCGATGCGGACCTCGCGAAGGCGATCGCGGAGGGGGGCCTCGTCGCGCGCGAAGCCGGCGACGTCGATGCAGCGCTGAGCAGCGCCGCGCGTGTGCTCAAGGCCGAATACTCGGCGCCCTATCTCGCGCACGCCACGATGGAACCGATGGGCTGCGTCGCACACGTCGACGGCGATCGTTGCACCGTGTGGGCGCCCACGCAGGGACCGACGGTGGCGCATGCGGCGGCCGCGAAGGCGGCCGGTGTGCCACCCGGCAACGTGCAAGTGCATCGGATGTTCCTCGGCGGCGGCTTCGGCCGCCGCTACGAGACCGACTTCGTGATCCAGGCCGTGCAGATCTCACGCGCGGTCGGTCGGCCCGTGAAGCTCCTCTGGAGCCGCGAAGAGGACATGACGCATGATTTCTATCGCCCCGCGGCGCGCCTGAGCTATCGCGCTGGACTCACGGCCGACGGCTCATTGCTCGGTGTCGACATCGTCGGCGCCTGCGGCTCGATCCTCGAACGGATGCGCGGCAGCCTCGGAGGCAAGGCGGACGCGATGAGTGTCGATGGTGTCCTCGATCGTGAGCTGGCCGTTCCGCACCTGCGGATCCGGCACACGGCCGTGAAGTCGCCGCTGCCGGTCGGCATGTGGCGCAGTGTCAGCCATTCGCAGAACGGCTTCTTCAAGGAGTCGTTCATGGACGAACTCGCCCACGCGGCCAGCCGCGATCCCTACGAGTACCGTCGTGCGCTGCTCGCGGGTACGAGACAGGCCGCGGTGCTCGACCTCGCCGCTGCGCGGGCGGGCTGGGGAACGCCACTGCCGCCCGGCCGGGCGCGCGGCATTGCCATCGTCGCGTCCTACGGCAGCATCGTCGCGCAGGTCGCGGAGGTATCGCTGTGGGAAGGCGAGCCGCGCGTGCACCGCGTGGTCTGCGCGGTGGACTGCGGGCTCGCGATCGATCCTTACAACATCGCCGCGCAGATGGAGGGCGGGGTCGTATTCGGCCTCTCGGCGGCGCTGTGGGGCGACATCACGGTGGCAGGTGGCTCGGTTGAGCAACGGAATTTCCACGAGTATCGCGTGCTGCGGATGAACGAAATGCCCGTAGTCGAGACGCACATCGTGTCGAGCACCGAGCCGCCGGGTGGAATAGGCGAGTGCGCGGTACCGCCGATTGCACCGGCCGTCGCCAACGCGCTCTTCGCGTTGACAGGTACGCGATGGCGAAAGATGCCATTGGTGAAAAACCAATAGCCAGGGACCATCAGTCGTATTGCTTCCCGCGCTCGAGCCATTGCTCCGTGCCGAGCAATTCGTTCAGCGCCTTGAAATCGAGCATTTCATCGAGGATGGCAGCCGTGGTTCCGTCGCGCTTCAGCGTTTCGAGATAGCGCTGTGCGGCGAAGGTCTGCACGCGGACCATCGCGCCGGGGAAGATCGCGATCGAAAAGCCGAGGCGCTGCAACTCGGCGGCAGGCAACAGCGGCGACTTGCCGCCTTCGACCATGTTGGCGAGGAGCGGTGCGCGGCCTTTGAAGCGCGCCAGTGCTCGTTCCATCGCTGCGACATCCGGCAGCGCCTCGACGAAGAGGATGTCGGCGCCCGCGGCGAGGTAGGCCTCCGCGCGATTGAGCGCCGCATCGAGGCCTTCGACCGCGAGCGCGTCGGTGCGGCCGATGATCAGGGTCTCCCGGCTGCGGCGCGCGTCGCAGGCCGCGCGGATCTTGCCCGCCATTTCCCGCTCGCTGACGAGTGTCTTGCCGGCGAGGTGACCGCAGCGCTTCGGCAGCTGCTGGTCCTCGAGCTGGATCACGGATGCCCCGGATCGCTCGAAGAGTCGCACCGTACGCTGCACATTGAGGGCATTGCCGAAGCCCGTGTCGGCGTCGACGATCAACGGCAGGGCGACCCGCTCACGGATCTGCGCAACGACTTCGGCCACTTCGCTCATGCCGACGAGCCCGATGTCGGGACGGCCGAAGCGCGTGTAAGCGATGCTCGCGCCCGAAAGATAGGCGGCGGAGAAACCCGCGCGCTCGATGAGATTCGCGGAGAGGGCGTCGTAGCAGCCGGGCGCAACGAGGATTCCGGGCGCGGCGAGACGCGTGCGAAGGGAGTCGGTCATGCGGCGGGTTTTCCGTGCAGTCGCTTGTGCAGGTTGGGAATCAGGCCGCCATCGGCCACGATCTCGAGCAGGAACGCGGGGACAGGCTCACCGCGATATTCGCGCCCCGTCGAGGCGTCGCGCACGAGGCCGGCCGGGAGGTCGACTTCGAGCCGCGCGCCATCGGCGATTTCTCCGGCTTCGGGCAGCACCATCACCGGGAGCCCGAGATTGAACGCATTGCGATAGAAGATCCGGGCCGCGGACCTTGCCAGCACGACCGAGACGCCGAGGAAGCGCAGCGCCTGTGCCGCTTGTTCGCGCGAGGAGCCGATCCCGAACCCTTCGCCGGCCACGACGATGTCGCCTCGGGCCACGTCGCGCGCGAACTGTGGCCGCACTGCTTCGAGGCAATGCCTGGATAGTTCCTCGAGCGGCTTGCGCATCGCGTGCCCCGGTGCGAGGAGATCGGTGTCGATACGGTCGCCGAACACCCAGGCGCGGCCAGCGATCACAGTCGAATCGGATGCACTCACGCCGTCGCCTTTGCGTTCAGGAATTCGCGCGGATCACCGATCGTGCCGCGCACCGCCGACGCCGCGACGGTGTAAGGCGAGGCGAGATAGACCGACGCTCCGGGAGACCCCATGCGGCCTTTGAAGTTCCGCGCAGTCGAGGCGATGCACACTTCGCCGCTCGCGAGCACGCCCGTGCCGTAACCCGCGCAGGCTCCGCAGCCGGTCGGCAGCAGGATCGCGCCGGCGTCGACGAGCGTGGCGAGCGTTCCGTCGGCCGCAGCTTCGCGCGTCGTCAGCGTCGAGGCGGGCGCGATCAGCAGGCGCACGCCCTTCGCGACCTTGCGGCCCTTCAGTACTTGCGCCGCCATGTGCAGGTCGGAAAGCTTGGCTCCTGTGCAGGCGCCGATATAGGCCTGATCGATCCGCACACCGGTGTGCTGCCCGACCGCGGCGCTGTTCGCCGGGCTGTGCGGTGCGGCGACTTGAGGGGCGAGCGCGCTTGCGTCGAATTCGAGGCGGCGTTCGTACGCGGCATCGGGATCCGATTGCCATGCGAGCGCGTCCCCGCCGATCGCCTGGCCACCCGCGCGCACGGCGGCGAGCGTCTTCGCGTCGGGTGCGATGATGCCGGTCTTTGCGCCAAGCTCGGCCGACATATTGCAGAGCACCAGCCGTTCCATCATCGACAGTTCCGCGATCGCGTTGCCGGCGTACTGCATCACCTTGTAGTCGTTGCTCATGCCGAGCTCCCCGCAGAGGAACAGCATGATGTCCTTGGCCGAGAGCCCCGGCGCGAGGGCGCCGCGCCACTCGATGAGCCACGTTTCCGGCACACGGACCCAGATTTCGCCGGTGACGAGCACGCCGGCCATTTCGGTGGCGCCGATACCCACCATGAAGGCGCCGACCGCGCCGCCGGACGGTGAATGCGAATCTCCGCCCACCGCGAACATGCCCGGCGTCAGGTGCGCGTGTTCCTGCAGGACGACATGGCAGATGCCCTGCATGTCGTAGAACGCGTCGATCGCGTGATCGCGCGCGAAGCGACGCGTGAGCGCGAGGATCTCGGCGCTGTCGACATCGGGCGGTGGCACGAAATGATCGCTCGCGATCACGACACGCGCGGGGTCCCAGATCTTCGCGCCGAGACGCTCGAGGTAGGGTTGCACGCGCCGTGGGCCACCCGAGTCATGCATCATCGCGAGATCGACTTTGCAGGTAACGATCTCGCCGGGGCGGACCTGATCGCGTCCCGCGGCGCGGGCGATGATCTTCTCGGACAGAGTCATGGCGGAATGCGCGGGCATGGCGACACTATAGCGGCCGCTCCGCGGCGCTGCGCGTGCATAGGTATTCGCCGCAGCGCAGGCTTTGGCCGCATGCCTTGCGGCATAATCGAGACTGTCCCCGTGGAGCCTCCCATGCCGAACACCGCCAAGAAATACGACCTCCTGATCCGCAACGTGCGCGTGGTGCGGCCGAAGCAAACGTCCGTGCAGCGGATGGATATCGCGGTGAAGGACGGCAAGTTCGCGAAGATCGGTGAGAACCTGAACGCGTCGGACGCCGCGACGGTTGTCGATGGCAAGGACAGGCTCGCATTCCCCGGGCTCGTCGACCCGCACATGCATTGCGGCATCTATGGCCCGCTCGCCGAGGACGCGCTGTCCGAGAGCCGCGCCGCGGCGCAGGGCGGTGTGACTTCGAGCCTGAACTACATGCGCACCGGCGGCTATTACATGCAGAAGGGCGGCCCGTATTCGCAGGTCTACAAGGAAGTACTCGATACCTCGAAGGACCATTTCTACGTCGACTATGCCTATCACCTCGCGCCACTCGATCGCACGCATATCGGCGAGATCGATATGCTGATCGAGAAGTTCGGAGTGACCTCATTCAAGATCTTCATGTTCTACGGCGGTTACGGCCTGCACGGCGCGTCGAGCTCGCAGCACGAGTTCCTGATGATCGGCAAGGACGAGAAGTACGACATCGCGCACTTCGAGTTCGTGATGCGCGGCGTGCAGCGTGCCATGCAGCGCCATCCCGGGAAGAAGGATGCGATCTCGTTGTCGCTGCACTGCGAACTTGCCGAGATCCTCGCCGCCTATACGAAGATGGTGGAAGGCGGCGCGAAGAAGACCGACCTCGACACCTGGCTGACCGGCGCCTCGCACGATCCCGAATGCGCCGATTGTGCACCGCTCTCGGGCCTGCGCGCCTACAGCGCGGCGCGCCCGCCGCATTCGGAAGGCCTCGCGATCACCATCGCGTCCTATCTCGCGAACGAGACGAACTGCGCCAACATCAACCTGCTGCACCTCACGTCGCGCAAGGCGGTCGAAGCGGCGCTCACGATGGCGAAGGCCTTTCCGCACGTGAACTTCCGCCGCGAAGTGACGATCGCGCACCTGTGCCTCGATTACGACACGCCGGTCAAGGCGCTCGCCAAGGTCAACCCGCCGATCCGCTCGCGCGAGGACGTCGAGTTCCTCTGGCAGGCACTCCTCGACGGCAAGCTCGACTGGGTCTGCTCCGATCACGCCTGCTGCAAGTACGAGATGAAGCTCGGCAAGCAGGACAAGAACGACATCTTCCAGGCGAAGTCCGGTTTCGGTGGCACCGAATTCATGCTCCCCGCGCTGATCACGGTCGGCAAGCCGCGCGGCCTGTCGTACAACCGCATGGCGGAGCTGCTCGCCTACAACGCCGCGGAACGCTTCGGGCTCAAGGGCAAGGGAGACATCGCCCCCGGCCTCGATGCCGACCTGGCGCTCGTCGATCCGGACCGCAGCTTCGTCGCGAGCGGCAAGCTGTCGGAATCGCAGCAGGGCTATTCGGTGTTCGAAGGCATGGAAATGAGCGCCACGGTGACCGACACTTACCTGCGCGGGCGCCGCATCTGGGGCGACGGCAAAGTGATCGGTGCGCCCCAGGGCCAGTACCTGATGCGGCCGTACGGTTGATTATTCGTCAGCATAAGGAAGCAGTCATGACCATCAAGGCCGGCGACAAGATGCCTTCGGGCACGTTGAAGACGATGACCCCGGACGGTCCGAAGGACCTCACCACGGAGGAATTGTTCAAGGGCAAGACGGTCGTGCTCTTTTCCGTGCCGGGCGCGTTCACGCCGACGTGCGATGCCAAGCACTTGCCGGGTTACCTGCAGCACGCGGCCGAAATTCGCGCGAAGGGCGTCGACACTATCGCCTGCATGGCCGTGAACGACGTGTTCGTGATGAACGCCTGGGGCAAGGCGTCGGGGAGCGGCGAGAAAGTGCTGATGCTGGCGGACGGCAACGGGGACTATTCGAAGGCGCTCGGGCTCGAAATGGATGGTCGCGGGTTCGGCATGGGCCTGCGCGGACAGCGCTTCGCGCTGATCGTGAAGAACGGCGTGGCGACGCACGTGTTCGTCGAGGCGCCGCGCGAGTTCAGGGTCTCGGCCGCGGAATACGTGCTCGGCCAGCTGTAAGGATTCTGGAAATGACGACTGCGTCGGACCGCAATCACCGCATCACTTTCCAGCGCACGCCGCAAGGGCTGCCGGTGCCGGAGGATTTCGGTGCGGACACGACTCCGATCCCGACGCCCGGGCCCGGGCAGTTCCTGTCACGCACGGTGTACCTCTCGCTCGATCCGTACTACCGCAACATCATGAAGGGCAGCCAGATCTATGCGGACCGGTTGAACCCGGGCGACGCGATGGTGGGTGAGACCGTGGCGCAGATCATCGAATCGCGCCATACGGACTATCGTGCCGGCGAATTCGTGCGCGTGCGCAATGGCTGGCAGCAGTTCGCGCTGTCGTCCGGACAGGATGCCGGCAAGCTCGATCCCGCGGCTGCGCCGATCTCGACCGCGCTCGGCGTGCTCGGCATGCCGGGG
>CADEFQ010000009.1:0-6166 GCA_902826635.1 uncultured Pseudomonadota bacterium
CCCGCGATGCGGCCGGCGTCCTTGGTCGCCTGGCGCTGCGAGTCGTTGAAGTAGGCGGGCACGGTGATGACGGCCTCGGTGACTTCCTCACCGAGATAGTCTTCGGCCGTCTTTTTCATCTTCATGAGGACACGCGCCGAAACTTCCGGCGGCGCCATCTGCTTGCCGTGGACCTCGACCCAGGCGTCGCCGTTGTCCGCCTTCACGATCCGGTACGGGACCATGTCGACGTCCTTCTGCACGACGCGGTCTTCGAACTTGCGGCCGATCAGGCGCTTGACCGCGAACAGCGTGTTCTGCGGGTTGGTGACGGCCTGGCGCTTGGCCGACTGGCCGACCAGCACTTCGTCGTCCTTCGTGAATGCGACGATCGACGGCGTGGTGCGATCGCCCTCGCTGTTCTCGATGACGCGAGCCTTGCCGCCTTCCATGACCGCCACGCACGAATTGGTCGTGCCGAGGTCGATGCCGATTACCTTGCCCATGTCTGTCTCCGCAAATCGTTTGGCTGAAATCCTGTCCCCGAAATGGGGTCGGCCCGGCGACTAATCAAGCGCCTTGGCCACGATCACCCGCGCTGGCCGCAGCAGGCGCCCGTTGAGCGCGTAGCCGCGCTGAACCACCGTCAGCACCGAATCGGGCTCGGCGGTGGTCGAGGGCTGCACCAGCATCGCCTCGTGCTGCGCGGGGTCGAAGGGCTCCCCGACCGGGTTCAGCTCCACGATGCCGAGGCGCTCGAACGCCTTCGACAGCAGCTGCCGGGTCGCGAGCTGGCCCGCCGCGAGGCTGTCACGATCGGCCTTGTCGGCGTTTTCAACCGCGAGATCGAGGCCTTCCTTCACCGGCAACAGTTCCTGCGCGAAGCGCTCGAGGCCGTAGCGATTCGCGGCCTCGATGTCGCGCTGCGCCCGTTTGCGCACGTTTTCCATTTCCGCGAGGCTGCGCATGTACTGGTCCTGGCAGTCTTTCGCCCGCGCCACGGCCTCCGCCAGCTGGGCCTGCAGTTCCTGCACGGGGTCCTGGTTGGCCGCCGCCATGTCAGGCGCAGCCGCTTCCGGCGTACCGGTGTCCGCATCGACCATCAATACATTCCTCAAATCAAAGGGTTAGCGCTTCGCGCCGGATATGGGGGCTCAGCGGCGGGAATTCAAGGCGGCGCCCAGCAGTTTCGCGGTGAGATCGACAATGGGGATCACCCGCTCGTACGCCATGCGGGTCGGCCCAATCACTCCAAGCACCCCGACGACTTCGTTGTCGGCCGAATACGGGGCGGTGACGACACTGCAATCATCGAGGATCTGGAAACCGGACTCGTGGCCGATGAAGATCTGCACGCCGTCGGCCCGCAGGCTCTGGTCGAGGAGGTGCAGGAAATCGCGTTTCTCGTTGAACGCTTCGAAGAGCCGCCGCAGCCGCTCGACGCTTGCGAGCTCCGCGACGCCCATCAGGTTCGTTTCGCCCGCGATCACGTACTCGAGTTGCGCGCCCTCGGGCGAAATGACCTGCTGCGCCACCGAGATGGCGGTGCCCATCACATCGTTCAGGTGCTCGCGCGTTTCCTTCAGCTGCCGCAGGATTTCCTGGCGCCCCTGCGCCAGTGTGCGCCCGCGAAACTGCTCGGTGAGGTAGTTCGCCGCGCGCTTCAGTTCATCCGGCGAATAGTGACGCCCGGCCTGGATGATGCGGTTCTGCACCTCCCGGTCGTTGAACACCATGATCACGAGGATGCGGTTTTCGGACAGGCCCACGAACTCGACCTGCGAGACGGCCTGCACCTGCGAACGGGGCAGCGTGACGACGCCCGCGAGTCGGGTCACGCTCGACAGCAGGCGCGAGGCCGCGCTCACCAGCGCCTTCGGGTCGTCGAGCCCCGAGGACAGTTCGCGCTTGATCTCGGCGGCGTCCGCCGTGTCGAGCGGCTGCGCCTTGAGGAGCGAATCGACGAAGAAGCGGTAGCCCTTGTCGGTCGGAATGCGGCCCGCCGAGGTATGGGGTGAGGAGACGAAGCCGAGCGCCTCGAGGTCCGCCATCACGTTGCGGATCGTCGCGGAACTGAGCGCCAGCCCCGACTCGCGCGAAAGCGCGCGCGACCCGACGGGCTGCCCCTCGCGGATATAGCTCTCGACGAGTGCGCGCAGCAGGTGCTGCGCGCGCTCGCCCAGCGGCTCGTCCCGATGCTCGTGCGCCATGTCGAACCACGCTAGCGGAGATCATGAAAGCGCGCAATCGGTAACGATTCCCGTCGTTGGCCCGACCCGCGCTGCATGTTAAAAAGGGTCGCATTGCCATGGTCCGGTGATGCATGCCCAGTGCCCCTCGAACTTTTGCCCTCGTCGGCCGCTTTTCCGATCCCCGCGTAGCGGAAAGCGCCGTGACCGCGGTCACTCACCTGTCGGGTCGTGGCATCACGGTCCTGGTCGCCGACGACGCCGAGGCCGCCGCTTTCGGCGTGCGGGTCCCGGAGCGCGACCTCGCCGAGCGCGCCGATGTGATGCTCGCGATCGGCGGCGACGGCACGCTGCTCTACGCCGCCCGTCTCGTCGCGCATCGCGGCATTCCTCTCCTCGGCATCAATCGCGGGAGGCTCGGCTTTCTGACCGACGTACTGCCGCAGGACATCACCGCGTCAATCGACGCGGCGCTCGACGGCGCCTGCGACATCGACCAGCGGCCGCTGCTCGAAGCGCACCTCGACAAGGCCCAGGGCGGGCGCCAGACGCAGCTCGCGCTCAACGATGTTGTGATGCAGAAGTACGACACGGGCCGCATGCTCGATTTCGAATCGTGGATCGACGATCGCTTCGTGAACACCCACGGTGCCGATGGCGTGGTCGTCGCCAGCGCCACCGGTTCCACCGCCTATGCGCTCTCGTGCGGTGGCCCGATCGTCGAGCCGCATCTCGACGTCGTCGTCGTCGCGCCGATCTGCCCGCACACGCTGTCGGATCGACCGATCGTCGTGTCGCGCCGCTCCACGGTCGAAATCAGGCTGCTCGATCGGCCGGGTACCCGCGCCCACGTCACGGTCGATGGCCTCGTGATGGACGATCTCGTCGCCGGCGACCGCCTCGCCGTGGGGCCGTCGGCGCTGTCGATCCGCCTGCTGCACCCGAAGGGCTACGATTACTACCGCCTGCTACGCTCGAAACTGCACTGGGGCCGCGGCGGCCACGATCACACGCGGTGACAACGAGATGCTGACGCACCTGCAGATCAAGGACTTCGCGATCATCGACGCGGCGGAAATCGAGTTCCGACCGGGCCTCACCGTGCTCACCGGCGAAACGGGCGCCGGCAAGTCGATCATCGTCGATGCGCTGCAACTGCTGTCCGGTGGCCGCGCCGGACCTGAAGTGGTGCGCCACGGCGCCGAGCGGGCCGAAGTGAGCGCGAGCTTCGATCTCGGCGACCCCTCCGGTGCCCTTTCGCGCCTGCTGCGCGAACAGTCGATCGACGCAGGCGAGGAGCTCGCGATCCGCCGCGTCGTCACGGGCGACGGCCGCAGCCGCGCATACCTCAACGGCCAGTCGGTGCCGGTGCAGCTGCTGCGCGAAGTGGGCGTCCTCTTGGTCGACATCCACGGGCAGCACGAATTTCAGTCGCTCGTGCGACCGGCGTCGCAGCGCGAGCTGCTCGACGCCTCGGGTGGCCTCG
This sequence comes from uncultured Pseudomonadota bacterium, assembly GCA_902826635.1. Classification (GTDB taxonomy): domain Bacteria; phylum Pseudomonadota; class Gammaproteobacteria; order Steroidobacterales; family Steroidobacteraceae; genus CADEFQ01. The sequence continues at coordinate 3,655 of CADEFQ010000009.1, forward strand.
AGGGGCTCGCCGGCGAAGTCGGCGGCCTGCAGCGGGTGTGGCTCACCTTGCTCAATCGCACGCTCGACCTCGAAAGCCGCGTGCGTGACCGCGACGCCCGCACCGAGCTCGCGCAGTTCCAGGCGCGCGAACTCGAAGCGCTCGACATGAAGGGCGGTGAACTCGCGCAGTTGCTCGAAGAGCGCTCGCGCCTCGCCAACCGTGGCCGGCTCGTGGAAGCGGCGCAGGAAGCGATCGCGCTCCTCTATGAAGCCGACGAAAACGCGCACGCCTCGACGAGCCGCGCGCTCGCCTCGCTCAAGACCGCCGGCGCGCACGACCCGCGCCTCGCGGGCATCGCGCCGATGGTCGAGGAAGCGCTGATCAACCTGCGCGAAGCGGCGCGCGAGCTGTCGCACTACGCGGAAACGCTCGACCACGACACGAACCGGCAGGGCGAGGTCGAACGGCGGCTGTCGGCTTTCGAGGAACTGGCGCGCAAGCATCGCGTCGCCGTGGCCGAACTCCCGGCGCGCCTCGCGCAGCTGAAGGGCGAACTCGCCGGCCTCGAACACGCCGACGCCCAGCTCGCAAGCTTGCGCAAAGAACAGGCGGACGCCCTCTCGGCGTGGCGCGTGCGCGCGGGCCAGCTGTCGTTGCGGCGTGCGGCCACCGCGAAATCCCTGTCGAAGGAAATCACGCAGCGCATGCAGACACTCGGCATGGCGGGCGGCCGCTTCCAGATCGACGTGTCGGCGCTCGAATCGCCGGAGCCCGCGCCGCATGGCCTCGACCAGATCGAGTTTCGCGTTTCCGCGAACCCCGGCCAGCCGCTGCGGCCGCTCGCCAAGGTGGCTTCCGGCGGCGAACTGGCGCGGCTGTCGCTCGCGGTGCAGGTCTCCCGCGCCGGGCGCGAGGGCCGCTGCATGGTGTTCGACGAAGTGGATGCCGGTGTCGGCGGCGCGGTCGCCGAAATCGTCGGCGGAGAATTGCGTGCGCTCGGTGATCGCGGCCAGGTGCTGTGCGTCACGCACCTGCCCCAGGTGGGCGCACAGGGACATCACCAGCTGCGCGTCAGCAAGCTGACCGACGGCAAGACGACGCGCACGCAGATCGCCGCGCTCGACGGCGACGCACGCGTCGAGGAAATCGCCCGCATGCTGGGCGGGATCGAAGTGACGGCCAAGGCGCGCGATCACGCGCGCGAAATGCTAAGGCTTGCGCGAGGGGCAGTTCGGGCGGCGGCAGTGCCCGTAAAGAATAAGTGAGTGGTCGCGGATCTCGAACCCCAGCCGGCTCGCCGCCGCCGTCTGCCGCTCTTCGATGCCGCTGTCGACGAACTCTTCGACCTTGCCGCAGTCAAGACACACGATATGGTCGTGATGCGTGCCTTCATTCAGCTCGAACACGGCCATGCCGTTTTCAAAATGGTGTCGAACGACGAGACCCGCGGCCTCGAACTGCGTGAGCACCCGGTAAACCGTCGCGAGCCCGATGTCTTCATTCGATTCGAGCAACCGCTTGTAGATCGCCTCTGCGCTCTGGTGCCGCGGCGAGCCGTTCTCGAGGATCTCGAGGATCTTGAGGCGGGGCAAAGTGACCTTCAGGCCCGCCTTGCGCAGATCTTTGCCTTCCAAATCAGGCGCTCCCGGTTATGATTGGCCGATTATCCCCCATATCCGCACCATGCAAACACCTTTGACCCGTATCGCGCGGCTCACCGTGCTCGCCTTCGTATTGTCCGGCCTCACCGGCGCCTGCGTGTACCGGATGAACATCCAGCAGGGCAACTATCTCGACCCGGGCGCCGTCGCGCAATTGCACGACGGCATGACGCGCAGCCAGGTGCGCTTCCTGCTCGGCACGCCGATGGTGCCCGACGCATTCAACCAGGACCGGTGGGATTATCTGTACTACATGAAGCGCGGCCGGATTCGCGAAGCGGAGAAGCGCCGCCTCACCGTCTGGTTCGAGAGCGACAAAGTCGCGCGCGTCGAGAAGATCAACGTGATCGCGCCCGTGATCGTGCCAACGACGCCGGCGCCGAAAGTGGCCCCGCCGCCCGCGCCAGCATCGGCACCGGCACCAGCAGCCGCGCCCGACGCTGCCGTCGGGAGTGGCGGCGCCAAGGGCTAACGGCCCCTGCGCTTGGCCCTCGCGACGCGCGCCCTGCGCGCCGCGCGTGGATCCGCCGCAAGCGGGCGATAGATCTCCAGGCGATCCCCGTCTGCGAAGACATGCTCCCGCGCGCAGACAACCCCGAAGATGCCGACGATTGCAGAGTCCCACGCAACCTCGGGTACGGGAACCGTGCGCTCGGCGCCGTCGCGGGCCGCGGCGAGTGCATCGGCCACCGTCGCATCAGGCGGCAGCTCGAGCGGCCACAGCCACTGCGCGTCCACGAGCGCATAGGCCACGATGCAGCGTTTCACGGTCACGCCGAAACGGTGCGCGCCCGGGCGACGAACGCATCGACGAGCGACCCTGCCGTCTCCTCGAACATCGGCTCAAAGACCGCCGCGGTCAGCGGGTT
>CADEFQ010000009.1:6266-98656 GCA_902826635.1 uncultured Pseudomonadota bacterium
GCGACCCTGCCGTCTCCTCGAACATCGGCTCAAAGACCGCCGCGGTCAGCGGGTTCGCGAATGCGAAGCGCATCGCGAGCTCGATTCGGGTGCCCGCGTCGCCGATCGGTGTCAGCGTCCACAGGCCCTGCAGCATCCTGAACGGTCCGCGCACGTGTTCCATTGCAACGCTGCGGCCGGGATCGAGCGTATTGCGCGTCGTGAACTCCGTGCGCAATGGACCGCGGCGCACGCCGAGCGTGGCCACGATCTCCCGCTCGCTGCGCGACTCGACCACGGCGCGCGTGCACCAGGGAACAAACCGGGGGTAGGCCTCGATGTCATTCAGCAGCACGTAGAGAAATTCGGGTGATTTGCCGATGAGCGCCGATCGTGTCAGTTCCCGCATGACGCAATTGTCTACAATATGGCGTGCCAAAGGAAAAATCCGACAAGCCGATCGCCGAGAACCGCAAGGCGCGCTTCGATTACTTCATCGAAGACCGTTACGTCGCGGGGCTTGCGCTCGAGGGCTGGGAAGTGAAGGCGCTGCGCGCCGGGCGCGCGAACCTGACCGAGGCCTATGTCTATCTTCGCAGCGGCGAGGCGTTCCTGATCGGCGCGCATGTCACGCCGCTCAACACCGCTTCGACGCACGTGCACGCGGACCCCACGCGCACCCGCAAGCTGCTGCTCAACCGCCGCGAACTCGATCATCTCCTCGGCGCCGTCGAGCGCAAGGGCTACACGATCGTGCCGCTCGACCTGCACTGGGATGCGGGCCGCGCGAAGCTCGCAATCGGCCTCGCCAAGGGCAAGAAGCAGCACGACAAGCGCGCGACCGAAAAGGACCGCGACTGGCAGCGTGACAAGGCGCGCGTCTTGAAACGGCGCTGATCGGCTATACTTACGGGGTACCTGTTGGGGGCGACCGGTTTCGACGTGGGTTGCGAACCTTCAGGGGCGTACCGAGGCGCATGGCCCTCGTTAATCACTGTGCAAAACTTAGTTGCCAACGACGACAACTACGCTCTAGCCGCCTAATCACGGCTGACCTCTGACCAGCTGGTGCCTATGCCACTGAATCAGGGGACGCGCTCATAGGATCGCGGGCCTCCGTGCGACGGGGTGGTTCCGTTAAGAGATACCGTCCGCTGGCCGAGCGTCTTCCCTGCTCCTCGGGTAGCGTGAGGCGAGAAACAATGAGAGAGCTACGTACGTAGATCCTGAAGTCTAGGACTTGCGGACGGGGGTTCGATTCCCCCCGCCTCCACCAACTGAAGTCCTTCCCCGGCTGAGAGGCCAGGGAAGGCCTCCACAATGACGGTATAAAGGGTAAGCCCCAGTCCGAAAGAATGTGCGGGACACCGTGTGGCTATCGCCTGGTGATGGCTTTTGGCTCAATCTCCCGGCGATCGAGGAGGCAGAACATGCGCAGCTTGATGACGATGTTTGCGACGGCCGCGGTCCTCGTTGCGTGTGGACCGGCCGGAACGCCGTCAGCTGACGGCGCCACCCCTGCGCAAGCGCAGTCCGCGGCCGCCGGCGTCGAAACACAAGCGCAATACCTGGCGCGCTGTGTGCGCGAGACCATCGCGGCGAATCCGCAATCGCAAAATTGGGCGCAGAGCGCCTGCGCGCAGAATTGGGAGAAGATCGTCGCCGCGGGGCCGCTCGCGGAAGCGATTCTCGCGGCGGCGCCAGCGAACGCGGGCGCCGTGGATCTGGACGCCGTTCGTAGCCGCGTCACCAAGGTGCGTTGGGGCGCTCCGCAGGCGGACGCCGTCGCGTCCGGGAAGCTTGGCGCCGATCTCGGCGCGAACGTCACGCGCGCGCCCCCTGCGCTTGCGTTCCAGTGGGACGGCGGCGGCGATCTCGTGCCCTACGATGTCGTCGAAGCCCTGAAAGGACGCGGCGCGACGCTGACGCTGGTGGCGTGCCAATCCTATGGCGGCGCGACCGATGTGGTGAGAGTCTTCAACGTCGTCGCGCCGGGGCGCGCGCCGTTTGGCCTCAGCGTCTACGCGCACGATGCGGCGGTCGCGGGCGCCTATTCGGTCTTCAGTGTGGGCCTGATTCTCACCGGGCAGCCGGCGACGTTGGCCAGCGTCCGGCGCGCGAGTCAACCAAACGAAGAATGGAGCGCGGCCTGCCCGACGTATGAATGACCCGTTCCGGGTCACCCCTGATGCGAACTTGCGCGCCCGCGCACTGGGTCGGCCAAGCCATCTTGGCTAGACGCAAGACTCGCTACTTGCTGAGAGCGAAGACCACGATTTTCGCGGTTTTCTTTTCTACCGGCCAGATTGGCGAGTTGGTACCAGCGACAAACGCGACGCGCTGGATCCCGTTGATTGCGTAAGTGATCACACCGCCGCCGGTGGCGCCGTCCACCTGCGCCTTCCAGAGCACCTTGCCGTTGTCGGCATCGAAGGCGAAAGCAGTGCCGTCCATGTCGGCGGCGAATACCAAGCCACCTGCGGTGGGCGTGACCGCGGCGAGCACGGGTGCCGGCGTGCGAAACTTCCAGCGCACTTCGCCGCTATCCGCGTCGACGGCATGGATCCAGCCGCCCCATTGCTCCTTGGGGTCGAACGCTCCGAACGCGTTCTTCTCGTCCGCCGAACCGCTCCAGGGTTGGCCGTACGAAACACTCGCGGCCTTCCTTTCGTCGGCGATCTTGACGGTGGCGCACCAGTCGACGGTACCGGAATAGAGCAGGTTCGTATCCGGACTATAAGCCGGACCGTTCCATTCCGAACCGCCTTGCGTACCCGGACAGAAGTGCGTGCCGGCGGCGGTCAACGGCGCCTCGGTATTCTCGCGGCGGGTAATCGCGGTCTGGTACAGCCGTGCGCCACTCGCAAGATCGTGGGCGTAGAGAAGACCGTCCTTCGGGGCGGCGGCCATCAGCGAGCGCCCGCCGCGAGTACGCACCAGCGTGGGTGCACCCGACACGTCCCAATCATGGAAGTCTTCCGGCACCAGCGAAAAGTGGCGCCGATAAGTGCCGGTGCGCGCTTCGAGCACCACGACAGAGTTGGTGAACAGGTTGTCGCCGGGTCGCATTTCCTTGAGGAAGTCGGGCGCCGGATTGCCGCCGGGGACGTACAGCAGCCCGGTATCGGGATCGAGCGTGTACGAAGTCCAGGTGGCGCCGCCAGCAATGGGGATCTGCTTCGCGTTGCGCCACGTCGGCGCAGCGACCTTGGCGATGTCAGCCACGGGCGCGCTTCGGTCCTCCTCGCGCGGCACCAGCCAGGTTTCCCACAGCTGCTTGCCGGTAGCCGCATCGAGCGCGTACATGCGCCCCTTGACGCCGTAATTGTCGCCACCGGCCTGACCGATGAAGACCATGCCATTCCAGGCAATGGGTGCAGCGGGCACACTCTCGCCGATCTTGGGGTCGGCGATTCGCGTCTCCCACAACTTGCTGCCGTTCTTGGCCTCGTACGCGACTACCCGGCCATCTTGCAGGCCGCGAAACAGCCGGCCGTCGAGGTAGGCGGCACCCCGATTGACCCTGAGATAGGAGTCCGCGACGTCCTCCTTGACACGCCATCGCTCGGTGCAGGTAGCGGCGTCGATGGCGAAAGTATCCTTCTCGCTGGTTCCGTACAACACCTCGCCAACAACGATCGGGCCGGTCTGGAAACTGGTATCGATGCCCAGATCGTAGGTGCAGGCAACGCGCAACATGGAGACGTTCGCACGATTGATGGCGTCGAGCGGAGCGAAGCGCTCCGAGGTAAGCGTGCGGTTATAAGAGGGCCAGTCGACCACGCTTTGCCTGGCTACTGCAGATGCCGGTTCGGGCGGCGGTGTTTTGGAGCAAGCTGCCATCCCAATCGCCACGACGGTCAGGGCAAGGATTCGCATGTCACCCCTCGTGCTGATAAAACTGGCGCCGACACACACGTTACACCCATTCGCCAGTGATGACTCATCGGAGCTTGTTCGCGCAAAGATCGACCGGTTCGCCCCCTTTGACGACAGGTGCGCCCGAAATCCGATCTGGCGGAACGGATGTTATGGAGATGAACATGGATGCGATCCGGATTTCAATGCTCGGGCTGGTCCTGGCAATTGTTCCTGGTGCCCGCCCATCAGCCGACGAGCCCAAACCGGAGGCTGTCGTGGCATCGCTCCTGACGCGGGAACTTCCCGACCTGCCCGGCAAGGAGGCCGTCATGATGACTGTGGAATATCCCCCGGGCGGCGCGTCGCCGCCGCACCGCCACAATGCACACGTATTCGTATATGTGCTGGAAGGCACACTGCGCATGCAGGTCGCAGGTCAGAAAGCGATGACCCTCCAGTCGGGTGAGACGTTCTACGAAAACCCCGATGACCTTCACCAGGTCTCCGCGAATGCGAGCGAGACCTTGCCGGTGAAGTTCCTCGTCTTCATGCTGAAAGACATCAGTCACCCGTAATGACCATGCTTTTCCGGCAAACCCGCTACGCACTGGTCATCAGCCTGGCAGGATGCTTCGCAACGCCGCCCCTGGCCGCCGACTCGGCGGACCATCCGACCACCACGCGCAAGGTCGTGCTGGAGAAAGCAATCCCGGGATATCGCTGGAAACTCATCGAAGCACCGGTGCCCGCGCTTGGGCGTCGGCAGGTTCTCGTGCATGTGCGTGCGGTCGCGCTCAATCACGGCGACCTCGATCTGCTCAAGCCGGACCCGAGTGCTGACATGAGCGGACGCGTCGTCGCATCCGATGGCGCAGGAGACGTCATCGCGGTGGGCAAGGACGTCAGCGGGTTTCGCAAGGGAATGCGTGTCACCAGTCTGTATTTCAACGACTGGACCGGCGGCCCATTCACCGAAGACAAGGTAAAAAACGTGCACGGCTGGACCATGGACGGCGTGCTGGGAGACTACATTGTCCTCGACGACACCGCCGTCGCACGGGCCCCTGCTGGTCTGAGCTACGAGGAGGCCGCAACTCTGCCGACGGCCGGTCTCACGGCATGGACCGCGGTCACGGCGAACGGCCAGCTTGACGCTGGGGACGTCGTGGTCGTCCAGGGCACGGGCGGCGTTTCCACGTTCGCGGCGCTGTTCGCATCGGCGATGGGCGCGAGGGTCATCGTTACGAGCAGTTCGGACGACAAACTGCGTCGCATGCAGTCTCTTGGAACACGCGACGGCATCAACTATCACACCCATCCTGACTGGTCGGACAAAGTGCTTGAACTCACCCAGGGCCGCGGCGCGGACCTCGTCATCGATGTGGGCGGCAAGGACACGCTGGCCCATTCGGTCACGAGCCTCGCGTTCGGCGGCGCGCTTTCCATCGTGGGTGGGCTCTCAGGCTATGAAGGCAAGATCCCTTCCCTCGGCCTGTTGATGAAGAACGCGCGGGCGCGCGGCATTTTCGTGGGCTCGCGCGCCGACTATCAGCGCATGGCCGAATTCATCGCCACTCACAGGCTGCATCCCGTGATTAACCGCGTGTACCCGCTGGAACAAGGCGACGAAGCGCTGCGACTCCTCGCGGCGGGCAACTTCGTTGGCAAGGTCGTGCTGCGCCTTGCGCCTGCAGCGGGCGAATAGCCTGTCCGGCTGCACGACTCCACTGCCCCCCCTCACGACACCGTTTGTATCGGGATCGAAGACTTGCGCCGCTGTGAACTGGATCACTTTTTCAACAGCTGGATAGCGGCATCTCGCGGTTTCTGCTCCGTCGCACGCCTTTCGGGGCAGCCCCACCCTAGACTCGCTCGGCGCTTGCCTCTACGCGCGATGAGGCAAGGCCTGCGAGTTTTCCGCTCGGGTGTGTCAGCGCTTGGAGTTGCAGGTGTCCCGGAATTCCGGCTTCACATTGCTCGAACTGATGTTTGCGATTGCGATCGCAGCCATCCTTGCAGCCGTCGCCGTGCCGACCTATCGGACTTACGTTGAGCGCAGCCGTACGGCTTCCGCGATCGCCGACATCGGCGACATTCACCTGAGGATCCAGAGGTTCATCTTGAATGCGGGCAGTCCGCCGCCGAACTTGCTCGCCATCGGCGCAGCGGACATGCGCGATCCGTGGGGAAATGCCTATGTCTACCTTTCATTTGACGGCCTGGTCGGCAAGGGAGCGATGCGCAAGGACAAGAACCTGGTTCCGGTGAACAGCCAGTACGATCTTTACAGCATGGGGCCGGACGGCAGGTCTGTCCCGCCGTTTACCGCGAAGCAAAGCAGGGACGACATCGTCCTCGCCAATGACGGCGGCTATATCGGAACGGCTGCAGGTTACTGAAGTCATGCGCGCTACCCTGCGCTCTCTCACTGGAAGCAGATTCGGCTTTCGTGTCGTCAGCATCTTCGTGCTGTGTGCGTTCATTCCGCTGTCCCTGGCGAGCGGTGTCCTGCTGCGCGAGTTCAGCGACCTGCTGAGGCAGAAGGACCAGCGGGACCTGAACGCCCTGGTGCGCAGTTACGGAATGGGGCTGATCGGCCGCCTCGGAAGCGCGGACGACGTACTGCAAGGTCTGATTGCCGCTGCCCAGCAGTCGCCGGACGACCAGTGGATCGACGATCAGGTGAGACGCTACGTCTGGGCCCGAAGTGTGCGACGCCTCGCGACCGGACAGAAGTTCGGCCGCATCGAGCAGACGCCACCGCAGATGAGCGCGATGCAGCTGCAGGGCTTGGCCAAGTTCGAGCCAGTCGTGCTATGGGGATATGACGACAGTGGCCGCGTCTCGGTCACACTCGCCCGCAGACTCCCGAGTGGCGCCGTGCTGTACGTGGAACTCGTGCCAAGCTGGCTCTGGGGCGATCTCGTCGAACTGACTGACGATGCGAACCTGATGGTGCTCGACTCGAAAGACCGAGTGCTGGTCCTCGAGGGCAGCGAGGCTGATGCGGCGAATTCCGGCGGCCTTCGCGACGAAATTCGAAGGCAGCAGGCCAGCCAGAAGCAGCACCTGGACACTTCCGAATCATCGCCCGCCGACTGGCTGGTCAGCCGCTGGGAACTTTTCATGGGCGGCCGCTTTCTCGCCTCGTCGTGGCAGATCATCGCGTTCAAGCCGCAGCCATCGGTCATTGCGGGCCTGTACAGCGCCCGAGTGATCTTCCCCGCGATCGTGATCCTGACGCTTTTGGTCGTCAGCCTCTTGTCGCTGCGGCTCATTCGCAGGCAATTGCGCCCGCTCGAACTCCTGGTGGACGCGACCCAGAAAGTATCGAGGCTTGAATTCACCGAAACGGTCGAACTCGTCGGCACCGACGAGTTTGCAGACCTGGCGCGGTCATTCAACGGAATGACCGAGCATCTGCGGATGCAGTTCTCCGCGCTCGAGGCCTTGTCCGGGATTGACCGGATGTTGTTGCATTCGCATGGGCTCGAGCCGATCCTGGACAGCGTATTGCCGCGCATCGCGGAAATCCTCAACTGCCGCTCCGTATCGGTGTTGCTGAGTAGCGTCGATGCGGTGGACCAGGGCCGGTCCTACGACTATCTCAGGAATCGCGACCAACGATTGCCCGTGCGGCGACTGACGACCGAAATCACGACGCTACGACTGGCGACTGCGGGGAACGCAAGCATCGAAATCCAGGCCTCCGACATGCGCGTACGTACGTTCCTCGCGCCGCTGATCGAGGCGGGAGCACAGCGGTTCCGCATCTGCGCCCTGCGGGAGGGCGAACGGATCTGCGGTTTCCTCGGCGTCGGCTATGCCGAAATGCCGGACGCGGCATGCGCCGCGGTGGTCCGGATCGAAGACTTCGCCGATCGCATGTCGGTCGTGCTCGCGAACCTCGAGCGGACCGAGAGACTGTACGAGCAGGCGCATTTCGATCCATTGACCCAATTGCCGAACCGCCAGCATTTCCGCGACAAGCTCAATCAGCATCTCGCTCGAAGCTCGACGCACGACGAGCCGGGCGCCCTGTTGTACATCGACCTCGATCACTTCAAGCGCATCAATGACACGGCCGGGCATACGACCGGTGATGACCTGTTGTGCGCCGTCGCGCGGCGCCTCGAGACCTGCTTCGAGGCTGCCGACCTGGTTGCGCGCCTCGGCGGCGATGAATTCGCCGCGATCATCCAGCATGCGGGCGACGGGGACCTGGCTCGCCAGGTGGCGCAACGGGTCCTCGAACGCCTGCGCACGCCGCTCACGATATCCGGCCGTGAGTACCGGATCGAGGCCAGCGTTGGAATCACGCTCTTCCCGGCGGACGGCCGCACGATCGAGGACCTGCTCAAGAACAGCGACATCGCCATGTACCGCGCCAAGGAATGCGGCCGCGGGCAGGCGGTCTTCTTCGAGTTGGAGATGCAGGAGCGCATGCAGGCCCGGGCAAACCTCGAAAGCGGCCTGCACCGGGCACTGGAGCGTGAGGAATTCACGCTGCTCTTCCAGCCGATCTTCGAAAGCGGAAAGCGGCAGATGGCCGGCGTCGAGGCGCTGATCCGCTGGCCGTCAGGCCCCGGCGAAGATGAACGCCTGCCGTCGGCCTTCGTGCCGGTGGCGGAAGAGAGCGACCTGATCGTCAGCGTCGGCGAATGGGTGCTTCGCAACGCGTGCCGGCAGTTCGAGGCCTGGCGCCTGGCGCATCACCCTGTCGGGTACGTATCCGTCAATGTCTCCGCGCGCCAGCTCCGGCAAGCCGGCTTCGTCGAACTCGTCTTGGACGCGCTGAGGACCAGCGGCATGAAACCCGGGGAACTGCGCCTCGAAATCACCGAGGGCGCCCTCGCGGAGGGCCCGACGATCGCGCGGACCATCGGCGAACTCGCCGCGCATGGAGTCCACCTCGCACTCGACGATTTCGGAACCGGCTATTCGTCGCTGAGCTACCTGCGAAACTTCCCGATTCACAGCGTGAAGATCGACCGTTCGTTCATCACCGAGATTCCGCGCAACACCGCCGCGTGCCGCCTGGTCGAATCAATCATCGCCATGACGACGGTGCTGGAAAAGCACGTCGTCGCCGAGGGTGTCGAGACGGAAGCGCAGCTGCAGTTCCTGCAAACGGCGGGTTGCGGTTCGATTCAGGGCTTCCTGCTGGCCCGGCCCATGGAAGGCGCCGACATCCCCGGTTTCATTCAACGCACCAAGGCAAACTGCCCGCTGCCCGCCGTGGAGATGCCGATCCGCCGCGAAGTGGCACGGTAAAGCGCTGGAACTACGCCGCCCTGCCCACGCGCAGCGCCAGGGGCCAGCTCACGCGACGCGTTTCCCCGGGTGACTGCCAGAGCGGCTCGAGACGCCTCTCGAGATCGACTACCGGATCGCGCCCCTGCGCCTCAAGGAAACGAGCCGTTGCAGACCAGGTGCGCAGATACCCCGCCAACTGCGCAAGCGTCCACTCGACTTCCATCGAGAACACCGGTGCGGGGATCGCTGCAAATGGAAACGGCAGGTCGCGGTATCCGGTCTCGATGTGAGAGCGCTCCGCCGGCCAGTACGGTCCGACGACGGCCGAGTAGTAATGTTGCACGAGGGCATCGACCGCCTCGCCATCCACAATGGTGAGCCCGTAGCACCACTCCGCGATGACGCCCTGCGGTTTCAGTACGCGGCGCACCTCAGCGTGGAAGCGCTCGACGTCGAACCAGTGCAGCGCCTGCGCGACAACGATCAGATCGACGCTGCCCGTCTCGAGCCCCGGCGCCTCGGCCGGCGCCACGCGATACTCGATTCGCTCATGTGGAACTGCCTGCGCGAGTTGCGCCGCGCTCGCGTCGGTCGCGACGACGCGCGTGAAGCAGCGCGCAAGATCGACGGCTGCCTGCCCGCTGCCGGTGGCGCAATCCCACGCAACGCCGCGCGCGGGCGCCTGCCCCGCCAACCAGTCGAACAGCGCGAACGGATAGCTCGGGCGAAAGGCGGCGTAGCCACGCGCGACCGCGCTGAAGAGATCGGCGAACGAGACGCTCGCGCCGGCGCCGCTCACATGTCGACGAAGGTCCTGAAACCTCCCCAGAACATGCGCTTGCCGTCGAAGGGCATCTTTCTGGGGTCCATCATCGAGGCGAGGCGCGGATCCTTCATCACCTTCGCGTTCACCTGGTCGCGATGGCGGCGGGACTTGTACCTGATCCACGCGAACACCACGACTTCGTTCGCCTTCAGCTTCACGCTCTGGGGAAACGACGTGTACTTGCCGGGTTTGACGTCATCCGCGACGCACTCCGTGTACTCGAGCGCACCATGCTCGCGCCAGACCTTGCCGCCCTTGCGGGACATCGCGCGGTACGCGGCGAGCTTGCGGCGGGGCACTGGAACCACGAATCCATCGACGTAGCTGGCCATGAGGCACCTCCTCGTCACCATAGGGTACCCTCAAGGACGCGCGATCGCGCGTCCGGCCGACACCCGTGTCGGCGCGCGACGGCCGCATACGTCCTAGTGTCAACGGGAGGCGATTCGATGCTTTACGCAGTCTTGTGCTATCACCGCGAGGATGTCGTCGGCGCGTGGAGCAAGGCCGAGGACGATGCCGTGATGGCGAAGCTCGCCGTCGTGCAGGACCGTCTCGCGAAAGCCGGTCGGCTCGGCCCGGTCGCGCGGTTGATGCCGACGACCGCGGCGACGACGCTGCGAAAGGATTCCGACCCGCCGCTGGTGCTCGACGGCCCGTTCGCGGAGACCAAGGAGCAACTGCTCGGTTTCTACGTGATCGAGTGCGCCTCGCTCGAAGCAGCGCTCGAAACGGTGCGTGAACTCGCGCGCGCGAACCCCGGTGGCGCGTACGAAGTGCGGCCCATCGCCGTTTTCCATCCAAGCCACTTGCCGGACCGCGCGGGCGTCGCGCCGGAATGAATGACCTCGCGTGGATCGAGGCGGCCCTGACGGGAGCGCGCCCCCAGGCAGTTGCAGCGCTCTTGCGCTACTTCAGGGATCTCGATACGGCAGAAGAAGCCTTCCAGGATGCTTCGCTACGCGCGCTCAAGACCTGGCCCGTCAAGGGTCCGCCGCGCGATCCGGCCGCATGGCTGATCCTCGTCGGGCGCAACGCCGCGGTCGATGCCGCGCGGCGGCGCAGGCGACACGAGCCGCTGCCGCCGGACGAACTGCTGTCCGACCTTGAAGATACGGAGGCTGCGCTCGCCGAGCGGCTCGACAGCGACGACTATCGCGACGACATCCTGCGGCTGCTTTTCATTTGCTGCCACCCGGAACTGCCGGCGACCCAGCAGATCGCGTTGGCGCTGCGGATCGTGTCGGGGCTCACCGTGGCGCAGATTGCGCGCGCCTTCCTCGTCGGCGAAAGCGCGATGGAACAACGAATCACCCGTGCGAAGGCCCGCGTCGCGGCAGCGACCGTGCCGTTCGAGGCGCCGGGCGCGCCGGAACGAGCCGAGCGAGTCGCGGCCGTCGCAGCGATGATCTATCTCGTCTTCAACGAAGGCTATTCGGCGACCGGCGACACGAACGACATGCGGCGCCAGCTCTGCGGCGAGGCCATTCGCCTCGCGCGCCTGCTGCTGCGGCTGTTTCCCGCGGAGCCCGAAATCATGGGACTTGCGGCGCTGATGCTGCTGCAACACGCGCGCTCGGCCGCGCGGCTCGACGCCGAAGGCCAGCTCGTGCTGCTCGACGCGCAGGACCGCGCGCTGTGGAACCGCACGGAGATCGGCGAGGGGCTCGCCCTCCTCGACAAAGCCCTGCGCCACGCCAGGCCCGGCCCCTACCAGGTGCAGGCAGCGATCGCTGCGCTGCACGCGCGAGCGGCGCACCCGCAAGACACGGATTGGGCGGAGATCGACTTCCTCTATGCGACGCTCGAGGCGATGCAGCCTTCACCGGTCGTCACACTCAACCGCGCGGTCGCCGTCGCCAAACTGCGCGGCCCGGCTGCGGCGCTCGAACTGATCGCGCCGCTCGCCGAGCGACTTGCCGGCTACTTCCATTTCCACGGAGTCAGGGGCGCGCTGCTCTTGCAGCTCGACCGTGGCGAAGAGGCGCGCGAGGCCTTCAACCGTGCGATTGCGCTCGCCAACAGCCCGGCCGAGGCGGCTCACATTCGCGCGCACCTCGATCGCCTCGATGTCGGAATGGCGCAAGGCGACGCGTCCTTGGGGTGAACGGCCCACCAAGCGCGGAGACCCCATGTTCCCCTACGCCATTCTCGCCATTGCAGCAGTCATCGGACTCGTTCTCGCCATCGCGGCCACCCGGCCCGACACGCATACCATCGGTCGTTCCGTCACCATCGACGCACCGGCGGTCGCGATCTTTCCGCACATCATCGACCTTCGCCGCTGGGAGCCTTGGTCCCCGTTCGAAAAAAAAGACCCGGACATCAGGCGCCACTTCAGCGGCAATGACAGCGGTCCCGGCGCGATCTACGACTTCGATGGCGGGAAGAACGTGGGCACGGGCCGCGTGACAATCGTATCCGCCACCGACCCGGGCGCCATCACCCTGCATCTCGACATGCGAAAGCCGATGGTCGCCCACAATGTCGTCGAATTCACGCTCGCGCCGCGCGGCGGCTCGACGGAAGTCACGTGGAAGATGCACGCGCAGTGCTCCTACGCGGGAAAACTGATCGGCCTCTTCCTGAACATGGACCGCATGATCGGCGATGAGTTCTCGAAGGGGCTCGCCAGCCTGAAAGCGCTCGTCGAGGGCTCTACGCCGGCGTCGGAGTCGTACCGTCGAGCGTCGTGATCGCGCCGTAGAGATCGGGCCGCCGGTCGCGGAACACGAACCAGTTGTTGCGCAACTGCTCGATTTCCGCGAGATCGAACGTGGCGGTGAGCACCGCGTCGCCCTCTTCGCCGGCCTCGGCCACCTTCGCACCGGTCGGATCGGCGATGAACGACGAGCCATGGAAGCGGATCCAGAGCCCTTCGGGGTCCTGCAGCGAGCGCTCGATGCCGTAACGGTTCGACGCGACGAGCGGCATCACGTTCGCGGCCGCGTGCCCCTGCTGCGCGCGCTGCCAGTGTTCGCGCGAATTCACGGGTAGTGCGGGCGGCGGCTCGCTGCCGATCGCGGTCGGGTAGAGCAGCACTTCGGCGCCCATCAATGCCATGCAGCGCGCGCTCTCCGGAAACCACTGGTCCCAGCAGATCCCGACTCCGAGGCGCGCATGCCGGGTTTTCCAGACCCTGAAGCCCGTATCGCCCGGTGCGAAGTAGTTCTTCTCCTGGTAACCGGGTCCGTTTGGAATGTGGGACTTGCGATAGACGCCGAGCACGCTGCCGTCGGCATCGATGATCGCGATCGAATTGAAAAACACGTTGCCGGCACGCTCGAAGAAACTCACCGGCAGCACGACCCCGAGCTCGCGCGCCACCTGCGCGAAACGCCGCACCGCGACGTTCTCCGCGAGCGTGGTCGCGAGCGCGAGGTGTCGAGTGTCCTGCTCGATGCAGAAATACGGTGTCTCGAACAGCTCCTGCAGCAGGATCACCTCGGCGCCGCGCCCCGCCGCTTCACGCACGAGCCGCTCGGCCGTGGCAAGGTTCGCCGCCGCGTCCCAGCTGCAGGCGAACTGCGTGGCGGCGATGGTCACGGGGCGGGAAGTCGCTTGCAGGTGATTCGGGAGCATCAGGCTAGGTTACAGCCGTTAACTGATGGCCGGAAGCGCCCGTTCCGTCTGCGCGTGATCGCGCGCTAGTGCTTCTTCGCACCCTCGACGACGGGAAACAACGCCTGATCGAGCGCCTTCACGTAGATTTTCTCATCCGCGGGTCCCGGGACGAGCACTTGACGGTTGAGGAGCAGATTCGGGATCGAGTTCACGCCGAGCAACAACAGGCGGCGCTCATCGTCGACCACCTCGGCGTAGCCGGCCTTCGGATCGCGAAGCTGCGCGAGCAGCCCGCCCGACAGTCCGCATTCCGCACCGATTGCAGCGAGCACTTCGACGTCGCCGATATCGCGGCCCTGCTCGAAATACGCGCGGAAGATCGCATCGAGCACGGGGCCGTGCAGGCCTTCCGCGACCGCGAGCTTTGCGAGGCGATGCGCGTCGGTGGTGTCCGGCAGGCCGGCGAGCTTCGAAAAATCGAAGCGGATGCCGAGCTCGCCACCCGCTTCCGCGAGGCTCGACTCCGCGAGCTCGACGCTGACGCCCTTCGGCAGCCGCGAAGCGAGATGCGCACGCCAGTCGACGGTGGATTCGACCTCCGGGCGGTGCAGCCGGAACGGATGCCAGCGCAACTCGCGCACCGTGACACCGTGCAGGTGATCCAGCGCGCGCGCCAGCCGGCGCGTACCCAGGAAGGTCCATGGGCAGGAGAAATCGCCGACGAGATCGATGTCGAGGCTGCCGGTCGGCACCACGGGCCATGACAATGGAGCGCTCATGGGAGCAACTTGGGGGCGGTCACTCCCGATTCAAGGCCGGTGCCGCGCGCTCCCCGCCACTTCCTGCGTGATGCGAATTGCCGTTTCAAGCGCGCGCAAGCCGTCTTCGCCGCTCACGACCGGTGCCTTGCCGTGGCGAGCGGCGTCGAGGAACGATTCGATCTCGGCGCGCAGCGCATCGCCCTGCTCGAAGTTCTGCTCCTCGATCGACACGGGAAGCTGACCCTCCGCGGGACCCCCGTCACGCTTGCGGATCACGGTGAGAATGCGCTGCTGCAGGTCGAGGGACAGGTATGCGTCGTCCTGGAAGAGTCGCAGCTTGCGCTCGGTCTTCAGGCTCACGCGGCTTGCGGTCGTGTTCGCGACACAGCCGTTTTCGAAGCGGATGCGCGCATTCGCGATGTCGATCTCGTCGGAAAACACCGGCGCGCCGACTGCTTCGACCGCGGCGATCGGGCTGCCGACGATCGACTGCACGATGTCGATGTCGTGGATCATCAGGTCGAGCACGACATTCACGTCGGTCCCGCGCTCCCGATACGGCGCGAGGCGATGGCATTCGATGAAGCGCGGCGTGCGCAGGTGCGGCTCTGCCGCGAGCACCGCCGGATTGAATCGTTCGAGATGCCCGACCTGCAGCACGCGCCCCGCGGACCGCGCCGCCTCGATCAGCTCGCGCGCTTGCTGCGCAGTCTCGGTGATCGGTTTTTCGACGAGCACGTGCGCGCCCGCGCGCAGGAAATCCCGGGCGATCGCGTAGTGCGCGGGTGTCGGCGTCACGACACTCACCGCGTCGACTTCACCCAGGAGTTCGCGATAGTCCGCGTGAGGCCTCGCACCGGTCTCCCCGGCGACTCGTGTTCGCGCCGCTTCGTTCGCATCGACCACCGCGACGAGCCGGCTGTTTGCGGCCTGCGCGTACTTCTGCGCGTGAAAGCGGCCGAGATAGCCGACGCCGATGACGGCCGTTCTGAATGGCGACATCGAACAAGACTACAGCCAATGGCGGATGGCTCATAGCCGACCCGGTCGCGCTAATATAAGCCTTCATGTCGTCGTTCATCGAAAAGTACCGTGCGCGCCCCGCGCTCGCGCGCGAAGCAATCCTCGCGGGCGTCGCGATCTTCATCGGCGTCAGCGTGCTGCCGCTCGCCGTGTATTTCACGGGCATGAAGGTGCTCGGTCCGTACGCCGGTGGCGGGCTGTTCCGATTCTGGGGTGATTTTTTCGTCGGCCTCGCCCATGGCGGCCTGCCTTGGTGGCTCCTCGCGCTGGGCCCTTACGCCCTCGTGTTGGCCGGTCGAAGCTTTCGCCTCGCCTGGCGACGCAGCGCGGGAATGTGAACTGCGTCACGTTTCCGGGTGCTCGGTCCCGCCGGCGCACTGGCGGTGCGACACTTCCCTTGTTGAACAATGAATTAGACCGGGGATGTGATGAAAGACATGACGCAACGGGCGCCCGGGACGCCCGCCGGGCCCGTGACCCGGGGTGCAAGGGCCGATGCGAAGCGTGACAACACGCTGACGCGCATCAGCCTCGCGCTGACCCAGAACTTTGCAATCGACGACCTGAATCGCGGCTCGGATCCGTACAACACGACCGCCGGCGCGGGCCGCGCGGAAATCTGGCAAAAGCAACGCCTGCGACGCTAGGGCCGCTCGCCGCGGCTGCGGTCGCGCGCCGCGCGAAATTCGCTGCCGACGTTCCAGTCCGGAAAGCTCGTCTCGTTCGCGAGCCGCGATCCGATCGCGTACAGGAGATCGACTACTTCGAGCCCGCCACCCAGCTGCACGCCGGGCTCATAGTTGTCGCCCACCTGGTGATAGCGCCTGGCGACGTAGTCCGCCTCGCGCGCCTGCCCCATCGCGGGACCACCATCCACATCGTCGATCCCGGTCTTCACATAGAGCGCGGGCACGCCCGCCTGCGCGAAGTTGAAATGATCCGAACGGTAGAAATGGCCCTTCTCGGGCTGCGATTCGGGCACCGGCGTGATACCACGACGCGCGGCTTCCTCGGCAAGATAGCGCTCGAGCTCCGAGGCGCCCGCACCGACGACACGCACATCGCGCGTCGGGCCGCCGAAATAGAGCGCGTCCATGTTGAAAACGGCGACCGTTTTCGCGAGCGGAACGAGCGGATGCGCCACATAGTATTCGCTGCCGAGGAGCCCCTGCTCTTCGGCCGTGACGGCGAGAAATACCACCGTGCGATCCGGTCGTGCCCGCGCGCGGCGGAACGCATCCGCGATTGCGAGTACGCCCGCGACGCCGGTCGCGTTGTCCACGGCGCCGTTGAAGGTCTGATCGCCCTCGCCGCCCTGGGTACGCCCGAGGTGGTCCCAATGCGCCACGAAGAAAACGTATTCGCCGGGCCGCCGGCTGCCGGGGAACGCCGCAAGCACGTTGGCCGAACTCGACTTGCGCAAGACGTTGCGGACGCGGCCGCTTGCACGCACGTCGAGTGGGACCGGTTTGAAGCCACGCGTGCTGGCGGCCTTCTTGAGCGTCTCGAAATCGTGGCCCGACGCTGCGAGCAGCGCGGCCGCGCGCTCACGCGTTACCCACCCTTCGATCGCGACACGGCCCGCACGGGCGTCGGCGCTCTGCATGTCGAGCTGGGGGTTCGCCCAGCTGTTCACGACGGTCGCCCAGCCGTATGCGGCGGGCTCCGTCTCGTGCACGATGATCGCGGCCGCGGCGCCTTGCCTCGCCGCTTCCTCGAACTTGTAGGTCCAGCGACCGTAGTACGTCAACGCGCGGCCGCGAAAAAGCGTGTCGTCGCCCGTCGCGTAACCCGGATCGTTGATCAGGATCAGCGCGGTCTTGCCCTTCATGTCGAGGCCCGCATAATCGTTCCAGCCGTACTCGGGCGCCACTACACCGTGCCCGACAAAAACGACGGGACTGTCCTCGATCGCGACGGCGGGCACCTGACGCTTTGTGAATACCACCGCGTCCACACCGAACGCAGTGGCCTGCGGGCCGCGAGGTGTACTGAAGACCAGCTCCGGTTCCGGCAGCGGCGCGATTTCCACGAGCGGCACGGACTGGACGTAACTTCCGCCGCCGATCGGTTGCGCGCCGAGCTTCCGGAATTCATCGACGAGATAGGCGACTGTCTTCTCCTCGCCGGCCGAGGCCGGCTTGCGGCCTTCGAACGCGTCGTCGGCCAGCGCGGCGATGTGCCGCTCGTAGACCTGCGCCGACACCTGGGGAGCCACCGATCCCTGGGGCGCGGGCGGTCGTGGTGCATCGGCGTGCGCCGCGGCGGCGAGCGCCAGCGACAGCACGGGAACCGCAAGCAGGCGGCGACTGTCAGAGAGGCGATGCAGAACGTTCATCGTGGCCAATAGAGCCAGCCGGCGAACGCGAGCGCCGTGAGAAGCGCAAGGTGCGCGGCGGCGCGCCAGGCGCGGTTGCGGATTTCCCCGATGAAACTCGTGGCGGCGAGCGACGTCAGCACGAATGCGAGCGCGATCGCCCGCAGCAGCGGCCCGCGCTCCTCGGCGAACCGGTCGGCGTGCTCGGGCAGGAAGAGCATCACGATCGCCGTGAGGGCAAGTGCGACGAAGATCGACAATGTCGATCCCATCACGATTCCGATGAGCATGGCGAGTGGTCGCATGATCTCCAGCCGGGTGAGCGGCGTGACGGGCTTGCCGCCTGCCGCCTTGCGTTCTAGCCTAGACTGTCCATTGTAACCGAGCTTCCAACGAGCCCCCGAATGCCCACACGCCGCCTCCCTGCCGGCTTTCTCGCCTCCGCACTCGCCGCGGTCCTCGCCGTGCTCGCGAGCTCGTCGCAAGCGCCGGCCGGTACCTCCGCCCTGCCGCCCGGCGCGATCGCGCCGTCGGAACGCCACCGGCTCGTGGCGCGCCGTGTCGGCATGATTCTCGAGGACACGCACTACCGTCGCACCGACATCGACGATCGCATGTCGGCGCAGGTCTACGAGCGCTACCTCGATTTCCTCGACGGCCAGCACAGTTATTTCCTCGCGAGCGACATCGCGGAGTTCGAGCGTTATCGACTGCGCTTCGACGACATGATCCGCACCGGCGAGATCGAACCGGCCTACCTGATCTTCGCGCGCTTCCAGCAGCGCAATCGCGAGCGCATCAAGTTCGCGCTCGCGCAACTCGACAAGGAGCCCGACTGGACCGTGAATGAAACCTTTGAATTCGACCGCGCGAAGGCGAGCTGGGCCGCGGACGCGGCTGCACTCGACGAGCTGTGGAGAAAGCGCGTCAAGAACGACGCGCTCGGACTGCTGCTGGCCGGCAAGACCTGGTCGGATGCGAGCGACACGCTGCGCAAGCGCTACGACCGGGTGCTGAAGCGTGTCGACCAGGTGTCGGCCGAGGACGTCTTCGAGAACCTGATGAACGCGTACGCGCGTACCTACGATCCGCATTCGAGCTATTTCTCGCCGCGCAACTCCGAGGAATACCGCATCCAGATGAGCCTCAACTACGAGGGCATCGGCGCCTCGCTGCAGCTCATCGATGATTTCGTCACCGTGATGAACGTGATCGAAGGTGGCCCCGCCGCCGTCGCGGGCACGCTGAAGCCGACCGATCGCATCGTCGCCGTCGCGCAGGGTGACGACAGCGCATTCACGGACGTGATTGGCTGGCGCATCGACGACGTGGTGCAGCTCATTCGCGGCAAGGGCGGTACGCTGGTGCGCCTGCGCATACTGCCGGGCGGCGCCGCCCCCGGCACCGCGGAAAAAACCCTCGCGTTTACCCGCAATAAAGTCACGCTCGATGCGCAGGCGGCGCAGAAGTCGGTCCACACGCTCGAACGCGACGGGCGCAGCTACCGGATCGGCGTGATCAACGTGCCTGGCTTCTACCAGGACATCGCGGCACAGAACGCCGGCGACCAGGACTACCGCAGCACCACGCGCGACGTGCATCGGCTGATCGACGAGCTGCAGACAGAGAAGATCGACGGCCTCGTGCTCGATCTGCGCGGCAACGGCGGCGGCTACCTGCCCGAAGCCACCGCGCTCACCGGCCTCTTCATCGACCGTGGCCCCGTCGTGCAGTTGCGGGATGCCGGTGGCCGCACCGAAGTGCTCGATGATCCCGAACCGGGCGTGGTCTACGCGGGCCCGCTCGCCGTGCTCGTCGATCGCTTCAGCGCATCGGCCTCCGAAATCTTCGCCGGCGCGATCCAGGACTACCGTCGCGGCATCGTCCTCGGCCAGCAGACTTTCGGCAAAGGCACGGTGCAGAACCTCGTGCCGCTCGACGGCTACGTGAAAAAGCCGGTCAACGGCCAGCTCACCGTGACGATCGGCAAGTTCTATCGCATCACCGGCGAGAGCACGCAGTTGCGTGGCGTGTCGCCCGATGTCCCCCTCGCCTCGCTGATCGATCTCGACGACGTCGGGGAAAGCGCCCTCGACGAGGCGTTGCCGTGGGATCGTATCCCCGGCGTGCCGTTCCGCTCGGCGCAGCGCGAAGGCTTCCTGCCTGCGACACTCGCAAGCGAGGAAGGCGCGCGCGCTGCGGCCGATCCCGACTATCGCTGGCTGGTTGCCGATATCGCAGCCGTCGACCAGGTCCGCAAGCAGACCGCTGTTTCGCTCAACCTGAAGGCGCGCCGCGAAGAACGTACTGCGCTCGACCGCGACCGGCTCGCGCGCGAGAACGCCCGTCGCGTCGCACTGAATCAACCGCCGCTTAAGACTGCCGAAGAGATCAAGACCGACGACGCCACGGACATCGTGCTGAACCAGGCGACCGAAGTCATGGCGGACATGGTCGGCGGCCCGTCCAAAGGCCTCGCGCCCAAAACGGTGTCGCGCACTCCGTAAGTCCTTGTTTTTAGTGTCTATGGTGTTGTAGTTGACTACAACACCATATGGCAGTACGATCGCCTCGCCTGACAGCTCAGGGAGGTCGATCCGCCATGCGCACCGCCGCCGTTTACCCCGTCGCCGCACTCGCCGCCCTGCTCGCGGGCTGTGGCGGTGGCTCCTCCGCCGAAGCCGCGAAGGCGGATGCGGCGCCCGCCATTCCCGTCGAGGTTGCGAAAGCCACTCGCGGTGAAATGGTCGCCCGCTACACGGGAACGGCAACACTCGAAGCCGAGGCCGATGCCGACGTGATCGCCCGCGTGGGCGGTGAGGTGGCGCGCGTGCGCGTCGAGGAAGGCGACCGGGTGCGGGAAGGCGACGTGCTCGCCGTCCTCGACGGACGCCAACTGCGTCTCGAAGCCGCCCAGGCACGCGCGAAGTTCGCGAAGAGCGAACGCGACTATCGCCGCCAGATCGAGCTGCACGACAAGGGCCTCGTGTCGGCGGGCGCGTTCGAGGGCTTGAAGTTCGATCTCGAGAATCTGCGCGCGACCTACGAACTCGCCGAATTGCAGCTGTCGTACACGGAGATCCGCGCACCGTTCGCCGGACTCGTCGCCTCGCGCTTCGTCAAGGTCGGCCAGAACGTGCCGCAGGGCGCGAAGACCTTCCGCATCACCGACCCGACGCCGCTCAAGGCGAGCGTGTACGTGCCCGAGCGCGAACTCGCGCGCCTCGCACCGGGCCAGAACGCCGTGGCGCAGATCGACGCCCTGGGCGGTCACGCGTTCCCCGCCCGCGTGACGCTCGTTTCTCCCGCCATCGATCCCGCCACGGCGACCTTCAAGGTCACGCTCGAGCTCGTGGACAGCGAGGGCGTGCTGAAGCCCGGCATGTTCGCGCGCGTCGGCATCGTGTTCGAGCGCAAACCGGCGGCATTGCAGGTACCACGCGTCGCGATCCTCGAAGCGGACGGTACGGCGAGCCTGTTCGTGATCCAGGACGGCAAGGCGGTGCAGCGCGCCGTGACGACCGGGCTCGCCGACGGCGGCAACATCGAAGTCACGCACGGCATCGAAGCCGGTGACTCGATCGTGATTGTCGGCCAGAACGGTTTGAAGAGCGGCAATCCGGTTCGTGTCGTCTCGCTCGAGACGAAACCAACGACGGCGTTGCGCGCCGCCGCCGATCAGGTCGCCGCGGACCAGCGCACGGTCAACCGCTGATTCGTCCCGGGGGTCGTCATGCGTCTCGTCGATCTTGCCCTTCGCCGCCGCGTCACGATCGCGATGGCGACCGTCGCGGTCACACTCTTCGGTGTCGTGTCGCTGTCGCGCCTGAAGGTCAACCTGCTGCCCGACCTCTCGTACCCGACGTTGACGATCCGCACCGAGTTGCCGGGGGCCGCGCCGCTCGAAGTCGAGAACCTCATCACCCGGCCCGTCGAGGAAGCGGCCGGCACCATCCGGAACGTGCGCAGCGTGCGCTCCGTGTCGCGCTCCGGACAGTCGGACGTCGTGCTCGAGTTCGCCTGGGGCACCGACATGGACTTCGCGGGCATCGAGGTGCGCGAACGCCTCGACCTGCTGCAACTTCCGACCGACGCCCGCCGGCCGCTGCTGTTGCGCTTCGACCCCTCGACCGAACCGGTACTGCGACTTGCATTCGTCGATCTCGCGGCCACCGGCGCGACCCATGAAGAGCGCCTGAAATCCCTGCGGCGCTTCGCCGACGACCGGCTGAAGCCCGCGCTCGAAGCGACGGAGGGCTCCGCCGCCGTCAAGGTGAGCGGCGGCTACGAGGACGAGGTCCACGTCTACGTCGACCAAGGCCGGCTGACGCAGCTGAAACTCGATGTCGCGACGATCGCGGCACGCATCGGGGCCGAGAACGTCAATCTCTCCGGGGGCCGCCTCGAGCAGGGCACGCAACGCTTCCTCGTGCGTACGCTCAACGAGTTCCAATCGCTCGAGGAGATGGAGAACACCGTCGTCGCGACGATCGACGACCACCCGGTTTACCTGCGCGACATCGCCCGCGTCGAGCACGGCTACCGGGACCGCACCGCCATCACGCGCCTCGACGGTCGCGAATGCGTCGAGCTTGCGGTCTACAAGGAAGGCGACGCGAACACCGTGCAGCTCGCGGAGGCCGTGCGCACCCGCGTCAAGGAACTCGAGAAGACGTTACCCGCGGACACGAAGCTGCAGACCGTCTACGACCAGTCCACCTTCATCGCGAACTCGGTCAGCGAGGTGAGCGATGCGGCGATCTGGGGCGGCCTGCTCTCGGTGATCGTGCTGTATCTTTTCCTGCGCGATGCGCGCGCGACACTGGTCGCCGGCATCGTGATCCCGGTCACCGTGATCGGCATCTTCGTGCTGATGTACGGCTTCAACCTCACGCTCAACATCATGTCGCTCGGCGGCATCGCGCTGTCGGTCGGCATGCTGATCGACAACTCGGTGGTGATCCTCGAAGCGATCGCGCGCAAGCGCGACGCGGGCCTGCCTCCCATCCAGGCCGCGCGCGAAGGCACGGCCGAGGTCGCGATGGCGGTCACCGCCTCGACGCTGACGACGGTCGCCGTCTTTTTTCCGATGGTCTTCGTCAGCGGCATCGCCGGGCAGCTGTTCCGTGACCAGGCGCTGACCGTGACCTTCGCGCAGATCCTGTCGCTGCTCGTGAGCCTCACTCTCGTGCCGATGATGGCCGCGTGGCGCGCCGAGCCGGCCGGACAGCACCGGCCGCTCGATGAGTTGCGCCCCGAGCTCGCAGCGCGCGTGGGCCTCCTCGCGGATCGCGCGCGTGCCATCGGGCGGGCGCTGCGCCCCGGCGAGTTCGCGCGTGCACCCACCGCGCGCGGCGTGCAACGGGTCTTCGCGTGGGCCCTGTGGCCGTGGCGCCTGTTGCTCGTCACCGCCATCCGCTTGCTGCGCGCGCTCGCGGGCGCCTTCGGGGCGCTCTGCGGCCTCGTGCTCGCCCCCGCCGTGCATGTCACGCAGCGCGGCTTCGCGTGGCTCGATCGCCTGTATCCCGCGACGCTCGAGTGGGCGCTGCGTCGGCGCGCACTGGTGCTCGGCGTCGCCGTCGCCCTGCTCGCGGTAACGAGCTTCGTGCTCACGCGCTTGCCGACGGAATTGATCCCGCAGCTCGCACAGGGCGAGTTCAACGTCAAACTGCGGCTGCCCGCCGGCGCGCCGCTCGACGGCACCGACCGGGTGCTGCGCGTCGCACAGGCGGCCGCGCTCGAGCTTCCCGGCCTCGACCAGGTCTACGCGGTCTCGGGCACCGGCAACCGGCTCGATGCGAACCCGGTCGACTCCGGCGAGAACATCGGCGAGATGGCGATTCGCCTCAAGCAGCCCGCCGGACCGCGTGAGGAAGCCGCCGCGATGGCGCAGTTGCGCCACGCCCTCGACGCGCTGCCCGGTGTGCAATACGAGTTCTCGCGCCCCGCCCTCTTCACGCTTTCAACGCCGCTCGAAGTCGTGCTCTCGGGCTACGAGCTCGACCGGCTGCAGTCCGCGGCGTCAGGGGTGCGCACGCGCATGGAAGCGAGTGGCGCGTTCACCGACCTGCGCTCGTCGATCGAAGGCGGGCATCCGGAGATACAGATCCACTTCGACCAGGACCGCGCTTCGAAGCTCGGCCTCGAGGTGCGGGCCCTTGCCGACGGCGTCGTCGCGAGCCTGCGCGGCGACGTCGCGACGCGCTACCAGCTGCGCGACAAGAAGATCGACGTGCTGGTGCGCAGCGTCGACACACGCAGCGCCTCGATCGAGGAAGTGCGCAATCTCATCGTGAACCCCGGCGCCGAGCGCGCCGTACCGCTCGCGGCGGTCGCCGACGTCCGCCTCGCGACAGGCCCGGCTGAAATCCGCCGCGCCGCGCAGGAGCGTGTCGCGGTGCTGTCGGCGGCGCCGGCCGGTGGCAACCTCGGCGCGGCCACCGAGGTCGCGCGCGGAATCCTGGCGGGCGCCGCGCTACCCGCCGGCATCACGAGCGAAGTCACGGGCCAGACCGAAGAAATGCAGCAGAGTTTTCGCTCGCTGCTGATGGCCTTCGCGCTCGCGATCTTCCTCGTGTATCTCGTGATGGCCTCGCAGTTCGAGTCGCTGCGGCATCCGTTCGTGATCCTCTTCACCATCCCGATGGGCCTGATCGGCGCCGTGTGGGGCCTCGCGCTGACCGGCACGACGGTCAACGCGGTCGCTTTCATCGGTCTCATCCTGCTCGCCGGCATCGTCGTCAACAACGCGATCGTGCTGCTCGATGCGGTGAACCAGGCGCGCGAACGCGGTCTCGCGCGCCACGATGCGCTCGTGCTCGCGGGCCGCACGCGCCTGCGGCCGATCCTGATCACGAGCGCGAGCACGATCCTCGGCCTCGTGCCGATGGCGATCGGCCTCGGAGAGGGCGCGGAAGTGCGCCGGCCGATGGCGATCACCGTGATCGGCGGCATGCTGGTCGCCACGGTGCTCACGCTCGTCATCATCCCGGTGCTCTACACATTGCTCGACCGGCGCGAGCAGCCTGCACCCGCTTCCGGCCTGGCGGCTCCACACCCATGATGCACACGAACTTCGCGCTGCGCCGGCCCGTCACGACGGTGATGATCTTCGCCGCCGTTGCGACGATCGGCGCGCTGGCCGCGAAGCTGCTGCCGCTCGAACAGTTCCCGGACATCACCTTTCCGTTCATGGGGGTGACCATCCCCTACCCCGGCTCGACCCCGGAGGAAATAGAGGAAGCGCTCACGCGCCCCGTCGAGGACGCGCTCGCGACCCTGCCCGGCATCCGCGAAATCCGCTCGCGCTCCGAGGGCGACCAGTCGACGTTCGAGATCGAGTTTGACTGGGGCACCGACGTGGACGCCGCCGGATTCGAAGTGCGCACCAAGCTGGACGCCATCCGCCACGACTTGCCCGCGGCCGCCAACCGCATCCTGATGTTCACCGCATCGAGCGCCGACCAGGCGATCCTGACCATACGCCTGTCAGCCGACGGCGACCTGTCCTCGCAATATGAGCTCCTCGAACGCGCGCTCAAGAAACCGATCGAGCGCGTCGATGGTGTCGCGCGCGTGGAGCTCGCGGGCGTCGAGCCGCGCGAAGTGCGGGTGCTCGTGGACGCGGGCCGCATCGCCGCCCACCGCATCGACGTGCGCGAGCTTGCGCGCAAGCTGCAACGCGCCAATTTCTCGGTGAGCGCAGGGCAGCTGACCGACCGGGGCCAGCGCTTCCAGGTGCGGCCGATCGGCGAACTGCGCTCGCTCGAGGAGATCCGCGACCTCGTGGTCGGCCCGGACCTGCGCCTGCGCGACATCGCGGAGGTGGCGCTCGTGAGCCCCGAACTCAACGTGCGGCGGCACCTCAACGGGCGCCCGGCGGTGGGCCTCGACATCTTCAAGTCGACGCAGGCGAACGTGATCCAGGTCGCCGACGAGGTCCTGAAGGTCGTCGAGCAGGCGCGCGGACTGCCGCAGATGCAGGGTGTCACGATCTACGTGATCGACAACCAGGCGACCTCCATCCGCCGCTCCCTCGCCGATGTCGGCGAGGCGGGCATGATCGGGGCGGCGCTCGCGCTGATCGTGCTGTTCCTGTTCCTGCGGCATTGGCCGACGACCCTGATCGTGAGCCTCGCGGTACCGCTCTCGCTGCTCGTGACGCTCGCGGTGATGTATTTCCTCGATCTCTCGATCAACGTCATGTCGATGATGGGCATGATGCTCGCGATCGGCATGCTGGTGGACAACGCCGTCGTCGTCACCGAGAGCGTCTTCCGCCATCGCCAGATCGATCCCGCGAATCCGCGGGCGGCGACGCTCGCCGGCGTGCGCGAGGTGGGCGTTGCGACCCTCGCGGGCACGGCGACCTGCGTGGTCGTCTTCCTGCCGATCCTGTTCGGCGAGCCGAACCAGATCACGATCTTCCTCGCGCACGTCGCGATACCGATCGTCGTCGCCATGTGCGCTTCCCTCGTGATCGCCCAGACGATCGTGCCGATGCTGACGTCGCGCTTCCCGGCGCCGCCGCCGATCGCGCACGGCAGTTATTTCGCGCGGCTGCAGGAGGCTTACATCGGGCTGCTGCGCGCGACGCTGACACGCTCGCGGCGCGCGGCCGCGGCCCTCGGCCTGCTGATCCTTGCGACCATCGGCCTGATCGCAGCGTCGAGCGCACTGCCCGACAAATTGCTGCGCTTCGACATGTTTCCGCAGGACGCGGGCCGCGAACTCGTGCTCGATTACCGGCTCGAGGGCAACCAGCCGATCGACCGGGTGGAAGCCGCCGTCAACACGGTCGAGGCCTATCTCGCGGCCCATCGCGAACAGTTCGACATCGAGAGCGTATATTCGCGCTTCGACACGACGAGCGCGAACACGGTGCTGCTCCTGACGCCGAAAGACGCGATGCGGATCCCCGCTTCCGAAACGATGCGCCGGGTCAGCGCGCAAATGCCGGAGATCCTGATCGGCAAGCCGACCTTCAGCCTCGACGGCCAGGGCCAGTCGGCCGGCTTTTCACTGCGCCTGACCGGCGAGTCCACCGAGCGCCTCGCCGATCTCGCCGCCGACGTCGCGCGCGCGCTGCGCGGCGTCGAGGGCCTCACGTCGATCCGTTCGGAGGCGCGCGACGGCGACGACGAGGTTCGTATCAGCGTCGACCGCAACCGGGCCGCCGCGCTCGGCATGACACCGCAAGTCGCGGCGCTGACCATCGCCGCGGCGCTACGCGGCGACCGCCTGCGCGAATTTCGTTCGGCCGACCGTGAGCTGACGCTGCGCCTCGCCTTTCGCGAATCGGACCGGCAGAACGTCGCCGATCTCGCGCGCCTGCCGCTCTATCTGCCGTCGGGAGAGCGCATCGAGCTCGGCAGCGTCGCGGCGTTCTCGATCGAACGGGGACCGCGCGTCATCCAGCGCGTGAACCGCCTGACGTCCGTCACGCTCGGCGGCGTGATCGCGGACGGCGCGACCCTGCCCGTGGTGAAGGAGCGGGTCGAGAAGTTGATGGCGGCCTACCAGCTGCCCCCCGGCTATTCCTGGGAGTTCGGCCGGGGCGTGCAGCAGAACGACGACGGTACCCAGACGATGGTGTTCAACCTCCTGTTTGCAATCGCGATGATCTACCTCGTGATGGCCGCGGTGTTCGAGTCGACGATCCTGCCGATCTCGATCGTCACCTCGATCCTGATGGCGGCGATCGGCGTCGTCTGGACGCTGTTCGTCACGCGCACGACGTTCACGTTCATGGCGCTGATCGGCATCCAGATCCTGATGGGAGTGGTCGTCAACATCGGCATCGTGCTCGTCGCCCACATCAACGACCTGCGGACCGCGGGGGCCGCCCGGCTCGACGCCATCCTGCAGGCGAGCCGCGACCGGCTGCGCCCCATCCTGATGACCACCCTGACCGCCTCACTGGCCCTCGCCCCGCTCGCGCTCGGCGACGCCCAGCTCGCCGTCGGGATCGCCGGCCCTTCGTACGCGCCGATGGCGCGCGCGATCATGGGAGGGCTCGTGTTCGGCGCCGCGACGTCGCTGCTTGCCGTGCCGGTGTTCTACCAGTGGCTCGACGACGCGACCCTGGCGACACGGCGCTTCCTCGCGCGCACTCGCAGCGGCGACGTCAGCGCAGCAGGATCCTGAACAGGTCCCAGGTGTCTTCCGCCAGCACGTTCGGCAATCGCGCGGCGTTCGCGCCCTGCGCGCCGCGATCGAGCACGTCGCCCTCCGCCATGCCGATCGAATCGGGCGTCGGCACGGTGTCGGCGTTGTCGCGATAGCGCGCGAGCTGGCGCAGGCGATCGGTGCGCGCTCGCAGTTCCTGGGAGAGCTGGCTGCGATGCTGCAGCACGGACTTGGCGCGTGCGATGTCCGCCATCAGGCGCTCGCATTCCTCGCGGGTTCCATAATCGTCGATCACTTCGCGGCGCGCCGCCGCGTCCCTGGCCTGCGCAACGAGCGGCGTCCGCGCAAGACGCAGGCACAGCGCTTCGGCGTAACCGATCGCGGCAAGGTTGATCGCACGGCGCGCCTCCACCGACAAGCCCGGGAACTCCGCCGCCTGCTCCGAGGCGAGCGCATCGTGCGCGTTGCGGGCCTCTTCGAGCGCCACCGCGGTGGCCTTCGAGTTTTCCGCGAGAACGTGGAGACGACGAGCAAGGTCGCGGCGCTTGAAGTAGTGCCAGAACTTCGTGAGGGACGCGAGCCTGCGCTGCGATTCCGCGTGCCGCGACACGGCTTCGGCAGCGGCCGTCTCCGCCTCGCGCCGTTGCGTCTCGAGCGCCTGACGACGCGCAAACTGTCGCCGGTTTGATTCGGTGAGGTGCTGCCGGCGTTCCTTCTCTTCCTGCTGGCGGGCAAGGTCGGCCACGAGTTGGATAATCAGGTCGCGGCCCACGCTCCAGAGGCCTCGCAGCTGGTAGAAAACGAGTGCCGGCCACGCGCTCTCAGGCGCTGCGAGGCGCGCCTCGAGTGCCTCGAGCATCTCCTGCACCCGTGCGGTGGCCCCTTCCTGCTGCTTCAGCCGGTCCTGCAGTCGATGGATTTCGTCCTGCAGCGACGCGTACGCTTTCTTGAGCTCGGCACGATTGCGAAAGAGCTGCACGACGCGCTGCTCTTCCGCTTCCTTCTCCGGCTCGCGCCCGAAGCGCAGGTTGGTGAGGGCCTTCATGGAAACCGGTGGCCCCGCTCGACACAGTACTCGAGCCATTTGTTGAGGAGCATGTTGCGGGCCCAGCGCTCCGCGGTCGTCTCCCCCGCGCCCTGGGCTTCCGCGACCCGGGCGTCGTGGTACACCCGCACGCGCAGGTCGGGCAGCGAGAGTGGCGCGTAAGTCAGCTCGATCGTGGTCGTGTAGCGCGCGCGCTCGATGGTTCTGAGACGCAGTTCACAGTCGCCCTCGACCCGGGACACCGCGAGGTCGGCGAGCGCAGCGGGATCGTGTGCGAGCCAGCCGAGACGCACGTAATTGCTTTCGTAAAGCGCCATGAGCGCGACAAAGCTCTGGGGCCGGGCACGCCAGGAGACTGGGGCAAGCGCGTCAGTCTGCATGCAATATGACTATAGCGCAGGCAAGGCCCTTCGCAAGAGCCCGGATCGGCAGGGTGTGACCGCGATCAAGGTCGAACGCGGCGTTCGATCCCGGCGCTTTCGAGGATGTGGCTCGCGATCTCCTCGATCGAGCATTCGGTGGTATCGAGGGAGGGAATGCCGTAGCGCTCGAACAGCGACTCGGCGGAGCGGATCTCGTACTGCACCTGCTGCTGGGAGGCGTAGCGACTGTCGGGGCGGCGCTCGTGCCGGATCTGCTGCAGGCGCTCGGGCTTGATCGTGAGGCCGTAGAGCTTGTGTCGATACGGCTCTACCGCGCGCGGCAGGCGTCCGCCTTCGAGGTCGTCGTCGGTGAACGGATAGTTTGCGACGAAGATGCCGTACTGCAGGGCCATGTAGAGGCAGGTCGGCGTCTTGCCGACGCGCGATACGCCGACGACGACGACATCGGCCGCTTCGTAGTCGCGCCCACTGCCGTCGTCGTTCGATAGCGCGAAGTTCGTCGCGTTGATCCGCGCGGTGTACGCGGTGAGATCCGCAATACCGTGCGCACGCCCTGTCCGATGGGTGGATCGGGTCGCGAGTTCCGTCTCGAGCGGGCCGACGAAGGCATCGAAGAAATCGAGGAACAGGCCGTTGCTCTGCTTCACGATATCGCGCACGTCGGTCTGCACGAGCGTCGAGAATATGATCGGCCTCACACCGCTTTCGACCGCCGCGAGATTGATCTTTCTTACGGCTTCCTCTGCCTTGTCAACACTCGACACAAATGGCAAAGTCACCGGCCGAAACTCAAGGCCATCGAATTGTGTCAGGAGACTGTGACCCATGGTCTCCGCGGTCACCCCGGTCTGATCGGAAACGAAGAAAACTGTTCGTCGACTCACGCGGCCGAGTCTTTCATTGCCCGGCCCGTCCCGCAAGTATCCTGCAAGCCGATTTCCGGAGCTTTCATTTGACTACGTATGTCCTGCCTTTCGAGAGCCTGAAGAAACACGACGTCGAGATCGTCGGCGGCAAGAATTCCTCCATCGGTGAAATGATCGGCGCGCTCGCGCAACTCGGCGTCAAGGTGCCGGGCGGTTTCGCCACCACGGCCGACGCCTGGCGCGAGTTCCTGCAGCAGGGCGGGCTAGACGCGCGCATCCGCAAGGTGCTTGCCGATCTCGATGTCGACGACGTGCAGAAGCTCGCGACGACCGGCGCGCAGATCCGCGAATGGATCCTGTCGACACCCTTCCCTCCGGCACTCGAGCGCACCGTGCTCGAAGCATTCCGCAAGATGAGCGCGGGCCGCGACATTGCCGTCGCCGTGCGTTCGTCCGCCACCGCCGAGGACCTGCCCGAAGCGTCGTTCGCCGGCCAGCAGGAATCGTTCCTCAATGTGCGCGGCGAGGCGCCGATGCTGCGGGCGATGCACGAGGTGTTCGCGTCGCTGTTCAACGACCGCGCGATCGCCTACCGCGTGCACCAGGGCTTCGATCACGCGCTCGTCGCGATTTCGGCCGGCGTGCAGCACATGGTGAGAAGCGACCTCGGGGCGAGCGGCGTGATGTTCACGCTCGACACCGATTCCGGTTTCCGCGACGTGGTGTTCATCACCGCCTCCTACGGCCTCGGCGAAACCGTGGTGCAGGGCGCGGTGAATCCGGACGAGTTCTACGTCTACAAGCCCGCGTTGCGCGCGGGCAAGAGCGCGGTCCTGCGCCGCAATCTCGGCGGCAAGGCGATCAAGATGGTCTACGGCGAACCGGGCAGCGGCGAGCGCGTGAAGACCGTCGACGTGCCGCGCGCCGAGCGCCAGCGCTTCTCGCTCGACGACGCCGACATCGTCGCGCTCGCGAAGCAGGCGCTCGTGATCGAGCAGCACTACGGCCAACCGATGGACATCGAGTGGGGCAAGGACGGCTCGACCGGCGAGATCTACATCCTGCAGGCGCGCCCCGAAACCGTGCAGAGCCGCGCCGGCCGCACGATCCAGCGTTACACGCTGAAAGGCCGCTCGAACGTGCTCGCGACCGGTCGCAGCATCGGCCAGCGCATCGGCGCGGGCCCCGTCCGCGTGATCCGCGACGTGGCGGAAATGGCGCGCGTCCAGAGCG
This sequence comes from uncultured Pseudomonadota bacterium, assembly GCA_902826635.1. GTDB lineage: Bacteria > Pseudomonadota > Gammaproteobacteria > Steroidobacterales > Steroidobacteraceae > CADEFQ01. The sequence goes on from CADEFQ010000009.1 coordinate 37,509, forward strand.
GTGACGTGCTCGTCGCCGACATGACCGACCCCGACTGGGAACCGGTGATGAAGCGCGCCTCCGCGATCGTGACCAACCGCGGCGGGCGCACTTGCCACGCGGCGATCATCGCGCGCGAACTCGGCATTCCCGCGGTTGTCGGCTGCGGCGATGCGACTTCCCGGATCAAGGAAGGCGCGGAGGTCACCGTGTCCTGCGCCGAAGGCGACACCGGCTACGTCTACGAAGGGCTCCTCGATTTCGAGCGGCGGCAGATCGAGCTCGACGCGCTGCCGCCGATTCCCGTCAAGATCATGATGAACGTGGGCAACCCCGATCGGGCGTTCGATTTCGCCGGCATTCCGCACCGGGGGGTCGGCCTCGCGCGGCTCGAGTTCATCATCAACCGGATGATCGGTGTGCACCCGCGCGCGCTGCTCGAGTTCGACCGGCTCTCGGCTGATCTCAAGGACCAGATTCGCGGCCAGATGGCGGGCTACGCCGATCCCGTGCGCTTCTATGTCGACAAACTTGCCGAGGGCGTCTCGCAGATCGCAGCGGCGTTCGCGCCCGAACCGGTCATCGTGCGTCTCTCCGATTTCAAGTCGAACGAATACGCGAACCTGATCGGCGGGCGCCAATACGAGCCCTCCGAGGAAAACCCGATGCTCGGCTTCCGCGGCGCTTCGCGCTACGTTGATGCCGGCTTCCGTCCCTGCTTCGATCTCGAATGCCAGGCACTGCTGCGCGTGCGCAACGACATGGGGCTCACCAACGTGCAGGTCATGGTGCCGTTCGTGCGCAGCGTGAAAGAGGCCCGGGAAGTCACGCAGCTGCTCGCCGCGAACGGCCTCGAGCGCGGCAAGGACGGGCTCAAGATCATCATGATGTGCGAGCTGCCGACGAACGCGCTGCTCGCGGAGCAGTACCTCGAACATTTCGACGGCATGTCGATCGGCTCGAACGACATGACGCAGCTGACGCTCGGCCTCGATCGTGATTCCGGCATCGTTGCGAAGCATTTCGACGAGCGCGACGAAGCGGTCAAGGCATTGCTTTCGATGGCGATCAAGGCGTGTCGTGCGCAGGGCAAGTACGTGGGTATCTGCGGCCAGGGCCCCTCGGATCATCCCGAGTTCGCCCGCTGGTTGCTCGATCAGGGCATCGACAGCATTTCACTCAACCCCGACACCGTGGTCGAGACGTGGATGTTCCTGTCGGATCCCGATCGCGCGACGTAGTTCCTCACCCCGCCAGCCAGACGAGCACGAGACCGATCGCCGCAGGCAGCGCCTGCACGAAGAGAATCTTGCGGCTGGCCGTCGCCGCGCCATAAAGGCCGGCGACCAGCACGCATGCCAGGAAAAACAGCTTGATCGAAGTGCCATTGGCGCCGAGGCTCAGGCCCCATACGAGGCCGGCCGCGAGAAAGCCGTTGTAAAGGCCCTGATTCGCGGCCAGCACTTTCGACGCAGCCGCCGCCTCGCGCGTGTGGCCGAAAGTTCGCAGCCCCGCGGGCTTGTCCCACAGGAACATCTCGAGCACGAGAAACCAGACATGCAACAGGGCGACGAGAACGACCACACTATCGGCAGCGATACCCATGCGATTCTCCGATCATTCGGCCGTGAGCGGTTTGATGCGTGCCTCCGACGCCTCGCGATCCGAGTCGTCGAAGGCACGCACCGTAAGCGACCCGATGGTGCGCGGATCGAGGCAGCGCACGTTCACGCTGTAGCCATCCGGGTTCGAGCGCGGCACGTAAAAGGACTTGACGCCGCAGGTGCCGCAGAACCAGTGCCGGGCGACACCGGTGTTGAACTGGTATTCACGCAGCGCTCCCTCGCCCGCGAGCAACCGGAAGCGCGCCTTCGGCACGATCAGGTGCAGAAACCCCGTCGACCGGCAGATCGAGCAGTTGCATTCGAGCGCTTCGATCGCTGCCGGCGCGTCGACTTCGAATATCACGGCGCCGCAATGGCAGCCGCCCCGGTGCACGACACGAGGCGCTGCTGCCGTCACGCGCGCCCCGCGAGGAACGGACACTGGTCGAGGTCCACGTTGCCGCCCGAGAGGATCACACCCACCTGCTCGCCCAGATGCGCCGAGCGTCCGCCCAGGAGCGCTGCCACCGCCACCGCCGACGAGGGCTCGATCAGCAACTTGAGATCCTCGAGCACGATGCGCATCGCGGCGATGATTTCCGCTTCCGACACGGTGACGACCTCATCGACATGGCGGCGCAACAGCTCGAAGTTGCGCACGCCGATCGAACCGCGCAGACCGTCTGCGATCGTATCGGGCACGCCCGCATCGACCCGGGTCCCGGTCGTGAACGATCGGTAGGCGTCGTCCGCCGCGGCCGGTTCGGCGCCGATCACGGTGCAATCATCGAGCAGCCCACGCACCGCGAGCGCGGTGCCGCCGATCAGCCCGCCGCCGCCGACCGGCGCGATCACCGTGTCGAATGCGATGGGTTCGGCGAGCAACTCGAGCGCCGCGGTCCCCTGCCCCGCGATGACATCCGCATCATCGAACGGGTGCACCACATGCGCGGGCTCACGCGCGAGCAACTCCGCGAGTGCGGCCTCGCGCGCGACGAATCCCGGCTTGCAATAGACGATGCGCGCTCCCGCCGCGGCGATCGCGTCGACCTTCGGGCGCGCGGAGCCCTCCGGCACGACGACGGTGCACGCGAGCCCGAGCGAGCGCGCCGCAATCGCGAGCGCGTTTCCGTGGTTGCCCGACGAGTGCGTGGCGACGCGCATCACGGCGGCGTCGCGCGGCAGCGCGAGCAGTGCGTTCATCGCACCGCGCAGCTTGAATGCACCCCCCGTCTGCAGGTTCTCGCACTTGAAGACCACCTGGCGCCCGGCGCGCGCGTCGAACGCGTCGGAGCGCATCACCGGCGTTCGGCGCACCCGCCCCTGCAGCCGCCCCGCGGCCGCGACGACCGCCGCGAAATCGGGCAGCGCCGGCAGGTCCGTCGACCCCGGCGCGCGAGGTGATGACTTACTCACCCCGATACTCCGGTGCAAACAGGTGACGGCGATAGTGGCGCAGTTCGGCGATCGAATCGTGGATGTCGACGAGCGCGCGGTGCGCGTTCTGCTTTGCCACGCCGTCGAGCACGCGCGGTGCCCAGCGGCGCGCCAATTCCTTCAGCGTACTGACATCGAGATTGCGATAGTGGAAGTAGCGTTCGAGCGCGGGCATCTGCCGCGCGAGGAACCGCCGATCCTGGCAGATGCTGTTGCCGCACATCGGCGAAGCGCCCGACGCAACGTGTTGCACGAGGAACGCGAGCGTGTCCCGCTCGGCATCGGCGGCGTTCGCCTCACTGGCGCGCACGCGCGCGAGCAGGCCCGACGCACCGTGATGACGCTGGTTCCAGTCGTCCATGCGGGCGAGCACCTCCTCGGACTGGTGGATGGCGATCACCGGCCCCTCGGCGACCCATTCCAGCTGCGCGGTCGTGACGACGGTCGCGATCTCGATGATATGGTCGGAGTCGGGTTCGAGCCCCGTCATCTCGAGGTCGATCCAGATCAGGTGTTCGGTGCCGGGCATGGGGTGCCACATCGCTGAAGTTGTCGCGAATTCTAGCAAACGCTACGCTGCCCGCCGCCCGTCATGACAGCCGACTCCCAATTTGAAGCCGAAATCATCGCCACCTTCGGTCGGCGCGTGCGGGTGCGCGATGCGGCCGGGCACGAACACGACGCGCGCCCGCTCGGCCGCAAGCTCATCCTCGCCTGTGGCGATCGGGTGCGCTGCGCGCACGATGCACACCATGAGGAGGTGCACGTCACCGGGACCCTGCCGCGCCGGACCGCGCTGTGGCGCTCAAACCTGCGTGGCGGCGCCGAACTCATCGTCGCCAATGTCTCGCACCTCGTCGCGGTCATCGCACCACGCCCGGCGCCGGACTATTTCGTCATCGATCGCTACTTCGCGGCTGCGGCCTCGAGCGGCATCGCCTCCGTACTCGTCGCGAACAAGGCCGACCTTGGCCACGACGAGACGCTGCGCGCAGAACTGAATGCGTATGAAACGATCGGTGCGACCGCCGTGGCCTGCACGACAGTGGGTGATGACGGCATCACCGCACTGCTCGGCCTGCTCAAATCGGCAACCGCGGTACTCGTCGGGCAATCGGGTGTCGGCAAGTCCTCGCTCGTCAATGCGCTCGTGCCGGGAGCGGGCATCGTCACTGGCGATCTCGTGCGCCAGACCGAGGAAGGCCGGCACACGACGACCGCCGCGCGCCTCTACGATCTACCGAATGGCGGCCGCCTGATCGACTCACCCGGAGTGAGGGATTTCTCGCCCGCCATCGAGCACCTCGAGCCCGACACCCTCGGGTACACCGACGTGGCCTGGCTCGCGCCGCAGTGCCGTTTCCTCGACTGCCGGCACATGCGCGAACCGGATTGCGCGGTCGCGGCGGCCGTCGAAAGTGGCAAGCTCACCGCGCGCCGCTACGAAAGCTATCGGCGCATGCGACGGCTCCATGAACAGCTCACCGCCGCGCGCGGGCCTGAAAAGCGCCCGCGCACCCCGCGATGAGCGCTCGCCGGGCTATCTGGACCAGACCATCCGTTTGGACGTGAGACGCGTCTCGCCGTCCCATCGGTACGCCACCAGCGGCCCATCCTTCGCGACGCTGTAGTCGAGGCAGGCGCAGTTGTCGCTCAACACCTGCGGCTTTCCCCTGAACCAGTAGTGGCCGAAGAACACCGGCGGCCCCTGGTACGGCGGCGGCCGCAAGCCTTCCGGGAACGGCAAGTCTGGAATACGTTCCGTCAGGTCGGGCGGTCCGATGGCGGCCTTCCTGTAGGTGTCCAATTCCGGTTCCCACCACTTGATGCGGGCCTCTTGCCGCGCGCATCCGTCCTTGTCGCGAAACGACACACCCTCAGGCAGCGGCACTTCGAGTCCCTTGCACACGGACTCGATCGCAGCATATGCGGGCCGGCCGCGGCGAGATCCCTCGACATGCAGAGTGTCGGGTACGGACGAGTCGGCATGGATGCGCGGCGTGAGCCAATCGATCGAGGGCGGGTGCCAACACGCGTGCACGACCCGAATCGCGCCGGCGTCGATCCAGAGCGGCAGCGACTTGAACCACTCGACGATTTCCCGGTGGAGGCGCGACCCCTCGCCCACCTGTGCGAGAAATTCCCGATGCTGCCGGCGATTGTCCCTGGCATCGTGGGGTCGCAGGTGCTGGCCGGGAAGCGCGGGATCGGGCATGAACCACGCGATGGCGTTGAATTCGTGATTGCCAAGGACGCAACGCGCCGATCCGGCATCGACCATGCTGCGTACGGCATTGACCGTCTGCAGCTGCTTCGGGCCGCGATCGATCAGATCGCCGACGAAGATGGCCTGACGACCCGGATGGCGCCACGCGCCGTCGGTCTCGCGGTACCCGAGCCGGCGGAGCAGGACCTCGAGGTGATCGTAGTGTCCGTGCACATCGCCGATGATGTCGTAGCCGAAAACCACGTCGCTACGCCTCCCTCCGCAGCTTCCACAGCGCGAGCCGCGCGCGCTCCACGAACCCGAGGCGCAGGTACAGGTCGATCGCTCGCTGGTTGTGGTCGCCGACGTGCAGGAAAGGTGTCGCGCCGCGCGCCGCAATCTCGTTGGCGAGCACCGCCATCAGCTGCGCCGCGTAGCCGCGCCCCAGGAAATCCGGATGCGTGCACACGGCGCTGATCTCTACATGGCCTTCAGTTTCGAGGCGTTCGCCCGCCATCGCCGCGAGCGTGTCGCCTCGCCAGATGCCGACGTAGCGACCCAGTTCGTCCGTGCGCTCGCGAAAGAATTCGGGATACACCTGTGCCGTGAGCGCGAGCATCGCGGGCCGGTCGCGCACGGCGAGTGGCGCCCACCGCCCGATCGTTGCCGCATCGCTCGACGGCGCATCATCCGGCACCGGCACTCGCGTGCATAACATCTGCAGGATGTTGCCGGTGGCGAGCACACGCCAGCCGGTGGGCCAGTGGTGCGGGGCCACTCCAACGACGTACACGGACTCGCCCCGCGCCACGAGATCGTCGATTTCCTTCGCTGCATCGACCGACGCGTCAGCGAACGCGAGGAAGGGCGCCACGTCCGGGAGATAGCGCCGCACCCTGCCATCGCCGAGCGCAACCCACCGCTGGCGACCTGTCAGCGCCGCCCACATTGGATTGTCGAGCGGGTGCGGGATCATGCCTGCTTCAGCCGATCGCCTGGCGCCCTGCGAGCGCGTGCGCAAGCGTGCCGCCGTCGACGTACTCGAGCTCCCCGCCGATCGGCACGCCGTGCGCGATCCGCGTCGCGGCAATTCCGCGGCGCCGCGCGATCTCCGAGAGAAAATGCGCCGTCGCTTCGCCCTCGACCGTCGGGTTGGTTGCAAGGATCACTTCACGCAGCCCGGCTTCGCCGAGCAGGGCCTCGAATTCGCGCACGCCGATCTGTTCGGGCCCGATGCCGTCGAGCGGCGACAAGTGGCCCATCAGCACGAAATAGCGACCGCGGAAACTTCCCGACGACTCGATCGCGACGACGTCCGCGGGCGACTCGACCACGCACAGCAGCGCGGCATCGCGCCGCACGTCCTCACAGATGCTGCACAGCTCGGCCTCGGTCAACATGCGACAACGATGGCAGCGGCGTACCGCGGCGAGTGAGGCCGTGAGCGAGGCGGCGAGCGCATTGGCGCCGGCCCTGCCCTCCTGCAGCAGGTGAAACGCCATGCGCTGCGCACTCTTCGGGCCCACGCCGGGCAGCGTCCGCAAGGCATCGATCAGGCCGGCGAGCGCCGGTGAATGCTTCATGCCGCAGGCGCGTTCAGAACGGCAGCTTCATGCCCGGTGGCAGCTGCAGCCCCGACATCAGGCCCGACATCATTTCAGCCGAGCGCTGTTCCACTTTCTTCACCGCGTCGTTCACGGCGGCGGCGATCAGGTCCTCGAGCATTTCGCGGTCTTCGCCGATCACCGCCGGCTCGATCTGCACGCGCTTCACGTCGTGCTTGCCGGTCATCGTGACTTTCACCATGCCGCCGCCGGACTCGCCGGTGACTTCGAGGTTCGCAATCTCGGCCTGGGCTTTCTGCATGTTCGCCTGCAGCGCCTGGGCCTGTTTCATCATGTTGCCGAAATTCTGGGCCATGCCGGGTCCTCTCATTTGCCTGTGGGCCGCACTGTATCGGGATGCAGCGTGGCGCCGAATCGCTGCTGCAGCGCCCGCACCGCCGGGTCGCCGGCAAGCGCGGCGCGCGCCGCGTCCATCTCGTTCGCCGACTGTCGCGCACGATCGGCCGCGAGGGTTTCGACGGCGCCATCGACGATCTCGATTTCGACACGCACCGTCTCCCCCAGTTGGCGCGACAGCGCCTGCGCGATACGTTCTTCCTGCGCCTTCGTGCGCATGGACTCGTGGCGCGCATCGAGGCCGAGGCGCGCGACGTTGCCCTGACGACCCAGGAAGGCGCAGTTCGCGGCGAGTTGCCGCGCGAGCCCGGACAGATCGAGGGCCGCCGCGAGCTGCGGCCAGCCTGCGGCCGTCAACGCGCTGCCCGACGAAGGTGCCTCCGGTTTCGCGGGCCGCGCGGCGGGTGGCGATGCCGCCTGCGCGGGTGACGACACAGCCTGCGCAGGCGCCGTCGCCGCCCTGCCCGCCGATGCGGTCGAGCCACCGGGAAAGCGGAACGCGAGCATGCGCAGCAGCACCATGTCGAAACCCGTACGCGGGTCCGGCGCGAGCGGCAGGTCGCGCCGCCCGACGATCGCGGTCTGGTAATAGAGCTGCACGTCGTCCGCCGGAATCGAGGTCGAGAGACGCCCGATGAGCGCCGCATCGGGCGACTCCGAAGTGTCGTAGCCCGGAACGGCTTGCTTCAGCGCGACGCGCACGAGCACGCCCGCCAGTTCATCGAGCACTGCGCCATAGTCCGGGGCCCACTCCTCGAGGGCACGCGCCGCTTCGATCAACGCGCGCGCATCTCCCGACGCCAGCGCATCGGCGATCGCCGCGACGCGATCGCGGTCGATCGTGCCGAGCATCTCGCGGGCCGCGGCGTCGGTGACCGCACCCCCTCCGAATGCGATCAGTTGATCGAGCAGCGACAGGCCATCGCGCATGCTGCCATCCGCCGCGTGCGCGACGAGCTGCAGCGCCGCGGGCTCGAAGCCGACACCTTCCGCGGTGAGGATCTGCGCCATGCGCCCGGCGATCAGCGCCACCGGCAGGCGCTTCAGGTTGAACTGCAGGCAGCGCGACAGCACCGTGACCGGCAGCTTCTGCGGATCGGTGGTCGCAAGCAGGAACTTGACGTGCGGCGGCGGCTCTTCGAGCGTCTTCAGCAACGCATTGAACGAGTGGGTCGACAGCATGTGCACCTCGTCGATGAGGTACACCTTGTAGCGGCCGCTCGCGGGCGTGTACTGCACGTTGTCGAGCAACTCGCGGGTGTCGTCCACTTTGGTGCGCGAGGCGGCATCGACCTCGATCAGGTCGACGAAACGCCCTTCGTCGATCGAGCGGCAGGCCGAACACGTGCCGCAGGGCTCGGCGGTGACGCCGGTTTCGCAGTTGAGGCATTTCGCGAGGATGCGCGCGACCGTCGTCTTGCCGACCCCGCGCGTGCCCGTGAAAAGGAACGCGTGATGGACACGCCCCTCGGTCAGCGCGTTACCGAGCGCCTTGAGGACGTGCTCCTGCCCCACCATTTCGGTGAAGCGTCTAGGCCGCCATTTACGTGCGAGTGCGGTGTAGCTCATGGGCTCAGCGATGGAGGCGACCCGCACCAGCCGACCCTCCGGCACCCGACATGGCCGCTACCGTTGCTCCCTTCCGGGCCTGGCGGGGTTTGCGGCTGGTCGTCGCGGAGGAACCGATGCGAGCCGCCATGGACTGACCTCGATAACCCGGTTGACGGTTCTGGCGGAGAGGGAGGGATTCGAACCCTCGAACACCTTTTGGATGTTGCTTCGCTTCCAACGAAGTGCCTTCAACCGCTCGGCCACCTCTCCGGAATCAATGAATTACGACTGGCCGCTCATGATATCAGTCTCGTCAGGCCTGTGGCGTCGGGGCCGGCTTCGGAGGTGGCACGTATTTCGGCGGTTGATCGAGACAAGGCTCGTTCGGGCTGCGTGGGCGTTCGGGCGTGTCGAGCTCCGGCACTCGCAGCGCACCGCGGGTGTTCGGCGCATCCATTCCCGGCGGGACCTGCAGCGGCGGGACACTTTCCGAGTTCGTGTATTCGGGCGGCTTGCCGCAACCCCCACCCGACGTCTTGCAGGCGGCGAGGCTCGCGGCGGCGAGCAGCACGATCAGCCAATGTCTCATGCAGTTTCCTTGCAGTCCGGGGCGATACCCGACGCCATCATCGCACGGCGCAGAAGCGCTTCGTGCCCGGGTTCGAGCGCGGTCAGCGGCAGGCGGACCCCGGCAGGCACGAGCCCCAGCTGCAGGGCGATCCACTTGACCGGAATCGGGTTCGGCTCGATGAACAGCGCCTCATGCAGACCCGCAAGCCGGGCGTCGAGTTCCGCCGCGCGCTTGAAATCGCCGGCAAGCGCCGCGGCCATGACATCGGCGACCTGTCGCGGCGCCACGTTCGCGGTCACCGAGACGACGCCACGAGCGCCGAGCGCCACGGCCTCGCGCGCTGTGGGGTCGTCACCGCTCAGCACCGTGAAGCCGGGCGGCGCGAGTCGCACGAGCTCGCGCACGCGCTCCATCGACCCGACCGCCTCCTTGATGGCGACGATGTGTGGCAGCGTGGCGATCCGCGCCACGGTCGCCGGCAGCAGATCGACGGCCGTGCGCGAAGGCACGTTGTAGAGGATGACTGGCACGCGGCTCGCCGCGGCAACCGCCTCATAGTGGCGAAACAACCCTTCCTGCGTCGGCCGGTTGTACGCGGGTGTCACGACCAGCAGGCCGTCGACGCCGAGCGCCGAAAGGCGCGCCGCCCGCGCCACGGTGGCCGCAGTGCTGCTGCTGCCGGCTCCGGCGATGATCGCGAGACGCTCCGCGGCACGATGCACTGCCCGGGTCGTGAGCTCTTCGAGTTCGGAACCGGTCAACGTCGCGGACTCACCCGTCGTGCCGCCCACGACGAGGCCGCTGGTGCCGTTCGACGCATGAAAGTCGATCAGGCGAACCCAGGCCGCAAGATCGATCGTGCCGTCGTGCCGCATCGGAGTGACGACCGCGACGAGACTGCCTGAAAACATCTGGGGTCCGGCTGAAAACGTGGGAGGGAGTCAAAGGATGGTAAGGGGCGCGCTCGCGCGAGGCAAGCGGCCGTGCGCGAGCGCGCGAGATCGTTTCGCTTTGCGTTCGCTGCCCGGTACACTCTCCCCGTGAAGCAGCATCTCGCCGTCTCGGCAGTCGGCAACGACCGTACCGGCATCGTCCACGAACTCTCGCGCGTGATCACCGAGTGCGGGGGCAGCATCAGTGAAAGCCGCATGGCGAACCTCGGATCCGAGTTCGCGATGCTGCTGCTCGTGTCCGGCAACTGGCACTCGCTCGCAAAACTCGAGACCGAGCTGAAGAAGCTCGGCGAAACCGCCGGCCTCACCGTCAACGTGAAGCGCACCGAACCGCGCAGCGCGCGCACCGACATGCTGCCCTACTCGATCGACGTGGTCTGCCTCGACCAGACCGGCATCGTGACGAGCCTCTCGGGTTTCTTCTCGAGCCGCGCGATCGACATCGCCGAGCTCTCGACCCGCGTGTACGCGGCCGCGCATACCGGCGCGTCCATGTTTTCGGTTCAGATGATCGTCAACGTGCCGACCCGCATCCACCTGGCGCACCTGCGCGAGGAATTCATGGATTTCTGCGATTCGCTGAACCTCGACGCGATCATGGAGCCCGTCAAGTCGTGAAGGTCGGCGGCAAGGTTCCGGCCTTGAGTCTCCCGCAAAGCGACGGCAGCCCATGGCGCCTCGCCGACCACGTCGGCGAGAAGCTCGTGCTGTATTTCTACCCGAGGGACTCGACGCCCGGCTGCACGCTCGAAGGGCAGGACTTCCGGGACCTGCACGCGTCGTTCCGGCGCGCAAAGACCGCCGTGTTCGGCGTCTCGCGCGACAGTTGCGCCTCGCACGTGAAGTTCCGCGCGAAGGAACGTTTTCCCTTCGAGTTGCTCTCCGATGCCGACGAAACGGCCTGCCGGCTGTTCGATGTGATCCGGGAGAAAAACATGTACGGCAGGAAAGTCCTGGGTATCGAGCGCAGCACGTTCCTGATCGACGCGACGGGCAAGCTCGCGCGCGAATGGCGCAAGGTAAAGGTGCAAGGCCACGCGGAGGAAGTCCTTGAAGCGGCGAAGCAGCTCTGACGGCGCGCGGGAGCGCCGCATCTTCGTGCTCGACACGAACGTGCTGATGCACGACCCGACCTCGATCTTCCGATTCGAGGAACACGACATCTACCTGCCGATGATCGTGCTGGAGGAACTCGACGCCAACAAGAAAGGCCTGTCCGAAGCCTCACGCAACGTGCGCCAGGTCAGCCGTTTCCTCGACGAGCTGATGCGCGACGCGAAGAAGGACCAGATCGACGCGGGCCTCGCGCTACCCTCGGGCTACTCGGGCAACCACGGCAAGAAGCCTTCGTCGGGCCGCCTGTATTTCCAGACGCGCCAGCTTGCCTCGGCGCTGCCCGACTACCTGCCGGGCCACGGCAGCGACAACGCGATCCTCTCGCAAGTGCTCGCGTTGCAGGCGCTGCACACCGAAGCGCGGGTGACGCTCGTGTCGAAGGACATCAACCTTCGCATCAAGGCCGCGGTCGTCGGCGTGCACGCCGAGGACTACTACAGCGACAAGACGATCGAGGACGCGGACGTCCTCTACACCGGCCACGCGCTGTTGCCCGCGGATTTCTGGGATCAGCACGGCAAGGACATGCGCTCCTGGAAAGAAGGCGAGCGGACCTACTACACGGTTGCCGGTCCTGCGGTGCAGGAATGGCAGGCCAATGAATTCGTCTACCAGCAGGACGAACAGGGCATCGAGGCGATCGTGCGCAAGATCGAGGGTGACAGCGCCACGGTCGAGATCACGCGCGACTATCGCAGCGAACGCCACAGCATCTGGGGCATCACCGCCCGCAATCGCGAGCAGAACTTCGCGCTCAACCTGCTGATGGATCCCGGGATCGACTTCGTGTCGATCCTCGGCCCCGCCGGCACCGGCAAGACCCTGCTGACGCTCGCCGCGGGCCTGATGCAGACGCTCGAGAGCAACCGCTTCGTCGAGATCATCATGACGCGCGTGACGATCCCGCTCGGCGAAGACATCGGCTTCCTCCCCGGCACCGAGGAGGAAAAGATGGAGCCCTGGATGGGCGCGCTGATGGACAACCTCGAGGTGCTGACCCAGAGCCAGGAAGGCGGCAACTGGGGCCGCGCCGCAACCAACGACCTGCTGCGCAACCGCATCAAGATCCGGTCGCTCAATTTCATGCGCGGGCGCACGTTCCTGAATCGCTTCATCATCCTCGACGAGGCGCAGAACCTGACCCCGAAGCAGATGAAGGCGCTCGTCACGCGCGCGGGCCCCGGCACGAAAGTCGTGTGCCTCGGCAACATCGCGCAGATCGACACACCCTACCTTACCGAAACGACCTCCGGGCTCACCTACGTCGTGAACCGCTTCCGGGGCTGGGATCACTCCGGGCACATCACGCTCGTGCGTGGCGAGCGTTCGCGACTTGCCGATCACGCCTCGGAAATCCTCTGAGGGCGGCCGGCCTGAACCAACACCCCGGCCGGGGGTCGAAACACGCATGAAGCAGGTCTGGATCCTGATGCTGGCGTGCGCCGTGACATCGGTCGCGGGCGCACAGGTCGGCAGTGAATTGCCCGACATGGGCAACCCGGTCGACGCGATCCTCACCCGCGGGGACGAATACCGCATCGGCCTCACCGTCATGCGCCAGCTGCGTGAGCAGGGCCAGATCCTCGAGGACCCCGAAATCGGCGAGTACCTCCAGGCGCTCGGCTCACGGATCGCGGCGCAGGCCACCGATGAAGGCGAGCGCTTCACGTTCTTTGTCGTACGCGATCCGGCGATCAACGCCTTTGCGCTACCCGGCGGGTTCATCGGCGTGAACCAGGGCCTGCTGCTCGCGACGAAGAGCGAATCCGAGCTCGCGAGCGTGCTCGCCCATGAGATCGCGCACGTGACCCAACGCCACATCGCGCGCAGCATCCGCGCGGCGAGCCGGCAGAGCCTCGCAACCACTGCGATGGTCATCGCGGGCATCCTTCTCGGGGCGATGGCCGGTGGCGACGCCGCGCAGGCCGCGATTGCCGTGGCGCAAGGTACAGCGGCGCAGCAACAGGTCAATTACACGCGCTCGAACGAACAGGAGGCGGATCGCATCGGCATTTCATATCTCGCCTCCGCGGGCTTCGACCCGAACGCCATGCCCGCGTTCTTCGAGACGATGAGCCGTCACTCCGGGCTCTCGGGCCAGAACATTCCCGAGTTCATCCTGACCCACCCGGTCACGTCGAACCGCATCGCCGAGTCCCGCGATCGCGCGAAGGACTATCCGGTGCCGAAGCCAACGCCCGAGATCACGTACCAGATCGCCCGCGAGCGGGCGCGCGTCGTTGCCGCCGCAAGCGACTCCGACATGCGCGTGTACTACGAGGGTCAGATCGCCGAAGGCCACCAGGGGGTTGGCGAGAAGTACGGCGAAGCACTCGCCGACCTCGACCACGGCGAGGCGACCGATGCGGTCGCGGTGCTGCACGATCTGCACGAACACTATCAGGGCAACCCGATGATCGCGGCGACGCTCGGGCAGGCACAGATGTCCGCGGGCGCGACGGACGCCGCGCTGGCCACGTTCTCGGACGCGCTTCGACTGTCGCCCCGCAACGTGCCGCTGTCCGTGCGCTATGCGGAGGCGCTGATGCGAGCCGGCCGCGCACGCGAGGCGCATGTCCTGCTGCTCGACCTGTTCAACATCGTGCCACCGACGCCGGAGCAGATCCGCCTGATCGCGCTCGCCGCGAGCGCCGCGGGCGACACCGGCGACGCGTACTTCTACATGAGCGAATATCACATCGCGAACGGCAATCTGCCGCTGTCGATGCAGCAGCTCGAACTCGCCCTTGCCGCCCCGAACCTCACGGACGTGCAGCGCCAGCGTTTCCAGGCGCGCATGGACGAAGTGCGCGAGGCGGTGGAGCGGGATCGCAAGAAGCGGCCGGAGCGCGCGAGCGGGGAACAGCGCGCCACGCGCCCGGGAGTTTAGGTCCGGAGAAAGGCCGTTCGCTGTTAGAATCCCGCCATGCCCTTCCGCATCACTACGGCGCTCGCCGCCCTGCTCCTCGCCGCCTGTACCTCCCAGCCCTTGAAGCCGGATCCGCGCGATCCGCTCGAGAAGTTCAACCGCACGATGTACACGGTGAACGACGGGCTCGACCGCGCGATCGCGCGCCCGGTCGCGCGCACGTATCGCAAGATCACGCCGACCTTCGTGCAAACCGGCGTCAGCAATTTCTGGAGCAACGTCAACTACCCCACGACGATCATCAACGAATTCCTGCAGGGCAAGCCACGCGCGGGCTTCAACGATATTGGGCGTTTCCTGCTGAACACCGTGGCGGGTGTCGGCGGGCTCCTCGACCCGGCGACCGCGGCCGGGCTCGACCGGAACGACGAGGACTTCGGCCAGACGCTCGGCAAGTGGGGCGTGCGCGCGGGCCCGTACCTGATGCTGCCGCTCCTCGGGCCCTCGACCCTGCGTGACGGCACTGCGCGAGTCGCGGACCGCTTTGCCGATCCCGTTCACTACGTCGACGACTGGCGCTGGCAATGGGGGCTCGACGGCTTTCGGCTGCTCGATCGGCGCGCGCGGCTGCTGCCCGTGACCGACAAGCTGAACGACATCTTCGATCCGTATACGTTCGTGCGCAGCGCCTATTTCCAGCAGCGCGAGTACGCGATCCACGACGGCAACGTCGAACTCGCGCCGGCTGATGAGGGCATCGATCTGGAAGACGAAGCAGAAACCCCTGCCGGGAAGTCACCGCCGAACTGAGGTTCAGACTCCGGTTTCGAGCAGCTCCTCGACTTCACTGATCCCGGCGATCGCGCGCACGCGCTCCGGCAATCCTTCGAATCGCAATTGCCCGCCCGCCCGATGCACCACGGCGAGCCAATCGAGCAACACGGCTACCGCCGCGCTGTTGGCGGATTCGAGGCCGTTGCAATCCACGGTCCACTCGCGCGCGCCGCCATGGGCAAAGAATGCGAGTCCGGCCTGGTGCGCCACGCAGGCGGTGCCGAAATCGAGCCCGCCGCTCAACGCCAGGCGCCCGGGCCCCGTTTCGACGAGCTGGATCATGCGGCCTTTTTCTGCGGCGCCGGCGTGTCGCCCTTCTCCAGCCGTTCGATGACCGCATCGAGCCCCTTCGCGTCGATCTCCGCGCCGAAGTCGTCGCGGAAGCTCTTCACGTAGCTGATGCCTTCGATCGTGACGTCCCAGGCCTTCCAGCCCGAGTCGGTCTTGCGCAGGCTGTAATTGACGGGCACGCGATCACCGTTGCTGCGCTTCACTTCGGTACGAACCGTGGCCCGCAGCCCGTCCGGTGCGATTTGTGCCGGGTACACCTTCAGCCGATCGCCGGTGAAGTCCGCCAGCGCCGAGCCGTAGTTGCGCACCAGTGAGTTGTAGAAGCCCTTGATGAAGCGATCCCGCTGGGCCGGCGTCGCCGTCCGCCAGTGCGGGCCGAGCACGAGTCGCGCCGCATACTGTGAATCGAAGTTCGGCAACAGCACTTCATCGACGAGCTGTTCCACCTTCTTCGGTTCCTTGCGGTACTCCGCACGATGCGCGTCGAGTTCCTTGAGCATCGATTGCGCCGTCGTCTCGATCAGCTGCCCCGGCCCGCTCGTATCGACGGAATCCGCCGCATGCAGCGGCAACGAGACGAGCGCTGCGGCCAGCAGCACCGCGGTCGTGGTCAGGGGTTTCATCATGGTTTCGGGTCCTCTTTGCGACCGCTGGCGAAATTGGCAAAAAACTTGTTCACGAGGTTTTCGAGCACGATGGCCGACTGCGTGAACTCGATGCTGCTGCCCGCGTGCAGGAAGGTATCCGACCCACCGGGCCCGATGCCGACATATTTGCCGCCGAGCAGGCCCGCCGTCTGGATGCTCGCATCGCTGTCATCCGGAATCCGGTCGTAGCGGCTCTCGATGTCGAGCGTCACGACCGCCTTGAAATCGGTCGGATCGAAGTTGATGCCGGTGACGCGGCCGATGCGCACACCGGCGAGGGTCACTGGCGACCCGGTCTTGAGGTCGCCCACGTTGTCGAAGCGCGCGGTCACGTTGTAACCCGTCGCGCCGCCGACCTGGATGCCGCTGCCGGGCAACTGCGTCGTGAGGAAAAAGAGCGCGGCAAAGCCGAGCAACACGAAGAGCCCGGTACCGATTTCGAGTGCGCGATTGGGACGCATGATGTCGAACCTTCTAGAGGAATGCGGCGGTCAGGATGTAGTCGAGCAACAACGTGAGCACGGACGACGTCACCACGGTGCGCGTCGTCGCGAGCCCGACGCCCGCGGCGGTCGGTTCGGTATGGTACCCCTCGTACACAGCAACCAGGCTGCATGCCGTACCGAATACCACGCTCTTGATGAATCCTTCCTGAATGTCGTTCAGCTGCACGGCCGCCTGCATCTGCGACCAGAAGGCGCCGGCATCGACATCCATCATCTGCACACCGACGAGTTGCGCGCCAAAAAGGCCCACGACGTCGAAGATCGCCACGAGCAGCGGCATCGCGATCACTCCGCCGATGAAGCGCGGCGCGACGATCCGCTGCATCGGGTCGACCGCCATCATCTGCATCGCGGTGAGTTGGTCAGTGGCGCGCATCAAGCCGATTTCAGACGTCAGTGCCGTGCCCGCGCGACCCGCGAAAAGAAGCGCGGTGACGACCGGCCCCAGTTCCTTCAGCAATCCGAGCGCCGCCGCGACACCGAGCGCGTCTTCGGAGCCGAAGCGCTGCAGCAGGTCGAAACCCTGCAGGCCGAGCACCATGCCCACGAAGAGGCCGCACAGCATGATGATGATCAGCGAACGGGCGCCCGCGTTGTAGACCTGGTGCACGATGTGCCGCGGGCGCAGCAGCGCCGGCACGCACTGCGCGAGTACTGCGGCGAAGAACACGCCGACGGCGCCGATGCGGCGCAGGCTGCCGGTCACCATGCCATCGCGAGCCGTGACGCGGCTCACGCTGCCCTCCCGGCCCGCGCGCTGCGGTCGACGCCGAGCAGCTGCTCGCGGTAGTCGGGCGCCGGATAATGGAACGGCACCGGGCCGTCGGCCACGCCGTCGAGGAACTGGCGCACCACCTCCGACTCGCTGCGATGCAGCTCCTCGGGACTGCCCGACGCGACACAACGGCCTTGCGACAGCAGGAAGCTCTCGTCGGCGATCGCGGCGAGCTCGTGGACGTCGTGCGAAACGACGATGCTCGTGATGCCGAGCACGCGGTTCATCTGCCGGATCAGGCGCACGATGACGCCCATTGAAATCGGGTCGAGACCGACGAAGGGTTCGTCGTAGATCAGGAGTTCGGGGTCCATCACGACCGCGCGCGCGAGCGCCACGCGGCGCGCCATGCCGCCCGAGAGCTCGCTCGGCATCATGCGCGCGGCGCCGCGCAGGCCCACCGCATGCAACTTCGTCAGCACCAGCTCGCGAATCAGCGGCTCGGTCAGGTTCGTGTGCTCGCGCACCGGAAACGCGACGTTCTCGAACACATCGAGATCGGTGAGCAACGCGCCGTTCTGGAACAGCATGCCGGTGCGCCTGCGCAGCGCGTAGAGGTCGCGTTGGGCGAGCGTCGCGACGCGCTCGCCCCACACCCGCACTTCGCCTGAGTCAGGCGCCGACTGGCCGGTAATGAGCCGCAGCAGGGTCGTCTTGCCGGTCCCGCTCGGGCCCATGATGGCGGTGACCCGGCCGCGGCGCGCGACCAGGTCGAGACCCGCGAAGATTTCGCGACGACCGACGCCGTAGTGAACGCCCTTCACTTCGACCACCACGTCGTCGGCTTGCGCCGACGACGCTGTCGGCCGATGTGATTCGGTCACGCGAACGAGACGCCGTTGCCGCTCAAGCGGCTTCGGCTTCCTGTGAGGCGGCGTAGCGGCCGGTGCTGGCGAGCCCGTTCAGGCGGGCGCGCTTCGCGAACTCCTTCTGGCCCGCGGCAAAATTCGCCGGCTTGCCGCCCCACGCCTTGAGCGCGACGTCCTGCAGCGCGCGGCCGTAGCTGAAAGTGAGGTTCCACGGCAGCGGCGCGAGCTTGTTCATCAGCGACAGGTGCAGCGTCGCCTCGGGCGAACTCTGGCCACCCGACAGAAACGCGATGCCCGGCACGGCCGTCGGCACGTGGCGCCTGAGCGTGCGCACGGTCGCCTCGGCCACCTGTTCGGGGCTCGCGCGATTCGCCGCCTTCTTGCCGGAAATCACCATGTTCGGCTTGAGGACCATGCCTTCGAGATAAACGCGATGGAGACCGAGCTGGTTGAACACCTCGGCGAGCACGGCATTCGTGACGTCTTCGCAGCGTTCGATCGAGTGCCCGCCATCCATCAGCACTTCCGGTTCGACAATCGGTACGATCTGTTGTTCCTGGCACAGCGCCGCGTAACGGGCCAGCGCATGCGCGTTCGCCTCGATGCCGAAGCGCGAAGGAACGCCATCCGCGATGTCGATCACGGCGCGCCATTTCGCAAACCGGGCGCCCAGCTTGTAGTACTCGGCGAGCCTCTCACGCAGGCCGTCGAGGCCCTCGGTGATCGTCTCCCCCGGAAAACCGGCGAGTGCCTTCGCGCCCATGTCCACCTTGATGCCGGGCAGGACGCCCTGCTTCTCGAGCCATGCCGCGAACGGCAGGCCGTCACGCGTGTTCTGCCGCAGCGTCTCGTCGTAGAAGATGACGCCGCTGATCCACTGCCCGATACCGGGTGTCGTGAACAGCATTTCGCGGTAGGTGCGACGATGCTCCTCGGTGGATTCGAGCTGGATCGCATCAAACCGCTTCTTGATGGTCCCGGAGCTCTCGTCCGCCGCGAGGATGCCCTTGTCCTTCGCCACCATGGCGCGCGCGACGCGCTCGAGTCCTGCCTTGTCCATCGCGTTCCCTCTTTCGACTTTCTGGTTCAGCCGCCGATTATAGCGGATGAAGATTTTGCAGCGTTCGGCAAAGAGGACTAAAATGGTCCCCTATATGCTGCGCATCAGCCGCCTGACCGACTACGCGACGGTGATCCTCGCCGCCCTGGCCCGATCGCCCGTACCGCAGATGACGGCCGCGGCGCTCGCCGCACGCACCCGCATCGCGGCGCCCACCGTCAGCAAGCTCCTGAAGCAGCTGCATCGCGCGGGGCTCGTCGCCTCGACGCGCGGTCTGCACGGAGGCTATCAGCTCGCCCGCACCGCGGGCAGCATCAGTGCCGCGGCGATTCTCGACGCGCTCGAGGGGCCGCTCGCGCTCACCGCCTGCTCGTCCCACCACGGCCAGTGCGACATCGAGGGCCACTGCCGCGTGTCGCGCGCGTGGCAGAGCGTGAACGGCGCGATCCGGCGTTCGCTGCAGGACGTCACCCTCGCCCAGCTCGCCGGTCTCGAGAGCGAGCCGTCGCGCCTGCCGATCCTGGAGCACGAAGTGAAGATCATCGGACGCCCACGGGGCACGCCATGACCGACGCCGCCGACCTCGAGGCCCTGGTCGGGCGCAATTATCGGCACGGCTTCGTGACCGATATCGAATCGGACACCGTGCCGCCCGGGCTCGATGCCGATGTGATACGCATGATTTCGCGCAAGAAGCAGGAACCGCAGTTCCTGCTCGACTGGCGCCTGAAGGCGTTCCGGCACTGGCAGACGATGCGTGAGCCGCGCTGGGCGCACGTGCGTTTCAAGCCGATCGACTACCAGGACATTTCCTACTACTCCGCGCCGAAAGCGGACGCGAACGCACCGAAGAGCCTCGACGAGGTCGACCCGAAGCTCCTCGAGACCTACGAAAAACTCGGCGTCCCACTGCACGAGCGGGCGCGACTCGCGGGCGTGGCGGTCGACGCGGTCTTCGACAGCGTATCGGTCGCGACCACGTTCAAGGAGAAACTCTCGAAGGCTGGGGTCATCTTCTGTTCGTTCTCGGATGCGGTACGCGACCACCCGCAGCTCGTGGAGCGCTATCTCGGCACGGTGGTGCCCTACACCGACAACTTCTTCGCCACGCTCAACTCGGCGGTCTTCACCGACGGCTCGTTCGTCTACGTGCCGAAGGGCGTGCGCTGCCCGATGGAGCTTTCGACTTATTTTCGCATCAACGCAGCGAAGACCGGCCAGTTCGAACGCACTCTGATCATCGCCGACGACGACTCGCACGTCTCATATCTTGAAGGTTGCACCGCCCCAATGCGCGACGAGAACCAGCTGCACGCCGCCGTCGTGGAGCTCGTCGCGCTCGAGGGCGCGAAGATCAAATACTCGACCGTCCAGAACTGGTACCCGGGCGACGAGCGTGGCGTCGGCGGCATCTACAATTTCGTGACCAAGCGGGGCGACTGCCGCGGCCGCAATTCGCACATCTCCTGGACGCAGGTCGAGACCGGTTCGGCCATCACGTGGAAATACCCGAGCTGCGTGCTGCGCGGCGAGGGCTCGGTCGGTGAGTTTTACTCCGTCGCGACGGCAAACCACTATCAGCAGGCCGATACGGGCACCAAGATGATCCACATCGGCGCGAATACGCGCAGCACGATCGTGTCGAAGGGCATTTCGGCCGGCCACGGACAGAACACGTACCGCGGGCTCGTGAAGATCCTGCCGGGCGCGCATGGCGCGCGCAATTTCACGCAATGCGATTCGCTGCTGATGGGCGGCCACTGCGGCGCCCATACCTTCCCGTATGTCGAGGTCAAGAATGCGACCGCGACCGTCGAACATGAGGCCAGCACCTCGAAGATCAGCGAGGACCAGCTGTTCTACTGCCTGCAGCGCGGCATCACGCAGGAAGACGCCGTCAACATGATCGTGAGTGGCTTCTGCAAGAGCGTCTTCAGGGAATTGCCGATGGAATTCGCGGTGGAGGCACAGAACCTCCTCGCAGTGACACTTGAAGGAGCGGTGGGCTGATCATGCTGAAAATCGAAAACCTCCATGTCACCGTGGGCGAACGCAAGGTACTGAACGGGCTCGCGCTCGAAGTGCCGACCGGAGAAGTGCACGCGATCATGGGACCAAACGGGTCGGGCAAGAGCACGCTTGCCTACGCCCTCGCCGGCCGCCCCGACTACGAAGTGACCCAGGGCCGCGTGCTCTACGACGGCCAGGACCTCCTTGCGTTGCCCGCGGAGGAGCGCGCGCGCGCGGGCGTGTTCCTCGGCTTCCAGTACCCGGTCGAGATTCCGGGCGTCAACAACGTGTACCTGCTGAAGGCGGCGCTCAACGCGCGCCGCAAGGCGGCGGGCCTGCCGGAGGTCGACGCCTTCGAATTCCTCGAACTCGTTCGCGGCAAGATGAAGTTCATGCAGATGGACGAAGGCTTCCTGTCGCGCGGGGTCAACGAGGGCTTTTCGGGCGGCGAGAAGAAGCGTAACGAGATTCTGCAAATGCTGGTGCTCGAGCCGCGCCTCGCCCTCCTCGACGAAACCGATTCGGGACTCGACATCGACGCGCTCAAGGTCGTCGCGCAGGGCATCAATTCGCTGCGCGGGCCCGAGCGCTCGATCGTGCTGGTCACGCACTATCAGCGCCTGCTCGATCACGTGAACCCGGATCGCGTGCACGTGCTGTCGCGGGGCCGCATCGTCAAGAGCGGCGATGCCTCCCTCGCGCTTGAGCTCGAGCGGCGCGGTTACGACTGGCTGCTCGAGGCGAGCGCCGCGTGAACGCACTCGCGCGCCTCGCCGCCGATCACGCCGCAGTCATCGATTCGCTGCCGCCGGCGATCGCCGCCCACGCGGTGCGTCGTGCTGCGGTCGAAGCGATTGCAACGCGCGGCTTGCCCGGCGCTCGCGAGGAGAACTGGCGCTATGCCAACCTGAAGCCGCTCGACGTCGTGCGATTCGCGCCGCAACTCACGATCGATCCCGCGGCGCTCGAAAGCGCACGCAGCGTGCTGCCCGCTCCGATCGCCGGCTTCGATCGCTACGTGTTCGTCGATGGCCTCTTTGCCGGGGCTTTGTCCGCGGCGCCCGGCAGTGCGCGCGGTGTCACGGTCGGGACCCGGGCATCGCTCGACGCCGACTTCGGACTCGAGGGCGGCGACACGCGCTTCGGCGCACTCGTCGTGGCATTCGCTCCCGAGGCGTTGTCGATCGCAGCGACGGCCGGCGCCGAGCGGGGAATCGAAGTCCTGTGTGTCGCCACGGCGGCGGGTGCCGAGTCCGCGTCCTATCCCGCGTTGACTCTGCGCGCCGATGCCGGGTCCCGCCTCAGCGTCGTCGAACGACATGTCGGCGTCGAAGACCGCGCAACATTCTCGAATGCCGCGATCGACGTGCGGATCGGTCCCGGCGCGCAGGTCCGGCACGTTCGCGTGCAACAGCTCGGGGCGCAGGCCGTTCACTTCGAGACCCTGCGCGCGGTCGTCGGCGCCGACGCCGAATACGCGCTCGACACCATCGCGCTCGGCGCGCAGGCCGCGCGCACCACCCTGCACGCACGCCTCGCCGAGCGCGGCGCGCGCATCCGGTATGGCAGTTCGGTAGCCCTCGACGGCGCACAGGTGAACGATACCTATGCCGTCGTCGAGCACGCGGCGCCGGACACCGAAACGACCGAAGACTACCGCGGCATCGCCGCCGGGCGCGCTCGCGTGGCCTTCAATGGCCATATCGTCATGCGACCTCTCGCCGCGCGCTCCGCGTCGCGCCAGTCGCTCAGGAGCCTGCTCGCCGGACCCGGCGCCGAGGCCGATGTGCGCCCGCAACTCGAGATCTACACCGACGACGTGAAGGCGAGCCACGGCGCGACGGCCGGCAAACTGGACGGGGAGATGCTCTTCTACCTGCTGTCCCGCGGCATCGAGCCGCGCACCGCGAAGAGCCTCCTCAAGTGGGCGTTCCTGACCGAGCTGGTCGCGCGCATCGCGATTCCCGAGCTGCGGGGTGAGATCGAACGCGCGTTCGCCCGGCGTTTCTCGGGCGAAGACGCCGTTATCGCACGGGAGCTCGTGTGATGACGTACGACGTCGCGCGCGTGCGCGCCGATTTCCCGATCCTCGCGCGCAGCGTGAACGGGCGCCCGCTGGTCTATCTCGACAGCGCCGCCTCCGCGCAGCGACCACGCGCGGTGATCGACGCCGTGGACGCCTATGAAACGCATTCGCACGCGAACGTGCACCGGGGCGTGCACGCACTCAGCCAGGCGGCCACCGATGCCTTCGAGGGCGCGCGCGAGCGCGTGCGCCGCTTCCTGAACGCCCGCACCGCGAAGGAGATCATCTTCACGCGCGGCACGACCGAGGCGATCAATCTCGTCGCGAACTCCTGGGCGCGTCCGCGCCTCGGCCCCGGCGACGAGATCCTGGTCACCCGGCTCGAACACCACGCCAACATCGTGCCGTGGCAGATGGTGTGCGCCGCCACCGGCGCCACGCTGAAGGTCGCGCCGATCGACGGGCACGGCCAACTGCGCTTCGACGCGTACGAAGCGCTGCTGTCACCGCGCACGCGGCTCGTCGCCACCGCGCACATTTCAAACGCGCTCGGCACCATCCTGCCGGTCGCGCGCATCACGCAGGCCGCACACGCACGCGGCATCCCGGTCCTGCTCGACGGCGCACAGGCCGTGCCGCACGGCAGCGCCGACGTCCAGGCGCTCGACTGCGATTTCTACGCGTTCTCGGCGCACAAACTCTATGGCCCGACCGGCATTGGCGTGCTGTACGGCCGCGAGGCGCTGCTGCGCGAGATGCCGCCGTGGCAAGGCGGCGGCGACATGATTCTCTCGGTGAGCTTCGAGGGCACCACGTACAACGACCTGCCGTGGAAGTTCGAGGCCGGCACGCCGAATATTTCGGGTGCGGTGGGCCTCGCGGCCGCAATCGACTACGTCGAGAGCCTCGGGCCGGCCGCCGTGCACCAGCACGAGCAGAATTTGCTCGCGAAGGCGACCGCGGCGGCGCTGGGCATCCCCGGCCTGCGAGTGATCGGTACGGCCGCGGACAAGGCCGCGGTGCTTTCATTCACGGTCGAAGGCATTCATCCACACGATCTCGGCACGATACTCGACCACGAAGGCGTCGCCATCCGCACGGGGCACCATTGCGCAATGCCGGTGATGGAATTTTTCGATGTGCCCGCCACCGCGCGCGCCTCGTTTGCCTGCTACAACGACGACGCCGACATCGATCGACTCATCGGCGCGCTGCACCAGGCGCGCGAGGTATTCGGCTGATGGACCTGAAGGAGCTTTACCGCGACGTGATCCTCGATCACAACAAGCGACCCCGGAATTTCGGCCCGCTTGCTCCGGTCGACGCAAGCGCCGATGGGCACAACCCGCTTTGCGGCGATCGCCTCACGGTGTACCTGCAGCTCGATGGGGACCGCATCCGCGATGTGCATTTCGACGGCAGGGGATGCGCGATCTCGGTGGCCTCGGCGTCGCTGATGACGGAGGCAGTCAAGGGCAAGGACCGCGGCGCCGTCGCGCGGCTGTTCGACGAAGTGCACGGTACGCTCACCGGCGAGTGTGCCGAACCGCCCGCCTCGCTCGGAAAGCTCGCGGCGCTCGCGGGAGTGCGCGAGTTCCCGGCGCGCGTCAAGTGCGCGAGCCTTTGCTGGCATACGCTCAACGCCGCGCTGGCGCACGAGTGCAAGCCGGTGACGACGGAGTAAGTGATGCGCACGCACCAGAACCAGCCCTTCGTCGTCCAGCGGGAGACCAAAGCGGTCATGGTACCCGCGGGCATCGACGTCACGCTGAAGCCCGGCCAGGCCGGTTACATCACGCAGGCGCTCGGCGGCAGCTTCACGCTCTACATCGACGGCAACCTCTTCCGGCTAGCGGGCGAAAACGCCGACGCGATCGGGCAGGAGATCGTCAAGCCGCCCGAACTCGCGCCCGATGCGACGCTCGAGGACCTGAAAGCGCTGATCTGGGCGCAGATGGCGACCTGCTACGACCCCGAGATCCCGATCAACATCGTCGATCTCGGCCTCGTCTACGCCTGCGACGTGACGACCAACGGCGACGGTACCCACGACGTCGACGTCAAGATGACACTGACCGCGCCGGGCTGCGGCATGGGCGAGGTGCTGGTGGAGGACGTCAAGGAAAAGGTCGGGATCATCCCGACCATCCGCGAGGCCCTCGTCGAACTCGTCTTCGACCCCCCGTGGAACCAGTCCATGATGTCGGAAGCCGCACGCCTGCAAACCGGCATGTTCTAGAATCGGGGCATGAGCGCCCCCCGCGCCGGGATCCCGGGATGAAGCGCCTGACTCTCGTCCGGCATGGCCAGGCCGAGTGGAAGGCGGCGTCGGTAGCGGATTTCGACCGCCCCCTCACCCGACGCGGGCTCGCCGAGGCCGCCGACATGGCGCGTCGCCTGCGCGTACAGGACTTCGCAGCGCCCGACCTCGTGCTGACGAGCCCGGCCGTGCGCGCGGCGCAGACGGCCGAGGTTTTCGCGCGCGAGCTTGCGCTCGCGAGTCGCCTCGTAAAACGGGTCGATGCGCTTTACCTGGCGCCACCCGATGAGCTGCAAGACGCCATCCGAAGCACCGGCGCACGCGTCGGGCACCTGCTGGTCGTGGGCCACAATCCGGGGGTCAGCGAGTTCGCACAGCAGGTCGCGCCCGGTGCCGCGATCGAAAGCTTCGCGACGGGCGCCAGCTGCACGCTCATTTTCAATACCGAAGCGTGGCAGACCCTTGGAACCGCCTCGGAGGCGAAGTACGACGCGCCTGGCCGATTCTTCGACCTGTGGCATTGACGGGCGCCAGCACGAAGCGCGGCCGGAATATGCTATCCTCCGCGACCTTTTTTGCCCCCAATGGCCCGAACCCGCATGCGCCCGCTTCGCAACATCGCGATCATCGCCCACGTCGATCACGGCAAGACCACGCTCGTCGACAAGCTGCTGCACCAGGCCGGCACGTTCGCCGCGCACCAGCACATCGCAGAGCGCGTGATGGACTCGAACGACATCGAGCGTGAGCGCGGCATCACGATCCTCGCGAAGAACACCGCGGTCGACTTCGGCGACACGCACATCAACATCGTCGACACGCCCGGGCACGCCGACTTCGGCGGCGAAGTCGAACGTGTCATGTCGATGGTCGACGGCGTACTGCTGCTGGTCGATGCGGTCGAAGGGCCGATGCCCCAGACGCGCTTCGTGACCCGCAAGGCGCTCGCGCTCGGCTTGAAGCCGATCGTGGTCGTCAACAAGGTCGACCGCCCGGCTGCGCGGCCCGACTGGGTCGTCAACCAGACCTTCGATCTCTTCGACAAGCTCGGCGCCACCGACGAGCAGCTCGACTTCCCCGTCGTCTATGCGTCGGCCCTGAACGGCTGGGCGACGCTCGACCACGCGACGCAGGGCGTCGACATGCGCCCGCTGTTCGACACGATCCTGAAGCATGTTCCGGCCCCGAGCGGCGATCCCGCGGAGCCGCTGCAGCTGCAGATCTCCGCGCTCGACTATTCGAGCTTCGTCGGCCGCATCGGCATTGGCCGCATCCGGCGCGGAACCCTGCACGCCGGCGACGACGTGATGCTGCTCAACGCCGATGCCACACCGAAGCGTGCGCGCGTGAACCAGATCTTCGGCTTCCGTGGCCTCGAGCGCGTGCCGATGGAATCGGCGGGCGCCGGCGAGATCGTGCTCGTCAACGGCATCGACGAAATCGGCATCGGCGTCACGCTCGCGGACGTGGAGCGCCCGGAGGCCCTGCCGGCGCTGCGCGTCGACGAGCCCACGCTGACGATGAACTTCCGCGTCAACAATTCGCCGCTCGCGGGCACCGAGGGAAAGTTCGTCACGAGCCGCCAGATCCGCGACCGCCTGCACAAGGAACTGCTGACCAATGTCGCGCTGCGCGTCTCGGACACGGAGGACACCGACGTGTTCCTCGTTTCCGGTCGCGGCGAGCTGCACCTGACGATCCTGGTCGAGAACATGCGCCGCGAAGGCTTCGAGCTCGCGGTCTCGCGACCGCGCGTGGTCGTGCGCGACGTGGGCGGCGTGCGACACGAACCTTACGAGGTGCTGACGGTCGACGTCGACGAATCGCACCAGGGCGCAGCCATGGAGGCGCTCGGTACCCGTCGAGGCGAGCTGCAGGACATGGCGGCGGATGGCCGCGGTCGCGTGCGCCTCGATTACCGCATTCCGGCGCGCGGCCTGATTGGCTTCCAGGGCGAGTTCCTGCGCCTGACGCGCGGCACCGGCCTCATGAGCCACGTCTTCGACGATTTCGCGCCGATGAAGGAAGACGTGCCGGCACGCCGCAGCGGAGTGCTGATTTCGGCCGAAGCGGGCACGGCGGTCGCGTATGCGCTCTGGAAGCTGCAGGAACGCGGTCGCATGTTCGTCACGCCGGGCGAGAAAATCTACGAAGGCATGATCATCGGCGTGCACAGCCGCGAAAACGACCTCGTCGTGAATCCGGCGAAGACCAAGCAGCTGACGAACATCCGCGCCGCCGGCAAGGATGACGCGATCCTGCTCACGCCTCCGATCGAGCTCACGCTCGAATCGGCTGTCGAGTTCATCGACGACGACGAACTCGTCGAAGTGACGCCGCAGTCGATTCGCCTTCGCAAGCGTTCGCTCAAGGAGAGCGACCGGCGGCGCGCCTCGCGCACCGGGGACGCGGCATAATCAACGGATAATACTTGGCACGGCACCATGGCCCCGCGCTAGCATCGATGGTCAGGCCATGAACAAGTACGTCAGATTGTTGGTTTTGTGGGCCGGGCTCGCCGCACCGGCGATCTTCTCACCGGCCCATGCGGCTGCACCGACCGTCGAAGAACGCCTCCAGGCGCTCGAGGCGGGCTATGCGCAGCTGAAGGCGGAAAACGAGCGCTTGCGCGAGTTGCTGGCGGCGCAGACGCGCAGCGCTACGTCCACGGCTACACCCGCCGTCGCGGCGACGCCCGCGCCTTCGACTGCCGACCGCGCCGTTGCGCTCGCCGCAGCCGGCGACGAGACGAAACTCACACTCGGCGGCTTCATCCAGGGCCAGTACGAGAATGGTGGCGCGGGGGACCAGCGCTTCACCGGTATCAACGACCGCTTCTTCTTCCGCCGGGCGCGGCTTTCCGTCACGGGCAGCTTCGCCGAGAACTTCGACTTCCGCGTCGAGGCGGACTTCGGCGCCAATTCGCTCGGTGCGGGCACCGGCATCCGCGCGAGCGCGAACGAGATCTATGTCAACTGGAACAGGTATCCGGCGGCCAACCTTCGCGTCGGTTACCTGAAGCCCGCCTTCGGCGGCGACCAGCTCTGGAGCGACACGACGACCCACACGATCGAGCGGCCGCTCGCGAGCGATCGCATCGCAGATGGCCGCCAGCCCGGGCTCGGCGTCTACGGCAGCTTCCTCGACAAGCGCCTCGGCTACATCGTGACCGCGGGCCATGGCAACGGCTCGAATTCGAGCCAGAACGACGACGATCGTTTCCTCGCTGCCGCGCGCCTCTTCGGCACGTTGTTCGACTCGCCGGCCGCGGGCCGCCTGGTCGGCGCCGTCAACGTGATGCGCTCGGAGGATACGCTGACCTCGAAGCCCGGCTTCGGCTTCGACATGGTCCCGGGCGGCGTGGCTGACGGTCTCTTCCGCGGCAAGCGCGAGGGCTGGGGTGCCGACGCGCAGTGGTCGCTCGGGCGCATCCACCTCGGCGGCGAGCTGCTGCGCGAGCGCTTCGAGCCAGACAATGCGCTTCCGTCCCGCGCGTTCGACGCGCAGGGCTGGCAGCTGACGGCCGCCTACATGGTCGTGCCGCGACGTCTGCAGGCCGTGCTGCGACGCGAAGTGTTCGACCCGAATCTCGACGTTTCAGGCGACGCCACAGAGAACTGGCTCGCGGGCCTCAATTTCCTGGTCAAAGGCGACGACATCAAGCTGATGATCAACTATCTCTTCGGCGACGCGCCCGGCCTGCCGGACGACTCGGGCCGGCTGCTCGCGCGCGTGCAGATCGTGTACTAGGCGGGCCCATGCGCGTCCTTTACGTCGAGGATTCGCCGCGACTGCTGCGCAGCGTCGCCGCCGCCCTCGAGCGTACGGGCTACGCGGTCGACACGGCGAGCGACGGCGAGGAAGGACTCTGGATGGCCGGGTCCGCCGCCTACGACGCGTTGATACTCGACATCATGCTGCCGAAGCTCGACGGCCTCACCGTGCTGCGCCGCCTGCGCGAGGCGGGCAACAGCGCGCATGTCCTGCTGCTCACGGCGCGCGATACGGTCGCCGAGCGGGTCGAGGGGCTGCGCACCGGCGCGGACGATTATCTCGTGAAACCCTTCGCGCTCGAGGAACTGCTCGCGCGCGTCGAGGCGCTCTGTCGCCGCACCTACGGCGCCAAGCAGAACCTGATCAATGTGGGCGACATGATCGTCGACACGGGCCAGCGCACGGTCACGCGCGCCGGGTGTCCCGTCGACCTGACCGCGCGTGAGTACAACCTCGTGGAATATCTCGCACGGCGGTGCGGCGAGGTCGTCACACGCGCTGATATCGAGGAGCACATCTACAACGGCGAGAGCCCAACGAGCAACGCGGTCGACTCTGCGATCTGCATCGTGCGGCGCAAGCTCGCCATCGACAATCCCGCGCCACTGATCCACACCCGCCGCGGCCTCGGCTACGTGCTCGATCCGACGGACGCATGATCTCGATCCGCCTGCGCCTCACCCGCAGCCTCGTGCTGGCACTTTTCGCGGTGTTCCTGGCGGGCCTCTCGGCGCTCTACTTTGCGGTTCGCAGCGAGTTCATCGAGAGTTTCGACCAGGCCCTCGTCACCGAGGCGCGGGCCATCAGCACACTCGTCACCGTACACGACGACGGCACCGTGGCGCTCGCGTTCAGCGACAGATTCCTGCGCGGCTTCGACGACGACGTCGCGAGCGACTTCTACCAGTTGTGGGACGCAGATGGCAAAACGCTCGCGCGCTCCGAAAGCCTCGAGGACAGGCCGGACCTGCCGGCGAAGACCGGCAGCATGCAGAAACCGAAGTATTTCTTCCTCGAGCTGCCGGACGGCAAGCGGGGACGGGGCGTCGGCGTCACGTTCGAGCCGCGCCCGGCCGTCAAGGGAACGAAAGTCACAGTCCGCCCGCTCACGCTCATCGTCGCGGCCCATTCGGGCCGTCTCGATGAGGAATTGCGCGAGCTGCTCGTCGAGACGGGCGGCTGGGCCGCCGTCTTGCTGCTCATCGTCGGCCTGCTCGTGCCGTGGCTGCTCCACCGCGGCCTGAAGCCGCTCGACCGGCTCGCGGGCGAAGTCGCCGCGGTCGATGCCAGGACGCTCGATACGCGCTTCGCGATGGGCGGGCTGCCGCGTGAACTCGCCCCCTTCGCGACGACGCTGAACGCGCTCATGGCGCGACTCGAGGCGTCCTTCGAGCGGGAGCGCCGCGTGAGTGCGGCGATGGCGCACGAGCTTCGCACGCCGATCGCGGAACTGCGCACGCTCGCCGAAAGCGTGCTGCGCTGGCCAGATTCGCGCCCGCCTTCCACCGACGCTGACACACTCGACATCGCGAAACAGATGGAGGCGATCGTCACGCGCATGCTCGCGCTCGCGCGCAGCGAATCGGGACAGCTCACCGCGACGCGCGAGCCGGTCGATCCCGCGGAGCGTGTCCAGCGAGCCTGGCAGTCACTCGGGCGCACCGCAGCCGCGCGCGGCACGCGTGCCGAGATCGACGTCGCATCGGCGCAGGTCGAGGCCGACCCGGCGCTGCTGCACTCGATCCTCGTGAACTTGCTCGAAAATGCGATCGAGTACGGCCCTTTGGACGGCACGATCCGCGTCACAGGTACTGCCGGCGCCGGCGCCTACCGGCTCGCGATCGCGAACGAGGCGCCCGACCTGACACCTGCCGACACCGCGCACCTCTTCGAGCGCTTCTGGCGCAAGGAAGCAGCGCGCAGCGGCGGCGTGCACATGGGACTCGGCCTCGCGCTGGTGCGCGAGTTCGCGCGGGCGATGGGCTGGGAGGTGCACGCACGGCTCGACCCGCCGCAGACGCTCGAGATCACATTGCAAGCGCCATTGCGCGCAGCCTCTGCCACGCAGGCCGGCTAGCGCCGTCACAGGGCGGCGACGCGCGCCGCGGCGTTCAGGCGGCGCATGCGGCGCTGCCGCCGGGCCGACAGCCACAGCCAGGCGCCGCTCGATACGAAGAACACGAGCGACAGGCCCCCGGCGAGCACGAGCGCGCGTCCTGGCAGCCGGGCAGCGCGGCCGGTGTGGATCGTGAACAGCCAATCGTAGGCGGTATTCAGCGCCGGCAGCTCGGCGGGCTCGTAGCGGCCGAGCTCCGTGCCGTCATAAGCGTTGTAGAAATACTGCCGCGTGGCGTTCGCGCGCAGCGAGCTTTCGTCCTGGAAGTAGAAGGCGATCACCTGACCTTCAGCCCCCGAGAAACGCAGCTCCCGCAGCGGCAGCGGACCGTGTTCGAGCCGCGCGCGCGCATGAAGCGTGTCGATCGACTGCAGCGGCACGCCGACCTGCGCAGCGACGCTGAACTTCGGGCGCGGCACCATTGGCAGCCAGGGCTGTAGAGCCGCACGATGGATCAGCAGCGCCCCGGTAACGCCCGACATCAGCAGGACCACCGCGATCGAAGCGCCGAGTGCCCGGTGAGTCGTTCGCAATGCCCGGTCCGCACCCTGGCCGGTGATGACGCGAAAGCCGGACTTCAGGCGACGGCGTCCCGGCCACCAAATCACGAAACCCGCGATGACGAGGAAAGCGAGCGCGATGCCTTCGATGCTGACGATTATCTCGCCCGTCCGGCCCGAAAGCAGCTCGTCGTGGATGCGAAACAGGAACTCCGTGGGCCAGGACGCATAGCCGCCCTGCCGCACGATCCTGCCGCGCCAGGGATCAATTGCGACGAGGTAGGGCCGCTCGTCCCCGCCCCGCATCACGAACACTGCGGCGCCATCGCCGGCGTCGAAGCGAACGCGCTCCAGGGTGGCCTGCGGCGCCGCGGCACGCACCGTATCGACGAGCTGCTGCATCGGCACGCGCGATGGCGCCGGCGCGAGCTCGAGTTCCGGATGAATCAGGCCATCGATTTCTTCCCGGAACACGAGGAGCGTCCCGGTCAGCCCCTGCACGAGCAGCAGCAGGGCCACGGCGAGACCCACCCAACGGTGGAGCTTGAGCAGTGTGGCGCGGTTGATCACGGACCTGTCATTCGCGGGCGTACGCCCTGACCAGTCGATAAAGGAAGGCGCGCGCGTCGAGCAGTGCTGCCACCCTGATGCGCTCATCGAGGCCGTGGACGCCGTTGCCATCGTTATCCCTGAACACGCCGGAGATGCCGTAGGTCGGAATGCCGGCTGCATTGAGGAAGCGGCCGTCGGTAGCGCCGCTGCTCAGGCTCGGGATCACCGGTACGCCCGGCCACATGTCGGCCACGATCGCCTCCAGCGGCGCCATGATGTGGGCGTCGAGCGGTGGCGCCGCTGGTTGCGGCCCCGGCTTGTCAGCCAGCGTGATGCCGATTGCGGGGTCCGCGACCGCGTCGGCGAGCCTCTCGCGGACACGCTCGACACTTTCGCCAGGCATGATGCGGCAATTCACATTTGCCTCGGCATGCTGGGGTTGGGCGTTCTCGGCGTGCCCCCCTTTGATGAGTGTCGGGATGCATGTGGTCCGCAGGAAAGCGTTCCAGAGCGGATCCGCCGCCGCGATCCGCGCCAATGCAGATACATCGGCCGTACCACTGCCGACCGCCGCGAGATCCCGCGCCGTCTCCCCGTCATATTGAGAGGCGGAGCGCCGGAAGAAGTCCCGGGTCGCCGCCGTCATGTTGACGGGGAATCGGTACGCATCGACGCGCACCACGGCGGCCGCAAGTCGGCCGATGGCGTTGTCGCCAGTGGGGCGTGCGCTATGGCCACCGGGCGACGTCGCGGTGAGCGTGAAGTCCTGGTAGACCTTCTCGCCGACCTGTACGCCGAACGAGACCGGCCTGCCCCTCCCGTCCAGGCGGCCCGAACCGCCCTCGTTGACGGCAAAACCCGCCGCGAGCGCATCCGGTTCATGTGTCAGCAGGTACTGCACGCCGTTGAAGACGGCATCGGTCTCCTCGCCGCAAGTCAGGGCGAGCTTCACGGTGCGTTCGGGACGGAAACCTTCCTCGCGAAAGCGGATGAACGCGTCGACGAAGGATGCCGCCATCGCCTTGTCGTCCACCGTGCCGCGCGCGTGAAAATATCCGCTCGCCTCCACCAGCTTGAACGGGTCGCGCTTCCAGTCCGATGCCTTTGCCTCGACGACGTCGATATGCGCGAGCAGCAAGACTGCCGCCAGCTTCGAATCTGTCCCCGGAATCCGCGCGATGAGATTGCCCTGGCGCGGGAATGCGGGTGGCACGACGACGCGTACATCGCTCCCGCCGTAGCCTGCCTCGTACAGGCGGGCCGCCATCCGCTCGGCCGCAAGCGTGCAACTGCCGCTGGACAGTGTCGTATCAGTCTCGACGAGTTGCCGGTAAAGGCTCCGAAAGCGATCTTCCTTCCCCCGTGCCGCGTCGTCGCTGGCCGCTCTTGTGTCAAACGGACCGAGGGACGTCAGGGCAACGAGGAAAATGGCCAGCCAGGATGGACGTGACATCCGTCGAGCTAACACCAGGCAAGCTTTCAGGACGCTGACTCGGCCACTGCGCCAGTCCGTCCAGCCGCGACCGGAAAGTCGACCTCGATGCGCAGCCCGCCGTTCGGCCTGCTGGCGATGCGGATGGTGGCTGCGAGGGCATCCGCCAGCACTTTGACGATGGCAAGCCCGAGGCCGCTGCCTTCCACGGCGCGATCGCGGTCGAGCCTGAGAAACCGCTGGAATACATCCGCCTGCATGGCGGCCGGGATACCCGGTCCGTCATCCTCGACGACGACTGTGACCACGTCATCCCGCGACATGACGCGCAGCCAGACCGTCCCGCCCTTGCGGTTGTAGCGGATCGCGTTGTCGACGAGATTGGAGATGAGTTCGCGCGCGAGCTCCTCCACGGTCGGCACAGCAGTGTGCTCCACCGTGTCGAACTGGATGTCGACTCCGCTGCGCAGCGCCGCGGGCACGTGATCCTCGGCAACCGATCGGGCA
The DNA here is from genome assembly GCA_902826635.1 of uncultured Pseudomonadota bacterium. Taxonomy (GTDB): domain Bacteria; phylum Pseudomonadota; class Gammaproteobacteria; order Steroidobacterales; family Steroidobacteraceae; genus CADEFQ01. The sequence goes on from CADEFQ010000009.1 coordinate 71,855, forward strand.
ATCACCGAGAGATCGACGGTCCATACCAGTCGCGCGAAGCTTTCCCTGCTGCCCTCGGCGCGCGCGAGGGCGAGAAGTTGCGTGAGCAACCGCTGCAATCGCACCGTCGCCACATCGATATCGGCGAGCGAAGCCTGGCCAACCTGCGTCCGGGTACCCTCCCGCTTCAGGACCTGCAGGTGCGCCCTCAGGATCGACAGCGGCGTGCGCATCTGGTGCGAAGCGTCGGCGGTGAAGCGTCGCAGGCCTTCCACCGCCTCATGCAGGCGAAACAGCAGGCCGTTGAATGCGGTCACGAAGCCCCGCAGTTCTGTCGGCACCTGCTGCAACGTGAGCGGCGTGAAGTCGGTGGCGGAACGACTGTCGATGCCGCGCCGAACTTCCACGAGGGGCAGGAGCCCCCACCGCACGGCGAGCGGCAGCAACAGCACGAGCAGCCCGATCAGCAGCGCCTCGAGCGCGAACAGTCCGCCCAGCATCTGCCGGCTGAGGCTCCTGCGGGCATCCATCGTCTCGGCAACCTGCACGACGATGGGCGCTTCCACGCGCGGCACGCGCCGCACGATCACAGCAACGCGGATCGGGGACTCCCGGTACGTCGAATAGGCGAAGCGGGTTTCGTCGATCCTGGCGTCCGCCGTCTCGAGGCGCGGCAGGTCGGGATAGCCCGTGAGGAGTTCGTGGCCCACGTAAACGCTGTAGTAGACATTGTCGCGCTCTTCGTTTTCGAGCATGCCGAAGGCCGAAGGCGGCAGGTCGAGCGTCACTTCGCCATCCTCGAGCGCGAGCGTGTCGGCAATGGAGCGCACGGACGCATCGAGCGGCCGGTCGTTCACGCTCTCGACGATACGCGCGATAAAGAGCGACCCGCCGACGCCGAGCACCAAAGCGAGCGCGGCAGTGGGCAGGATCAGCGCGACCAGCAGGCGCGCGGTCAGCGAGACTCGCAGGTTATGCCTCACCGGCCGCAACGTCCTCCATCACGTAGCCGAGCCCGCGCATGGTACGGATGGTCGGCCCTTGCGGCCCGAGTTTGCGTCGCAGCCGGGCGATATAGACCTCGATCGCGTTCGGCGCCACGGCTTCGTCGAATCCGAAAACCTCGGCCGACAGCCTTTCCTTGGAGACGACCTTGCCGACGCGGACGACGAGCCGCTCCAGTACCACCCACTCTCGCCTGCGCAGCTCGACCGGTTCCCCCGCTACCCGGATTTCGCAGCGCGAGCGATCGATCTCGAGATTGCCAACCTGGATGATCGGTGACGGATCGACTGCCGGGCGGCGCAGCAGCGCCCGCAATCGCGCAGTCAGCTCGGGCGGCTCGAAGGGCTTCAGCAGGTAGTCGTCGGCACCGAAATCGAGTCCCTTGACGCGATCGCCGACGGAATCGCGCGCGGTAAGCAGCAGGACGGGCGCCCGGCAGCCTCGCGCGCGCAGGGTCTTGAGCACGTCGAAGCCGGACATTCCGGGCAGGTTGATGTCGAGCGTGACAACGGCGTAGGGCTCGTCGCGCGCCATCGCCAGCGCACTCTTGCCGTCATGGGCCGAATCGACGGAATAGCCCTCACCGCGCAGGATGGCCGCCAGGCCACGAGCCAGCGCGTGATCGTCTTCAACCAACAGTATCCGCGCCATGCCTCTCTCTTTGACAGAACGGCGATCGATCACCAGAGTGTGAGCGTGCCCGGCCCGATGCGCAAAATCCCGCGACCCGCCCTTCGCCGCACGCCTGCCGCGAGGCGCCACTGGCGCTTCGCATTGCTGCTTTCGGTCACTTTCACGGCCGCCGCAGGGGCACAACCAAAAGCTTACCCGCGCTCATACGACGACATCATCGCGGCGGCGCAACGCGAAGGCACCGTCGTCGTCTATTCGACCACAGACGAGCACGAGGTGGTCGGCGCACTGGGCGCGTTCCGGGCGCGCTACCCGTTCCTGCGCGTCGACTATCGCGAACTCGCGTCGCCGGAACTCTACGATCGCGTGATTGCGGAATCGCGTGCCCGCGAGCCGACCGGCGACCTGATCTGGAGTTCCGCGATGGACCTGCAGATCAAGCTGGTGAACGACGGCTACGCGCAAGCTTATGCCTCGCCCGAAAAGCCCTACTTGCCGGACTGGGCAATCTGGAAGAACGAGGCGTGGGGCGTAACGGCGGAGCCGGTCGTCATTGCCTACAACAGGAAACTGGTGCCCGCCAGCGATGTCCCGGCAACTCACGCTGCGTTCGAGCGCTTGCTGCGCACCAGGACCGACTTCTACCGGAACCACGTGTCCACGTACGATCCGCGACTCTCCGGGTTTGGCTACCTGCAGCTTGCGCAGGCCTTTCAGGTGAGCCGGGACATCGAGCCGCTCGCGGGTGCACTCGGTGCAGTCGACGTCAAGTTCTACACGTCGACCCGGCCTCTGCTTGCCGATCTCGAGAGCGGGCGCAGCCTGTTTGCCTATAACGCGCTCGGATCCTATGCGCTGGAACTGGCCAACCGCAACCCCGATATCGGCGTCATCATGCCGGCCGACTACACGCTCGTCGTGTCGCGCATCGCACTGATCGCGCGCGAGTCGCGCCAGCCGAACGCCGCGAAGCTGCTGCTCGACTTCCTGCTGTCCGTCGAAGGCCAGCGTCATCTCGCGCAGGCCTACATGGCGCCGTCGCGCGAGGACGTGGATGCGCTGCCGGGCAGCAAGCCGCCGGCCACTGCTGCACGCCCGGTAAGACTGGGTCCCGCGCTGCTCGCGGACCTCGACCGCATCCGGCGGGAGCGCATCCTCGCCACCTGGCAGGCAGCGCTCGAGGCGCGATAGGCTCAGGCGTACCAGGGGAACAGGCCGAGCAGCAGGCTGGTCAGCATGAACACCGCGCACGCGCCCAGCGCCCATTTCATCGTGAAGCGCTGGTGGTCGCCGAGTTCGACGCCTGCGCTGGCCACCAGCAGGTAGGTGGAAGCCACCAGGGGACTCAGCAGGTGCATCTGCTGCCCGACGAGCGAGGCGCGCGCAATCTCCATCATCGAAATGCCATAGTGCTCGGCGGAATGCGCCAGCACAGGCAACATGCCGAAGTAAAAGGCATCGTTGGATATCAGCACCGTGAAGGGAATGCTCACGAGCGCCGTGATCGGCGCCATGTAGGGGCCGAGCCCATCGGGCACCACGCCCGTCACCGTGTTCGCCATGGCATCCACCATGCCGGTGCCCGACAGCACGCCGGTGAAGATGCCGGCCGCGAATACGAGGCCCGCGGTCGCGAGCGCATTCGATGCATGCGCGGCAATGCGTTCACGCTGCATTTCCACATGCGGATAGTTGACCATCGCGGCGACCGCAAACGCCAGCATGAACAGCACCTGCAGCGGCACGTCCCCGAAAAGCAGGATTCCCATCAGCGCTGCCGTGAGCGCTGCGTTGAACCAGTACAGGCGCGGACGACGCGTGGAAGGCGTGCCGTCGCTGTCCGGCGTGGACAGATCGAGCTGGCCGGGCAGCGGCATCGCGAGGCGCTCGGTAATGCCGAGACGCTTGCGCTCCGCGCGGCCGAGCATGTAGGCCGTGAACAGCACCCAGCCCACGGAGGCCAGCACCGGCGGGATCAGCGACAGGAACAGCGCGCGTGGATCGACGCCGAGCGCAATCGCCGCGCGCGTCGTCGGGCCACCCCACGGCACGAGATTCATCGCTGCGACCGCCATGATCAGGATGCAGGTCAGCACGCGAATATCCATCTTCATGTGCTTGTAGAGCGGCAATAGCGCCGAGAGCGTGATCATGTAGGTGGTCGTGCCGTCACCATCGAGCGCGACGGTGAGGCCCAGGATCGCCGAGCCCATCGTGATCCGCAGCGGATCACCGTGCGCGAGCTTCACGACCCGCCTCGTCAGGGGATCAAAGAGGCCTGCGTCGATCATGATGCCGAAATAGAGGATTGCGAACAGCAGCATCACGCCGGTCGGTGCGATGTCGCGGATGCCTTCGAGCATCATCCCGCCAAGTCCGTTCCAGAAGCCCGCGATCAGCGCGAACACGGCCGGGACGATGATCAGCGCAATCATGGCCGACAGCCGCTTGGTCATGATCAGGGTCATGAATGTGGCGACCATTCCGAAGGCGAGTAAGGAAAGCATCACGCTGCGGTCCCTCGTGCGCCCGCCAGGCCGGGAGCATGACTGTCGTTGGCACCAATTCTGGGGGCCGTGACTTTCATGACGCTGTCAATGACAGGCGGTGGAGCATGAGCGGCAGCATGCCGCCGGCCCTGAGCGCCGACACTTCGGCGAGCGTTTCCACGGCGGCGCGCGCCGCGAAGCGGCGCACGCGTCCGTCCCGGTACAGCACGCCGACAGCGCAGGTTGCCGACGGGGCCAGCAAGACCCCCGGCATGTCGATCTCGATGCGATCGCCCGGCGCGAGCGCCAACGAATCGGGACCCGCACCGTCAGGCAGTTCGAGCGGCAGGATACCCATGTAGCAGAGGTTCGAACGGTGAATACGCTCGAAGCCCGCCGCCAGCACGGCGCGCACTCCGAGCAGGTACTGGCCCTTTGCCGCCCAGTCTCGCGAAGAGCCCATGCCATAGCGCTCGCCGGCAATCACGATCACCGGCACCTCCTCTTCCGCGTAGCGCCGCGCCGCAAGCCACAGGGGCTGCAGCTCACCCGAGGGCACGTGGACAGTCGCTCCGGCAGGGATATCTGCGCGCAACAGATTGCGCACAGCGGCATTGGTGAAGAGACCGCGCAGCATCACTTCCCAATTGCCGCGGCGGGCGGCGAATGCGTTCAGGTCGCCAGGATTCTCACCGTGGTCGATCAGCCAGCGGCCTGCTTCGCTATTCGCCGGTATGGCACCGGCGGGCGAAATATGGTCGGTCGTGACATCGTCCCCCAGCACGAGCAGCGGCTGCGCGACATAGCGTCCGAGCCGCGTACGGGCAGCTGGATCGACGAACGGCGGTGGCCGCAGATGAGTGGAATCGGGAACCCAGGGGTACAGATCGCTCTCCGGTGTCGCCAGGGCCGACCAGGCGGGACTCGACTCCGCCGTATCGTAGGCAAGCTTGAAATCGCCCGGATCGGTCGCCTGTGCCAGCACCGCATCGATCTCGTCGTCGTCCGGCCAGATATCGCGAAGATAGACAGCAGTCCCGTCCGGCGAGCACCCGATCGGATCAGTCTCGATGTTGCGATCGAAGTCACCGGCAAGCGCATAGGCAACGACTAGCGGCGGCGATGCGAGATACGCGTCCTCGATCCGGTGATGTACCCGGCCCGGAAAATTCCGGTTGCCCGAAAGCACCGCAACCAGGCGCGCATTCGGCGCCAGGCGTTCAATTCCGGGAGCCAGCGTGCCACTGTTGCCGATGCACGTGGTGCACCCGTAAGCCACGATGGCAAAGCCCAGCGCTTCGAGTGGCGCCAGCAGACTCGCGCGCTCCAGCACGGCCTTCGCGGTCGGCGAACCGGGTGCGAGACTGGTCTTGACCCATGGCGGCACCGAGAGGCCGCGCGCGACCCCACGTCGGGCCACGAGTCCCGCAGCGATGAGCAGCCTCGGATCCGATGTATTGGTGCAGCTGGTGATCGCAGCGATCGCGATCGGCCGTGCTTCCCCGCCCGTCGTCGCCGGGGCGGCACGCCTGTCGATCCGGTCCTGCGGACGCCGCGGTCCGGCGATACCAGGCCTGACCGCAGCCAAGTCGAGATCGATGACAAGCTGGTAGTCCGGCCGCGCATCGGCATCGAACCACAAGCGCTGGCACCGCGCGTAGCGCTCCACCAGTTCGAGATGCTCGTCCGCACGGCCCGTTGCCCGCAGATAGGCAACCACTTGCTCATCGACGGGAAAATAGCCCGTGGCGCCGCCGAACTCCGGCGCCATGTTCGCGACCACCGCGCGCGTGCCGGCGGAGAGTGTGGCGACTCCGGCACCAAAGAACTCGACGAAACGCCCATCGAGGCGGATACCACGCAGCAGCCGGGTGACCTCGAGCGCGAGATCAGTCGCCATCACACCGGATCGAAGCGCACCGGACAGGTGCACACCGACGACCTCAGGCACCCGCAACGAAACGGGCATTCCCAGCATCACGCCTTCGGCCTCGAGTCCGCCGACGCCCCAGCCGAGAACTCCGATGCCGCCGATCATCGGCGTGTGGCTGTCCGTGCCGATCAGCGTATCGGGAAAGATCCATTCGTGTCCCCGCCACGCCGCAATCTGCACGACCGATGCGAGCCGCTCGAGATTGATCGTGTGCATGATGCCGGAGCCGGGCGGATGGACATGCAGTCTGTCGAAGGCCTGCGCCGCCCACTTCATCAGACCGAAGCGCTCCGCATTGCGCCTCATCTCGAGCGCGAGATTGGCTTCGAGCGCGCCCGGCGCGCCGTAGTGATCCACCGCAATGCTGTGATCGGTCGACACGTCGACTCGCAGCATCGGCGTGATGCGCAGTGGATCGCCTCCACGTGCAGCAAGCACCGAGCGCATCGCCGCGATGTCCACCAGCGCGGGGCCACAAGTTGTGTCGTGCATCATCAGGCGCGACGGCGTGAAAGGGATCTCCGTGGCCTCATCGCCCTGCAAGAGCCATCGCTCGGCTGCGCGATTCGCATCGGCGTGCACATCGCGATGCCGCAGCAGATTTTCGGCGAGGATCCGGTGCACCCACGGCATGCGATCGATGCGGGGCCCGAGCAGCTTCGGCAGATCCACCTGCAATGGCGCGGATCCGTGCGACTCTGCCGGTGGCGCAGCATTCATGCCGAACCATCCGCCGATGGCACTTGCCGATCCGTCGACGCGTGTTCCTGGTCGATGCGCGTGGTCACGCCGGTGGCGAGTATGGTTCGCGTCGCATCGACGGACGCATACGTCCAGAAGATTGCGAGCGGTCCGGTCGCGGAAGGATTGCGGAAGCAGTGCGGAACGCCGGCGGGTATCCAGGTCACATCTGCCGGGCCGACTTCGTGCTCGTCACCGTCGATGTGCGCGCAGCCGTGACCCGACAGTACGAGCACGCTTTCTTCGCAATTGTGGATATGGAGCGGCACGGCAGCGCCCGGTTCGAGCACGGTGATACCGTTCAGCATCTGCCGCGATCCGATGCGGGACGTGACCATCGGCGTCGTGCGGATGCCGCCGCCGCGATCCGTCGCAGCGAGTTGCGCGGGTCGGAGCAGCATAGGCCGGCCAGGTGTCGATGCCATCGGCTATCCAGCGCGGAGCGCAGCGCAAACCGCATCGCCAAACGCGTCGGTGCCGAGCGTGCCGCCGATGTCCCGCGTGCGCGTCGCGGGGTCGGCAAGGACGGACTCCACGGCGGCCTCCAGCGCGAGTGCCGCGAACATCAGGTCGCTGTCGGCGCGCCGGCGCCCGATCCAGTCGAGAAGCATGGCGCAGGAGAGCAGCAGCGAAGTCGGGTTCGCAATGCCCTTCCCCGCGATGTCCGGCGCCGAGCCATGCTGTGCCTGTGCGACGCAGATGGCATCGCCCGCGTTGATCGATCCGCCGAGCCCCAGGCTGCCGCTCAGCTCGGTGGCTTCGTCCGAGAGGATATCCCCGAACATGTTGGTGGTGAGCATCACGTCGAAGCGGTCCGGACTCCGGATCAGCAGCGCTGCGGCGGCATCGACGATAATTTCATGGAGCTCGACCCCGGGGTACTCCGCCGCCACCTTGCGCACCTCGCGCAAGAACAGCCCGTCCGAGAGTTTCAGCACGTTCGCCTTGTGGACGGCAGTCACTTTCCGGCGACGCGCGCGCGCCATTTCGAACGCCACACGCGCGACGCGGGCGACGCCGTGCGCGGTGACCTTTCGTACCGACAGCGCCATGTCCGGGTCCGGCATGAACTCGCCGCTGCCGGCGTACATGTTGCGATCGGAATAGAACCCTTCGGTGTTCTCGCGCACGATCACGAGATCCATCGGCTTCCTGAGCAGGGTGAGGCCCGGGCGGGAGCGGCAGGGTCGGATGTTCGCGTAGAGTTCGAACTGCTTGCGCAATACGCCCGACGGATTGACGCCACCCGCCTCGCGCGGCGGGTAGTCGGCGTGCGACACCGGGCCGAGCACGACGCCGTCCACCTCGGGGATTCGCGCTACGACGTCCTCCGGCAGCGTGGTGCCGCTGTCTGCGAGGCTGGCAAAGCCGACCGCGCGTTCCTCGATTTTCAGTGACAGGCCACGGGCCGCTGCAAGAGCGTCCAGTACCTTGCGCGTGACGGCGGCAATCTCCGGACCGATCCCGTCACCAGGGAGCATTAGCAGCTGCATGTGCGCTCCTGTTTCGGGTTGCGCCGGCCGGCTGCACCCATGCGGGGGCAAGCCGGCCGGCGTCATGCGCCTTGTCCCGTCAGAACAGGTCGGCGGTCAGCGAGAGCTTCACGACCGACGGAGCGCCGTAGGCAATGAAGTTGGTGCCCGTCGATGCGAAGTAGCGCTCGTCGGTAATGTTCTGCCAGTTGACGCGAGCAGTGACGCCGACGTCGCCAACGTTGAAGCGATACGAGCCACCCAGGTCGTAGAGCGTATAGCTCGGCAGGAACAGCGAGTTCTGCGGGTTGATGGCACGGTCGCCCGTATAGTAGACGCCCGCATTCACCGCGAGTCCTTCGACGAACCGCGTCAGGCGGTACTCGGCCGAGAGCGACCATTGCGTCTTCGCGGTGTTCTCGATCCGGTTGCCAACCAGCGTCTGGTCGGCGGTCTGGCCCTGCTTCGCGCGCAGCGACAGGGCGGAAGCATACACGGACAAATCGGGCGTGACTTCGCCGGTGAGGCTCAACTCGAAGCCGCGATAGGTCGCTTCGCCGTCCTTCACGAAGAAGTTCGCCGCATTGGTGTATGTCAGTTCCCGCGTGATGTCGAAATAGGCAGCCGTCAGCAACAGGCCCTTCCTCGGTTCGAGCTTCACGCCGCCTTCGTACTGAGTGGAATCGCTGGCCGGCAGGATCTCGCCGGCATTGTTGGCAGTCAGTGGCGCGGCGGGCGTGGATTCGAGACCCTCGATGTAGGTCGCATAGATGCTCGCCCACTCGACCGGCTTGTAGACGAGGCCGCCCGAGAGCGACGTAGGATCGTCGGAAAAAGTCTCGATGGCGGGACCCGTCGGTGTCCGCTGCAACTCCTTGTAATCCGATTTGCGGACACCGGCGAGGACGCTGATCATGTCCCCGTTCGGGCCGCCGAAGCGCAGCCGGTCGAACGCGTAGTAACCCAGGTCCTCGATCGAGGTATCTCGCGTCGCATTGTAGGCGGCCGTTCCGTTGAAGCGGATGTCGGCAAGGTCGACCGGATCGTAGATGCTCTGCTGGCAAGTCGTCGTGAGGCCGAGCAGCACACAGTTGTTGCGCGTCGCGGCCGAACCGGTTCCGACTCTCGCGACCGTCGGCGAAGAGTACTGGCGGCGGATGTTCTTCGATGCGCCCACCATCAGTTCGTGGATCACGGGGCCGGTTGCGAACGTGCCTGCGAGCTCGATGCGGCCGTTCCGATTGCGGTATAGCTGGCCGTCCGCGGCACTCATCGTCAGCGTGCCAAAGCCGGTGACGGGATTGAAATTCTCGAGCGTGCTGAAGCGGCGATCGCGCTCCGCATAGGAAGTGCCGCCCTCGACGACGAGATCCCAGGCCGAATTGATCTTCCACGAGACCCGCCCGAGTACGTTGTCCTCCTCGGCGCGATTCATGAAGCCTTCGCTGCCGGCATTGTTGGACGGGTCCGGCAGTCGCGGCAGGACCGTCAACAGGTTGGCGACCGAAGTGGGACCGCGCATCACCGTGGGCTCCGTCACGTCCTTCTCGATGTGCTCCACGTCGAGATTGAAGCGGATACTGTCGGTGATGTCGTACTGGAACGCGCCCGACAGGAAGAGGCGATCGCCACTCACGTTGTCGATGCCGGAATCGATTTCGCCGTACACGGCGTTGCCACGCAGGCCGAACCGGCCGATGGTCCCACTCGCGTCGACATGGCCTTGCATCTGCCCGAAATCGTTGCCCGTGACGGCCACGTTCAGCAGCGGCTCGGCCGTAGGCCGCTTGGTCGTGAGATTGATGATGCCCGACGGTGTCGTGAAGCCGTAATAGAGCGCGGATGCGCCCTTGAGTGCTTCGACGCGCACCTTGTTCTCGAGCGGCAGGTCGATCAGGTTGACGATCGGAAGCGAACCGTTGAGGCGGTAGTTGCCACGGTTCTCGACCGGGATGCCACGGATCGAGAGATTGTTGTAGACAGTCGGGCTCGTCTGGGAGCTGGTGACACCGGGCGAGTTGCGCAATGCGTCGAGGATGCTCTGCGCCTGCTGCGACTTCAGCAACTGCTCCGGGATGACATTGACCGTGAGCGGCGTATCGAGCTGGCGCGCGCCGCGGAAGCTGCCGGCCTGCACGTAGTCCGCGCCGTAGCTGTCCGCGCGGTCGGACGTCACGAGAATCTCTTCGAGCACGGGGCCCGAACGGCCCTGATCGACAGCCTCCTGCTGTGCGTACGCCTGCGTCGCCGCCATTGCAACACCGCTCACTCCGAGCGCTGCGATCCGATTCCAAAGTATCGACATGGTCTAGCCCCCCGTTTCGCCACCCGTTCTCCGGGCGGCGGATTCCCCTGGAACACCCGTAGCCTTGCGGTACGGCACGCCGACCATAGGCCCCCTTAGCTGTCACGGACCTGTCCCAAGCGCGGGTGCGGATACGCAAGTGACAGCTTGACGACAGCAATCCCGCCTAGGTTTCATTGCGGGCACCGAAACCACCGGCCCCAGGGAGCATCGACATGGCAGCAGATCCGCGCCGGATTTCGCGCCGCGGCTTTACGGGTTGGGCACTCGGAACCACGGTCGGATTGATGGCGCTACCGGCGACTGCCGACGGTTCGGGCTCCGCCGTATCGCCTGCCGACGGATTGCCACGCAACAGGCCCGAAGCGCGAGGCGTCGACCCGCGTGCAATCCTCGCCTTCCTCGACGAGGTAAAGGCGGCTGGACTCGAACTCCACAGCTTCATGCTCGCGCGCGGTGGCGATGTCATCGCCGAAGGCTGGTGGTCCCCCTATCGGGCGGACCGGCCGCACATGATGCACTCCCTGACGAAAAGCGTGGCGGTCACCGGCGTCGCGCTGGCGCTCCAGGAGAAGCGGTTCGAAATCGACGACAAGGTGATTTCCTTCTTCCCGGACGAGCTGCCGGCAGTCGTCAGCGACAATCTCGCTGCGATGACGGTACGCGACCTGCTGACGATGCGTGCCGGGCACGATGCGGAGATCTCGGGCTCGGTGTGGCGCCAGATCAAGACGAGCTGGGTCGCCGAGTTCTTCAAGGTTCCCGTACCCCTGAAGCCAGGCACGAAGTTTGTCTATTCGAGCGCGGTGAGTTTCATGCTTTCGGCGATCGTCACCAAGGTGACCGGCCAGAAGCTGCGTGACTTCATGGAGCCACGCTTTTTTGCACCGCTTGGCATCACCGGCCTCAGTTGGGACGTCGGGCCGGGCGGCATCAATCCGGGCGGCAACGGGCTTACCTGGAAGACGGCGGACGCGTTGAAGCTCGGGATGCTCTACGCGCAACAGGGGCGATGGCAAGGCAGACAGATCCTGACGCCCGAATGGGTTCACGCCGCCACCCGGCCGCAGGTCGCGGAAGGCGAGTACGGCTATCAGTGGTGGATCGGCCCGAACAGGGCCTATTACGCCCTGGGACTCTTCACCCAGATGTCGATCGTATTCCCCGACCATGACGCGGTGCTCGCGGTGACCGGCGCGATCGACGGTAGCGAGTATCTGACGGCATTGGTCTGGAAGCATTTCCCGACCGCGTTCGGCGCGGGGCGCGTTCCGCACCGTCACGACGCCTACGCAGCGCTCACCCGCCGCGCGAGGATACTGTCCGTACAGCCGCATCTCGCGGTGGGCTCGTCACCGACCGCGGCCCTGATATCCGGCAGGAAATTCAAAGCGGCAGAAAACGCGGAGGGCATCGTGGAGTTCGGCTTCACGTTCGCGGGCAACCGCTGCCAGTTCACGATGCGCGACGGCCGCGGAACGCATGCCGTCGATGTCGGCGTCGGTCGATGGATCGAGGGCCGCACGAGCGTGACCGGCAACAAGCTGCACCATCAGTATCAGCCGGATTCGATGCTCGTCGTCGCGGGCGGCCAATGGCTTGCGCCGGATACGTTCGAGATGACGTGGCAGTTCGCTGAAACGGCATTCCGCGACACCATCAGCTGTCGTTTCACAGGAGACCACATGACGTTCGACCGCAGCGTCAATGTGAATTCAGCAGCCCGTTACCTCCCGACCGTGCACGCCATCGCGAGCTGAGGAGTCACCGCGAGATGTTCTACAAGCCCCTGGTGTCGATCACCGCCATCGCCCTGCTGGCGTGTGCCCTACCCGCCCCGGTTCGCGCCGAAGGCGGGCCCCGCAACCTGCTCATCACTTATCGGAGCACGCCCGCCAACCGGCCGGCATTCCGCGAATACCTGCAAGGTCCTGCGAGCACCCGGCTCGAAGCACTGAAGAAGGCGGGGAAGATTGAGGACTACCAGTTCCTCTTCAACTGGTACAACGACGCATTGACGTGGGATGCGATGGCTGTCATCCAGTTCAAGGATTACGCCGACGTCGCACACTGGAACAAGCTGGAACAGACCTCGCCCGGGGGTCTCGACGCGAGCGGCCTCGCCCTCGGCCAACCCGTCATCACGGTCTCCGCCGACCTGCAGTGGGAGGCGGGTGACACCGTCGCCGCGGGCAGCGGGCGCGTCTTCTATCTCATCCCCTACGAATATCGTGATCGGGCGGAGTACACGCGGTACGTCGACGGCTACGTGCTCCCGCAGCTGAAAGGCTGGATGAAGGAAGGCATATTGTCGCGCTACCGCATCTTCATGAACCGCTACCCGGTGGGCGCATCCTGGGATGCCCTGTTCATGTACGAGTACAAGGACATCGAATCGTTCGGCGAGCGCGAGCCGGTGATCGCGAAAGTGCGGGGGCCGCTGCGCGAAGATCCGGAGTGGGTGGCGCTGAGCGCCATCAAGCAAGAGATCCGGAGCGAGAGCGAAAACGTCATCGCCGACGATCTGCCGGCCCGCTGACGATGATTCACGCTGTGCACGCGATATCCGGAATCCTGGTATTCGCGGCGGCCGCCACCCTTGCGGAAGTGGTGCCGGTCGAGCGCTTCCCTGCGCCCGATTGCGCGGCCCCCGTGGCGTACGACCGGGACATGACCCTGCCGGGCTATTGGATCGACAACCACCGGGGCGTACGGGTCTGCGTACCGTTCACCACGGTCGGCGCCCGCCCGCCGGCAGGCTACAGCGGCGACTTCTATGTCGACGAGTTCTCGGATGAGAAGCTGCGGGCACGCTGGCTCGCGTGCAAGGCGGACGCGGCGTGCGCGGCGCGCGTCAACCAGGTCGTGACTCGCCGCCTGCCGCCGAACCGCGAGCAGCGCATCACGGACCCACGCCATCGGTACCTGCTTGGCAAGGTTGCCGAGGCACCCAACTTCGATCTGCGCCTGATCCGCCGGCCGGGCTTCTTTGCACAGGCACCCTACCGGGAGCCGATCGCGGCCGCAGACAGCGTCACCCGCACCGTGGAGTTCACTGCGCCCGCGGAGGCCTACGAGCGAGCTCATGGGATGCAGCAATCCGTCAAGCTGCGCGGCTGGTACCTGCGCGGAAGCGGGGTCGCAGACACCCGCGGCAAGCGCCGCCGCGCACTGATCGTGATGAGCGGTGGCGGTGGCGCGCGACTCACCGCGATCGACGATCCTTCGGACCCTCTCTACAGCGTGGATCCCGTCACGGGCAAGACTTCCATCAACTCGTTTCCCAATGCCACGACAGGATCGCCCGGGCAGGCTGACTGGCGCGCCATCATGGCGATGTACAACGAGGCGGGCTTCGATGTGCTGGCCTACGATCGGCGCGGCGTCGGCGTATCGAGCGGCTACAGCGATACCAACACCCTGCAGCAGGGGCGAGACCTGCTTGCGGCGCTCGCCAGCTTGCGGTCGGGCGCTGACCTGCGCGTGCTGACGCCGAAAGGCGCTGTTTACAGCGGTGCGGCCGCTGCAAGGGCGCTGCGCGGCGGCGCGGGCGAGCTACCCACTCTGCTGCTCGGCAATTCGCGCGGCACCATGGTGAGCGGCTGGGCCATGACGATCAACTTCCACCGGGACTGCAGCTATGACCAGCCCGAGATCGTCTGCAAGCCACCGCATCGCGATGACTCGATCAAGGGCGCCCTGCTGATGGCAGAATTCACGAGCGGCCCCGGCTTCGTGTCGTCGACGCCCACGACCGAGGATGAAGGGCGCGGCCTCGGCAAGGATCGCGGCCTGTTCATCGGCGCAAGCCAGCTGGAGCACCACATCGTGTTCTTCCCCGGCTCCGCGATTCTCGCCGGAACGTACACATGGCCGGCCGCGTTCTTCGCGCGCGGGCTATGGGATTATGCAGCGAGCCTCGAGGGGACGATCGCATCCTATGACCGCGTGCCCGGCCTCAAGGAACTCGTCGTCGTGCGCGGCCCGCATCCTTTTGAAACCTGGCCGGATGTAGAAAAGGAGCGCGTACGCGCGCGCATGCTGGCCTTCGCCCTCGCAGTGATACGCGGCGACAGTGAAGTGCCGGGCGCGCGCAAATGGACGACCATGAAAGAGCTGGTGGCGACGACAGACGATGTGTGGGAACGCTCTTCGGCGCCGAAGTCGCCTTGAAACGAAACGAACGTACCTAGTCGAGCCAGCGATCGAACCACGCGACGATGCGTCGCAATGCATCGTCGCGCTCCGGGGTGGCGCCTTTCATGAAGACATGCCCGCCCGGTGCATCGTCGTAGATCTTCGCCTCGTAGGTCTTGCCGTTGGCCTTCAGCGCATCGATCAGACGACCAGTGTGGAGCGTGTGCGGCACGATCTTGTCGCCGGTGGTCGCCAACACCAGCACCGGCGCCTCGATCTTTTCGACGAAGTTGATCGGCGACACTTCGATGTACGCGGGCAGATTCTCGTGCGGCAGCTTGCCCTTGAAACCGGGATTGGTCTCGGCGATTTCCTTGCGCCGATAGTCGGGCTTGTAGGACATGTAGGCCACGAAGTCGGTGAGCCCGACGATGTCCACGGCGGCCTTGAACTGCTTCGGCGCGCGTTCGATCGCGAGCAGCGTCACCATTCCGCCGCGGCTCTGGCCGAGGATACCGATACGTGCGGGATCAATATCGGGGCGGGTGACCGCGTAACGAGCGGCGGCAAGCACGTCCGCCACATCGGTGTTGCCGTAGTCGTTTTGGTAGAGGGCGTCACCGTAGCCGCGGCTGCCGCGATATTCCGGGAACAGCACGACGTAACCCGCCTCCACGACCGCCTCGATCAGCGGGAACCACGACGGCTCGAGGCGTTCATGGAAACCGCCGTGGACCATCACGACCGCAGGGCGCCGCGCGCCCGCCCCTGCCTTGACCGGCGTGAAGACGTGCGTCGGGATCAGTTCGCCATCGCTATTCACGAATTCCGTCGCAAGCCGGATCCGGTCGGCATAGTCCAGCCGGAACTGCGCCAGGATGGCGAGTTGCTGTGTGACGTAGATTTCCTGCTGGAGATGTTTCAGCAGTGCCGCGGAATCGTCCGTCCCCGTATTGGTGAAGCTGTCGAGCGCCCCTTCCCTCGTATCGGTACTGCGCTCGAAGGTATTGGCCGCGCCGCGCCCGCCAGCCGCCCCGGTCGCGTCAGGTGGCGTGGCAAGCAGCCATAGCAATGCGACTGTGACGGTCATGCCTCTCACAATATTGCCACCAACCTGTCGCGGCGCTGTCGCAACGGCGGGGCCGTCGTCGGCGTCGAATGAACGACGTCGTCGGTCAGCACTCCGGCACGTTGACCGCGAGCCCTCCCTGCGAGGTCTCCTTGTAGATCGTCGACATGTCGTGGCCCGTCTGACGCATGGTTGCGATGACCTGGTCGAGCGTGACCTTGTGGGAGCCATCCCCTCGCATCGCGAGCCGCGCGGCGTTGATCGCCTTCACGGCCCCCATCGCATTGCGTTCAATGCACGGAATCTGCACCAGCCCGGCGACCGGGTCGCAGGTGAGGCCCAGGTTGTGTTCCATGCCGATCTCGGCGGCGTTTTCGACCTGTTCGTTCGTGCCGTGCAACGCCGCCACGAGGCCGGCCGCCGCCATCGAACACGCCACGCCCACCTCGCCCATGCAGCCCATTTCGGCGCCCGAAATCGACGCGCCCTGCTTGAAGAGCATCGCGACACCGCCGGCCGTCAGGAGGAATCGCAGCACCCCCTCCTCGTTCGCCCCGCGCTCGAAACGCGTGTAGTAATGCAGCACGGAGGGCACGATGCCGGCGGCGCCATTCGTCGGCGCCGTGACGACGCGACCACCGGCGGCATTCTCTTCGTTCACGGCGAGCGCCCAGGCATTGACCCAGTCCATCGCATCGAGCGGCCGATCGGATGCCGATTCGACCAGCATGCGATGCAGGCGAGGCGCACGGCGGCGTACCTTGAGCACGCCCGGCAGCACGCCCTGCTGCTGGAAACCACGCTCGATACAGGCCTGCATCACGCCCCAGATATTGAGCAACCCTGCGCGCACGCTGTCCTGCGAGCGCTCCGCAAGCTCGTTGGCAAGAAGCAGCTCGAAGATCTCGAGTCCGCTCGCGCGGCAGTGCCCCAGCAGTTCGGCGCTGGTCGCAAAGGGATACGGGATGGGCTTGTCGGCCGACGCCTTCTGGCTGTTCGCCGGAGCGGATACGGCCGTCGCGGCGCGCACGATGAACCCACCCCCGACCGAGTAAACCTCTTCCACCCTGAGTACGTTTTCGGCTGCATCCAAAGCCGCGAAACGCATCCCATTCGGATGCGCCGGCAGCGACTCGTGCATCAGGAAAAGGAGCTGCATCGGCTCGTCGAACGCGATTTCGTGCGTGCCCAGCAGGCGCAGGCGACCCTCCGCGCGAACGCGCGCGACGTCACGCTGCATCTGGTCCGGATCGACGGTTGCCGGATCCGCCCCTTCGAGACCGGCGAGGATCGCGCGGTCGGTGCCGTGGCCTGCGCCGGTGAGCGCGAGGGAGCCGTAGAGGCGCGTGTAGACCGAGTGCGTGCGCTCGAGCAGGCCATCCCGCGCAAGGCCGAGCACGAACTCGCGCGCGGCGCGCATCGGGCCCATCGTGTGCGAACTCGAAGGGCCGATGCCGATCTTGAAGATGTCGAATACGCTGAGTGCGCTCATTGTTCTGTCAATGACAGCAGGGTCGCATTGCCTCCCACCGCCGCGGTGTTGACCGTGATGGTCTGCTCGGTGGCGAAGCGGTGCAAGTAATGCGGTCCGCCGGCTTTCGGCCCGGTGCCCGAGAGCCCGCAACCTCCAAAGGGTTGAACGCCGACCACCGCCCCGATCATGTTGCGGTTGACGTAGACATTGCCGACGCGCGCGCGACGCGCGATGCGCTGCGCGAGGCTGTCGATGCGGGTCTGCACGCCGAGCGTGAGCCCATAGCCGCGCGCATTGATCGCATCGACCACCTCATCGAGCTTCGCCGCCTCGTAGCGCACGACGTGCACGATCGGCCCGAACACCTCGCGCTCGAGGTCTTCGATCCGGTCGATTTCGACCGCGAGCGGCGCAAACCAGCGACCCGCCGTCGCTGCACCACGCAGCGGAACGCGGTGCGACCAGCGCGCTTTCGCCGTCACCCGCTGCGCATGCTCCTCGAGCATCACGAGTGCGTCGCGATCGATCACGGGGCCGACGTCGGTGGCGAGCAGCGCAGGGTCGCCGATCACGAGTTCGTTCATGTAGCCCGCGAGGAGTTCCTGCACGCGCGACGCCACTTCCTCCTGGACGATCAACAGGCGCAGCGCCGAGCAGCGTTGCCCGGCACTGTTGAAACCCGACGCGACGGCGTCGAGCACGACCTGTTCCGCAAGGGCCGAGCTGTCGACGATCATGGCGTTCAGGCCGCCCGTTTCCGCGATCAGCGTGCCGATGGCGCCGGTTCGCGCCGCCATCGACCGCTCGATGAGGCGAGCCGTCTCGGTCGAGCCCGTGAAGCAGATGCCCGCCACGTCTTCGCTGCGCGACATCGCAGCGCCGACCACCGATCCCCGGCCGGGCAGAAAATGCAGCACCTCGCGCGGCACACCCGCGGCGTGCAGCAACTCGACCACGCGCGCCGCGCAGAGGGGCGTCTGCTCAGCGGGTTTCGCGAGCACCGCATTGCCGGCGGCGAGCGCCGCGGCGACCTGGCCGGCGAAAATCGCGACCGGGAAATTCCACGGACTGATGCAACCGAACACACCGCGACCGCGCAGGCGGATGACATTGCGCTCACCAGTCGGGCCCGGGAGCAGTGTTTCGCCCTCGAACTCGGCGCGCGCCCGCAGCGCGTAGTAGCGCAGGAAATCCTCCGCCTCGCGTACCTCGGCGATGCCGTCCGGGATCGACTTGCCTGCCTCGCGTATGCAGCGCGCGACGAGACTCGGCCGCTCGGCCGCAAGCAGGTCGGCCGCGCGTTCGAGCACGGCCGCGCGCGCCGCACCACCGAGTGAATCCCAGGCGGGCTGCGCCGCACGCGCAATCGCCGCGGCGCGTGCCACGACTTCCCCGCTGACATTCGTCACGGCGCCGACGACTTCCCGTTCGTTCGCGGGATTGACGATCTCGTGCGTTTCGGCCACCTGCACGGCGCCAACGGTCAGCGGCTCGGCGTGCCAATGCCCCGCTTGCTCGCGCGCGCACGCCGCATGCAGCGCAGCGACTTCAGCGCCGTCGGCAAGGTTGGCGCCGATCGAGTTGCGGCGTTCGGCGCCATAGAGATCGGGCGGCAGCGGGATGCGGGGATGCGCCACCTGGGTCGCGGCATCGACATCGGCGACCGGATCGGCCACCACCGATTCCGGTGGCAGGCTCGCGTCGACCAGGCGGTTGACGAACGAGGTATTGGCGCCGTTTTCAAGGAGCCGCCGCACGAGGTAGGGCAACAGGTCGGCGTGCGCACCCACCGGCGCGTAGACGCGGCAGGGGAAGTCGCCCCACTCGCCGCCGACCACGTGCGCGTACAGCTCCTCGCCCATGCCGTGCAGGCGCTGGAACTCGAACGGGACGCCCGCCGCGCTGAAGCATTCCGCGATATACGCCACCGTGTGTGCGTTATGCGTCGCGAGCTGCGAGTAGATCACGCCCTTCGCGGACGCCATGCGCCGCGCGCAGGCGAGGTAAGCGACATCGGTGTTCGCCTTGCGCGTGTACACCGGATAGGACGGCAGGCCCCGTTCCTGGGCGCGTTTGACCTCGCTGTCCCAGTAAGCGCCCTTGACCAGGCGCACGCACAGTCGGCGATTGAGCGCGGCGGCACGATCGGCCAGCCAGGCGATCACCTCCGGCGCGCGCTTCTGGTAGGCCTGGACTGCGAGTCCAAAGCCGCGATAGTCGCGCGTGACGTCGCTCGCGAGCACCTGGTCGATCAGCTCGAGCGAGATCTCGAGGCGGTCGGCTTCCTCGGCGTCCACTGTGAGCCCGATTCCGGCGTCGCGCGCCTTGCGCGTGAGTTCGAGGAGTCGCGGACCGAGCTGCGCCATCACGCGCTCGCGTTGCGCGTACTCGTAGCGCGGATGCAGCGCCGACAGCTTCACCGAAATGCTGTGGCGCTCGACCACGTCGCGCGCATCACCCGGCGGCACGGCGGCGCCGATCTCGCCGATGGCAACACAATACTTGTCGAAGTAGCGATCCGCATCGTCGGCGGTGAGCGCCGCTTCGCCCAGCATGTCGAACGAATAGCGATAGGCACGCTCACGCTTGCCGGACGCGCGCGCGAGCGCCTCGGTGATGCTGCGCCCCATCACGAACTGGTGGCCGAGGATCTTCATCGACTGGCGCAAGGCGGCGCGCGCGACCGGCTCCCGGATACGGCTCGCGAGGCGGCCGAACCAGTTGCGCGCGGATCCGAGGGCGTCCGACTCGACCTGCACGACGCGTCCGGTCAGCATCAGCCCCCAGGTCGATGCGTTGACGAACAGCGACTCGCTGTCGCCCAGATGCTCCGCCCAGTCCCCGGCGCTGATCTTGTCGGCGATCAGGCGATCGGCCGTTTCAGCGTCGGGGATGCGCAGCAGCGCCTCCGCGAGGCACATCAGGATCACGCCTTCGCGCGACGCCAGGCTGTATTCGCGCAGGAATGCGTCGAGCGAGCTGCCACTCCCCCGGTCGGCGCGCACGCGGGCGACGAGATCGAGCGCCCGCGCCTCAACCCGCGCCCGCGCCGAAGGGTCGAGGCGCGCACGATCGGCGAGCCCCCGCACGATAGGCTCCTCGGGAGCGAGCCACGTGGAGTTGATTGCCGCCGCGATACCCGATACCCGCATGTGTGCGTCCTTGAGGAGCGTGAGAAGGAATAGGAGAGGTTCACCGTCATCAGCTTGTCGGTGAGCTTCGTATTCGCCGTGAACTGTCGCTGGAACCCGCCTGGCCGTAGAACTTCGTGCGCTCCCGGTCGATGAAACGGTAGCCGAGACCGGTCGTGAGTGACGCCTGGTAGTCGAAGCCGCTGAATTCATCGCGCTCGTTCGCCGCAACGAGCGACGACACCGCCAGTGTGACTGTCCGGCGCATCCAGTCCCCTTCCGAAAAACGTCAAGTATAAGCGATCAGGCGGCCGCCTCGTGGCGCAGGTGGTCGGCGCCTGCGCGACCGAGATAGCGTTCGATCACGCCACGGGACGCGTACAGCAGCGGGATCAGCGCGACGGCCGCCGCCATCTTGTAGCCGTAGTTCACGGTGCCAACCGCGAGGAATTGCCCGACCGGCCACCGCTGCGGACCGAGCACGAAGGCGATGTACAGCACGATGTAGCTGTCGATCAGCTGTGAAACGGCCGTCGACGCCGTCGCGCGCAGCCACACGTAACGCTCCCCCGTGTGCCTGCGAATGCGGTGAAACACGAACACATCGATCAACTGGCCGACCATGAAGGCGACCAGCGATCCGCCGATCGTCCACATGCCCTGGCCGAAGATCAGCGCGAAGGCGCGCTGCACGTCCGGTACGCCGAGCGCGGCATTGGCATCGACCCAGAATCCGGCCGGCGCAAGCGCGATGACGGCATACGCGGCGATGAATGCATAGCCAATGCAGCCGACCGCAAGCCACGAAATGAAACGCACGCCGCGCACGCCGTAGTACTCGTTGACGACGTCCGTCATGATGAAAACGAACGGCCACAGCAGCACCCCCGACGTGAAGTTGAGCGTGCCGCCGACCCCGAACAGTTGCCAGTGAACCGGTGCGGCACCCAGCGTCGCTTCGAGCGAGAAGATCTTCACGCCGACGAACTCGGCGAGGATCGCGTTCACGATGAAGAAGGCCGTGAGGACGATGAAGAGGCGATTGCCGCGTTGCTCGGTCGTGCGCATCGCGGCCAGTATAATGGGCCATGGACCCTTCTTTCCTCGATCGGCTCGCCGCTGGCCTCGCAGACCTTCGCACCCAGGGGCTCTACAAGTCCGAGCGCGTGCTTGCCAGCCCGCAGGCGGCCGTGATCCGCACCGGCGACCGGGAAGTCGTCAATCTCTGCGCGAACAACTACCTCGGCCTCGCGAACCACCCGGCCGTTCGCGAGGCGGCGCAGCGAGCCATCGACCGTTACGGGTACGGCATGGCCTCGGTACGCTTCATTTGCGGCACCCACGCGATCCACCGCCAGCTCGAAGAGCGGCTGTCGGCCTTCCTCGGCACTGAAGACACGATCCTCTATTCCTCGTGCTTCGACGCAAACGGGGGACTCTTCGAGACCCTGCTCGGCGAGGAAGACGCGGTCATATCCGATGCGCTGAACCACGCCAGCATCATCGACGGCATCCGGCTCTGCAAGGCGGCGCGCTATCGCTATGCGAACGGCGACATGAACGAGCTCGAGCAGCGCCTGAAGGAGGCCGCGGGCGCGCGCACGCGCATGATCGCGACCGACGGCGTGTTTTCGATGGACGGCACCATCGCGAAGCTCGCCGAGATCTGCGACCTCGCCGACCGCCATGGCGCGCTCGTGATGGTGGACGATTCACACGCCACCGGATTCATGGGCGCAAACGGCCGCGGCACGCACGAGCACTGCGGGGTCCTGTCGCGCGTCGATCTCCTCACCGGCACGCTCGGCAAGGCGCTGGGCGGCGGCAGCGGCGGCTACATCGCCGGTCGCCGCACGGTCGTCAGCTGGCTGCGGCAGCGCTCGCGCCCTTACCTGTTCTCGAACAGCATCCCGCCGGTCGTGGCGGCCGTCAGCGTGCGGGTGCTCGATCTGATCGAGACCGCACCGGAACTGCGCGAACGCCTGCACGGCAATGCGCGCCACTTCCGCGCGGGGCTCGAACTGGCGGGCTTCACGCTGAAGCCCGGCGTGCACCCAATCATCCCCGTGATGATTGGCGATGCCGCCCGCGCGACGCGCATGGCGGACGCGCTGCTCGAGCGCGGCGTCTACGTCATCGGCTTCTCGTTCCCGGTCGTGCCGCGCGGCGAAGCGCGCATCCGCACCCAGATGACCGCCGCGCACAGCACCGCTCAACTCGATCGCGCGATCGCGGCCTTTGCCGAAGTCGCCGCCTTACCAGGCTGAGCAGAAACAATAGGCGTAGAGGTGGTTCGCCGACTCGAGGCGGGTCCAGCGCTCGACTTCGGCCGCCACCGGATCGAGCCGCTTCGCGACACGCGCGAGCGCCGAATCCGGCAGCCTGAAACCGAGCTTGGCCACGACCGTTGCCGCCTGCGCCTTCACCTGCAACGCGAGCTCCTGGGCCCAAGATAGATCCGGCCCGATGAATTCGATGTCGTAGTCGCCTGCTTCGAGCTTCGCACGCGCCGCCGCGGCGTCGACCGCGTCGTCGAAACCGCCGAGGTGGTCGACCAGCCCGAGGCGCTTGGCGTCGACGCCGGCCCACACCCGACCCTGCGCAATCGAGTCGATTTGATCGCGCGTCTTGCCGCGCCCTGCGGCCACGCGATCGAGAAAGGTTTCGTAGCCGTGCTCGACCGTCGCTTGCAGGAACTGGCCCGCTTCCTTGCCGATCGGCCGATCGAGGCGCAGTTGGCCCGACCAGGAGGTTGTCCCGACCCCGTCGACGCCGACGCCGATCTTGTCGAGCGTGCGGTTGACGGTCGGAATCGTCGCAAAAATGCCGATCGAGCCGGTGATCGTCGTCGGCTGCGCCCAGATTTCGTCGGCCGGGGCGGCCACGTAATAGCCACCCGATGCGGCAAGGTCGCCCATCGAAACCACCACGGGCTTGCCCTCGGCCTTGATGGCCTCGATTTCGCGGTGGATCTGCTCGGCGGCGAACATGCTGCCGCCGGGGCTGTCGATGCGCAGCACGAGCGCCTTTACGTCATCGTCGAGCCGTGCCTCGCGTATGAGCCGTGCGGTCGATTCGCCGCCGACCGTGCCGGCCGGCTGCTCCCCATCGAGGATCTCGCCCGAGGCCACCACGACCCCCACCACCGGCTTGCCGTCACCGCGCAGCTTCGCTTCCGCACGCACGACACGCAGGTAATCGCCGGCGCCCACCTGCCGATAGCTGTCGTCGTCGCTGTCGGCACCGACGAGCTCGACCAGCTCGCGCTCGACTTCGAGCGACGTGCGAATGCCGGTAACGAGGCCCGCGTCGAGTGCAAGCTTCGCGCCGTCGCCCTGCCTTGCCGTCATCCCGGCGGCGAGGGTTTCCACGTACTTCGCGACCGCGTCGGCCGGGAGCTTGCGCGCCTTCGCTACTTCCGCCTGATAGCCGTGCCACATCGCGCCGAGATAGGCGAGTGACTCTTCGCGATCCTCGGGCGACATGTCGCTGCGCGTGAACGGCTCGACGGCGCTCTTGTAGGCGCCGACGCGAAACACGTTCATGTCGATGCCGAGCTTGTCGAGGGCATCCTTGTAATAGGTGACGTAGCGGTCGTAGCCGTCGATCAGCACGAAGCCGAGCGGATCGATATACACCTCGTCGGCGTGCGCGGCGAGGAAGTAAGGCGCCTGCAGGTACACCGAGCCCTGCGCAATCACTTTCTTGCCAGAGGCCCGGAACTCATCGATCGCGTTCGTCAGCTCCTGCATCGTCGGCTGGCCGGCGCCCGTGAATCGATCGAGGTTGAGCACGAGCACCTGGATGCGATCATCGTCGCGCGCCGCGTCGATCGCATCGGTGAGGTCCCACACCAGCGTTTCGCTGCGCAGGCTCCCCTGCACCTTCTCGAGTGCGCGCTCGAACGGATCGCCCGTCAATTGTTCGACGATCGCCCCTTCGGGCTGGATCACGAGCGCGGCCTTCGCGGGAAGCACCGGGAGGGTGGTGCGCAGCGCGCCCACCAGGATTCCAAACAGCAGCAGCAGCAGGACGAGATGCAGGAACTTGCGCAGGCCATCGAGGCCGCGCCACAGAGCGCCGAAAAATGCCCGCACGATGCGAGTCTCCTCAGGAAGCGGAGTAGGAAATGCGATAGATCGCGCCCGCCTTGTCGTCGGAGACGAGCAGCGATCCGTCCGGCAACTGGAGCAGGTCGACCGGCCGGCCCGTCACGCTGCCGTCCGCCTTCAGCCAGCCGGAAACGAAGGGGGTGTAGCTCACGGCGCGATTGCCGTCGAGCTTCACGAGCGTGAGGCGATAGCCGATGCGCTGGGTGCGATTCCAGGAACCGTGCTCGGCGATGAGCACCTGGTTGCGATATTCCGCCGGAAACTGCTTGCCCGTGTAGAAACGCACACCGAGTGGCGCAACGTGCGGCCCGAGCGCCTGCACGGGAGGCATCGAGTCGGCGCAGCGGCCAAGCGCGCCGTATTCGGGATCGGCGATCGTGCCGGCGTGACAGAACGGAAAGCCGAAATGCTCGCCGACCCGGCTCAGGCGATTCAGCTCGCAGGGCGGCAGATCGTCTCCGAGCATGTCGCGACCGTTGTCGGTGAACCACAGCTCGTGCGTGACCGGATGCCAGGTGAAGCCGACGCTGTTGCGAACGCCGCGGGCGACGACCTCGCGACCGCTGCCGTCGGCGTTCATGCGGATGATCGTCGCGAAATCCTCCTTGTCGCGATCGCACACGTTGCACGGTGCGCCGATCGCGGCATACAGCTTGCCGTCCGGTCCGAACGCGATGTATCGCCAGCCATGGAGCTGTTCGGCCGGCAGCGTCGCGACGAGGACCGGCTTCGGCGGCGCCGCGAGATGCGCTTCAATCGCGTCGTAGCGCCAGATTTTCGCGTTCTCGGCGACATACAACGCGCCCTTGAATACGGCGACACCGTTCGGCATGTTGAGGCCGCGCGCAATCGTCAGGACTTCGCGGGTGCCGTCCGCTTTCGCGCGAACCGCGTACACCACGCCCCCCTGGCGGGTGCCGACGAACACGGTGCCGCCTTCGGCGCGCGCCATCGATCGGGCGTTCGGGATATCGGCGACCCAGGGTTCGATGTGGAACCCGGCGGGCAGCGACAGGCCTTCGACGGCGGGCGCCGCGCAGGCCGTGGATAGCAGGAGGATGGTTGCGGCCGTGCCGAGGGCAGTGCCGAGCGTGGAAATGGAGCGCATCGCCGCAGTTTAGCAGCCCGGGCGCGGCGCGAGCGGGCGCCGCGCCCGGGCTGCCGAAAACCGGGCCCGACTGCAGTGGCCCGAGATGGTGACGGCGCACGAGCTCGAACGCGGCCTGCCGCTCGGCACATCGAGCGCGAGCAGCGTGGCTTCGACTCGCGCTCTGCGCCGCCTTGTGCGCTCACCACGCAGCCTCATGCCTCGCTGGAGGCTGTCGAAGCGGGCGGGCGGAATACGACGCTGTGGCATAATCAATCGCTCGGGAAAGGGAGCGGATGAGCGTGTGGAACTCGGTCCGCCACAGTCGGCGGCGAGAATGAGGCGACAATGCCTGAGCAACCACCAATCACCGAAAGCGAGCGTGCGCCAGTGAGCGCAAGTGCCGAGGTGCCGATTCATGCGAGCGCCGAAGGCGTGCACATTGAGCCGCGGAAGACCGGCCACCGCTTACTGGACCTTTCGATCGCAGCCTCCGCGATCCTGATTTCGCTGGTCTCGCTGACGATCGCGATCCACCACGGCCGCGTGCAGCAGAAGCTGGTGGCGGCGAACTCGTGGCCCTTCCTGACCTGGCGGACGTCGAATGATTTCAGTGCCGGCCATCAGACATTTTCGCTGATGATCCTCAACTCGGGCGTCGGGCCTGCCGCGCTCAAGCAGCTGGTCGTTCGGTACGACGGAAAACCGGTACGCGGCTGGCTCGAGTTGTTGCAGGCATGCTGCGGCGTCGAACGGGATTTCAGCCTGGACAAGCTGCGAGACATCGGCTTCGAGAGCGGTGGCATGCCGAAGGGCATCATTCGACCCAACGAGGACGTGATTCTGCTCCGCCTCGCCCGCCTTCCTGACAGGCCGCAGATCTGGGAGCATCTCGGGGCCGCGCGCTTGAAGCTTACTTTCGAAGCCTGCTACTGCTCGATCATCGGCGAATGCTGGCAATCGGATCTGCGCAGGCTCGATCCGCAGCCCACCGAACAGTGCGAGGCCGGGCCCGACGACTACATCGAGGTCGGCGCTGGCTTCGACGACACGCCCGCCCTTCCGGTGCTTCAGTCCAGATAGCGCGCCAGCGGAGCGGAGCGCTGCCTCACGCGGCGCGCGGAGCGCGCGCCGCTCTGGCTGTCAGCTGTTCGCTGTTCGCCGTCAGATCTTCTCTTCAATCCTCGCGGCCTTGCCCGACAGCTCGCGCAGGTAGTAAAGCTTGGCCCGGCGGA
>CADEFQ010000010.1:0-6506 GCA_902826635.1 uncultured Pseudomonadota bacterium
TAAACGCTTCGTTTTCGGCACTGCACCGCACGACGCGATCACTGCACGGCAGCGGGGAGCCCGTCGATTCCAGCCAGCGCCTTGGTTGCCTCTGCTCGAACCCAGTCCTCCGGATGCTTGAGCAGGCCCTGGATGTGCGACCTGGCCGCCTTTGGTTTCAGCTTTCCGAGCGCCATGACGGCGTGACCAACGACCTGCTCATCCGCCAACAACTCGATCAGTACATTGACCGCGCGCGGGTCGCGGCAGTTACCCAGGGCGAGGGCCAACATCTCCCGCGCCTTGCCGTAGTTCCTATCGGTGACGAGCGCTACAAGCTGATCGAACACCGCATCGTCCGCCGCTACCGCCAACCCGTTTGCGATTGCCCAACGCAACCCGTAACGCTCTTGACCGTCCGCTCTCTTGAACTCCGCGATCAGAGCCGGCATTGCCTCCGGCGCGGCCCATGGCACCGACAGGGTGCGCACAAGATCCTCCTTAACCTGCGCGTTCTCGACTCTAGGCAGCCACCGCAAAAGGATCGGGATCGCGGTCGGATACTCGGCGCCAGTCTGCCTTAGCTCGCCCAGCGACTGCACGTTGAAGCCAGCGGCTACCAGCTCTCGCAGGACCGGCGCCGCGGCTCGTTGGTAGACCTCCACGTTCTCGGTCT
The DNA here is from genome assembly GCA_902826635.1 of uncultured Pseudomonadota bacterium. Classification (GTDB taxonomy): domain Bacteria; phylum Pseudomonadota; class Gammaproteobacteria; order Steroidobacterales; family Steroidobacteraceae; genus CADEFQ01. Next base: position 656 of record CADEFQ010000010.1, read on the forward strand.
GCTGTCGGTCGCGCTGGCGCATTCGCGCCACATAGTCAGGATCGGCATTCAACTCCGCCATCAACTCGGCGGCGCTCTTCGGCGCGTCCTTGGAGCGATCGCGCTTCACGGCAGGAACCTCAACATGATGTCGCCGCTGGACACCGCTTGCTGCAGCGGGCCAGACAGTTGCGTGGTCGGCCTTACCCACAACTCAAACCTGTACCCGTTACCCGACGCATAGGATGCAAAGTCCCGCAACTGGCTCGTGTACGACAATGACCCGACGTTCTTCACCTCGCCAATGACGCGCGCGGAATGATTCAGGACGTCCGGCACTCGATACGCCGCAGTTCCGCTCGCAGACGCGATACGCTCCGTGTTCCTTATGATGCCGGCGGCTGCTTCACCTGCTCTGCCGAGCTGCGCTGCTCCCCTTGCGGCCGCAACGACGCCTTCTGCGATTCTACCCACTGGTACAAGAACCATCGCAACGTCCGCTGCCGCTCTCCAAGATTGCCCGGGCGAGCACTGATCAAAAAAGCAAATGAACGCCGAAACGGCCGTCACCTGGGCCAGAAGATCGGATGCGGCGCTTGCGCGCGCGGCGCTACGTGGGGCAGGTGCGCTTGCGCCGGAGCACGGTGCCGGTCCGTCCGTCGTGTTGACGCATTCGACGGACACTTCGCCTCTCGGCGGTGGGGGCACAGCCGACGGTTGCAGGTTCAACGGCCCATTTGCTCCACGAAATCCGCCCAGGTACAGCGTCTGCATGAGTTGCATGCCGCTCATGCCGCTGAGGGCGGGTAGGCCGTCACTGCGCCCGCCGCCGACCTGGTATCTCATGAACCAGTTGAAGTTCGCGCGCTCGCGCATGAGCTCTTCCCGGGGCGAAATTGTGCCTTCCTCTTCGGGGCCATTGATACGACTACGGATCTGCATCCCTCGACTGTAGAAGCCGCTCGGATCGGTACGGCTCAACGGGTTGTTTCCGACGTACGCGTAAAGATTCCAGCCTTGAGTTCCGAGTCCAAAGTCGACGTTCGGATCCGCGCTCACGAACCGCGCCACCACCGGGTCATAGACCCGCCCGTTCATGTGGATGAGGTCGGTGGAGTCGAGCATCTCGTGCGCAGTGTAACCGCGGCGGGTGAGACCGTTGATCGTGGTGAGATCGCCGGCGGGGGGTGAACCGCTCCAAGCTGTGCCCCGGCGCTGCCCGAACGCCCCGAAGCTCTCGCGCACGGTGACCGCGCCCGCGCTCGTGGTGATCACATCGGCCGAGCCCAAAGAGTCCTGCAGCAAATAGGAGAGCGTGTTCACGCCCGAGGACTTGCGCGAGTAGAACGCGACGATCTGCCCTTCTGCGTGGATGTAGTGCTTCCAGTCGACATTCGTGCCCTGCGTGACCTTCTCCAGCAAGCCGCCGACGTACACATGGGTGTAGGTGACATTGGCCGTCTTGTACGCATGGCGCCAGCGGTGACCCGACGGCCCATACTGGAACGTGCTCGAGTTCTGGCTGTTCTTCGTGATGGCTTTGGGCAAGTTCGACGCGAACCACGTCAGCGTCGTGCCGCTGCGGTTCGTCATGTTGCCGTTGGCGTCGTACGAGAACGAGAGCGTCCCGCCGCCGGTGTTGATCGACGCGACCGCGTGGAGTTTGCTCGCGTGGTAGGTATAGGTCCCGACGCCGGATTTGCTCTGGATATTGCCGTTCGCTGAGTACGACAGATCGAGGTTCGTCGCGCTGTTCAGCGTGGTGTAATCGAGACGGTAGAGGTTGTCGTAGTAGGCGTTCTCGGTCAGGCCCTGGTTGTTGTCCTGGCGCTGGGTGAGGTTGCCCATGCGATCCCACAAATAGGCCAGGTTCTGCACCGCAGTGCCCCCACCCGGGCCGCTTTGGATGTAGTCCACCCAGCCGGTGACCTGATCGAGACTCTTGACCGTGCGCAGGCCGTTACCGAGCGTGCTGTCGGTCACCCGGCCGCGGGCGTCGGCGGCATTGGCCTGCCAGAACACCGTGGTCGGGGCATTGAAGTCCTTCACCCGCAGCAGCGCCCCATTCTGGTACTCGTACTGCAGCTTCAGGCGATAGCTCGAGGTGCTCGTGGGATAGGTGAGCGTGTCGACGAAGCCGGTTAGCGGGCTGTACGCCGTATTGACGTAGTAGTTGTTGCTGCCCTCGGTGTATTGCGTCTGGCTCGGCCGGCCGATCGCATCGAAGCTGTAGATTTCCGTGTAGGTCGTGATCCCGGTGCCGGCGATCTGCTGCTGTTTGAGTTGACCGACCTCGTGGGCGGCCGCGCTCGTGCCCCAAGTGAAAGTGCTCGTGATGCTGCCCGCCCCTTCCGGCATCACGCGGGTGAGCGGGCGACCGAGCGCGTCGTAACTGGCCGAGGACAGCTTGCCGTTGGCGTCGGTGGTGGAGGTCAGTTCCCCGAGCGCATTGAACCCATAGCTCCAGCTGCCCAAATCGACGTTCATCGAGGTCGTACGCAGGCCGCGGATGTTGTACACGCCCGTTTGCAGCGTCGCCCCGGCCGAGTCGGAGACCCGCACGGGGTTGCCGAAGGCGTCGAAGTCGAAGCCCTGATAGTAGCCGTCGTGGTCGGTCGAACGCACCACTTGGCCCACGGCGTTCGCGACCTGCGTCGCCTGCTTGCCGAGTGCGTCGATGCTGCGTGCGGTCAAGCCTTCGTAGTAGTTCGTGCTCGTCTGCAGCGTCGGATCGGCGTCGCTGACGGGCCGCGAGGTCTGCGTCACGCGGTTCAGAAGATCGTAGGTGGCGTTGGCGTAGAAGAACGAGTCGCCCGCCGACAGGCGCGCCGGGGTGCTCTGGGAGCTGACGCGCCCGAGCGCGTCATAAACCCAGCGCTCGTTCACCTGATTGCCGTCGCGGTTGAGTGAGGCGCGATCCACCATCCGATCCTGCGGATCGTGAAACGTGACGCTCCAGTTGATCAGCGTGCCGGCGCTGTCATAGTGGTTTTGGTCGACGCGGTAGAAGCCGTTGTCCCAGCCGTAGCACGCCCCCGCCCAGGCGGTGCAGAGATTCGGCGTTGAGGTCGAGTACGTGCCGTCGGGGCGGTTCTCGCGCGTGCGCCGACCAAAAGCGTCGTACAGCCAGCCCACCGGGACACCGTTCGGGTCGGTCTCGCTGGTCTGTACGCCCAGCGCGTAGTCCCAACCTTTCTGCGTGACCTGCAACAGCGCGTCGGTGACCGAGACCGGGAACTGGCCCGTGCTGCCCCAGTTCACCGACGTCGTGCGCGCACTCATCCCAATGCCGGTGACGGTCTGGCTGTTGACGTTACCGAAGGGGTCGTAGCCCAGGTCGGTCGTGACCTGCCACTGGGGATCACCCGGCTGCAGCACCGTTTGGGTCGGGCGGCACAGCGTGGCGTCCCAGCTGGTGTTGAGTGTACGAGTCTGGGAGCCGCCCCCGTACGTCGAGTGACTGTTGATTTGCTGGGTCGTCGCCGGGCGCCCGAAGCACCATTTCGTGAAATCGCTAAAGAGCGCCGAGTGCCAAGTGCGCTGCGTGTGCGTCTGACCGCCGTTGACGCCGTTACCGGTGCTGGCCTCGGTGGTCGTGGTGGTGGAATCGATGAGCGCGCCGGTGCTCGCATCGACGGTGTTCGTGGTGGACGAGCTCGCCAGAAGTGCGCCGTTGTACGCCCCGCCGACTTCGTAGCCCGACGCGGACGCGGTGATCGCGTACGGGAACCAGCGCGACTCGTACCCGCTGCCGTAGGTGTGCGTGTCCCAGTTCGTCGCGGACAGCGCCATCGTCGTCCCGCCCGGCTGATGCGACTCCACCTTCGCCGGGGTGCCCGTGTACGGAAAACTTCGGTTGAAAGACTCCTCCACGTAGACGCTATTGCGGCTGTCGGTCGCAGTGCGTCGCTCGAAGCCGAGCAAGCCGCGCCCTTGCAGATTCAGGCGCGCGCCCCGGTAGGCGAAGGTGTTCGTGTATATGCCCCCGATCCCGTCGCTCGCGGTGAGTTGGCTCACGACGTGCAGCGAGCCTGAATAATCCTGCTCCGGAAAGACGGCATCGGCGAGCTTGGTGTAGCTGCCCTGACTGATCGGCGTGTAGGCAAAGCTCATCGCGTTCCCGAATCCATCGGTCGCGGTCGTCATCAGATCTGCCTGCACGCCGGCGTGCAGGCGATAGCTCCACGCGTTGGACGGGTAACTGGCGTAGGCGAGATCGCGCATGCCGTCACCGTTGACGTCGGTCACGACGATCGACATCGTCGAGGACGAGAACGGTACGCCGGTGTTGACGGGCAGCGAGAGCGCCTCCCCGGTCGAGCGCCACAGATGCCAGCTCGCGCTGCCGAGCTGGGGGCCGAGGATGTCATCGAACCCGTCCCCATCCCAGTCGACGACAAAGAATTGACCCAGGTAGCTCGCCATCGAGCCGGCGGTGCCGGCTGCGGTGAATGACGTGCCGGTGCTGTAGCGGTAGTTGATCGTCGTGCTCTGGTCGTAGTACACGATATCGGTGCGCCCATCGCCGTTGAGGTCGGCGACCACGGGCTGTGCAGGGGCCGTCGACATCGACACACTAAAGCTCCACGCCCCCGAGCACACGGCCTGAATGGAATAGAAGTACATCCATTTGCCGGTGTCGACGTTCCACACGCGACTCGTCTGGCGATAGATGATATCCCCGCGGCCATCGCCGTTCAGATCGGTGACCGGGCCCGCGCCGGCGCGGGTGGCCGTGAGCCCACTGACAATGATCGTGTCGGCGGGTTTGGCGCCCACGAGTGAATAGACCGTCGAGGAAAATGCGCCGCCTGCGACGCGCAGGCGATAACGGATCGCATCGCCGCCGCCGTAGCCGACGAGGTCGGCCCAGACGAGGTCCTCTCGACCATCGCCATCGATATCGGTCGCCAGCGCGTTGTTGCCGGTGCCGGTGCCGGTGGCGGGCGCGCCCGTGTTGCTCGGGGCGCTGAGACCTGAGCCGGACCCATACATCACCCACCAAGTGCCGCCTGAGTACGGGACGAGGAGGTCGTAAGCGCCGTTCGAGTCGTAGTCGATCGAGATGGCGCCAGCGAAGTTGGTGTTCGAGACGTTGGTGTTGATTGGTGCGCTGTAGCCGCCCGAGCTGCTGGCGAACATCACCATCCAGGTACCGGCGCCGGAAGTGGCGCTCGAGGAGTACACGAGGTCGAGCCGGCCGTCGCCGTTCACGTCCATCGTGAGCGGGGTCGCGGGGACGACGCCGCTCGAGCCGCTCTCCGTGGCGAGCCCCGGCGTCCCGTTCTGATAGCTGAAGAGGGTGGGGGCGAAGCAATCGGTCCCCGCCGAGCCTGCGCACTCGGTGATCGAGGCGATGCGGCTGCGCCCGGCGCTGCTGAGGCTCGCTTCATAGGCGATCGTGTAGCGGCGCACGAGCACGGGGGTGTCGCTGTAGGTGACATCGACGCGCGTCATGCGCCTGATGTCCTTGATCACCGAGCCGCCGGCGTAGCCCGACTCGACCTCGCCCGTGGGCTGCACCTCGTATATGAACCAGATCTTGTAGGCGGCGTTGAGCGAAGCGCCGGGGTTCGCGGTGTACTCGGCGCGCGCGATCTGGTAGCTGCCGTTCGTCGCGTCCTCGTTGTAATAGAACTCGATGCGATTGCCCGCCCGATCGCGGATCGTGGTGAGCGCCCAAGTGCGGATCGTAGTTTGCCCCTGCGCCTCGATCTGCGAGTCCGCGCGCATGCCGTAGTCATAAATGAGGCCGTCTTTCTGCTCGACGGTGAAGGACGCCGGTCCATTACCGACGGTGCCCGCCGAGATGATCCGCGCGAAGCTCTCGATCTCGGTGCGGTACTCGGCACCCGGCTGCCCGTAGGTACCG
>CADEFQ010000010.1:6606-57926 GCA_902826635.1 uncultured Pseudomonadota bacterium
TCGCCCGTGGCGGAGACGTCGGCCGAACCTGCGGTGCGGCCGACAGCCGCGTGCGCAGTCGACGACAGCACACCGGCGACGCCTATCAAGAGCACTGCTGCCGTCTTCATCGTTCTGGTGATCACGACGTACCCCCTCACAATCATCTGCGTGACGTGGCGCATTTGTTGTTCAGTACCCCGAAAGGTCCAGTGTCAGCGAGCTCCCCATCGCAAGGCCCGTCGGCGGCGAGGGCAGCGGCGAGGCGCGACGAATCGCGCTCGCCAGCAAAAGCTTCCGCCCGGAATCGAAGGTGCAGGCGTCCAGATCGACGTCGAGCACTTCGCCGCGCTCGTTCTGGATCACCCGTACCTGACAAGGACCCATCTCATTCGGCGAGCTGGTCGCTGCCATCTCGAGCACGCGCGACAATCGACCCTGAATCTGCCCCAGATACACCCCCTGCAAGCGCTCGAGTTCGATCGTGTCGGCGCCCGAGTCCGCTGCGCGCGCCGAGTCAAACGCATCCGCGACGACGGCTTCAACCGCCAGCGGCCGGAGCACCGAGAGTTCAATTGCTAATCGCGGCTCGGGGAGGTTAGGAAGAAGGGACACAGGTGCGATGGCGGCCGGGGAGCTGGGCTCACTCAAACTCACCGCAGCGATGAGCGCGAGCGACGCCGGATGCCGCTCGTCCTTGGAATCTGACGCATGAGGCTTCGGCACCAGCAGCACAGCGATCAATCCGGCGTGCAACGCGATGGAGTTCGCCGCGAACACGAGAGATCGCGCTACACGGCGCACTTCTCGCGCAACCGGCGCCGGACTGCTCAGGGAGACAATGCCATACACGCTCGCGACCCCCGTAGCGTCTAGACATCTTTATATGTATGAAACGCGGGACAACATTGATCTCGTCGCATGCCTCGTGTCAAGGGCCTTGCGAACTATCAGATGCCCGGCCGCTTGAAGAATCACGGTGCATCGAGTGCGGTCAGCGCGCCGATGGGCCTGTCCGCGCGCGAGCGTCTCCTCACCGCAAATCCAGAAGGCGTACTTGGCAGCATCGCGGGTCCGCCACGGGGCCTGGGGCGGCGTCTGTCGCGCGCTGCCGGCGCTTGTGATTAACTTTGACCTTTCCCGCGCCCGGCCCACGGGCGCGACCACCATCCGGGATACAGCATGGGCGCGAGCGCGAACAGCGTACGGGTCGAGATCGGCGATGCAGGCGTCGCGCGGCTCACGCTCGCGAGGCCCGAACGGCGCAACGCGTTCGACGGCGCCCTGGTTGCAGCGCTCCACGAAGCCATCGGTGTGCTCGATCGCGACCCCGCGGTGCGAGTCATCGTGATGACCGGCGCCGGTGATACTTTCTGTGCGGGCGCCGACCTCGAGCACATGCGCGCCATGGCGGAAGCCTCCGAGCAGGAGAACTACACCGACGCACTCGAGCTGGCCGAAATGCTGGCAGCGCTCGACGAGTGCAGCAAGCCGCTCGTCGCGCGCGTCAATGGCGACGCCTTTGGTGGCGGCGTCGGCCTCGTCGCCTGTTGCGACATCGCGGTCGGGCTCGGTTCCGCGCGCTTCGCGCTTTCCGAAGTGCGGCTCGGCCTCGTCCCCGCAACGATCTCGCCGTATGTCGTTGCGGCCATCGGCGCCCGCGCAACGCGCGCGCTTGCGCTCACCGGCGAGCGCTTCGACGGTGCGCGGGCCCACGCGATCGGCCTCCTGCATGAAGTCGCGACGAGCCTGCCGCTGCTCGACTCGGCCGTCGATCGCATCATTGCGGAACTGCTGCAGGGCGCCCCGCAGGCGCAGGGCGAGGCGAAGGCGCTGGTGCGGGAAGTGGCGGACGCACCGCGCGACGCGGCGTTGCGGCGATCGACGAGCCATCGGCTTGCGCGCCTGCGTCTTTCGCAGGAAGCGCGCACACGCGTGGCGGCATTCCTCGCGCGCCGCACGCGCTTGTGATTTACTTGTAGACCGCTTTTTCCCCCGCACTCCAGAGGATTTGCATGAAGATGAAAGACGCGCGCGCCGTGGTGACGGGCGCTGCCTCCGGCCTCGGCAACGCTGTCGCACGCCATGTCGTGGCGCAAGGCGGCAAGGTCACGCTGCTCGACGTGCAGGAAGGTCCCGGTCAGGCCGCCGCGGCGGAACTCGGGGCGGGCGCGCGCTTCGTGAAATGCGACGTGACCTCCGAAGCGGAAGTCAACGCGGCGATGGAAAGCGCGAAGGCCTTCATGGGCGGCATCAACCTCCTCGTGAACTGTGCGGGCGTGATCGGCGCCGGCCGGGTGCTCGGCCGCAACGGGCCGATGGCGGGCGACTTCTTCACCAAAGTGATCCATATCAACCTGATCGGCACGTTCCTGTGCGACAAGGCCGCCGCGAACGTCATGCAGGCAAACACGCCGAACGAGGACGGCGAGCGCGGCCTGCTGATCCACACTTCGTCGGTCGCGGCGTTCGAAGGCCAGATCGGCCAGGCCGCCTATGCGGCGACGAAAGCGGCCGTGATGGGCATGACGATGCCGATCGCGCGCGAACTGGCCGCTTTCGGCATTCGCTGCGTCTCGATCGCACCGGGCATTTTCCGCACGCCGATGGTTGCCGGGATGCCGCAGGACGTGCAGGACTCGCTCGGCCGGCAAGCGCCCTTCCCGGCCCGCCTCGGCAAGCCCGAGGAATATGCGCAGCTCGTGCAGTCGATCTTCGAGATCCCGATGTTGAACGGCGAAACGATCCGGCTCGACGGCGCGATCCGGATGCAGCCGAAATGAAGCGGAACCGAACGGTCGGAGCGTGATCGTGGCGCAAACCTCCAGCGAGGCTGTGGCACGCGACGTCATGGAATACGATTTCGTGATCGTCGGCGCGGGCCCCGCCGGGCTTGCGTGCGCGATCCGCCTGAAGCAACTGCAGCCCGACGCGAGCGTCTGTGTGCTCGAGAAGGGCGCGGCGGTGGGCGCGCATTCGCTGTCGGGCGCCGTCATGGAGCCCGGCCCACTCGACCAGCTCGCGCCCGAATGGCGCGACGCGAAGCTTGGCGTGTGCATTCCCGCGACGCACGACGAGCTGCGCCTGCTCACTCGCAAGGGCGCGCGGCGCCTGCCGGTGCCGCCTCAGCAGCGCAATCACGGCAATTTCATTCTCTCGCTCGGGCTCCTGACGCCCTGGCTCGCGCAGAAGGCGGAAGGCCTCGGCGTTGATGTCTTCGCAGGGTTCGCTGCCGCCGCGCCGCTGTTTGACGCTTCAGGCGCCGTGGCCGGCGTGCAGATCGGCGACATGGGCCTTCTGAAAAACGGCGAGCCCGGCCCGAGCTATGCGCCGGGTCCCGAGATCCGCGCGCGCACGACCGTGCTGGCGGAAGGCTGTCGCGGCAGCGTGACGAAGCGGCTCATCAAGCACTACGCGCTCGACGCGGGCAGCCATCCGCAGACCTATGGCCTCGGCCTCAAGGAACTGTGGCAGCTGCCGGCGGGGCGGACCGCGCCCGGCCTCATCCAGCACAGCGTCGGCTGGCCGCTCGACAACGCCACGTACGGCGGCAGTTTCATCTATCACCTCGGCGACGATCGCGTCTATGTCGGCTTCGTCGCCGGCCTCGACTACATCGATCCGCGGTTCGAGCCCTTCGAGGCATTCCAGCAATTCAAACACCATTCCGCCGTGAAGCCTTTGCTCGAGGGCGGCGAGATTCTCGCCGCGGGTGCGCGCACGATCGCAGCCGGCGGCTGGCAATCGCTGCCGAAGCTCGAGATGCCGGGCGCAGTGATCGTCGGCGATGCCGGCGGCACGCTCAACTTCCCGAAGATCAAAGGCATTCATCAGGCGATCCGCTCGGGCGCGCTCGCCGCGGAGCACCTGGCAGTCTCGGGCGCGCCGGCGGGCTTCGATGCGCTGTGGCGCGCCTCGCCGGGCGGGCGTGAGCTGCGCAAAGTGCGCAACTTCAAACCGGGCTTCAAGCGTGGACTGTGGTTCGGACTCGCGAACGCCGCAGTCGAAGTGGTGACCGGCGGGCGCACACCGTGGACCCTGCGCAATTCCGACAACGCCGCCGCGATGCGCCGCCTCGACGAGTACACCTCACCCGATCGCGGCTGGGTCGAACGCACTCTGCCGCCGCGCGATCGGCTCGCGTCCGTGTTCTTCGCCGCGACCACCCACGATGAAGCGCAGCCCGCGCACCTCAAGGTCGCCGACACGCACATCTGCGCGACGCGCTGCCGTACCGAGTACGACAATCCGTGCACACGCTTCTGCCCTGCCAACGTCTACGAAATGGTTGACGATGGTGCGGGCGGCAAGCGATTGCAGATCAATGCGGCCAATTGCGTGCACTGCAAGGCCTGTGACATCAAGGACCCCTACGGGATCATCACCTGGACGACGCCGGAAGGCGGTTCGGGGCCCAACTACCAGGCACTCTGAAACTCAGGCATGACGAAACCGATCTGGGCACCCTCTCCCGATAGAATCGACAAAGCGGTCGTCACGCGTTTCAGGTCGTGCGTCAACGCGCGCCGCCAGCTGCAGCTCACCGATTACGCCGCGCTTGAAGACTGGTCGCTCAGCCATCCGACCGGGTTCTGGTCGGAGCTCGCGCATTTCAGCGATACCCGCGCCGACTGGGGCCAGGGGCCGGTCCTCGACAATGCAGATCGCATGCCGGGCGCGCGCTGGTTCCCGACGGCGCGCCTCAATTTTGCAGAAAACCTGCTGCGCCATCGCGACGAGCATGCGGCGCTCGTATTCGTGAACGAACGCGGATCGCGCCGCGAAATCCCGCGTCGGGAACTGCAGGATGAGGTCGCCCGCGTCGCCGATGGCTTGCGGGCGCTCGGGGTCGGTGTCGGCGACCGCGTCGCGGGTTTCCTGCCGAACCTGCCGGAAGCCATCGTCGCGATGCTCGCAACGACCAGCCTCGGCGCGATCTGGTCGTCGTGCTCGCCCGATTTCGGCGTGAACGGCGTGCTCGACCGCTTCGGCCAGATCACGCCGAAAGTGCTCTTCACCGCCGACGGCTATTTCTACGCCGGCAAGACGCTCGATTCGCTCGCGGCGATGGCGCAGGTCGCGCCACAGCTGCCGGGCCTGCTGCGCGTGGTCGTCGTACCGTACGTGAATGCGCATCCGGCCCTCGGCTCACTCCCGAACGCCGTCCCCTACGGCGATTTCGGCCGCGCGGGCACGAAACTGCGCTTCGAACCACTGCCGTTCGATCACCCGATCTACATTCTCTATTCGTCGGGCACGACCGGCCAACCGAAGTGCATCGTGCACGGCGCCGGCGGCACGCTGCTGCAGCACCAGAAGGAGCACCTGCTGCACGTCGACCTGCGGCCCGACGACCGCCTGTTCTATTTCACGACCTGCGGCTGGATGATGTGGAACTGGCTCGCGAGCGGCCTCGCGAGCGGTGCAACGCTGGTCCTGTACGACGGTTCGCCGTTCCATCCCGGGCCGCGCGTGCTGTGGGACCTGGCGGCCACCGAGCGCGTCGCGATTTTCGGCACGAGCGCGAAGTACCTTGCCGCACTCGACAAGGCCGGTTTTGAACCGGCGAAGGAAGTCGAACTCACGTCGCTGCGCACCGTGCTGTCCACCGGCTCGCCACTGATGCCCGAGACCTACGATTTCGTGTACCGGGCGATCAAGCAGGACCTGCAGGTGTCATCGATATCGGGCGGCACCGACATCGTTTCCTGTTTCTGCCTCGGCAGCCCGGTGCTGCCGGTGCGCAAGGGCGAGATCCAGTGCCGCGGCCTCGGCATGCGCACCGAAGTGTTCGACGACAGTGGCCAGCGCGTCGTCGGCGCGCGTGGCGAACTCGTGTGCGCCGCGCCGTTTCCGTCGATGCCGGTCGGATTCTGGAACGACCCCGACGGCTCGCGCTATCGCGACGCCTATTTCGCGCGCTTTGCGAACGTCTGGCACCACGGCGACGATGCGCTCGAGACGGAACACGGCGGCTTCGTGATTTTCGGCCGCTCCGATGCGGTACTGAATCCGGGCGGCGTGCGCATCGGGACGGCGGAGATCTACCGGCAGGTCGAACAGTTGCCCGAAGTACTCGAATCGCTCGCGATCGGGCAGGAATGGGAAGGCGACGTGCGCGTCGTGCTGTTCGTGCGCCTGCGCGAAGGCGTCGCGCTCGACGACGCGCTGCGTGCGCGCATCCGCGCCACGATCCGCCACAACACGACGCCGCGCCACGTCCCCGCGAAGATCATCGCCGTGCCCGACCTGCCACGCACGCTGAGTGGCAAGCTGGTCGAGCTCGCGGTGCGTAACATCGTGCACGGCAAGCCGGTCGTGAACCGTGACGCGCTCGCGAACCCCGCGGCGCTCGAGCTGTTCCGGAACCTGCCGGAACTCGCGGACTGACGATGCCTGCTTCGATCCTCGCGCGCGAGCTGCAACGGCGCGGCTACGTTCCGGACGCCGCGCAGCTGGCGGCGATCGCGCGCCTCGAGCAACTTCGCGACCGCCTGATTGCGGCCGAGCGCGCCGACCGCAAGCCCATCGCGCGCGTCCGGCGCTTGCTGCAGGCGCCGCGGCGCGCTGCCGGGCGCGGCATCTACCTCTGGGGCGGGGTGGGCCGCGGCAAGACGCTGCTGATGGACGCCTTCCACGCGAGCCTGCCGTTCGACGGCAAGCGTCGCCGGCACTTCCATCGGTTCATGCACGACGTGCACGCGCAGCTGACGGCGCTCGCCGGGACCGAATCACCGCTGACGATCGTCGCCGACCGCCTTGCCACCGACACGCGCGTGCTCTGCCTCGACGAGCTGCACGTCAACGACATCGCCGACGCGATGATCCTCGCGCGCCTCTTCACGGCGCTGATCGACCGTGGTGTCACACTCGTCTTCACGTCGAATGTCCCGCCTCAAGGTCTTTATCGCGACGGCCTGCAACGCCGGCGCTTCCTGCCCGCGATCGCGCTGCTCGAGAAGCACACGGAAGTGATCGCCGTGGACGCCGGCACCGACTACCGCTTGCGCGAACTCGCCAAGGCGTCCCTGTATCTCGATTCTGCCGCCTCCGATGTCCGCGAGCGGTTGACAAGGCTGTTCGAGTTTTTCGACGGCGGCCCCGGAACGGCGGGCGGCCATATCGACGTCGCGGAGCGGCCGATCGCGGTGGTGCGTGCCGGCGAAAATGCGGTCTGGTTCGAGTTTCCGGCGTTGTGCGAGGGTCCTCGCGGCACCGACGACTACATCGAGATCGCCGACGCCTACCCCGCCGTCCTGCTATCGAACGTGCCGGTGCTCGATGCAGCGAGCGACAACGCCGCGCGGCGCTTCATATCGCTGATCGACGAACTCTACGATCGCGGCGTCAACCTCGTGGTGAGCGCCGCGGCGCCGCCCGACGCGCTCTATCGCGGCACACGGCTGTCGTTCGAATTCGCTCGCGCGTCGAGCCGCCTCGTTGAAATGCAGACGGAAAAATACCTCGCGCGGGAGCACGGCTGGCGCCCTCGCCCCTAGATCACTCCCCGCCGCACCTGATCCAGTTCGATGGATTCGAACAGCGCGCGGAAATTGCCTTCGCCGAAGCCTTCATTGCCCTTGCGCTGGATCACCTCGAAGAAGATCGGGCCGATCACGTTCTGCGTGAAGATCTGCAGCAGCGTGCCCTCGCCACGATCGGGATTGCCGTCGATCAGGATGCGTCGCCGGCGCAGTTCGTCGATGTTCTCCCCGTGATGCGGCACGCGCGCTTCGATTCCTTCGTAGTAGGTGTCCGGCGTGTCCTGGAACTCGACGCCACGCTGGTGCAAGGCATCGACCGTGCTGCGAATATCCTGCGTCGCAAGCGCGATGTGCTGGATCCCCTCGCCGTGGTAGAGCCGCAGGTATTCCTCGATCTGCGATTTGTCGTCCTGGGATTCGTTGATCGGGATGCGGATCTTGCCGCAGGGGCTCGTCATCGCGCGGCTGAAGAGCCCGGTGTGCTGCCCTTCGATGTCGAAGTAGCGGATTTCGCGAAAATTGAACAGGCGTTCGTAGAAGCCCGACCACCTGTCCATGCCACCGCGGTGCACGTTATGGGTCAGGTGGTCGATGCAGGTGAAGCCAACACCCGCGCCCGCCGCGGCCGCAGTGTCCGGCACCGGCAGGAAGTCGACGTCGTAGATCGACCGGGCGCCGTAGCGATCGACCAGGTACAGCAGCGATCCGCCGATGCCCTCGATCGCCGGAATGTTGAGTTCCATCGGCCCGACGCGGCCCTGATGCGGCGTCGCACCGAGCGCGATCGCGCGTTCGAAAGCGCGCGCGGCATCCTTGACGCGGAACGCCATCGCGCACACCGACGGCCCGTGCTGGGCGGCGAAAGCCTGCCCGAAGGAGTCCGGCTCGGCATTGATCAGGAAGTTGACGTCGCCCTGGCGATGCAGCGTGACGTCCTTGCTGCGATGGCGCGCGGTCACCGGGAAACCCATCCGCGCAAACAGCGTGCGCAGCATCCCGGGGTCCGGCGCGGTGTACTCGACGAACTCGAAGCCGTCGGTGCCCATCGGGTTGTCGAAGCTGGCGACCATCCTGCCCACCCTGCAATTGGTTTCAATTGCAACTATTATACCCGCCCATGCCGCCCGCACCCAGCCTGAAGCTCGATCGCTTCGTGCCCTACCGCCTGTCCGTGCTGTCGAACCTGATCAGCAGCGCGATCGCCGAAGCCTATGCCGAACGGTTCGGGCTCAGTATCCCCGAATGGCGGGTCGTGGCGACCCTCGGTGAAAAGGCCGGCATGAGCGCCGCGGAAGTGGCGGCGCGCACCGCCATGGACAAGGTGGCGGTGAGCCGGGCGGTGTCTTCGCTGCTGCGCGCCGGGCGGATCGCGCGCACGCAGTCGAGCCGCGACCGGCGCCGTTCGATGTTGCGGCTGTCGCGCGCCGGCGCCGCCGTCTATGCGAAGGTTGCGCCGTACGCGCTCGCCTACGAGGCGACGCTGCTCGCTTCGCTCGATCACCGCGAGCGCGACGCACTCGACCGGCTGCTCGACAAGCTGACACGCCGCGCGATCGACCTCGCGCCATGTATAATCTCGCGCCTCGCGCAAGAATGACGATGAGGTCTGACCATCGTGAAAGACGCCGTTCCGGCTGCCCGCCTCGCTCTCATTGAACGCATCGTAAAAGCAGCCCCGGCCGGAAACGGGGCGCGCAAGCGCGCCGCCGACGCCGCTTTCTTTCGTGCCTATTTCCGCGGCGTGGCCGTCGAGGACCTGGGCGAACGTGCACCGGCCGAGTTCGCCGCAGTAGCGCAGAACCATCTCGAACTCGGGCGCAGCCGCGGCCGCTCGCAATCACGCGTGCGCGTGTTCAACCCCGATCCGGCGCACGACGGCTTCCAGTCGCCGCACACGATCATCCAGATCGTCACCGACGACATGCCGTTCCTCGTCGACTCGCTCGGCATCGTGTTCGCGCGCAACCAGCTCGCGATGCACCTGATCATCCATCCGGTGATCGCGGTGCGCCGCGACGCGCGCGGGCGCAATCTCGGAGTCTGCAGCGACGACGACCCGCGGTCGAAGCACGAATCGTGGCAGCTGTACGAAGTCGACCGGCAAAGCGACGCGCAGTCGCTCGCGAAGCTCGAGCGGGAGATTCGCGCCGCGATCGTCGACGTGCAGGCGGCCGTCGAGGACTGGATGCCGACCCGCGATCGCGTGCGCGCGATCGCGTCGGGTCTCGGCGATGCCACCCCGGTACCCGCCGACGAAATCTCCGAGGCGCGCGCGCTGCTCGAATGGATGGAGGCGCAGCACTTCGTATTCCTCGGGTATCGGCGCTACCGGCTGGTGCGCGGCGCCAGCGAGGACCGGCTGGTGCCGGTGCCGAAATCGGGGCTCGGCATCCTGCGCGACGGCCACGGCGGCCGGCGACTGCATACGATCACGCTCCGCGGTGAGCTGCGCCAGCGCGCCCGCGAGCCGGAGCTGTTGATCCTGACCAAGGCGAACACGCTCGCGACCGTCCATCGCGGCACCTACCTCGACTATGTGGGCGTGAAGACCTTCGATGCGAAGGGGCGAGTCGACGGCGAGCACCGCGTCCTCGGGCTCTGGACCTCGACCGTGTACTACCGCAGCGCGCGCGCCATTCCGGTCCTGCGCCGCAAGGTCGAGAGCGTCATCGATCACTTCGGGCTCGCGCCGCAGAGCCACGACGCCAAGGCCGTGGTCAACGTGCTCGAGACCTATCCGCGCGACGAGCTGTTCCAGGCGAGCGTCGCGGACCTCATCCGGATCGTGCGTGAAGTCGTGAACCTCTACGACCGACGCACCGTGCGCCTGCTGGCGCGCCGCGATCCCTACGGTCGCTTCTATTCGTGCCTCGTGTACGTGCCGCGCGACCGCTACAGCACCGACGTGCGCCACCACATCGAGCGCATCCTGCTCGCGGGGTTCCACGGCCAGGTGTTCGAATCGCAGGTGCAGATCTCCGATTCCCGGCACGCCCGGGTGCACGTCGTCGTGCGCATCGAACGCGAACAGCACGCGGCGGTCGACGTCGCGCGCATGCAGCGCGAGATCGCCGCGGCCGCGACCAACTGGCAGGACCACTTGTCCGTCGCGCTGAAGACCCGTTACGACGAAGCGTCGACGCTGGCGCTGATGTCGCGGTATTCCAGGGTTTTCCCGACAGCCTACGAAGAGGAAGTCGCGGCGGTCGACATGCTCGCCGACATCGCCGACCTCGAGCAGTTGCGCGGCCGGCCCGGCGCGCTGCGCCTCAATCTGCACCGGCCGCCCGGCCAGGTCGCGGCGCGCGTGCACCTGAAATTCGTCAAGCTCGGCGAGACGATTCCGATCTCGGACATGCTGCCGCTGCTCGAGAACTTCGGCCTGCGCGTCATCACCGAGCATCCATACGAGCTCGCGTGGCCGGAAGGCGGCGAAGCGTGGATCCAGGACTTCGAGCTCGAGCATCGCGACGGGCACGTGATCGACATCCGCAAGGTCGAGGAGCGTTTCAAGGAGGCGGTCGATGCGGCGTGGCACGGCGGCGTCGAGAACGACGGCTTCAACCGCCTGGTGCTGCTCGCAAACATGCCCGCGCGCGACGTCGTCGTGTTGCGGCTCATCGCCAAGTACCTGCTGCAGACCGGGGTGCCATTCAGCCAGGCCGCGATGGAACGCACGCTCGCGCGCCACGCCGGCATCGCCGCCCATCTGGTGGCGCTGTTCCATGCGAAGTTCGACCCGGCGGTCACCGCCGGCGCGCGCGCGCGCGGCGTCGATCGCAGTGCGCACGCGATCACCGCGGCGCTCGCGCACGTGACCAGTCTCGACGAAGACCGCATCCTGCGCGGATATCTCGCGGTGATGCGCGCCGCGCTGCGCACGAATTTCTACCAGCGAGATGCGGGCCTGGCCCGGGACTGCGTGTCCCTGAAGCTCGACCCGGCGAAGATTCCGGACCTGCCGCTCCCGCGGCCGAAGTTCGAGATCTTCGTCTACAGCCCGCGCGTCGAAGGCGTGCACCTGCGCATGGCGGCGGTCGCACGCGGTGGCATTCGCTGGTCCGACCGGCGCGAGGATTTCCGCACCGAAGTGCTGGGCCTGATGAAGGCGCAGAACGTCAAGAACACGGTGATCGTGCCCGCGGGCGCCAAGGGCGGCTTCGTGCCGAAGCAGCTGCCGCCGGGCGGCTCGCGCGATGACCTGCAGAAAGAGGCGATTGCCAGCTATCGCACGTACATCCGCGGCCTGCTCGACATCACCGACAACATCGTCGGCGCCAAGGTCATTCCGCCGGCGAACGTCGTGCGTCATGACGGCGACGACCCGTACCTCGTGGTCGCGGCCGACAAGGGCACCGCCACGTTCTCCGACATCGCCAACGCGATTTCCGTCGACTACGGCTTCTGGCTCGGCGACGCATTCGCTTCCGGTGGCTCGGCCGGCTACGACCACAAGAAAATGGGCATCACCGCGCGTGGCGCGTGGGAATGCGTCAAGCGCCACCTGCGCGAAGTCGGCGTCGATTCGCAGTCGCAGGATTTCACGGCGGCGGGCATCGGCGACATGGCAGGCGACGTGTTCGGCAACGGCATGCTGCTCTCGAAGCACATCCGGCTCGTCGCTGCGTTCAACCATCTGCACGTGTTCCTTGATCCCGAGCCCGATGCCGCCCGCACCTACGCCGAGCGCGACCGCCTGTTCAGGCTGCCGCGCTCGAGCTGGGACGACTACGACCGCAAGCTGATCTCGCGCGGCGGCGGCATCTTCCTGCGGAGCGCAAAGTCGATTCCACTTTCCGCGGAGGCGCGGCGCGTGCTGGCGCTCGACGTCCCGACCGCCACGCCCCAGGAAGTGATCCGGGCGATCCTGCGGATGCGGGTCGACCTGCTGTGGAACGGCGGCATCGGCACCTACGTCAAGGCGACGACCGAGCGGAACGCCGAAGTGGGCGATCGCAGCAACGACGCCGTGCGCGTCGACGGACGCGAGCTGCGCGCGCGCGTCGTGGGCGAAGGCGGCAACCTCGGCTGCACGCAACGCGGTCGCATTGAATACGCCGCAGCGGGCGGGCGCATCAACACGGACTTCATCGACAACTCGGCCGGCGTCAACACCTCCGACCTCGAAGTCAACATCAAGATCCTGCTCTCCGGGCCCGAACGATCCGGGCGCCTCGCCCGCCCCGCCCGCAACAAGCTGCTGGCGGGCATGTCGCGCGAGGTCAGCGCGCACGTCCTGCGCAACAACTACCTGCAGAGCCAGTCGCTGTCCACGCTCGAACTCAACACCGCCGCGCGGTTGAGCGAGTATCGTGGCCTCATCCGTTCGCTCGAACGCGCGGGCGACATCGATCGCAACATCGAGTTCCTGCCGGGCGAGGACGAGTTCGTCGAACGTGCCAAACGCGGCGTGGGCCTCACGCGGCCTGAACTCGCGGTGGTGCTCGCCTACAGCAAGATCTGGCTGTCGGGCGAACTGATCGAATCCGACGTGCCCGAGGATCCGTATCTCTCCGAGGAACTGCGGCGCTACTTCCCGGAGGCGCTGCGCCGCAAGTTCGCGCGCGACATCGACCAGCACCGGCTGCGCCGCGAAATCATCGTCACCGCGACGACGAACAGCCTCGTGAACCGCATGGGCCCGGTGTTCGCGTGGCGCGCGATCGAAGAGACCGGCGCCACGATCGGCCAGATTGCCCGCGCCTACACGATCGCGCGCGAGACTTTCGCAATGCGCGACACGTGGAACGCGGTCGAGGCGCTCGACAGCAAGGTGCCGGCGAGCGCGCAGTATCTCGCCTACGACCAGACGGCGCGCAGCCTGCGCCACATGAGCTACTGGCTGCTCACGAACCGCCGCCGCAACCTGCATGTCGAACGGACCGTCTCGGAGCTGCGGCCGGGCGTGCAGGAACTCGGGGCCGCGTTGCAGGCGGTCGCGACCGGACTCGTGCACGAGCACAACACGCGCCGCATCGCGCAGCTACGCGACGCCGGCCTGCCGCCCGCGCTCGCCGAGCGCGTCGGTGTGCTTGATTCGATGGAACCCGCGTTCGACCTCGTCGAGCTCGCGGCGGCGCACCGGATTTCGGTACGGGATGCCGCGCGGACCTACTACGCGATCGGCGCGGCAGTCGGCCTCGACTGGATCCGCACGCAGATCGGTACCCTCGCTGTTTCCGGACCGTGGCAGGCGAGCGCCCGCTCGGCGCTGCGTAACAGCGCGGCACGTGCGCACCGCAAGCTCGCGGCGCAGGTGCTGCGCTCCACCACGCGGCGCGGCGCGGCGCGCGATCCGATCACGGCCTGGATTGCCGCCAAGGGCGATGACCACGCGCAGTGGGCGCGCATGCTTGCCGACATGCGCGCGAACGATCATCCGGATTTCGCAACGCTTTCGGTGGGTGTCGAGGCGATCCGCAAGCTCGCCGACAGCTGATGCGGCTGGCGCTCGTCGTCACGACGTACGAGCGACCCGATGCGCTCGCCGCCGTGCTCGCGACCGTGGCGGCGCAGCGGCAACCGCCCGACGAGCTGATCGTCGCGGATGACGGCTCGGGCCCCGAGACCCGGGCGGCCGTCGATCGATACGCTGCGCAGAGCCGCGTTCCCGTCGGCTGGGTACAGCAACCGCATGCGGGCTTTCGCGCGGCGCGCCTGCGCAACATCGCGACCGCCGCAAGCCGTGGCGACTATCTCGTCTTTATCGACGGCGACATGCTGCTGCATCCGGCCTTCCTGGAAGATCACCGCGACGCGGCGCGACGTGGCAGTTTCGTGCAAGGGATGCGGATCCCGCTCGACGAGGCCCACACGCGCGCAGCGCTCGCGGCGCGCCGGCTCGATGCAGGTGGCGCGCAGCCCCGTGGCGCGCGACGCTTGTACGCCGTGCACCGGCCGCGGCTGGCGCGCGCCTGCGCGAAGCTCGCGAACGGCTTCATCGCCGTGAAGAGCTGCAATCTCGCGATCTGGCGCGACGACCTCGTCGCCGTGAACGGCTTCAACGAAGCATTCATCGGCTGGGGTCCCGAAGACAAGGAACTCGCCGCCCGCCTCGCGCACCTCGGCCGCGCGCGCCGCAGCCTGATCTTCGGTGGCATCGCCTGGCACCTGCACCACGCCCCTGCGGCCCGCGACCGCCGCGCGACCAACGAAGCGCTGCTGGCCCGCACGCGGGCTGACTGCACGATCCGCTGCGCGCAAGGCCTCGACGCGCATCCTGCAAACACAGCTCTCTGGCTGTAAGCTCTAAGCTCTAAGCTCTAAGCTCTCAGCTCTTATCCCCAAGCCTCCCTGGAGCCCCCCCTTGCCCGGCAAGCTCGTCCTCATCCGCCACGGCCAAAGCACCTGGAACCTCGAAAACCTCTTCACCGGCTGGACCGATGTCGACCTCTCGGAACAGGGCCGCGTGGAAGCGCAGCAGGCGGGCGTGGAACTCGCGCGGGAAGGCATCCTGATCGACGTCGCGTTCACATCCATGTTGAAGCGCGCGATCCGCACGCTGTGGTTTGTCCTCGATGCCACGGACCGCATGTGGGTGCCGGTTGAGCGCAGCTGGCGGTTGAACGAGCGGCACTACGGCGCGCTGCAAGGCCTCGACAAGGCGCAGACCGTGGAGCGCCACGGCGAGGCGCAGGTGAAGGTCTGGCGTCGCAGCTACGACATCCCGCCGCCGCCGCTCGCGCTCGACGACCCGCGTCACCCGCGCTTCGATCCGCGCTACGCGGATGTCGATCCCGCGCTGCTGCCCGCCACCGAATCCCTCAAGGACACGCTGGCGCGGGTGTTGCCCTGCTGGACCGAGCGCATCGCCCCTGTGCTGCGCGCCGGCCGCCACGTCGCCGTCGTCGCGCACGGCAACAGCCTGCGCGCGATGGTCAAGATGCTCGACGACGTGTCCGAAGCCGATATCGTCGACCTGAACATTCCAACCGGCGTCCCGCGCCTCTACGAACTCGATGCCGCGCTGCGCCCGGTTTCGAGCCGCTATCTGGGCGATGCGCAGGCGATCCAGGCCGCCGCCGAGGCCGTGAAGCGCCAGGCGTCGGCGAAAGCCTGACGCGCCGGCTCTGACGTTTTTTTGCAACACGCATACTCCCGGGCGTGCTTTGACACGCGTTTGAACTAAGAAGAAGATGTTGTCCGGCCCCTACAAACGGGCCGCATAAACAACAGGGGAGTATTTCAAGGATGGGAACGTACCACTCGCGCCGGCGCGCGAAGGCTTTCGCGCGCGGCGGTCTTCTGACTCTCGCTGCGCTCGCGACGGCCACCGCCGGTCTCGCCCAAGGCAACGAGGGCAATGAAGAAGTCGTCGTCACCGGTTCACGCATCGCGCGCGGATCGGATTTCGAGAATCCCTCTCCGGTCGCCACGGTGAGCCGTGAGGACATCGAGAAATCGGGATACAGCAACCTGCAGCAATTGATGGAAAAGCTGCCCGCGAACGGCAACGGTGCGTTCTCCACCCGCGGCAACAACCAGGACTCGACCGCGAACGGCGCGGCCTCGATCAGCCTGCGCGGCCTCGGCGCCGACGCGACGCTGGTGCTGGTCAACGGGCGACGCGTCGCGATCAGCCCGTTCGCCGAGAATATCACGACGAACTTCGTCGACATCAACTCGATCCCGGTCGCGGCGATCGAGCGCGTCGAGGTGCTGAAGGACGGCGCATCGGCGATCTACGGTTCCGATGCCGTCGCAGGCGTGATCAACATCATCCTGCGCAAGGACTACCAGGGCCTCGAGCTTTCGGGTGGTTACGGCAGCGTCACGAGCGGGCCGTACGACGAGAGCACTGCCTCGGCCATCTGGGGTATCGGCGACGACGACTCGAACCTCACGCTGATCTTCGACTACTTCAAGAACACGACGCTGTCCAACAAGGATCGCGGCTCACTCGGCACGGCCAACCAGACCGCACGCGGCGGCCAGGATTTCCGTTCCTCGCGCGGCTACCCGGGACGCTTCATCGTGAACGGCGTGACGACGCGGGATCCGGCGTGCCCTCAGGGCAGCATTGCGGGCCAGACCTGTCTCTATGATTACGGCCCATGGAACCTGCTGATTCCGAAATCGGAGCGCACCGGCCTCATGCTGCTCGGCCATCAGGGACTGGGCGGCGGCGTCGAGTTCTTCACGGAAATCGGCGTGCAGCACAACAACTCGTTCGCACAGGGCGCACCGACCCCGCTCGATGAATCCGCCGGGCTCAGCGTTCCCGTGACGCATCCCAACAATCCGTTCGTGGGCGCGACCACTATCCTGCTCGGACGTTATCGAACGGTCGATGCCGGCCCGCGCCAGTGGGACATCGAGACCGACAACCTGCGGGCCGTCGCCGGCTTGCGCGGCAAGATCGCCGACGCCTGGGACTGGGAAGTCGCGGCGCAGCGTTCGCGCAGCAAGTCCGAGCAGGCGGGCAACAAGTCGATGGGCTGGATCCGCACGGATTTCCTGCAGACGGAAATCAATGCCGGCCGCTACAACCCGTTCGGCGGCGTGCAGAACCCGCCTTCGGTGATCGACGCGATCACGACCAACCTCGTGCGCCGCGCCAAGGCCGAACTGACGATGTACGACGGCCAGATCACGGGCGAGTTGTTCGACATGCCGGCCGGCAAGGTCCGCATGGCAGCGGGTGTCGAGTACCGCGACGAAAGCGTCAGCGACGTGCCGGACGACCAGTTCCAGCGCGGCCTGATCTTCGGTACCGAGGCGGTCAGCGCCTCCGGGTCGCGAGACAGCTGGGCGGCGTATGTCGAACTTGCGGTGCCGCTCTTCACGGGCCTCGAGCTGTCGCTCGCCGGCCGCTACGACGACTACAGCGACTTCGGCAATACCACCAACCCGAAGGTCGCCGTGCGCTGGGCGCCGATCGAGTCGCTCGCGTTCCGGGCGTCCTGGGGCACCGGCTTCCGCGCGCCCTCGCTCGCGCAGATCGGCCTCGGGCCTTCCCAGGAATCGCAGTTCTTCATCGACACCTTCGGCTGCGCCGCGGGCGTTCCCGGGGCCTGCATTCCGCTCGACTACAACATCATTTTCTCCGGCAACCCGAACCTCAAGGCCGAGGAATCGGAGTCGTACAACATCGGCGTAGCCTGGAGGCCCACCCCGTCGGTCGAACTCTCGCTCGACTACTGGGACATCAAGCAGGAGAACAAGATCGAGGAAGCGCCGTTCGGCTTCATCTATCAGCAGTTCTGCGGTACACAGGCGAGCACCGTGTGCGTGCGTAGCGCGCCGCTGCCGGGGCAGACGCTCGGCACGCTGCAGTCCGTCAACAGCGGCTTCCAGAACATTGGTGAGCAGTTGGCGAGTGGACTCGACCTCGCCGGTTCGTTCAGCTTCGACCTCGGCGCCGGCACGCTGACGACCGGGCTCACCTACACCCGGCTGCTCAAGTTCGAGAAGGTGGAGCTGAATCTCGCGGGCACGGCGTTCGTGACTCGCCCGCTCGAAGGCGAGTATGAGTATCCGGAGGATCGCGCGGCCCTGACGGGCGACTGGGGTAACGATCAGTGGGGCGTGTTTGCCGCGCTCAACTACATCGGACCGTTCCAGGACCAGCCGGACTTCGACTTCGACGGCATCCTCGACTACGACACGGTCAAGACGCGCGACGTGGGCTCGTTCACGACGCTCAACCTGCAGTTCCGCTACACGGGCCTCGAGCACCTGAAGCTGCTGCTGGGCGTCGACAATGCGTTCGACGAGAAGCCGCCGTTTGCGGTGGGCGACGGCGACGCCGACCTCTACGGGTATGCGCAGAACGTGCACAACCCGCGCGGCCGTTTCTGGAATTTCAAGGCGACCTACAAGTTCTGAAACCCGACCGTTAGCCGACAACAAATGGCCAGAGGCGGCAGCGCCTCTGGCCATTTGCTTTCCGGCGTCCGGCTATTCGCTAGCGTTTGTTGTGCGCCGCCGCCCAGCCGTCGTACCGGCCGCGGAACTCGGCCGCCATGTCGTTGAACTTGCGGCTCGTCTCCTGCATGTCCGAGACCGAAAGGCGGATCGAACGCTGCGCGTGCACCGCGTAGCTGAGTTCCGGTTGATCGGGCACGTGTTTGTATTCGGCGGCGTAGCCGTCGCGCACGAGTCGCTCGACCACGCGTTGCGCCGCATCCTCGCTCGGCAGGCCGAAGAAGAACACGACGTCGTGCGGCTGGAACGGATCGGAACCTTCGAGCCGCAGCTTCTCGATGAGCTTCGCGTCCCAGCTATGCGCCGGGAGGTCGCGCGCCTTCTTGATGCTCATCCAGATGCGCGCGAGCGCCACGGCGCCGCCGAGCAACAGCAACAGGAGGT
The DNA here is from genome assembly GCA_902826635.1 of uncultured Pseudomonadota bacterium. Lineage (GTDB taxonomy): Bacteria > Pseudomonadota > Gammaproteobacteria > Steroidobacterales > Steroidobacteraceae > CADEFQ01. Next base: position 25,380 of record CADEFQ010000010.1, read on the forward strand.
AGGCGATCTTCATGGCGCCGCGATCCGCACGATCAGCTTGCCCTGGTTGCTGCCGTCGAACAGCTTGCCGAGCGCGCGCGGGGCTTGCTCGAGGCCGTCGACGACATCGACGCGGAACTTGAGCTTGCCCTCGGCGTACCACTTGGCGAGCGCGGCGATGGCCTCGCCGAATCGCGGTGCGTAATCGAGGATGATGAAACCCTTCACCATCGCGCGCTTCACGAGCAGCGCGCCGTAGTTCGCAGGCCCCGCGCCGCGGCCGGTCGCGGTATACGTCGAGATCAGCCCGCAAAGCGGGATCCGCGCGTTCAGCGCGAGATTCGCGAGCACCGCGTCGAGGATCGCACCGCCCGTGTTGTCGAAATAGACGTTCACGCCGTGCGGCGCGAGCTCGCGCAGGCGCGCGTGCACTTTTTCGCTGCGGTAGTTGATGGCGGCGTCGATGCCGAGTTCGTCCACGAGCCATGCGCATTTTTCATCGCTGCCAGCGATGCCGATGACGCGCGCGCCGCGCAGTTTCGCGAGCTGCACGGCAAGCGAGCCGACCGCGCCCGCGGCGGCCGACACGACCACGGTCTCGCCGGGCTGCGGATCGCCGATTTCGAGCATGCCGAAATACGCGGTGCACCCGACCATGCCGAGGAGCCCGAGATAGAGTGTGAGCGGCGTCTGGCCGTCGTCGCGCAGCTTCGAGGCCTCACCCGCCTTCGCGACCCAGTAGTCCTGCCAGCCGCCCATGCCTTGCACCGCATCGCCCACCGAGAGGCGGGGGTCGCGTGAGGCCACGACGCGGCCCACGGTGATGCCACGCATCACCGCGCCCAGCGCCACCGGCGGGAGGTATTGCTCCATGTCGCTCATCCACACGCGGTTCGTGGGATCGAGCGACAGGTAGAGATTGCGGACGAGGCTTTCGCCGTCGGCGAGTTCGGGCAGCGCCGCACTGCGCAGCGCCAGGGTCTCGTCGTCGACATTCCCGACGGGGCGTTTGACGAGAATCCACTGGCGGTTTTTCATCCAGGCTATCTCGCGTACCCGGCCTTCCTCTTCTCGAGGAAGGCAGTGATTCCCTCTCGCCCTTCGGCGCTCGCGGCCTGCGCCGCGATCGTCTCGCTTTCGAGCGTCAGCTGCGATTCGAGCGCGCCGAGCGACGTGGCCATCAGGCGCTTCGCCCTGCCGAAGGCGCCCTTCGGGCCGGCCGCAAGCCTGCCCGCTATTTTCATCGCCTCGTTGAGCACCTCGGCATCCGGCGCCACCTGGTTCACGAGGCCCCACCCGAGCGCCTCCGGCGCCGTCAGCGCGCGATTCGTGAGGACCAGTTCCATCGCGCGCTTCGCGCCGACCGCGCGCGGCAGCAGGAAAGAGGTGCCACCGTCCGGCGTGAGGCCGACTCCGGTGTACGCGAGCGAGATCTTGGCGCCCGCCGCGAGGATCGCGAGATCAGCCATCGCGACGAGCCCGACGCCCGCACCGGCCGCCGTGCCGTTCACGGCCGCGATCACCGGGGCGTCCATGCGCATGAAGCGCACGATCGCTGCGTGCAGGTGCGTCGTGAGTTCCTTCAGGTATGGCTCGATCGGCCTGCCGCCGCTCACCATGCCACGCAGGTCGCCGCCGAAACAGAACGCCTTGCCGGCGCCGGTCAGCACGACTGCGCGCACCGCGGGGTCCGCTTCGCAGCGCAGTGCCGCCACCAGCAGGTCGCGCCCCATCGCGAGATCGAGCGTATTGGCGGTATCGGGGCGATTCAGCGTGACGACGGCCACTTCGTCACGGACGTCGACGAGCACGGTGTCGGTCATGCGAACCTCATTCGTCAGGCGCAATGGTGACCCGGAGGCCATCCAGCGCGGGCGTGAAATCGATCTGGCACGAAAGGCGCGAGCGCGCCTCGTAGTGCGACAGCTCCGCGAGCAATTCCTTTTCGTCGGACATGGGCGCCGGCACGCGGCTCGCCCATTCGGGGTCGACATAAACGTGGCAAGTGGCGCAGGAACACATGCCGCCGCAGATCGCCGCCACCCCGTATTCGAGTTCCCGGAGAACCTCCATGACCTTCAGGCCCGGACCGCTCTCGACCTCATGTTCGACGCCGTCACGGTCGACGACTTTCAGCACACCCATCCACACTCCCCTCGATCAAAGATTCCCATTATGCACGAGGGCGCGCAGGGAGCCTTGTTCCGCCTCAATCGCCGCGAGAGACGGCTCGACCGCCACGCGGCGGGCGCGGTACCACAGGTACACGAGCATCTGGAACAGCCACACGGCGGCGTCGAGCGCCGCGGGCGTCACCGCGCGCTCGAGACCAAGCCCTGCGAGCAGGCGCGCCCCGTGCGGCGCGGCTTCGGGGTAGTACGCGAGCAGGCAGGCGACATCGTGCAGGGGATCCGCAAGCGTGGCGTACTCCCAGTCGATCAGCCAGAGCGGCCCGCCATCGACGAGGTTCGATCCGTGCAGATCGCTGTGCACGAGGGTCAGCGGGCGCGTTCCGGCGCCGCAATCACGCTGCCGGCTCCCGGCCTGCGCGAGCAGGCGCCCGAGCGCCCCGCGCTCGTCCGGCGCCGATTCGCAGATGCGTTCGACGTATCCGCGTGCGAGGCCCACGGGGTCGAGCGGCACGAGATCGCGTGCCGCGCCGGTATCGATCGCATGCAGGACCGCGAGCTTTGCGGCGAGCCGATCGATCTGCTTCGGATCGGTGAAGTCGGCGGGTGTCCAGCTACGGCCGTCGACGTATTCGGTGATCAGCAGTCCTTTCCCGGTGTCGGCGTGGACGACCCGCGGCGCGATCCGCGCGGCCGCGGCGAGTCGCTGCGCGGCGGTCTCCATTTTCCGATCGATCGCGAGCAGCGTGTCAAAGCCGGTGCCGAGCCGCACGACATAGCGCCCTTGCGCGGTCGCAACGAGAAAGCTGCGATTCGTGAGGCCGCCTTGCAGTGGCCGGATGTCGAGCACTGTCGAGCCGGGCACATGCGCGAGCACGTCGGCGCCGGGCAATGCACTCACGGCGTGCGCAATTCGGTCCGTTTGCGCAGCCATGCGAAGAAACCCACCGTCGCCATCGCGAGATAGACGAAATAGAGCAGCGCGACCAGCGCAAGTGCCTGCGCCGCAAAGAGCACGCCGAGGGCGGCATCGATCACGATCCAGTACAACCAGTTTTCGATGCGCGCGCGCGCCGCGAGCCAGGTCGCGGCAAGGCTCCCCCAGGTGCAGGCCGCATCGAGCATCGGCTGCGCCGCGTGTGTGTAGCGTGCGAGCCCCTTCGCCGTGACGGCGGTCAGCACCGCAATCGCGACCCAGGCCGCGACGTGCATCCGCCACGGCCACCAGCCCACGTTCACATGTCCGCCCGTGTCCCGATCAGCGCTCCAGCGGCGAAAGCCGTAGGCGGCCATCGCGACATAGAAGGTTTGAAGTGCCGCCTGCATCGGCAGCGCCGAGCGCGCGGAGAGCCACGCGAGACCGGCCGAGGACAGGCCGCCGTACACCCAGCACCAGCGGCTGCGCTTGACCGCGAGCACCACGTACACGAGACCGAGCGCCACCGTGGCGCCTTCGAGTGGCGACGTCGCGCGCAGATCGACGAGCAGTTGTGCGAGAAAACCTGTCAAGCGACCCTCGTCAGGACCCCGCGTAGGGCCCGATCACCTTCATCACGAACACGGATTTCGCGTTGCCTTCGAACGTAGGGCGGATTTCCTCCTGCAGCGCCGCCATGACCCGGTCATACGGGCCGAAGATCTGGGTGCTCAGGCTGTTGGTGAGGACTTTGAGGCCCGCGTGCGTGTTGATGCGGTCGATGAAATCCTGGATCGGTGGTATGAAATCCGCGTCGAGCGGATACAGACTGACCTCGACTCCGATATCCATGCAGGCTCCCGTCATTCGAAGCGGTAGTTGACCGTGACCCCGACGAGCCGCCCGTCGGCAAGCTGCACGTAGCGCTTGTCGGGGAAGTCCGGCGGCTCGATGCCGAAGTAAAACCCTCGCATCGCATACTGCTCATCAAAAAGATTGCGCGCAAAGGCTGCGGCCTGCCAGCGCCCACGGCCATAGCCGATACGCAGGTTCACGACGGTGTACGCGCCCGATCTCTGGTCGTGGCTCGTGTCGAAATAGAAATCATCGACACCCTGCACGTCTGCGCGCGCGAAGAATCCCGACGAATCGTGGTAACGCACCGCGAGCGAATACTGGTACTTCGGCGCGTGCGCCTGCTCGCGCCCGTCGAGCGCGGCGTCGCGCACGGGATTGCCGGTGCGATAGCCCAGGTAGGCGGTTTCGAGGAGCCCGAGCGTCGCGGCGAGATCGAGGCGCGCAGTCACGGCCCAGTTCGCGCTCGCCTCGAGCCCGAAATTCCTGCCGTGCGCGGCATTGTCGGTGAAGAACACATATGACAGCGGATCGCCCGGCACGAGCTGCTGCGAAGCCGCGACCTGCTGCGACTCACGACGCATGTAGAACAGCGACGTGCGCGTCGACCAGCGTGCATCGGGGGCTCGCCACGCGAGCCCCGCTTCCAGATTCCACAGCGCCTCGGGATCGAACTGGCGGCGACCTTCCGGCACGGCGCTGCCGATGTTGAAGCCGCCCGCCTTGTAGCCGCGCGACAGGGTCGTGTACCAGGTGCGCTGCGCAGTCTCTTCGAACGAGAGGCTCGCGTGTCCGCCCCACATCGTGTCGGCAGGCGAAAAGGCGCTCGACTCGCCCGTCAGCGCTTCGCGATCGCGGTAGTCGGCGTCGCGCCTCTCCGCGCGCGCGCCGAGGGACAGGACCGTGCGCGCACCCGCCCGCCAGTCGAGCTCGCCGTAGAGCGCAAGATTCCTCGCACGGTAGTCGCTCGCGAGTTCGCGATAGGCGGCGCCGCTGGCGGCATCGCGCTGGTCATTGCGCTCATCGACATCGAGCGCATACGCGCCGGCGATCCAGCCCAAGCCGCCGCGCGCGTCCGGCGTGCCCTTCGACACGAGGCGCAGGTCCTCGCTCGTCGAGCGCCGGCGGCGGGCGAAGTGGCTCGTGTAATCGTAAGGCGCATAGACGCCCCAGGCCGCGTCATTGCCCCAGTCGCCGTCGAAACCGTAGCCAATCTTCGCGTCGGCATGGGTCGTGACGCTGCGTACTTCGAATGGAGTCGCGCCCGTGTAGGTGAGATGCACCGCACCCGCGGCGGATCGCTGCCGATCCACGCCCGGATGATCGGAGAGCGTCACGCGCGAATTGTCGATCGAGAACGCGTCGTAACCGTCGTCCACGTCGACCCACATCGCGGTGAATCCGAGGTCGAGCACTTCGCTCGGCGCCCAGCGCACGCGTGCGCGCAACGTGTCCTCGTCGTAACCGTTGACGTCGTCTCGCGCGAGAAAGGCGTTGTTGCGAAAGCCGTCGCTCTCGTAGTGGTGCGCGACGATCCGGAACGCCGCGGTGCCCGCGCGATCGATTGCACCACCGATCACGCCGCCACCGCCCCAAGTCCCGCTATCCCCGGCCGTCGCCTCGCCGCGCAGCTCGAACTCGGGCCGTGCGTCGCGCGTGCGGATGCTCACGAGGCCCGCGAGCGCATTCGCGCCGTAGGCCGTGCCCTGTGGACCGCGGAGCACTTCGATCTGCTCGACGTCGAAGGTCGTGGCCGGCATGCCGACGCCGGAGAAATCGATATCGTCGATCAGGAAGCCCACCGATGGGTCGGGTGCACCCTGGTACTGCTCGAGCTCGCCGATGCCGCGCAACTGGAAGTATCGCGGCCGCGCCGTACCCGCCGACCAATTGAGGTTCGGCACGAGCGACATCACATCCTCGAAGTGCTGCAGACCCGCCTCCTCGACGATTTTCCGGGGCAGTACCGTGACGCTTCCCGGCAGCGAGTCGACCGATACTTCGCGCAGCCGGGACGTGACGACGAGCACCTCATCGATATCGTCGGCTCGCACTGCGGAGACAGACGCGCATGCGAGTGCCGCGCCGACAAGGCGCCACCACGAGCCCGGAAGTATGGTCATGCCTGCTCCCTACGCCGGTATTAGCCGGATCAGGTTCAACGGGTTCGCCGGCACCGGCGTCTCAGGCCCCGCAAGCGGGCCACCCCAAGGATGTGACGCGTATGTTAGTGGTCGTGCGCGGCATTGCAAGCGATTAGAATCGCCGCCATGAGTCGCACACTTGCAGTGTTCCAGGTCGACGCTTTCACGCGGCAGCGCTTCACGGGCAATCCCGCGGGTGTCGTGCTCGGCGCGGATGCGCTTTCCGATGAGGAAATGCTGGCAATCGCGCGCGAACTGAACAACGCCGACACCGCGTTCGTCTCCGCGCCCGACGCGGCCGATCACGACCTGCGCATGCGCTTTTTCACGCCGCGAACCGAAGCCGCCTTCGTCGCCCATGCGACGGTCGCTGCGCACTACGTGATGTCGCGGCGACCGGGGCCGAGGCGCCTGCGCCAGAAGCAAAAGGCCGGCATCGTCGAAGTCGAAGTGCGTGGCGAGGGCGAGTCGCGGCGTATCGCCATTCACCAGGCGCCGCCGCCGATCGGCCGTGAACTCTCCGCGCGTGAGCGCCTCGCGGTGCTCGACGCGCTCGCGCTCTCGAGCGGCGATCTCGACGCGCACTGCCCGCTGCTCGTCTGTGGCAGCGCGAGCACACGCCTGATGGTCGGCGTGCGCGGCGCCGAACAGCTGCGGCAGCTGAAGCCCGATGCGGCGCGGCTCACCACCCTTTCGGCCCAGCTCGGTGCGGCCGGCTATTTCGTGTTTACGCTTGCGCCGCAAATCGCGGGTGTCCTCACCGAAGCGCGGATGTTCTGTCCCGCAATTGGCATCCCCGAAGATCCCGTGAGCGGCAACGCGTACGGCATGCTCGGCGCCTACCTCGCGACGCACGGCCTCGTGCCGCGAAACGGCGATCTCGCGAAATTCAGCGGCGCACAGGGCCACTACCTTTCCCGTCCGGGGCAGGTCGACGTCGAACTCGAATACACGGGCGGCAGCCTGAATTCGATCCGCGTCGTGGGCGACGCCGTGCTCGTCTTCGAGACGAGCCTCACCCTTTAGTCCTGCATGGCCGACCTGCAGTTCGAGCCAGCGATGCCGCTTTCAGACCTGCCGACCGGCAAGATGCGCGCGTGCACGATCGGCGGCCGCGAGGTGCTCCTCTGCCACACGAAAGACGGCCTGCACGTCATCGACAACATCTGCACGCACGCCTTCGCGCGCCTCAACGAGGGGCGCCTGCGCGGCACGCGCGTCGTATGCCCGCTGCACGGCGCCGTATTCGACGTGCGCGACGGGCGCGTGTTGCAGGGGCCGGCGACGGAGTCGCTGCCGGCGCACCACGTGCGCGTCACGGCGGGACAAGTTGAAATTGCGCTCGATCCGGCTGCGCCGCCGGTGCTCGCCGAGTTTTGATCGGAGAACGAAGGCGCCTGGCGGCACCTACGAGCGCGGATCGACGCGCAACCCCGCGCGATACTCCGCCGCCAGCGCGCGGTAGTGCGCTGCGCCGCGCGCGATCAGCGCAAGCTCGGGTTCCCCGACCGGCCGCACGATGCGACCGGGCGCCCCCATCACCATCGAGCCGTCTGGAATTTCGCGCCCCGGTGGCACGAGCGCACCGGCTGCGATGAGGCAGTGGCGGCCGATGCGCGCGCCGTCGAGCACCATCGCGCCGTTCCCGATCAGCGTCTCGTCGCCCACCGTGCAACTGTGCAGCAGCACCCTGTGCCCGATCGTCACGTCGCGGCCGATATGGGTGGGCGCGCCGGCATCAGTGTGGATGACGGTGGCGTCCTGCACGTTCGTGCCCGCCCCGATCTCGATCCAGTCGTTGTCGCCGCGCAGAACCGCGTTGAACCACACGCTCGCGTCGCGCCCGAGGCGCACGCTGCCGATCACCCGCGCGCCCGGCGCGACGTACCACGCGTCGCAATCGGTCTCCATCCGGCGATCGCCGATCGTGTAGATCATGAGCCCCCTCGCCGGCGCTGCGCCGCGAGTTTTTCGTCGCGCTCGGCGAACTCCGTGAGCAGCCGCGCCATGAAGTCCGCGAACACCCGCACGCCGGCAGAGTGGCGCGCGCTGCCCGGGTAGACGATCGACGCAGCAGTGCCTTCGAGTTCGTAGTCGGTGAGCACCTGCTGCAACGCGCCCGAAGACAACGCTTTCGCGGCGTGCAGATGGTTCGTCTGGAAGAGGCCCGCGCCCGAGAGGCCCGACGCCAACACGGCCTCGGCGCTGTCGAACGCCAGGACACAATTGACCCGTTGCTTCAGGGTCGCCTTGCCGTCGCGGAAGCGCCATTCGCGCAAGCGCCCGGAATCGATCGCGAGGTGACCGATGCACCGGTGCGCGACGAGATCCGCCGGCGTGCGCGGCGCGCCGCGCGCGACGATGTAGGCGGGTGACGCACAGGTCACCCAGCGCGTGACGCAGACCCGGCGTGCGATCAGTCGCCCGTCGCGCACCGGACCGAAGCGCAGCGCGATATCGACCTTCTCGGCAAGGAGATCGACGACCCGGTCGTTGAACCGCACCTCGACCGAAAGCTCCGGATATCGCTGCGTGAAAGCCGGCAACGCCGGAATCAGCAGGTGCTGGCCGAAGGCCACCGGCACGTCGACCCGCAGCCGGCCGTGCGGACGCTCGCGCGTGCGGGCCATGGTTTCGTCAGCCTGGGCGAGGTCGGCGAGGATCCGCTGGGCGCGCTCGAGATATTCGGCGCCGTCGTTGCTCAGTGCCACCTTGCGGGTGGTGCGGTCGAACAGGCGCACGCCGAGCCGCTTTTCGAGGGCCGCTACCTGCTGGCTCGCCTGCGCGCGCGAGATGCCGAGGTCGTCCGCCGCGCGCGTGAAGCTGCCGCGTTCGGCAACGCGGACGAAAGTGGCCATGACGGCGAATCGGTCCACGCCGATTGTTTATCAGCGCCGGACAATGATTTCAAGTTTGTCGGCTTTTTCCGCGCCATCCGGAGCGGGAGACTGGCGCCCTGACACAGGAGGTCGCCATGTTCGTCTTTCGCAGCCGCTCGCCGCTTTCGGTTATCGCCGCGTTGATCGTCGCTTCGACGTTCGTCTGGTTCGTTTGACCGGCGCCTTGCGTTTCGCAGGCGCCGGCTTTTTCGCCGGCGCTTTTTTCTTCGCTGCGGCCTTTTTCTTCGCTGCAACCTTCTTTTTGGCCGCAACCGGTTTTTTGGCCGCCACTTTCTTCGTCGCCGCAGGCTGTTTCTTCTTCCTGCGAGGGGCGCCGGCCTTGCCTGCATACACCGCGATGCCGGCGAGCGAGCGCGCCTGACCGGTATTCGCGGCGTGCACGACGGCGCCGGAGGCGAGCGAAACCTTGACGATCTGGCCGGAGAAGAAGCTGCCGGCGTAGGCAAAGCGGCCGTCTGCCGTAATCGCGATCGTCGCCCAGCCGAAACCTTCGAGCGGGATCGACCGAACGGTGCGGCCGTCGCCATTCACGACATCGATGCGCGCGCCTCGCAATACGTGGAGCGCGCCGTCAGGGCCATACGCCATGCCGAAGAACATTTCCGGCGGCCCCTGGAACGGCGGCTGGAAGGACTGCAGGTCCGGCAGCTGGCGATCGTTCACGAGGTCGTAACGCATCAGGCGCGGACCGGTCTCCGAACAGTAGGCGAGCGTGCGCCCGTCGGGTGACAGCGCTGAACCCGTGATGCCGAGAAAGCCACCCATGCCGCCGTGGGTCTGGGTCGCGTGTTCGCGCAGCAGCTTGCCGCCCGCCGAGAAGTGCCACAGGTGCCCGTCACCGTAGCGGTCGCCGCCCGGGAAGAACGCCAGCTTGGTCTTCATGCGCGCGACGACTTCGGGACGGATGGTATCGCCCACCAGGTGTTCGCCGAGATAGAACGAACCGTCCTGGCCGAAGTTCACGTGTGAGAACGCGCGCGTCGGCAGTTCGTCCCGGATCTGCACTCGGCCATCCGGATGGATGTTGAGCACGACGAAAGCGTGGGAATCGAAGGCCCACAGCACACCGCGCGCATCGAAATTGAGCCCGCCGACGAGATGCGAGGTGGCACCGAGCCACAACACGCCCTTCTGTCGCAGGTTTGCGTCGTACTGGATGATGCGGCCGCGTCCGGCGTGGTCATCGAGCGGGTCGTTGAGCTCGGTGGCGCCGACGAACACGTCGCCTCTGGCAAACGGCTTCAGGGTTTCGCTCATGTGACAAGCATATCGGTTTTGTCGGTGTACGCCCGCTTCCCCTCAAGAAGTCTGACAGGCGGACGACTGGTCCGTGTGGTCCAATTCCCGCCCGGAGCTGTAGTTCAATACCCGCCTCCCCCGACAGGAATTCCCGTTTGATCCTTACGCGCGGCCAGCGAGCGCTGGCAATCATCGCATCCACCCTCGCCGCCCCCGTCCTTGCGGAGCCCTACACCTGGGGCATCACCTACACGGGCGAATGGTGGCGTAATCAGGATGGCGGCCTCGACCAGGGGACCCGTTACCTCGACAACCTCGATGTCACGCTGTCGATCGACGCGGAGCGCGCTTTCGGCCTGCCGGGCGTCGAGTTCTTCCTCTACGGGCTCTACAACAATGGCCAGAGCTTCGGCGCCGATCTCACCGGCGACATGCACGGCGTCAGCAACATCGAGACCGGCGTGCAGGCCGCGCGCCTCTACGAAGCCTGGGCGGACTGGCGTTTCGGCGAAAACCGCCGCCAGTCATTGCGACTCGGCCTCTATGACCTCAACTCCGAGTTCGACAACAACGAGAGCGGCGGCCTTTTCATCAATTCCGCGCATGGCGTCGGATCCGAGCTGGCCCACTCGGGAAAGAACGGTCCGTCGATCTTCCCCGTGACGAGCCTCGCGCTGCGCTGGCGCGGCGAGTTCGATCACTGGACGGCGCTCGCGGCCGTGCTCGACGGCGTGCCGGGCGATCCGGCGCATCCGAAGCGCACTGCCATCCGTTTCGATGCGGGCGACGGCGCCATGCTCGTGGGCGAGCTTCACCGCAGCGGCGAGCGGGTCCGGAAGGTCGGCGTCGGCGTGTGGCATTACACGGCCGATTTCCCCGATGTCGAGGCCACCGACGCGAACGGCGATCCGGTGATGCACTCGGGCAGCAGCGGCGTCTACGGCTTGGTCGACGTGCGCCTGCTCGGCGCGGTCGAGACGCCCGATCGTCAACTGACGGGCTTCCTGCGCGTCGGTTTTGCCGACGGCGACGTCAATGCGATCAAGCGCTATGTGGGCGGAGGCTTCACCTGGCGGGGCCTCGGCCTCGCGTACGCCCACGCGCACACATCAGCCCCCGCGCGCGGCACCGAAGGGAACGTCGAGTTGACCTGGCGAGTGCCGATCACGGACTGGCTCACCCTGCAACCCGACCTTCAGTACATCTTCAACCCGGGCATCGAGACGGACTCGGACCATGCGCTGGCATTCGGCCTGCGCTTTGAACTCGCCTATTGATCGGCCCGGGCGGCGGCCCGCCTCGACAGGGCGATGGCGATCGCAGCCGGCGCGGCGATCAGTGCACCGAGCAGCAGCGGCGAACCGGCGCCGAAGCGGGCGAACACGGCGCCGGACAGGAACGGCCCGATGACTCGCCCGAGACTGCTGCTCGACTGATAGGCGCCCATCACGCTGCCGCGGTTGCTGCCACCGGCCTGCTTTGAGGCGAGGGCTGAGCCCGACGGGTTGAAAGCCCCCGAGCCCGCGCCGCAGATCACGAGACCGACGATCGCGACCTCGATGCCGGGCGCCGTCGCCGCGATCGCCATGCCGATCACGAACGCGGTGATACCGGCGTACGCGACCTTGTATTCACCGAAGCGCGGCACGAACACCCGCACGAGCCCGCCCTGCATGATCACCGGCACGATCGCGAGCCCGAACATCAGGAGCCCGACGGTGCGCGGCCCATAGCCGAAACGCGCGAGCGCCCACAGCGCGAAGATCGACTCGAAGATCGCCTGCGCGATCGCGACGAGCAACGCCGCAAGCGTCACATAGCGCAGCGCGGGCAATCGCCGCACCAGCGCAAGGGGCGAGCGCCGGCCGGTCTGTTCGAGCGCGGCGCACGCCCGATGTTCGGCCGTGTGACTCTCCGGCAACCGGAACGCGACGAGCGCGATGGCAAAAACACTCAACGCCATCGCGGCGAGCGCAGGGCGCACGAAGCTCGCGGTCGCAAGATTCTCGCCCGCGAGCAGCCCGCCGATCGCGGGCCCCAGCATGAATCCGATGCCGATCGCCGCGCCGACGGTCCCGAGCGACTTGGCGCGATCCTCCGGCGTGCTGATGTCCGAGGCATAGGCCATCGCGGCGGAGATGTTGCCGGCCATCAGGCCGCCGAGCACCCGCGACGCGAACACCCACTCGATGTTCGGGGCGAAACCGAGCATCGCATAGGAAACGCATGCGCCCGCGAGCGAGAACATCAGGATCGGCCGGCGGCCACGGTGATCGCTCAACCACCCCCACACCGGCGCCGCAATCAGCTGACACAGCGCGTGCGTGCCGAGAATGGCGGTGATCACCGCGGGCGACGCATCGTAGCGCTCGCCGATGTAAGGAATGAGCGGCACGATGATGCCAAAACCAAGCACGTCGATGACGCAGACGACGAACAGGATCAGCAGTGGTTTCAATGTCTGGGTACCCATCTCGCCGGATCCGTTGCACCCTCGTCGCTCATCGCATCGGGCCGATCCGTGACGCCGCGAAGCACGAAGTCCGCGATTCTGCCATTCCCCGAAGGGTCACCCGGCGTTTCCGCGCGGCCCGTCCGCAGGATGACGAGCCGCAGGGAGGGCACGATCCAGAGGCTCGCGCCCCCCGCACCCGGCAGTCGGTGCAGGTCCTTGATCGAGCCAAGCGACGCCACTTCGCCCGTGGCGGCATGGCGCGCGAGCACACGCTGCGACCAGCCGGGTCGCACGATCTCTTCGCCCATGTAAACGCCATCGTTCGCAAGCAGCTCGCCGACGCGGATCCAGTCGCCCTGCGCCGCACGCAGGTCGGGCGCCAGCACGGCATCGGCCGCACCGATCGGCCGCCACAGCCGCTTCGCCAGATACGCCTCGTACGACACCCCCGCCGCCAGTGCGATGCGCGCGCGATCGGGTGTCGCATCAAGCTGGATCGCTTTGTGGTCGTTCACGAGTGCGCCTGCGAGCAGGTCGTCAATGATTCCCTGCCAGCCGCCCGCTTCGGTCGGCGTGCCAAACGCGGTGTCGTGCCAATAGCGCTCGAATACGATGTGCCCGTTGCGCGCGACGAGCAGCGCGTCCGCGCCGTCCTCCCGCGCGGCGATTGCGGCTGCCTCGAGCGCCGCGGGCTCGATGTGCGCCTGCGCCGCCGGGAGCGGCGGCATCGCCGGCGAATGGCCACCGGCCACCGCAGTCGGCGCGGCGGCCTCGCGCGGTGCGCAGGCCGTGAGGACCCATGCGATCGCGAGTATCGCGGCCGGCGCGATGGCCCATCCACCCGGCTTCCTGCGGCTCATCCCTGCGCCGGTCATGGGCGTATCGGCCCCCGGTACCGTTGGGCCCCGCGGCGCAACTCGAGTTCATGGGTCGCAAAACCGGGCCATTCCTCGCGATGATGCGTGGCGATCACGATCGCCGCCCCGGCCACCGCGCGGCGTGCGAGCCGGCGCATCAGGTCCGCACGCGTCGGCGGATCGAGCCCGGCGAAAGGTTCATCGAGCAGCAGCAGGTCCGGGCGCCCCATCGCCGAGCGCGCGAAAAGAACACGCCGTGACTGGCCGTATGAAAGCTCTCCGATCGAACGTGCGGCGAGCCTCGCCACGCCGAACTCGCGCATCGCGACGACGGCCGCCGCCCGTTCGCGCGCCGTCGCGCGCTCGTTGAGTCCGATGCTCGCGCGCGCGCCCGACTGCACGACCTCGGCCACGGTGAGATGCAGTGGGTGATCCGTCTGCAGATGCGGCGCGACGAGTCCAACGCGCAACCGGAACGCCTCGAGCGCCACACCCGGCTCGATGCCGTCGCGCTCGATCGTCCCGCCGCTCGCCACGCCGTGATCGCCGTAGAGGGTGCGCAGCAGCGTCGTTTTGCCCGATCCGTTGCCGCCGTGGACGACCCAACATTCGCCCGCATGCAGCTCGAAGTCGAGCGCGCGCAGTACCTGCACGCCGTCGAGATATACGTCGGCCTGCGTGAGGCGCGCGAGCACCCGGCCGACTCGCGGCCGGCGCGGTGCGCGGCGCGGCGCCATGTCCTTGTGAAACCACGCCGCGAGCGGGGCCGCCCCGATCCGGCCGCGATAGGCAATGCGGCCCCGTTCGAGCACGAGTCCATGCGTCGCTGCGCGGGGCACATCGGCCCCCCGATGCGCCGCGAGGACCCAAGGCCGCTGCGACCTCGACGTGCCCTCGAGCCATGCGCGCACGCGCGCCCGATAGGTCGCGTCGAGGCCGGTGAACAATTCGTCGAGCAGCAGCAATTTCGGGCGCGACGCGAGCGCCCGCGCGATCAGCACGAGGCGACGCTCGCCATACGAGAGCGTGAAAAAGCTGCGGCGCGCAAGGCGCTCGATGTCGAGTGCCGCGAGCGCCTGCCGCACCGCGCGGCGGGCCGCCGCATCGACAGCGTCGAGCAGCACCTCGGTGCGAAAATGGCCGGTCGCGACGACGTTCTCGACACGCATGTTCCAACCGTAGCGGTGATACCGGTCCTGCCGCTCGGGGCCGAGATAGGCGATATCGGCGAGCACATCCTGCGGCGTCGCATGCCATTCACCGTGCACGCGGTAGCGACGCCGCTCACGCCCGGTGGGCCTGGGCCACACGGCGCCGGCGACGAGTTTGAGCAGCTGGGTCTTGCCGGCGCCGTTCGCACCGAACAACAACCAACGCTCGCCCGGCCGGATCTTCCAGTCGATGTCGCGCAATACCGCGCGGCCGCCGCGGTCGAGGTCGACGTTCGCGAGCTCGACCGCGAGATGGCGCGACGCACGGGTCTTAGCCTTCGCGGGCATGCCACCCCGTTCCGCTGCGCGTGGCGCGACCGTCGCGTTCAAGCTTGATCAGATGCGCCTCGAGCGTCATGCGCGCGAGACCGTGGCGGTTCAGGGGGACGTCGGCATAGACGGGCCCGAGCAATTCGTCGAGGGTCGCCGTGCCGCGCGCGGCGAGCGCCGCAATCACCTTGGCCTCGCGCCGCAGCCGGTGCGCGATCACCCCGTCGATCTCGCGCAGCGGCTCGATGATGAGGCGCCCGTGTCCGGGGGCGATGGCGCGCAGCGGATAGGTCTTCAGCCGTTCGAGGGCTTCGAGGTAGGCCGACAGGTCGCCGTCGGGCACGAGTATCACCGGCGTTACGCCTTCGAGGATGTGATCACCCGAAAAGAGCAGCCCGTCGCCCTCGATCAACCAGCACACGTGGTTCGATGCATGGCCCGGCGTGTCGATCGCGCGCAACCGCAGGCCACCGGCCGTGAAAATCTCGTCGCGCGCCGGCACTGCATCGGGTACGAAGCGTTCGTCCTGCAGCCCGTCGCGCGGCGCAGGACGGCCGATCAGCCGCGCGCCGGTGCGAGCCTTCAGGGGCGTCGCCGCGGGCGAGTGATCGCGATGGGTGTGCGTGACGAAAATCGACTCGAGGCTCGGCGCCGCGGCGAGAATCGCCTCGACGTGCGACGGAATGTCCGGCCCCGGATCGAGCACCGCCACGGGCGGATCGCCGAGCAGCCAGGTGTTGGTGCCCGGGCCGGTCATCATCGAGGCATTGGGAGCGAGCAGCCGCTGCACGCCGGGCGCGATGAACATCCGTGCAAGGATAGCGGTCCGCGGGCCGTCTTGCGATGATCCGGCCATGCGCTTCGCCGGCAAGACGATCCTGATCACGGGCGCTTCCGAAGGAATCGGCCGCGCCCTCGCCCTGTCGCTCGCGCGCGAGCGCCCGAATCTCGTGCTCGCGGCGCGCAATGCCGGGCGCCTCGAGTCGCTCGCAGGCGAATGCCGCGCGCTCGGCGCGGAGGCATACCCTGTCGCGACGGATGTCACGGAGCGCGCGGCTTGCGAGGCGCTCGTCGCCGCCACGGCCGGGCGCTACGGAGGACTCGACGTGCTCGTCGCCAACGCCGGCGGCACGATGTGGAGCCGCTTCGACGCGCTTGCAGACCTCGGCGTGTTCGAGCAGCTGATGCGCCTCAATTTCCACAGCAATGTGTGGCTCACCGCGGCGGCGTTGCCGCACCTCGCGCGTTCGCGCGGCCTGATCGTCCCGGTCGCGAGCCTCGCCGGGCTCACCGGCGTGCCGGAGCGCACCGCATACGCCGCCACCAAGCACGCATTGGTGGGCTTCTACGAGTCGCTGCGCATTGAAATCGCCGGCAACGGCATCGACGTGACGATCGTCGCGCCAGACTTCGTGCTGAGCGAAATCCACAAACGGGCCATCGGCCCGGACGGCAAGGCACTGGGCGCAAGCCCGCTGCAGCAGCGCCGGATCATGACGGCCGAGGAATGCGCGCGCCGCATGCACGGAGCGATGGCGCGGCGGCAGCGCCTGCTGATCACCTCGCTACGCGGACGGGCCGGTCGCTTCCTGAAACTCGTTGCCCCGCGCCTCATCGACCGCATGGCGCTGCGTGCCATCCGCGAACGTCACTGAAGCGGCATCGGCGGGCGAGCAAACGCGCACGGCGTTGCGCCCGGCGCGCTTCGCCGCGTAGAGCGCCTCGTCCGCGCGCTGCAGCATCGTGCTCGGCGTGTCACCCCGTGTGGAGACCGTCACGCCGAGGCTCGCGGTCACGCCACCGCCCACCGGGCAGATGTGCGCGAGATCGATCGCTGCAATGCGCTCGCGCAGGCGCTCCGCCGTCGCGCGCCCTTCATCGAGCGCGGTCTCGGGCAGCACGATCAGGAATTCCTCGCCGCCGAGTCGACCGAAGAACGCGGGCTCGCGCAGATCGTCGCGCACCGCCTGTGCGACGACCTTCAGCACCTCGTCGCCGATCGGATGCCCGTAGCGATCGTTGATGCCCTTGAAGTGATCGATGTCGGTGATCAAGGTCGTGCACGGGCCCGCGCCTTCTTCCGTCAACGTGGCAGCCAGGCGTCCGAGCACGGCGCGCCGGTTCGGCGCGGCGGTGAGCTCATCGGTATGCGCAAGCTTGCGCATGCGCAGCGTGGAGCGTCGCTGATGCACGGCTAGCCAGACGAGGAGCAACACCAGCAGCGCGCCCAGCGCGATCGCGACGGCCTGCAACCGGCGCACTGAACGGCTCTGCTCGAGCGCGCGCTCGTTCTCGTGGATGTCCCGAAGCAGCAGCGCGTTTTCGGCTTCCTTCGACGCGGTGTCGAACTCCACGCGCAGGGTCGCAAAGCGCTGGTCGATCTGGTTGCGAAGCAGGCGCTCATTGACCTGCTTCGCCAGCGCGAGTTGCGTGTAGCCGGAACGCCAGTCGCCGCGCGCCGCTTCGACGGCCGCGAGCTCCGAATAGCTCGCCGCGAGTTCGCCGCGCGCCTCGCCGTTCCTGAACACGTCGATCGCCGTGCGCAACGCGGCGGCGGCGGCGTCGAGCTCACCCACGCCGTGCAGCGCGGTGCCGCGCGCCAGGTCGATCTGCGCACGCAGGCGCGCATCGGGCGTGGCCTGCTGCAAGGTCATCGCCTGCGCCAGCGTCGCGAGCGCGCTGCGCCAGTTGCCGAGGCCGTTCTCGACCGCCGCGAGACCGCGCAGCGCATACGCCTGGCCGCGCGCGTAGTGGATCTCGCGATGGATCGCGAGTGACTCCGTGAACGCGCGGCGCGCCTCGGCCCATTCCTGCAGGTACTCGTGCGCGCGACCGAGGTTGTGCAAGGTGACTGCCTGCTCGCGCAGCATCCCCGCCTCGCGCTGCTGCGCGAGCGCCGAGCTGTAGATGTCGCGCGCCTGTGCGTAGTCGCCCATGCGGTTGTAGAGGATCGCGATGCCGTTCATCGCGGTGAGCGAGTGGTGACGCATGCCGAGCGTTTCGTAGAGACCCTGTGCACGGCGCAGATCGGCGAGACCGAGCGCGTACTCGCCCTGCAGGCCGAGCACGTAACCGCGCGAGAACAGCGCGCCCGCGATCATTTCATCGTCGTGCGCCTCGGATGCGACACGCACCGCCTGTTCGTAATATGCGAGGGCTTGCGCGTTGTCCCCGAGGGTTTCGCGCATCTCGCCCTGGCAGACGAGCATGCCCGCGCGCAGCGCGGGACGGCGACTGCGCGGCAGCAGCGCCTCGATCGCGGCGACCTCGGCATCGAGCGCAGCTTCGTTGCGCTCGGACTGGTAGTCGCACAGCAACAGGCGCGCGCGGATCTCGAGGTCGACATCGGGCCGCGATCGAAGCAGCGCGAGTGCCGCTTCGGCGTCGCGCTTGCTCGCGTCCGGATCGGAGCGCATCGCAACCGCGCCCTGGTCGATCAGTGCCGCCGCCGGATGTCCCGGACTCGCCGCAGCCGGGGCGGTTGCACCCAGCGCGCCGGTCGCACCCGGCGCGGCGGTCGCCGTTGCGGCCATGCACGCCGCCCACGCGACGAGCAGGACCACTGTCCTTGTTCTGATGCTCTCCAAGGTTCTCAATCTAGCGCATGTCGGTGGCGCGCGTCGGTATTGCGCGACACAGCGATTTATGGCAAATGACCCGCTCACCCCTGCGAGGGAGAAGGGCCATGCCTCCGGGAAATCCAGATCCAAGGGCCAGCCAGTTGGTGGCCGAGTTCAGGGCCAGCCTCGAGAAGATTTTCGGCCGCGAGCGGCTCGATGCGGACACCGCTCCCGCCTGTTACAACGGCGCGAACACCCTGCTGGTCGAATGGACCGGCGAGTATGCCGCCATCAACGGTGTCGGCCCCGGCTTGCCGCCGAGGCCGAGACGACTGTCCGCCCTCGTCGAATATCAGCTCGAGCGCCACGCCGAATCCCTAGCGGGCGAGTGATTCGGCCTGTACCCGTGCGCGCATGAGATCGTTCATGCGCGCGACGCGCGTCGCCAGCGCGCGATAGTCGGCACGCGCGCGCAGCGGCGCAAGGTGCGGGGCGCTATTGGCCCAGGCGATGCCACGCCAACCGCGATCGATCGCGTCGTCGAGCGCCGCGACGGCAGCATCCGGCCGATCCTCGAGCGCATCCAGTTCGGCCGTCACCACGCGGATACCGAAGCCCGCCTCGCCATTCGCATTCATGCGCGCGAGCGCGGCGGCGAGCGCAGCACGGACCTCCGTCGCGCGAGCCGTTTCACCGCGCTGCATCTCGATCCACGCTACGACTGGAGCTCCAGCGGTGGCCCATCGAAGATAGTCCGGCCCGTCCAGCATCGAACGATCGAAATCCGCGGCGACGAGGGCCCGATCGACCAGCGCCGACGCGCCCGGCAGGTCTTCCGCCAGCAGGTACAGCTGCGCCGCGGATAGCAGGATCTCAGCCCGCCCGGATGCGTTCAGCGTGGACCGCGCGAGGAATTCGCGGAGGCTGGTCGCGCCCTGCTCCAGATACCGCGCCGACGCGATGTCGAGATCGGTGCGCTCGCGGTCGTCGCTCGTGCCGCGAACACGCTCCAGCAGCTCAAGGGCTTTCGCCGGCAGCCCGAGCATGCAGAGAATGTTCGCGCGCAGTTCCGCGAGCAGCGCATCGTGCGGCCGGTCAGCGCTGCCAAGCTCGAGCCAGCGCCACGCTTCGTCGAGGCGGCCTTGCGCAAACTCGAGATACGCAGTCTCGAGCAGGCCCCAGGGTCCGTTCGGCTCGAGGCTACGCGCCCGCGCACACGCCGTGCCGGCTGCCTCGTAGCGCCCGGTGTCACGCAGCACGCCGCACAGATCGGCGTACCGCGTCGGATCGAGGGGATCGAGTTCGGCGGCACGTTCGACGCTCGGAAGCGCATCGGGCGAACGCCCGACCGTGCGATACACGCGCGCGCGTTCGGCCAGCGCATCGACGCTGTTGGGGTTGGCGGCGACCGCACGATCGAGGTCCGCGATCGCCGCGTCGTAGCGTCGCTGCTCATTGCGCACCGCGGCGCGGGCTGTCAACGCCTCGGGCAGGTTCGGCGCGAGCGCGAGCGCCTTCGCGGCCGACTCCTCGGCATCGGCGACCGCCGCCGCGCGCGGCGCGCCAGAGAGGTACATGTCGTTGAGACGCGCCGTCGCACGGCCGGCATAGGCCAGTGCGAAGCGCGGATCCAGGGCGATCGCCTCGTCGTACAGCGACAGCGCCTGCGCATTGTCGCGCACGCTACGGCGCCGGTACGCCTCGCGAGCGAGCAGATAGCGCTCGTAGGCGCGCGCGTTCGCCGGGTTGCGCGCATCAAGTCCTTGTCTCTCGCCCGGAGAAAGCCGTAGTTCGAGCGCCATCGTCACGGCGCGCGCGATGTCGTCCTGGATGGTGATCACGTCGGCAAACGGCCGGTCGATCGCCTGCGACCACAGCTGGTAGCCCGTGCGCGCGTCGATGAGCTGCGCGGTCACGCGCACGCGATCCGCACTGCGCCGCACCGAGCCTTCGAGCACGTGTGACGCCGAGAGGTCCTTGCCGATCTTGCGCACGTCGCCGTCACGCCCGCGAAACGCGAATGCCGAGGTGCGTGCGACCACTCGAACCTGGGGCACCTGCGCGAGCCAGTTCGAAACTTCTTCGGTAAGGCCGTCGCAAAATATCTGCTGGCCACCCTCCGGGCTCAAGTCGAGAAACGGCAGCACCGCAACGGTGGGCGACTCGGCGCGCGGCCAGAACCACCACGCCAGCGCGCCACTCGCCGCGATCAGCGCGACCAAGGCCACGGCGCGCACGATGCGACGGGCGCGAGGGTCGGCGCGATGTCGCGACGGAGGGTCCGCGTCGGGGCGCGCGTGGGACCCCGTGTCATCCTGGTCCGCTTCGGTGGGTGCTGCGACACGGGGTGGTTGCGCCGCCAGGCCCAGCCACTCGACCGGCGCCAGAAGCCGATAGCCCTTGCGGGGTACCGTGGCGATGTACTGCGGCGCCGCGTCGTCATCGCCCAGCAGCTTTCGCAGCTGCGACACGGCCTGATAGACCGAGGCCGGTCCGACCACGACGCCCGACCAGACTTCATCCAGCAGCCGTTCGCTGCTCACCACTTCGCCGCCCGCCTGCGCGAGCTTGACGAGCAGGCGCATCGTGCGTGGCTCGAGCTTTTGGGTGCGGCCACCCGTCGCGATCTCGTCGATCGCCGGGTCGACCATCCAGTCGCCGACCCGGAAACGCCCGTTTTGCTGCCCGCGTTCCATCGCCAGCCTCGCAATTACACGGCGCCAGCCGAGTATAGGCGCGCCTTCAGGAATCCATTCGCGAAACTTCAGGGAAGGTTTCGGCGGGCCTCAGGACTTCAAGGCCCCCTCCGCGCGAAGGTTCAGCCGTGATCAACGCACGGCTACCACCACTGAAGGAGACTCAAATGAACACGACAATCAAAACCCTGACCGGCCCGCTCGCAATCGCGGCTCTCTTCTGTCTCACGACTTTCGCGGCCACCGCGGGGGACCTCCCCTCGAAGACGGTGTTCTACGGTGACCTGAACGTGTCGTCGCCTGCCGGCGCGAAGGCGCTCTATTCGCGCATCAAGTCGGCGGCAAGGCAGGTCTGCCCGGGAAGCGGCGAGAGCGGCATCACGGCATGGACGAACCGCAACGCCTGCATCGCCCTCGCCATCGACAAGGCGGTGAGCGACGTAAGCAGCCCGCTGCTCAGCTCGCTGCACGACAGCTCGACGATCCGCACCGCGTCTCGCTGAAACGCACCGGCTCCGTCAGGCTCGCGACTGCCGTCGCCCTTCGGGGGCGGCGGTAGTCGTGCGCGCAACGCCATGAGTTACCATCGACCCATGCAGCTCGGCATCATTGGACTCGGCCGCATGGGCGGCAACATGGCGCGGCGCCTCGCGCGCCACGGTATCGACGTCACGGGCTACGGCCTCGGCGCCGACACGCGATCCGCGTTCGCGGACGAGCCCCGCATCCGCATCGCCTCCAGTCTGGAAGCACTGCTCGCCACGCTACCGGCTCCGCGCATGGTATGGCTGATGGTGCCCGCGGGCGAAGCGACGGAAGCGAATATTACTGCGCTCGCCGCACAGCTCGGCGCGGGCGACCTCGTGATCGACGGCGGCAACGCGCGCTATCAAGATTCGCAGCGGCGCGGCGCGCTGCTCGCGAAGCGCGGCATCGGCTTCCTGGACGCCGGCGTGTCGGGCGGCGTGTGGGGCCTCGAGGAAGGCTATGGCCTGATGATCGGCGGCGCACGCGAGCACTTCGACCGGATCCTGCCGCTCGTGCGCGCGCTCGCACCGGCACCGGACAAAGGCTGGGTGTACTGCGGTCCGGTGGGCGCAGGCCACTACACGAAGATGATCCACAACGGCATCGAATACGGCCTGATGCAGGCCTATGCGGAAGGGTTCGCGCTGCTCGCCGCACGCAAGGACCTCGAACTGCCGCTCGCGGAAATCTCGCAGGCGTGGTGTCACGGCACGGTGATCCGCTCGTGGCTGCTCGAACTCACCGCCGGCGTGCTGCAGGACCCTGCGGCGCTCGGTCCGGTCGGTGCGCGTATCGCCGACTCGGGCGAAGGACGCTGGACGGCGCATGAGGCCATCGACCTCGGTATCCCGGCGCCCGTGATCAGCGCAGCGCTGATGGCGCGCTTCGCGTCGCAAGGTGCGGACGATTTCGGCGCGCGACTGCTCGCGCTCGTGCGCAATGCCTTCGGCGGGCATCCGCTCCCTCCGCCTACGGCGCCGCCGCGGGATCGGTGAAGGCCGTCGCGCGTTCGCGCGCCACGCGGCTCGCGACGATCGCGCGATCGCCCGCAAAGAGTTGCGCCACGACGCGCCGTCGCCCGGCGCCCAGCGCAAGCCACACGATAGAGCGCGCGCGATCGAGAGTCGGCAAGGTCAGGGTCAGGCGGCGCAGGCCTTGCCTCAGACCGCTCACACCCACGCTGCGCAAGCGCTCGTCGAGCAGCGCGTCACCCGGCAACAGCGACGCCGTGTGCCCGTCCTCACCGAGCCCGAGGTGAACCACATCGAGCACCGGTGGATCGCCGCCGTGCTCGACCAATATCGACTCATAGCGCGATGCGGCGAGCGCCGGGTCTTCGATTTCAACCGGCATCGGGTGCCGCTGCGCGCGCGGAATGCACGCCGCGAGCGGTGTCGCGAGAAACTGCTTCCAGTTGCGCGCATCGTCGTCGGCGGGAACGATGCGCTCGTCCACCTGAAAAACGCTCACCGCGTGCCATGCCACATCGAGCGTGGCGAGTTTCGCAAACATGTTCCAGGGTGAACGCCCGCCGCTCACCGCGAAGATCGCCCGGCCGCGTTCACGAATCGCGTCGCCGAGGCGCGCGGCGATGAATTCCGCCGCGGCGAGCTCCGTCGTGGCGACATCCTCACCCGTCACCCACCGCATTCGATCAACACCCCGCGCCGGGATCGACCCAGCCGCCGATGTCGGTCGCCATGGTGTCCGCCGCGGCCGGGCCCCAGCTGCCCGCGTCATACGCGTGGGGCGTGGGCGCGGCGGCGCCCGACGCGACGCCATCAACGATGCGCCACGCTGTCTCGATCGAGTCCTGCCGCGCAAAGAGCGAAGGGTCGCCACGCAGCGCGTCGCCGATCAGTCGCTCGTAGGCGCTCAAGCTTCCCGCCTCCTCGTCGCACATCAGCAGTTCGGTGGCGCGACCGCGCATCTCCTCGCCCGGCGCCTTCGTGCGCACGCCAAGGCCGATCGACACGCGATCGGGCCCGAGGCGGAAGCGCACGTGATTCGGATTTTCGGGCGCGGCGTCGAACAGCGCCGGCGAGGGCGCTCGCAGCCGCACCGAGACCTGGGTCGCGGTCACCGCGAGCCCCTTGCCGGCGCGCACCAGGAACGGCACACCGGCCCAACGCGGCGTGTCGATGCCGAAGCGCAGCGCCACGTAGGTTTCGACGCATGATTCGGGCGCGACGCCCGCTTCGCCGCGATAGCCGCTGTACTGTCCGCGCACGACTTGCCGCGCGCCGAGCGGCGCAATTGCCTCGAGCACTTTGACCTTCTCGTCCCGCAGCGCGTCGCTCGTGTAGTGCGTGGGGCGTTCCATCCCCAGGAGACTCACGATCTGCAGCAGGTGGTTCTGCACCACGTCGCGCATCGCGCCCAGCTCCTCGTACAGGCGCCCGCGGCTTTCGACACCGAAAGTTTCCGCCATCGTGAGCTGCACGCTCGCGATGTGCTCGCGGTTCCAGATCGGCTCGAGAAAGGCGTTCGCAAAGCGGAAGTACAGCAGGTTCTGCACCGGCTCCTTGCCGAGGAAGTGGTCGATGCGAAAAATGCGCGGCTCATCGAACACCTGCTCGAGATGCCGGTTGAGTTCACGCGCCGATGCGGCATCGCGCCCGAGCGGCTTTTCGACGACCACCCGCGCGTTCGGGCCCGCACAGCCGGATGCGCCGAGGCGTGCGACCACCTCGCCAAAGAGGCTCGGCGGAATCGCGAGGTAGAAAAGCGGTGCACGCGCCCCGCCGAGCGCGGCCTTGAGCCGCATGAAGGTCTCCGGCTGACGGTAGTCGCCTGCGACATAGCGGATGCCGGCCGCGAGCGCTCGCGCCGCCTGCTCGTCGTAGCGTTCGCCCTGCGCCCGCAAGCTCGCGCACACGCGCCCGCTCAGTCGTTCCGCGCTCCAGTCATCGCGCGCGACACCGAGCACGGGACCGCCCAGGCGGTCGCGGCGCGCGAGCCCCGCGATCGCCGGGATGATCTTCTTGAAAGCAAGATCGCCCGTGATACCAAAGATGACGAGAGCGTCGGATGCCAACGATTGCATGGTGTCACCTGCCGAAAGAATAGATCAGTTAACATCAAGCAGCACTCAAATGGCAGGAAGCCCGCATGAAATCCACGGCCCTTGCAATGTTTGTGGCGTGCACGATCGTCACAGCCGCGCTTGCCGCCGAGTCGGTGCCGGTATCGGCACCCTCCCCGCAAAAGTCGATCCTCGTGACCGGCGCCAGCACCGGCATCGGGCGCAAGATCGTCGAGCGGCTCGCGGCCGACGGTTACTTCGTCTACGCCGGCGCGCGCAAGGACAAAGACCTCGCCGAGTTGAGCGCCATCCGGAATGTGCAGGGTGTGCGCCTCGACGTCACCAGGACCGACGAAATCGCCGCGGCGGTTGAAACTGTCAGGAAGGGTGGCCGCGGGCTGTACGGCCTCGTGAACAACGCGGGTGTCGCGGTCGCCGGGCCACTGGTGAATACCCGGGAAGCCGATCTCCATTTTCTGATGGACACCAATGTGTACGGTCCGTTCCGCGTCACCAACGCGTTCATGCCGCTGATCGAGCAATCGAAGGGCCGCGTCGTGACGATCGGCTCGATTTCCGGGATCCTCGCGGGCCCTTTGCTTGGTGCCTACAGCATGAGCAAGCACGCGATCGAGGCCTACGGCGACACGCTGGCCGAAGAGCTCGTCGCGAGCGGCGTGGGCGTCAGCATCGTCGAGCCTGGCGGCTTCAAGTCGGAGATCAATGCGAATCTGCTGAAGCACATGACCGAGAGCGCCGGCGGTGTCGCACCCGACGAAGCGATCGCCAGACGCCTGGGAAGCGCCGGCCGCACCGAGTACAAGGAGCCGGACGAGGTCGCGACGGCGGTGACGCGCGCGCTGTTCGACGCCATGCCGCAGCGCCGCTACATGGTGGTGCCGAACCAGCGCGAGGCGGAAGTCACCATCAGGAAGCAGATCGAACAGCTCGTGCAGCTGAACGGGAACCAGCCCTACGCTTACGATCGCGATGCGCTCGTGGCACTCCTCGATGCAGCCTTGGTGGAGGCGAAGGCCGCACACCCCTGAGGGCGCGTTGCCCGAACTGCTGAATTGGCGCGCCCGGAGAGATTCGAACTCCCGACCCTCAGGTTCGAAGCCTGATGCTCTATCCAGCTGAGCTACGGGCGCGTGGGTCGCGTCCGCAGCTTACCAGAGGCGCGGGCGCGGGCACGCCTTGGGCCTATACTGCGGCCCAAGATCGGCCATTCAGGCCGACAAGGGGAACGCAATGAGGAAGGGAATCGTCAGGGCGACGGCGCTCGCGTCGCTCGTTTGTGCAAGCTGGTCCGGTATCGCGTTCGGGGAGGACAAGCCACCCGAGTCGTACATTTACTCCACGTATTTCAAGTGCGACGTGACACAACAGGAGCGCGCGGACGCAATCGTCAAGGAACTGGACAAACCGCTGTGGGACGCGGCGGTCGGCGACGGGACCGTCTCGTCCTGGGGCTGGATGGCGCACCAGACCGGCGGACACTGGCGGCGCGCACAGTACTTCGTCGCCGGCAGCGTCGAAGCGCTGCTCGCGGCGCAAAAGAAACTGGGTGACCAGGCGGACGCGAAGAACAAGAAACTCGGCACCGAGTTCGGCAAGATCTGCAATTCGCACGACGACTACATCTGGCGGACAGTCGCAAGCAAGGGCAACGAGGGGTCGCGCGGCGGTGCGGGCTTCTCCGTGTACTACGTTTGCGACCAAGGCCGGGAAGACCAGGCGGATGCGCTGATCAAGCAGGTCTATGCGCCGATGTTCAACCAGATGGTCGCGGACGGTGCGTTGAAGTCATGGGGCTGGAACGAGCATGTCGTCGGTGCCCAGTATCGGCGGCTCGCGACGATCACCGCGACCGATGTGCCGGCGCTGATGAAAGCCCGCGCCGCGGTTGTCGCGGCGATGGAAAAGCAGCCGCTGACGCGTACGTTCGATTCGATCTGTGGTTCGCACGCCGACTATATCTGGGAAATCACTTCCGAGACGCCGTGAGGCACCGCTACACCGGCGGCAGGAAACGGAAGCGGCACACATGGCCACCCTTGGCCATGCACTCGTGCAGTTCCACCTTGCTGCCGGTGTAGCCAGTCAGCAGCGCGAGATCGAACTGGCAGATGGCGGGGTTTTTCATCGCGAGTTCGTGGAAGACGCAGTTGTCCGCTTCGATCGTCGGGGCACCGGCGACATCCGGCACCTTGCGCGCGTCGTAACCGAGCTGGTCCATCACGGTCGAAAGCTCCGCGACCTTTTCGCGGCGGCCGGCGCCCGCCGCTGCACGACGCGGCAGCTGCGCGACGACCGTGGCGGCGATGCGTCCGAAGCGCGTGCGCAGGCCGGCCGCGCCATGTTCCTGCGCCATCGCCTCGACGAGCAGCCGCGCAAACCATGAGTAGCGGCGCGGAAACACTTCGCGCCCTTCGTCGGTGAGCCCGTAGAGGCGAACCGGGCGCCCGCCCGAGGCGCGCTCCCCGCCCGGCGCGACGAGCGCGTCGCGCGTAAGCGAGGCGAGGTGTTGGCGCACAGCGGTGCGGGTGACGCCGAGCGCCTGCGCGAGCTCGTCGACGGTTGCGCCGCCCTTGTGCCGCAACAGGTAACGCAGCAATCGCTTGCGCCGTTCGCCGTAGAGCTCCGCCATACTTTTGGCATATTAACATTTCTTTTATGTTTTTTCGAGCGTAGAACGGGAGACCACCCCCAACCCAAGGAGTCGTTTCGATGAAACACCTGTTGCCCACGCTCGCAGCGGCCGCGCTCACCATCGCCCTGCCCGGGACCGCCCTGTCCGCCACGCACCATGACGCCGCCGGCGCGGCCACAACGACGGCGCCCGCGACCGTCTCCACGAAGCTCGCCGCGACGAAGGACGCGCTGCGCGGCCTCTGGGCGTCGCACATCTTCTGGGTGCGCAACGTCGATGTTGCGCGCTTGAGCGGCAACGCCGCGGCGGCCAAGGCTGCCGAAGCCGAGGTGGTCGCGAATGCGAAGGCGATTGCCGGCGCGATCGAGCCGTTCTACGGCAAGGCCGCTTCCGACCAGCTCTTCAAGCTGCTCGCCGGTCATTGGGGCGCGATCAGTGAGTACCTCGATGCCACTCGCGCGGGTTCGAAGGAACGGGAGAACGCCGCGTTCGTGAAGCTCGGCGCGAACGCCAACGAGATCGCGGCGTTCCTTGCCGGCGCCAACCCGCATTGGCCGGTCGCCACGCTGCGCGGGCTGCTGTCCGCTCACGGTGCACACCATGTGCAGCAGATCCAGCAGCTGCACGCCGGCCAGTACGACGCGGAGGCGCGCACCTGGGCCGCGATGTCGGAACACATGAACGTCATTGCCGACGCCCTGGCGGACGGACTGGCGGCACAGTTCCCCGACCGCTTTCGCTAACGGACTGGCGCGAGTCAATCGCTGAGCGCCGATAGCCAGAAGCGCAGCTTGCGCATTCTGGCTATCGGCTTCTTTCCCCGGGGCGCAGGCGCTAGGATAGGGCCACCGACTCTCTGCCCTATTCACCCGAGGTCCCCATCCATGAAGCTCTCGATCCTTGTCGCAGCGATTGCCGTTGCCGTTGCCGGCGGCCCCGTGTACGCGGCCTGCAGCTATCCCAGCAGCCCTGAGAAGCTGCCGGACGGCACGGTCGCCACCAAGGAGGAGATGCTGGCCGGCAAGCAGGTCGTGCAGCAGTACGACAAGGACATGAATGCGTACCTCGCGTGCCTCAAGCTCGAATACGACACGCAGCTCTCGGCCGACGCCACCACGCTCACGCCGGAACAGAAAGCCGAACTCGACAAGCGCCACAACCAGAAGCACAACGCAGCCGTCGACGAACTCGAGGCCGTCGCCGCGCGCTTCAACGAACAAATCAAGGCGTTCAA
Source organism: uncultured Pseudomonadota bacterium (assembly GCA_902826635.1). Lineage (GTDB taxonomy): Bacteria > Pseudomonadota > Gammaproteobacteria > Steroidobacterales > Steroidobacteraceae > CADEFQ01. The sequence continues at coordinate 54,031 of CADEFQ010000010.1, forward strand.
CAAGGCGCACCAGAAATAGGGATCCGGACGGCATGCTGACGCCGTCCGAAGCCGAGGCGCTGATCGCCGGGCGCCTCGTCTGCCTGCCGATCGAATCGCTGCCGCTCGCGCAGTGCGTTGGCGCCGTGCTGCGCGAGAACGTGTACGCGGAGCGCGACGCACCACCGTTCGATCGGGTCGCCATGGACGGCATCGCGTGCGCAAGCGGTGCGCTCCGCGCCGGTCGGCGGGAATTTCGCGTGCAGGGCATGCAGGCCGCCGGCGATCCGCCGCTTTCACTCGCGGCAACCACCCAGTGCATCGAAGTCATGACAGGCGCGATGCTGCCCGCGGGCTGTGACCTCGTCGTGCCCGTTGAACGCCTCACGATGGGACACGGCAGCGCGCGCGTCGATGCAGGCGCCCGTGTCGACCCGTGGACCCACGTACACCGGCGCGGATCGGATTCGCGCGAGGGCGCCCTGCTGGTGGCGGCCGGCGCACGCCTCGAGGCGCCGGAGATCGCGATCGCCGCCTCGGCGGGCATGGCGCGCGTTCGCGTCAGCGGCCAGCCGCGAATCGCGGTGATTTCAACCGGCAACGAACTCATCGAGCCCGGCGAACCGATCGAGCCCTACCAGGTGCGCCGCTCGAACGCCTACGGTGTGATCGCAGCGCTGCGGGCACGCGCGTTCCAGCGCGTCGTCGACGATCATCTTCCGGACGACGCGGCGACGCTTGGCGAAAGACTGGGTTTTCATCTCGACACGCAGGACGTGCTGATTCTTTCGGGCGGCGTGTCGATGGGCCGGCTCGACCTCGTTCCGCAGGCACTCGCACAGATCGGCGTCGAACAGGTCTTCCACCGCATCGCGCAGCGCCCCGGCAAGCCGATGTGGTTCGGCACGACCCACGCGGGCCGTGTGGTGTTCGCGCTGCCCGGCAACCCGGTGTCGACGCTCGTGTGCCTCGCGCGCTATGTCCTTCCCGCTTTGTCCGCGGCCATGGGGAGCCTCCCTTGCGTGCCTGAGCGCGTGCCGCTCGCGGCCGATGTCGACGTCGACACTGAACTCGCGACCTTTCTGCCGGTCCATGTTGCGCCTGACGACTCGGGCCGTGCATGGGCGCATCCGCGGCCGACCAACGGATCGGGTGATTTCACGTCACTCGCGGGCACGCACGGCTTCGTCGAGCTGTCGGGCGGCCCGCGAAACTTTGCGCGAGGTCATGTCACGCAGCTCTTTCGCTGGTAATCGCTGTACCCGCGCACGCATCAGCGCGACAATGCCCACATGCCGACGAGCGACCAGATAGTCCCCATCGGGCGTGCACGCGGCCCGCGCGACACACTCGGACGCCCGATGCACGACCTGCGCATCTCGGTGATGGACCGCTGCAATTTCCGCTGCCCGTACTGCATGCCGCGCGAGACTTTTCACGACAGCTACCGCTTCCTGAAGAGCGCCGAGCGCCTGTCGTTCGAAGAGATCACGCGCCTTGCACGCCTGTTTGCAGCGCTCGGCGTGCGCAAGCTGCGCATCACCGGCGGTGAGCCATTGCTGCGTGCGAATCTCGCCGACCTCGTCGGCGACCTCACGGCCCTGCCGGGCATCGAAGACGTCGCGCTCACGACGAACGGTGTGTTGCTCGCGAAGTACGCGAGCGAGCTCAAGGCCGCGGGCCTCGCACGGGTGACCGTGAGCCTCGACAGCCTCGACCCGACCGTCTTTCGCGATCTGTGCGGCGGGTTCGAGGAGCTCGAAGCCGTGCTCGCGGGCATCGAGCACGCGCACCGCGCGGGCCTGACGCCGCTCAAGGTCAACACGGTGATCCAGCGAGGCGTCAACGACGCGGGCGCGCTCGATCTCGCCGCGCGCTTTCGCGGCACCGGCGTCGTCGTGCGGTACATCGAGTACATGGATGTCGGCAACCGCAATCACTGGCGGCCCGAACTCGTGGTGCCGTCGGCCGAGCTGCACGCTCGCATCCACGCCCGCTGGCCGCTCGTGCCGCTCGACCGCACCTATGTCGGCGAGGTCGCGCAGCGCCACGCCTACGCCGACGGTCGGGGCGAGATCGGTTTCATTTCATCGGTGTCGCAACCGTTCTGCGGCGACTGCTCGCGCGCACGGCTGTCATCCGACGGCGTGCTCTACACCTGCCTCTTCGCGACCCACGGACTCGACCTGCGTGCACCGCTGCGCGCCGGCGCGGATGACGAGGAACTGCTCGAACTGATCCGCAATCGCTGGACGGTGCGCGCCGACCGCTACAGCGAGCTGCGCGCCACGCTGCGCGCGAGCGCCGCGCAGGAGCCCAAAGTCGAAATGAACTACATCGGCGGCTAGGACTCACGATCATGCCCACGCGCGCGCGCAAACCGGTCCTCACCCACGTCGATGCTGCAAATCGGCCCACCATGGTCGACGTCGGCGCGAAGGCCGTCACGCTACGCGAGGCCACCGCGGAGGCGATCGTCACGCTGCCGCGGGCGGTGGCGCTCGCGCTGCGCCGTACGGGCGCGCGCACGAAGAAGGGGCCCGTGTTCGACACCGCGATCGTGGCCGGTGTGATGGCGGCGAAGCGCACGCACGAGCTGATCCCGTTCTGCCACCCGCTCGCGCTCGAACGTTGCAATGTGACGATCGAGACTGCGCGCGCCGGCCGGCTCGTGATCCGTTGCGAAGTCGCGATCCACGGTCGCACGGGCATCGAGATGGAGGCGCTCACAGGCGCGACTGTCGCGGCACTCACGATCTACGACATGACCAAGGCGCTGTCGCACGACATCGAGATCAGTGAAGTCCGGCTGCTCGCCAAGTCCGGTGGCAAGCGCGACTTCCGGCGTGCGCGGCGATGAGCGTGGCCCCGCTATTTGGACTCGTGCTCGCCGGCGGGCGCAGCACCCGCATGAAGCGCGACAAGGCAGCCCTCGCCTACCAAGGCGCAACACAGCTCGAGCGCGCCTGGCAGCTGCTCGAACCGTGGACCGCGCAACGGTTCATCTCGGTACGCGCGGATCAATCGGGCGACACCCTGCGCGCACGATATCCGCAGATTCGCGATACGTTGCCTGACGCCGGCCCCGCGGCCGGCATTCTTGCGGCATTCGACGCCCACCCCGGGGCTGCCTGGCTCGTGCTCGCCTGCGACCTGCCGTTTCTCGGCCGTGAAACCCTCGCGCATCTCGTCGCGCGGCGTGATCCTGCGCGCATTGCCACAACCTATCGCAGCGCCCACGATGGCCTGCCCGAGCCGCTGTGCGCGATCTGGGAGCCGGCGAGCCGTGCGCCGCTGGCCGCGACGGTGACGAGCGGCCGCAGTTGCCCGCGCAAGTTCCTGATCGGCGCCGAGCCGGTGCTGCTCGAACCGCTCGATCCGGTGGCGCTCGACAACGTGAACGCGACGCACGAGTATTGGTCGGCCATGGATACGATCAACGCCACCCCCGCACCGCTGCGCATCCGCGTGCAGTATTTCGCGCTGCTCCGCGAACAGGCTGGCCGCAGCGAGGAAACGCTCGAAACGCGCGCACGCACGCCGCGCGATCTCTATGACGAACTGCGCGCCCGCTATCCCTTCAGCTTGCCGCCCGACCTGCTGCGGGTCGCCGTGAACGCGGAATTCGGTGACTGGGCGCAGCCGCTCGCCGACGGCGACGCGGTCGTGTTCATCCCGCCCGTCGCAGGCGGCTGAGCGCGGCGCGCCATGTCGCGGTTCCGGTTCACGAAAACGCCGATCGACGCGGCGGCCGCGCGCGCCGCACTCGCGGGTCCGGCATTCGGCGGCTACGCCGCCTTCGAAGGCTGGGTGCGGGACCACAACGAAGGCCAACAGGTCGAGCATCTCGAATACGAGACGTTCGAACCGCTCGCGCTGCGCGAAGGCGAGCGCATTCTCGCCGAGGCCTGCGCGCG
>CADEFQ010000010.1:58026-60387 GCA_902826635.1 uncultured Pseudomonadota bacterium
GCGGCCGCCGGCGTGGGTCGCCTCGGCATCATCGATCACGACCGGCTCGAGCCCTCGAACCTGCACCGCCAGACGATGTATGCGCTCGCCGACTGTGGCGCCCCCAAGGCCGCGCTTGCCGCCGCGAGGCTTGCCGCGCTGAATCCGGACGTACGCATCGACACCTACGTTGCGCGCCTCGATGCGGGGAATGCGGCGACGTTGCTCGCCCCGTACGACATCGTCGTCGACTGCACCGACAATTTCGCGACGAAATTCCTGCTGAACGACGTCGCCCTTGCGCTCGGGCGCATCGCTGTGTTCGCGAGCGTGTACCAGTTTGAAGGCCAGCTGCAGGTCGTCGACCCGCGCCGCGGCACCGCCTGCCTGCGCTGCGTGTGGCCGGCCGCCACGCGCGACGGCCTCGTCGGCAATTGCGCCGAAGCCGGTGTCCTCGGGCCGGTGCCGGGAACGCTGGGCTCGTTGCAGGCACTCGAGGTGCTGAAGATCCTGCTCGATTTGCCGGGCCGCCTCGGCGAGGACGTCCTGATGATCGACCTGCTGTCACTGTCGACGAGCCGCCTGAAGGCCCGGCCGGCGCCCGATCATGCCGAACACGGGAAAGCGGGCGCGACGGCCGCCGGCGAGGTGAGCGCCGAAATCGACGTCTCGTACGCTTCGATCGCCGCCGCCGAAGTGGCGGGCTATTCGATCATCGACATCCGCGAACCCGCGGAGTGCGCGGCGTTGCCCATCGTCGCCGATCGCCTGCGAAAGCTCCCGCTTGGTGAATTGCTGACGGCACCGCTCGACCCGCGTGAGCGGCTGCTGCTCGTCTGCGCGCACGGCGTGCGCAGCCACGCCGCCGCCGAAGCGCTGCGCGCCCGGGGTGTCGTTCAGGCGTATTCGTTGAGCGGGGGCCTGGCGGCCCTGCCACGCACCGCTCAGCGGCGCGTCTGACCCGCGCCGCGCACGACATATTTGTAACTCGTCAGCTGTTCGACTCCGACCGGCCCGCGCGCGTGGAAGCGATCCGTTGAAATGCCGATCTCGGCGCCCATGCCGAATTCGCCGCCGTCCGCGAACTGTGTCGACGCGTTGTGCAACACGATCGCGCTGTCGACGCGCGCGAGAAAACGCTCGGCTGTCGCCGAATTCGCCGTGACGATTGCCTCGGTGTGGGACGAGCCGTAGCGCGCAATGTGCGCGATCGCCGCGTCCACGCCGTCCACCACGCGCACCGCAATCACCGCGTCGAGATACTCGGTGGCCCAATCCTCTTCCGTAGCCGGCCGCACACGCGGGTCGACGGCCCCGGTGGTCGCGTCGCCGCGCACCTCGCAACCCGCGTCGAGCAGGTCGCGCACGATCGGCGCGAGCAGCGCGAGCCCGCCGCGATCCACCAACAGAGTCTCCGCGGCGCCGCAGACGCCGGTTCGGCGCAGTTTCGCGTTGTGCACGATCTCGCGCGCCATGTCCGGATCGGCGTCGCGATCGACATACACGTGGCACACCCCTTCGAGGTGGCCGATGACCGGCACGCGCGCCTCGGCCTGCACGCGCGCCACGAGCGCCTTCCCGCCCCGCGGTACGAGCACGTCGATGTATTCGCGCATCGAGGCGAGCATGTAGCCGACGGCGTCTCGATCGGCGGTGGGGACGAGCTGGATCGCCTCGCGCGGCAGCCCCGCGGTTTCGAGCCCCGCAACGAGCACGGCGTGGATCGCGCGATTCGACGCCCCACTCTCCGAGCCGCCACGCAGGATCACCGGATTGCCCGCCTTGAGGCACAGCGCCCCGGCGTCCGCGGTCACGTTCGGCCGGCTTTCGTAGATGATGCCGACCACGCCGAGCGGCACCCGCACGCGCTCGAATTCGAGGCCATTGGGCCGCCGCCATGCCGCCGCGACGCTGCCGACGGGATCGGGGAGCGCCGCGATGTCGTCGAGCCCACGCGCCATCGCCTCGACGCGCGTGGAATCGAGCCGCAGGCGATCGACCATGGCCGCGTTCAGGCCCTTCGCACGCGCGCGCGTCATGTCTTCTTCATTGGCGGCGAGAATGGTGTCCGATCGAGCGCGCATCGCTTGCGCGGCGGCGACCAGCGCCGTGTTCTTCTGCGCGGTCGTCGCGGCGGCGAGCACCGGCGCGGCCGCGCGCGCCGCGCGACCGAGCCGTGTCATCAGCGCGGGAATATCGGCGGCCGTTTCACTCATGGTGTTCGATCATGACGAGGTTGTCGCGATGGATCATTTCATCGCGGCCGCGAAACCCGAGCATCGCCTCGATCTCGCGCGTCTTCCTGCCCATGATCCGGGCGACATCGCCGTCGGCGTAGGCCGCGATGCCGCGCGCGACCTCGCGGCCGTCCGGCGCGAGCAC
>CADEFQ010000010.1:60487-63411 GCA_902826635.1 uncultured Pseudomonadota bacterium
TCGCGGTTCGGATCGGCGCTGTAGAGCCCATCGACATCCGACAGCAGCAGCACGCAATCCGCGGACGCCATCTGTGCGACGCGAGCCGCGAGGCGGTCGTTGTCGCCGTAGCGGATTTCAGTGGTGGCCACGGTGTCGTTCTCGTTGATCACCGGCAGCGCGTCGAGCGCGAGCAGGCTGTGCAGCGTCGCCCGGGCATTGAGGTAGCGCCGCCGTCGTTCGCTGTCCTCGAGCGTCAGCAAGACCTGGGCCACCGTGACGGCATGCGCCTCGAACAATTCCTTGTAGGCATGTGCAAGCCGGATCTGGCCGACAGCCGCCGCGGCCTGGCTTTCCTCGAGGCGCAACGCGCCCGCCGGCAGGCCGAGATGGCGGCGGCCGAGCGCGATCGCGCCGGAGGACACGAGAATGACTTCCTGCCCGCGCTTGCGCAGCCGCACGAGGTCTTCGGCCAGCGTCTCGAGCCACGCGCGGTTGAGCCGACCGGTGGCACCGTCGACGAGCAGTGCTGAACCGACTTTGACGACGATGCGTCGGGCTTTGGCGAGCGGCGAGGCCGGCACGGCCGGTCGTCTTTTCTGCATGGCGGGGTGGGGGAAAAGCTGACGGGAAACCGCTTGAGTATACGTTATGACCGCGTTGCCTCGGCCCGGGCGGAACCGCATACTAGCTGCAGTTGCCGAGAGGATCCGCACCGTGAGCAGAGATTACCAACCCACCCCCCAGCAGTGGTACGAGAACGCGGAGGAAGAAGAAACTTTCCGCGTCCTGAAGGTGGACGAGGACTCCGAGCTGATCGAAATCGAGTATCTCGATGGCGAGATCGAGGAGATCGACGTGGAAACCTGGCACGAAATGGATCTCGAGAAGGTACCCGAGCCCGAGGGCTGGGCTGATCGCGACGATAGCGATGATGACGACGACGACGACGACGATGACGATGACGATTGGGACGAAGACGAAGATGACGAGGATGACGATGATTGGGACGAAGACGACGAGGATGAAGACGACGAGAACCGCGACGAAAATTGAGCCGCGCCCGACGGCCGTCCGGCCGGGCGGTGGCCTTGAATGCCCCTCCCCTGCCCCCATATTCCCCTTCCCCACGAGGGTTTGAAGGCGCCAAATGAAGCGAATCTTCCTGTTTCTGGTAACGAACCTGGCGGTGCTGCTGGTGCTGTCGGTCGTCGCCCGCATCTTCGGCATCGATCAATACATGTCTGCGCGAGGCGGCGACCTCGGTGGCCTGCTGGTCTTCGCGGCGCTCTTCGGCTTCGGCGGCGCCATCATTTCGCTGCTGATCTCGAAGTGGATGGCGAAGCGCTCGATGGGCGTGCGCGTCATCACGCAGCCGGCCAACCCGACTGAACAGTGGCTCGTGAGCACCGTGCGCGCGCAGGCGGAGCAAGCCGGCATTGGCATGCCGGAAGTCGGTATTTTCGATTCGCCGGAGCCGAACGCCTTCGCAACCGGCGCGAGGCGCGACGCGGCGCTCGTCGCCGTGAGCACCGGTTTGCTGCGTTCGATGAACCAGAAGGAAGCCGAGGCGGTGCTCGGTCACGAAGTGAGCCACGTCGCAAACGGCGACATGGTCACCCTCACGCTGATCCAGGGCGTGGTGAATACCTTTGTCATTTTTCTCGCGCGCGTGATCGGCGGCCTCGTCGATCGTCGTGAAGACGGTCGCGGCGGCATGGCCTATTTCGCGACCGTGATGGTCGCGCAGTTCGTGCTCGGCATCCTCGCGAGCATGATCGTGATGTGGTTCTCGCGGCAGCGCGAGTTCCGCGCCGACGCCGGCGGCGCGCGCCTTGCGGGCAGCACCAACATGATCGGCGCGCTCGAGCGCCTGAAGGCCGCGCATCCGCAGCCGCTGCCGTCGCAGATGGCGGCGTTCGGCATCGCGGGTGGCCCGGGAGCCGGATTGAAGCGCCTGTTCATGAGCCACCCACCGCTCGACGAGCGCATCGCGGCGCTGCGCAACGCGCGCCTCTGATGCGCGCGCTGCTGCGGTGGTTCGACTCGGGCGGGGCCACCTCGCCTCGGGCCGACGCCTCCGGTGACGATCGCGTCGATCTCGCGCGCATCATCCCGTTCGTCGCGATGCACCTCGCGTGCCTCTTCGCGTTCGTCGTCGGCGTGAGCCCGGTCGCGATCCTCGTGGCCGTGATTGCGTATTTCGTGCGCATGTTCGCGATCACGGGCTTCTACCACCGCTATTTCTCGCACCGTTCCTTCAAGACATCGCGGGTCGGTCAGTTTGTTTTCGGGGTGCTCGGCGCGACCGCCGTGCAGCGCGGCCCGTTGTGGTGGGCTGCGCACCACCGCCACCACCACGCGTGGTCCGACCGCAAGGAAGACCCGCATTCGCCGATCCAGCACGGTTTCCTGCGCTCGCACATGGGCTGGTTCCTGTCGAAGCGCGGCTTCGTCCCCGACCTGAAGCGCGTGCGCGACCTGCTGCAGTTCCCCGAGCTGCGCTGGCTCGACCGCTTCGACGTCGTGGTCCCCGTGGTGCTGGCCGCGGGCATGTTCGGCCTCGGCGTGCTGCTCGAGGTCGCCATGCCGCATCTCGGCACCAACGGCTGGCAGATGCTCATCTGGGGCTTCTTCATCTCGACCGTGGCCTGCTATCACGGCACCTACACGATCAACTCGTTGTCGCACGTTTTCGGGCGCCAGCGCTACCGCACCGGGGATTCGAGCCGCAACAACTGGCTGCTCGCGCTCGTCACGCTGGGCGAGGGCTGGCACAACAACCATCACCACTACCCGAGCGCCGTTCGGCAGGGTTTCTACTGGTGGGAAATCGACATCACCTACTACGCGCTGAAGCTGCTTTCCTGGCTCGGCATCATCTGGGACCTGAAACCCGTGCCGATTTCCGCGCGTGATCGGTCGGCTCGCCGCATCCACGGACC
>CADEFQ010000010.1:63511-72280 GCA_902826635.1 uncultured Pseudomonadota bacterium
ATGGTCGCCGAAGCGGGTTGCATCCTCGCGCACCTGCAGCGCGAGGCTGAAGCCGTCGACCGGTATTTCCCGCTGAGCCTCGGCTCCGAGGGCAGTTGCCAGATCGGCGGCAACCTCTCGACCAACGCGGGTGGCCTCAATGTCGTGCGTTACGGCATGGCACGCGATCTCGTGCTTGGCCTCGAGGTCGTATTGGCCGATGGCCGCGTGCTCGCCTCGCTCGGCGAGCTGCGCAAGGACAACACGGGCTATGACCTGAAGTCGTTGTTCGTCGGCGCCGAAGGCACGCTCGGGGTGATCACGGCGGCGAGCCTCAGGCTGGCACCGCGGCCGCGCGCGTTTGCGACCGCGTTCGTCGCCGTCCGAAGCGTCGCGGCGGCGGTCGATCTGCTGAACCTGCTGCGAGAAACGAGCGGCGATCGCGTCAGCTCCTTCGAGCTGATTCCGCACATCGCCGTCGAGCTCACCACACGGCACATCCCCGGGGTTGCGCAGCCGCTTGCCGGCGACTACCCGTGGAACGTGCTGTGCGAGCTCAGTTCCTCGCGCGCCGCCGACACGCTCGATGCCATGCTCGAAACCGCGCTGCGCGACGCCATGGACGGCGGCCTGCTCGACGACGCGGCGCTTGCGCAGAACGAACGCCAGCGCGCCGCCTTCTGGCGGCTGCGTGAGTCGATTCCCGAAGCGCAGCGCATCGAGGGGCCGAGCCTGAAGCACGACGTTGCCCTGCCCATCGGCAAGCTGCCGCAATTCGTCGAGCAGGCGTCGAGCTGGATTGCAGGACACCTTCCTGATGCGGTGCTCGTCGCGTATGGCCACGTGGGCGACGGCAACCTGCATTTCAATGTCAACGCCCGCAGCGGCGCCGACCCGCTGCGCTTCGTCGCGCGGGCGGACGAAGTGCAGCGCGTGATCCACGACCTCGTCGCCTCCCTCGGTGGCAGCGTGAGCGCGGAGCACGGCATCGGCCGCCTCAAGGTCGATGAACTCGTGCGCTACGCGCCACCCGTCGAGATCGAACTGATGCGCGCGGTGAAGCTCGCGCTCGACCCGAACGGCATCATGAATCCCGGCAAGGTACTCAAGCTGTCATGAACGAAACGGATGAGAGCTGGCCGCGCCCCGCGGTCGCGTGGTACATGGTCGGCGTACTGATGCTCGCATACATCCTGTCGTTCATCGACCGGGTGATCCTGGGCCTGCTCGTCGGCCCGATCCGCGCCGATCTCGGCATCAGCGACACGCAGATGTCGCTGCTCTACGGTTTCGTATTCGCTTTCTTCTACACGATGATCGGCATTCCGATCGCCTGGGCGATCGACCGCTACAACCGCCGCTCGATCGTGGCAGCGAGCGTGGCCATTTGGAGTGCAATGACGATGCTGTGCGGCGTCGCGCGCAACTTCACGCAACTCGCCTTCGCGCGCATCGGGGTCGCGATCGGTGAGGCGGCGCTCTCGCCTGGCGCGTACTCGATGGCCGGCGACAGCTTTCCGGAAAAGCGTCTCGGACGCGCGCTGTCGGTGTTCATGTTCGGCTTGCCGGTCGGAGTCGGTCTCGCGCTGATCATCGGCGGGCTCGTGATCAAGGCCGTGTCCGGCTCGTCCGAGTACGTGCTGCCGATCGTCGGCACGATCCGCGCATGGCAGCTCGTGTTCTTCATCGTCGGCCTGCCCGGCCTCGTGCTGGCGCTCTGGATGCTGACGATCCGCGAGCCGGTGCGCCGCAAGCGCCCGGGAGACATCGAGCGCGTCTCGATTCCGGCGACTTTCGCCTACATGGCCCGACGCTGGCGCGTGTACACCGCGATGATCCTCGGCTTCGCCGTCCTCGGCATGGTGATGAACGTGTATCAGATCTGGGGCGTGCAGTTTTTCGTGCGCGTGCACGAAATGCCGATTTCCGCCGCCGGCCTGCGCCTCGGAATTGCGATCGCGATTTTCGGTACGGCGGGCATCCTCGCCGGCGGCTGGCTCACCGACCGCTGGCGCAGCGCGGGGCACACCGACGCCGCCATCCGCGTGGGCCTCACCGCCGCCATCGTGCTCGCGCCGATCGCGGTGTGGTGCACGTTGTCCGGAAATCTTGCGGTGTCGACACTGCTGCTCGCACCGATCGGCTTCTTCACGTCCTTCCCCTACGGCGCCGGCGCCACCGCCGTCGTCGTCCTGACGCCGCCGCGCATGCGCGCGCAGGTGTCGGCGATCTACCTGCTCTGCGTCAACATGATCGGCATCGGCTTTGCGCCGTTTCTCACGGCGCTCATTACCGATCGCTGGTTCCAGGACGACCTCGCCGTCGGCCGGTCCGTCGCGCTCGTGACCGGTGTCGCGGCGGTCGCGGCGTGCCTGTTGTTTCTCTGGGCGCGACCGCATTTCCGCGCGGAGCTCGCGGCCATCGCCGCGCGCGGCCACGGTGCGGGTGCGGGCGAGGCACGCTGAATGCTCCCCCGCCGCGCGCGATCCCTTCCGATCCTCTCCATCCTGCTCGCGATCGGCGCCTGCAGTCGCCACGCCGAAGCGCCGGCACCCGCCGGGGCAACGCCTCCCGCCGCGCCGCCCGTCGTCCACACGGCCGAAGGCGCCCCGCGCATCGCGCTCGCGCCCGACGGCGTGCACATCGACTATCGCGTGTTCGGCCACGGCGAGCCGCTCATCGTGCTGATCCACGGCTGGTCTTGCGATGCCAACTATTGGCGCGCGCAGATCGACGACCTGAAATCGTCGTACACCGTCGTCGCGGTCAATCTCGCGGGACACGGCGCTTCGAGCCGCAATCGCTCGAACTGGACGATCGAAGCCTATGGCGCCGATGTCACCGCGGTGCTGAGCGCACTTCCGCAGGGTAAGGTGGTGCTGGTCGGCCATTCGATGGGTGGCCCGGTGGCGCTCGAGGCGGCGCGGCTCGTGCCCGATCGCGTGATCGGCATTGTCGGCGCCGATGCGTTCAGCGACATCGGCGCGACCCCCAGCGCAACGGATCGCGCCCGCGCGGACGCGTTCATCGCGAACCTGCGCAAGGACTACATCGGCGCAACGCACGAGTTCGTCACGAAGCGGCTCTTTCCGAAGAATGCCGACCCGGCTTTCGTACGCCGGGTTGCCGACGACATGGCACTCGCGCCGCCCGAAGTCGCAGTTCCTTCGATGGTCGCGCTGATCGACTACGACTACAGGCCGGCGGTCGCGGCGCTGCACGTTCCGATCGTCGACATCGAATCCGACCTGCACGGACCGACCGACCTGGTGCGCATCCGAAAGCTTGCACCGGCTTTCCGCACGCAGCTGATGCCGGGCCGCGGGCACTTCCTGATGATGGAGGATCCGGCCGTTTTCAACGCCCTTTTGCGGGAAGACATCGCGGCCTTCGGTAAGTGAGCGACGCCGCGCACTTCGAGCGCTACGCGCGCCTGGCAGCGCTGCTGGACAGCGCCTTCGGCGTGCCGGGCACGCGCATCCGCTTCGGCTTCGATGCACTGATGGGACTCGCGCCCGGCTTTGGAGATTTCGTGGGCGCAGTGTTCGGCGCCTACGGCGTGCTCGTCGCGCGCCGCATGGGCGCGCCCCTGGCACTGCAGGCGAGGATGCTCGCGAACGTCGCAATCGATGCGACGGTGGGAGCCATCCCGCTCGCCGGCGACCTGTTCGACTTCGCCTTCAAACCGCACCTGCGCAACCTTGCGCTGCTCGGTCAGTGGCGGAACGACCCGGCGCGCACGGTGCGTAACACGCGCCTGATGCTGATCGTCGTGCCGCTCGCGATCCTGCTGATGGCAGCCGTGACGCTTGCGCTCGCCGTCGCGGGGCTCGTTGCCCTCGCCCGCTGGCTCGGCTGAGCCGCGCCGGCGCTATTTTTTCGCGGGCGCCGCGCCTTTCGCAGCTGCGACTTCGACGGAGAGCCAGGCGATCAGCGCCGCGCGATCCTCGGCTTTCGCCATGCCGGCAAACGCCATCGTGTTGCCCGGCACGAGCGCCGACGGGCGATGCAACCACTTGTCGAGCGTTGCGACGTCCCACGTGAGCTTCGCTTTCTGCAGCGCCGGCGAATACTTGAATCCCGGCGCAGTCGCGGATCTGCGGCCCATCAGCCCGGCGAGATTCGGGCCCATCATCGACGGAGCACCCGCCTTGACCTGGTGGCAGGCCTGGCACTGCGTGAAGAGGAGCTTCCCGCGCTTCAGCTGAGCCTCGGTCGGAGCCGGGCCCGATGCGAACGCCTGGGATGCCAGGACGATCGACAGGGTCGTGGCGGACAGCAGCGCGCGCAGCATCGGTGTTCCTCACCAGTGAAAGAAGCCCGGATTCTACCGGGCGCGGCTGAACGCCACCTTAAGGGGAACTACCGTGGCGCCCGACTCAGCCACCCCGGCGGCGGCGGCGGGGTATCTTCCTGAACACCGCGAGCGCGTTGTCGCGCATCATCGCGCGGTGCGACGCCGGGCGCATCTCGAGCGCGGCGACCTCCTCCACGGCGCGCTCCGGGTCGATCACCGGCCAGTCGGTGCCGAAGAGCACCTTGTGGCTGCCGTAGGTGTTGGCGTAGTGCACGAACGGCTTCGGCCAGTGCTTCGGCGCGTAGGCATCGCCCGCGAGATAGATATTGCTGTGTTTCCAGGCCATCGAAATGGCCTCGTCGGTCCACGGCACGCCGATGTGGATGCCGATCAGCGCGAGTTCCGGGAAATCGATCGCGACGCGATCCAGCGTGATCGGGCGGCCCACCGAAGGCAGGCGGCGGCTCTGCGAGTACACGAGGTTGTGCCCGATCTGCATCATGATCGGGATATCGAGTTCGGCGCACTTGGCATAGTACGGATAGTACTTCGCGTGGTCGGGGGCGAGCTCGAACCAGTGCGGATAGAGGTGCGCACCGACGAAGCCGAGCGATCTCACCGCGTACTCGAGATCGCGCAGACCCTGCATGCCGCGGAATGGATCGACGCCGGCGAGCCCCGAGAAGCGATCGGGATACTTCTCGCAGACCTTGGCGACGCGCTCGTAGGGCAGCTCGAACGAGCCGCGCACGCGCAGGTCGCCCGCACGCACCGCGATCAGCAGCGAGCGCTCGATGCCCGCGCGATCCATCTTGCGCAGGTACTGGCTCACCGGCACACCGCCCCACAACCGCTTGTCCATGCGCACCTGGCGCTTGAACGCCTCGTCGATGCCGGTTTCACCGCGGCGCACGGCCGTCGGATCATAGAGATTGCAGACGATGTCGATGTAGCCGCTCAAGTCGATTCCCCTTCCAGCGTGCGCATCCTCGCACGAAGCGTGGCGTCGGCTGCCACCCGTTCCTGCAGCGCCTGTGCGAGCGCGCCGCATTGAGGCGCCGTCCACAGTGCCGTATGGCGCCGCTGCAACCCCGCGGCATCCGGCGCCTCGGCGGCCGGCTCCGCGTCGAAGACTGCGTCGCGCAGCTGATACCAGCTGCCGAGAAAATTCGCGCCGCTCGCATCGCGCTGCGCCGCCGGCACGACGGCGAGCGCCGGCAGGGGGCGCCGGCCCGTCATCCACCCCGGCACGTCGATGACCTGCGCGTCCTCGTGCAGCGCCGCGAGCGCGGCCCCCAGACCTACGCCGACGACAGTGGTGCGCCCGCCCAGGAACTGTTGCAGCTGCCCGATCGCATCGAGCGCCGCGGCCACCGGCTCCGCATCGTGCGATGCCGGATCGGAGGCTCCACAGCCCGGCAGGTCGATCGCCCAGGCCCGGCCCGCCGAGGCCGCGTGCGGGAGCGCGGCCTGCAGAGCCGCGGCGCCCGTGCCCGGCAGATCAGGAATCATGATCGCGGACGCTTCGCCCGACCCGGCGCTGCGCGCATGCAGATAGCCCTCGCCCCAGCGCAGCAGCGTACGACCCGCTTCCGGTTCGCGTTCACGTCGCGCAGCACTCGTCCAGGGCAGGGCCTCGTGCGCGCCGAGCGCGAGATGCGCGCGAATCTCGCTTGCCCAGGCCTCCGGCGCGGGGCTGGGGCGCGCAATGCGCACCGAGGGCGTCGCCGCAACGCGATCGAGATGCGAGGCGATCAGGTCGTGTTCGCGCGCCAGCAGCAGCGTGGGCACCCGCAAGGCGGCCACCGCGGCCCCGGCGTCGAACGTCGCGGCACAGGCGTAACCGAGCCGATAGCCGTCGCCGGCAAGCAGGAAACCCTCGAGCGTCTCGTAGACCTTTTCGAGCGGCGGCAACGCTGTCGCGAGCCGCGCGGCCCGCGTGCGTTCGTGCCACGGGAACCACCGATAGAGGTCGCCCACACGCGACCACAGGGCCGCGAGATGCGTGCCATCCCATTGCGGCACGAAGGGCGCGAGGTAGCGCGTGAGGAAATCGTCGCGCTCGCGCGCGGTGAACGCCGCGAGGCCGTCGAGCACGAGCGAGTGCACACGCTCCGGCGCCTCGAGGGCGAACGCCGCGGCGATCGCGGCGCCCGTGTGCGTGCCGTAGAGCGCAAAGCGCGAGAGGCCCAGGCCGTCGACGGCTGCGGCGAGCGCACGCGTGAAGTCCGCGATCACCGGGGCTGCGGACGCGAGTGGGTCCGAGTGCCCGTAGCCCGGCGTGTCGAGGGCGATCACCGTATGGCGATCGGCCAGCGCGTCCATCAGCGGCAGCAGCGAAGTGGACGATCGCGGCGACTCGTGCAGGGCCACCACCACCGGGCCGTGACCGGCCCGGCGGTAGTGCACATACCCGCTGCCTGCGCGGACGAGGCCGCGCTCGAACCGGTGACGCGTCGCGTGGCGCGGAACGAGCATGGTGCGCCGCTCTCAGTGCACCACGGTCAGAACTTCACCCCGAAGCCGACCTTGTAGAAGCGCGGCGCACCGGTCCAGACCGCGGCGTAGGAGCCGATATAGGTGCCGCCCTCGAAGTAGTTCTCGTCGAAGCAGTTCGTGCACGAGGCGCTCACGTCGTACTTGCCCTCGTTCCAGCGGTAGCCGACCGACGCGTTCACGATCGTGAAATCACCGGTCGTGTCGACACCGGGCGGCAGCAGCGGCGCGGTGATCGCGAGATTCGCCGGCGTGACGAGGTATTTGTCGGTGTAGAAAGCGTCGGCGTTGACGAGCAGCGAGCCGTTCGCGAGCGGATAGTCGACCGAGAAGCCCGCCTTCGCCTGCAGCTGCGGCGCGCGCTGCAGCTCGTCGGCGAGATTCACCGGCTTCGCGCCCTCGTACTTCGTGTCGAGGTAGCCGAGGTTGACGAACAGGTCGAGCCACGGCGTCGCGCGCACGGTAAACTCGGTCTCCGCTCCCTCGATTTTCGCGTCGGCGGTCGCGACGGTGTATACGCCGGCCACCGTGAGCGTGTTGAAGAGATCGGTGTAGTCCATGGTGAACAGCGAGGTGTTCCAGCGGATGCGGCCGTTCAGCAGCGTCGCCTTCGCGCCCAGTTCCCACGACTCGACGTTCTCGGGGTCCACGTTGACGAACTGGTCCGAGCGCAACGCGCGCCCCGTCCAGCCGCCCGAGCGGAAGCCCTTGGTGTACGACGCGTACGCGAACAGATCGTCGGTCACCTGCCAATTCACGCCGAGCTTCGGCGTGAATTTGCTGAACTCGCGCTCGGGGTCGATCGCCTGGCCGGCCGCACCGCGCGCGATCAGATCTGCGGTCGTGTAATTGAAGAGCGGACCGGGCAGCGTACTCGTCTGCACGACGTCGAAGCTGCGGTCCTCCCAGGTGTAGCGCGCCGCGCCGACCAGCGTGACCGGGCCGAGCGTGTACTCGAGCTGGCCGAACACCGCGTAGCTCTCGACGTCGACCGTGTACACCTTGTTCCAGCGGTTTTGTGCCGCGGCCGGTGTTGCGCGGATGCGGTCAGAGATCGTGACGTCGGAGGACTCGTCGAAATAATAGACGCCGCCGACGAAGTTCAGGCGCTCGGTCAGGTCGCCGGAGAGCTGGAACTCCTGGCTGATCTGGTCCGACTCCTGCACCTGGAGCAGGTTGTAGAGCGGTACCGGCTGGTCCGACAGGTCGATGTTGAGATCCTGGTCGGTCGAGCGGTAGCCCGTGATCGACTTGAACGCGAGCGCGTCGGACATCGTCCAGTCCACGTGCAGCGCTCCGCCGAAGGTCTTCGCGTCGCCGCGGGCGTCGAGGCCGCTCACGGCGGTGCGCACGTTGCCCGTCGACGGGCGCAGTACGCCGCCGATGTCGGACGCATAGTTGCCGTTCGTCCTGTCGCGGCTGTAGTCGATCGCGAGATTGATCTCGACCGCGTCGGACGCGATCTGGCGCAGCGCGATGCGTCCGCCCATGTAGTCGAGGTCGTTGACATCCTTGCCGAGCGTCGTGTTGCGGATGTAACCGTCACCCTGCTGCGTGAGGAAGTTCGCGCGGGCGTAGAGCGAATCGGTGAGCGCGGTGTTGCCGGAGAGACGCAGATCCCAGCGGTCGTGGTTGCCGTAGGAGCCGCGCACCGCGAACTCGTCGTCGGCGGTCGGCTTCTTCGTCACGATCTTGATCGCGCCGCCGTTGGTGTTGCGGCCGTACAGCGTGCCTTGCGGGCCGCGCAGCACTTCGATGCGCTCGATGTCGGCGAGATTGAAGTTGTTGGCGCCCTGGCGCGCGATGTACACGTCGTCGACGTACAGACCCACGCTCGTGTCGGCAGTCGCGAGATTCTCGGTCGTGCCGATGCCGCGCATGAAGAACGAGTTGGCCGAGGACTGGCCGACGTTGCTGTTGCCGGTGAGGTTCGGCACGTTGAAGACGATCTGCTTCGAATCGGTCACCTGACGGCGTTCGATCGTCGCGGGATCGAT
>CADEFQ010000010.1:72380-87519 GCA_902826635.1 uncultured Pseudomonadota bacterium
AGACGATCTGCTTCGAATCGGTCACCTGACGGCGTTCGATCGTCGCGGGATCGATCGCGGTGACGGAGACCGGCACCTTCTGGATGCCTTGCTCGCGACGCTGCGCGGTGACCGTCACTTCTTCCAGCGCACCGGTCTCCGCGGCGGCGTCCTGCTGCGCCATCGCGGTCATGGCCGGCACCGCAAGCGACACGCCCAGCAGCAGGGCACGAATGGACCAACTCACTTCACGACGCGTCATGAGAATCCCCGAAAAGTTGTGGCAGGCGAAGAATCGTCGCGGGCCCATGGAATGTCAACAAATCCTGATATATGATATGAACGTCTCTATATTCGGATTTCATATATGTCTGATGCCGCCCGCTCCGTCGCCCGTATCGCGGCGCTGCTCGACCTCTTCGAACGCGAGCGCCGGCCGCTATCGAGTACGGACATCGGCGAGAGCCTCGGCATCCCGCGTTCGAGCGTCGGTACGCTGCTGAAAGCGCTGGTGCAGCTCGGCTGGCTCACCATCGACCGTCGCCGCGCCACGTACTTTCCGGGCGCCCGGCTCGCGCGCCTCACGGGCTGGCTGCTGAGCGAATCGCTGCTCGATGAACGCGTGCTGCGCGCACTCGAGGCACTGTGCGTCAGCACGGGCGAGACCGTCACGATTTCCTGCGCCAACGACCTCGAGGTGGAGATCCTGCACGCGCGCGGCCCCACCTCCGGCATTCATCTCGTCGTGGAAGAAGGTCAGCGCATTCCGCTGTGGGGTTCGGCGATCGGCACCGCTTACCTCACGACCCTGCCCGACTCCACGATCCGCTCGATGTACCGGCGCAGCGAGCACGGCCCGCCGGGCCGGCGCCCGGCCGTGTCCCTCACCGAAGTGCTCGCGACCGTGCGTCGCGCAAGGCGCGACGGCTATGCGTTCATCGACAGCTTCGTCGTGCCCGGTGTCGCCGCGATGTCGGCGCCGCTGCCTGGCGAGATCGGCCCGCGCCCGCTGATCGCGAGTGTCGGCGGCCCGGCGGAGCGCCTGCATACGCACGCGAGCACGATCGCGGCGGCCCTCGGGAAGTTCATCACGGCGATACAGTAGATGCAGGACCACACGCTTGAAGTGCCGGGTACCTACCGGCCGCTCACCATCACGACCGGCGTGCACGCGTCGGCGCGCCGCACGCCTCACAAGATCGCGCTGATCGACGGCGAGCGCACGCGCACTTTCGCGCAGCTCGTCGAGCGCATGGCGCGTCTCGGCGCGGCAGGTCCGGCGGCGCTCGGCCTCGCGCACGGCGAGCATGTCGCGGTCGTCGGGCCGAACTGCCTCGAGTTCCTCGAAGTGGTGCTGGGCCTGTCCGACATCGGCGTCGCGGTCGTCACGCTCAGTCCGCGTCTCAACGCCACGGAGCTCGCCGAAATCTGCGACGACTCGAGCTCGGTGCTGCTCTTCGCGCACGAGAGCTGTCGCGCGACCGTCGAGGCTGCGCGCTTCACGCGCGTGCGCCGGGTGGTGTGGTTCGGCGCCGAATACGAAGCGCTGCTCGCGGCCCATGCGCCCGAAGCCGTGGTGCGCACCGCCGGCGAATGGGACATCTTCAGCATTCCCTACACGTCGGGCACGACCGGCCGACCGAAGGGTGTGCTCCTTTCGCATCGTGCGCGCGCCCTCCTCTTCCACGAGTTCGCGGTCGAGTTCGGCTGCTTCGGGCCGGACGATACCTTCCTCGCGTTTGCGCCGTTCGCGCACGGCGCGGGGCTGTGCTTCGGCCTGTTGCCGATCTTCTTCGGCGGCAGCTGCGAAATCCTCGGCCGCTTCGACGCGGCCACGGTCGTCGAGAAGCTCGCGACCCGCCGCTACACCGGCGTGTTCCTCGTGCCGACGCAGTTTCACGCGATCTTCAGCCTCGAGTCCGATTTCCTCGCTGCGCATCGGCCGCACGCGCTCAAGGCGATGATCTCGAACGCCTCGGCGCTGCCACAGGCGGTCAAGGAAAAGATCATCGCGCAGTGGGGCGAAGGCATCCTGCACGAGCTGTACGGCTGCACGGAATCCGGCGTGTCGACCAATCTCAGGCCGGCCGACCAGCTGCGAAAGCTGCAGTGCGTCGGGCTGCCGATGCCCTGCACGCAGGTGATGCTGCTCGACGACGAAGGCCGTCCTGTCCCGCGCGGCGACCTCGGCGAGATCTACACCGTGTCGCCGTTCATGTTCAGCGGCTACTGGCAGGAAGGCCGCCGCACGATGCCGCCGATGCAGGACGGCTGGTTCTCGGCCGGCGACATCGGGCGACTCGACGACGACGGCTATCTCTACATCGTCGATCGCAAGAAGGACATGGTGGTGTCGGGCGGCATCAACATCTACCCGCGGCAGATCGAGGAAGTGCTGTTCCGTCACACGGCCGTGCGCGAAGCCGCGGTCATCGGCGTCCCCGATCCGAAATGGGGCGAGCGGCTGAAAGCCTTCGTCGTGCTGCAGGCGGGCGCCCGGGCAACCTCCGGGGAGATCGTCGAGTTCTGCATGGCGCAGCTCTCGTCGTACAAGGTGCCGCGCGACATCGCTTTCATCGACGAACTGCCGCGCAACGCCAACGGCAAGGTCATGAAGCGCGCGCTGCGCGAAAGGCCCTGAGACCGGCCGTGATGAGCGCCGCACCGGCGGCGGCGCTCACCGTGCCGATCCAGGCGAGCGACTCGCCCACCCGCAGCGGATCGGCGAACACGCGATCGGTCAGCAGCGCGACCAGCGTGGGCCCCACACCGATGCCGACGAGATTGACGGCAAAGAGAAACACGGCCGAGACCTGCGCGCGCATGTGCGGCGGCGTGATGACCTGAAGACCCGTGACGGCCGCGCCGAAGGCGTAGGCGGAGAAGAACATCAACGGTGCAAAGAGCGAGACGGCGAGCCAGGGCGAGGTGAGCGTCGTGGCGGTGAGCGTGAACGGGACGAGCCCGACGCCGCTCACGATCCCGACGCGCATCGTCGCGTCGAGCGCGCCCGCGCGGCGCCAGCGATCGGCCGACATGCCGCCCGCGATGATGCCGCTCGTACCGAAGGTGAGCATGCAGAGGCCGAGCGCGTATGCGGCGTCGCTGATCGTCCAGTCGAACGTGCGGATGAGGTAGCTCGGCATCCACGCGACGAAGGCGTTGAACACGATTGCGAGCAGCGTGAAGCCGCCGATGTGGGTTGCGTACGCACGAGCGTGGCGCCCGAGGTGCGCCACGACCGCACGGGTGCTGGCCTCCCCGCCCGCGGCCCGCTGGCGCACCGGCTCGCGCAGCGTCGCGACCCAGCCCGCAACGGCAAGGCCCGGCAGGCCGACGATGAAGAATACGAGCTGCCAGGCGTAAAGCTTGCCGAACAGCGCGACCTCGAGCGGCGGCAGCACCGCGACCGCGCCCGCGATGGCGCCGCCGGCCAGCAGCGCGATACCGGCGCCCGCGTAGATCGCGGAGGAGTACACGCCGAGCGCGCGCCCGAGCCTTTCCTCGGGAAACGAGTCGGCGATCATCGAGTACGCCGCGGGTGAAAGCGCGGCCTCGCCCACGCCGACACCGACGCGGGCGAAGAACAGCTGCCCGAAGTTCTTCGCGAGGCCGCACACGGCCGTCATCAGGCTCCAGACCGCGATGCCGACCGCGATGATGTTCCGCCGGGAAGCGCGGTCGGCGAGCCGCGCGATCGGAATGCCGAGCGCCGTGTAGAAGATCGCAAACGCGAGCCCGTGCAGCAGGCTCACCTGCGTATCGGAGAGGCCGAGATCACGCTTGATCGGCTCGACGAGCAGCGTGAGGATCGTGCGGTCGACGAACGACAACGTATAGGCGACGAGCAGCACCGCCACGACGTACCAACCGTAGCGGGAGCGCGTCATGCTCCTGTTTTTACAGGCGCTGCGATCGTCGCGCAAATTCACGGACATGAATTTGACAGCTCCCTGCCGCCTCTGGCGGGATAGCCCGCATGGCCAGCCTGCAATCGATCAAACACTGGGACGACGAGACGGACGTGCTGATCGCCGGTTACGGCGTCGCCGGGTGCGCCGCCGCGATCGAAGCGCACGACAGCGATCCGAACGCCGACATCCTGATCGTCGAGAAGATGTCCGAGGCGCGCGCCGGCGGTAACGGCCGTGTGTCCGGGCAGTCGCTGCTGATCTCGCACAACGCCGAGGCGCTGTATGGGTACCAGAAGGCGATGAGCGCTACGAATCCGCCGCCCGACGACATGCTGCGCGAATGGGCGCGGCAGATGGCGGGGCTCGAGGCCTACATCGAGGCGCGGATTGCCGAAGCCGGCAACACGCAACTCGTGAAGGGCAGCGGCTGGAGCTCGGGCGAGGCGGTGTACGAGTTCCCGGAATTCGGCGCCGCGGACGCGGTGGCCTACAACGCGTTCGTCAAGCCGATCCCGAGCGGCGTGTGGATCACGATGCGCAGCTGCGTCGAGCGGCGCAAGCGCATCCGTCACGCGTTCGAATCGCCGCTCGTCGACCTGGTGCAGGACCCCGACACGCTCGAAGTGTTCGGCGCGATCGTCGAGACGCGCGGCGTGCGGCGCGCGATCCGCGCGCGGCGCGGCGTGATCGTCGCGGTCGGCGGGTATGAAGCCGACATGGACATGCAGCGCAACTACTTCGGGCTCGCGGAGGCTTATCCGCTCGGCACGCCGGCGAATACCGGCGACGGCGTACGCATCCTGCAGAAGGCGGGGGCCGAGCTCTGGCACATGCGCAACTTCGGCCAGTCGGGCGGCATCTGGCCGGGCATCAAGGTGCCCGACTACCCGACGATCTTCATGCGCCGGCATTTCTGGCAGACCTTCAGCTGGATCGAGATCGGCGCGGACGACCGGCGCTTCTACAACGAGGGTGCCGAGCTCTACTACACGCACTACAAGGAGCGCCACCACGACCACTGGGTCGATACGCCGCACTGGCGCGCGGGCCCCGTGCACATGCTGTTCGACGAGAACGTGCGGCAGCACAACTGCCTGATCACGCACGCGATGAGCTGGAACACGGTGGTCGAAGGGTACGAGTGGAGCGACGACAACAGCGTCGAGGTGGAGAAGGGCTGGGTCGTGAAAGCCGACTCGATCGGGGAGCTGGCCGCGAAGCTCGGCCGTGATCCGGCGCGCGTGGCGGCGGCGGTCGGGCGCTTCAACGAATCCTGTGCGCGCGGCGCGGACGAAGATTTCGGGCGGCCCGCGCACTCGCTGCAGCCGCTTGCGACGCCGCCGTACTACGCCGTCAAGATCGATCTCGCGATCGTCTGCACGAGCGGCGGCGCGAAGCGCAACATCCTCTCGCAGGTGCTCGACCCGCGCGGCAACGCGATTCCGCGGCTGCACGAGGCCGGCGAGCTCGGCTCGATGATCTCGCATCTCTACCAGAACGGCTCGTATCTCACCGAGGCGATGATCTCGGGCCGCGCGGCGGGACGCAGTGCAGTTATGCTGGGCGCCTGGCAAGCTGCGAGGGCTGCGTAAATGCGTGTCGTCACCCCGGCGATGAAGCTGGACGTGCGGATCGACGAACTCGCGGCGAAGGATGGGCTGCTGCAGATGAGCGGCGTCGCCGGCATGCTGCCGTGTGAAACCACGCTGCGCCCCTCCGAGCTGCGCTCGATGATAGGCAAGCTGCTGCGCCCTTCGATCCTCAAACTGCTGCTGAGCGGTGATCCGCCGCCGCAGCCGAAGCCGAAGCCGAAGCCGGCGCGCTGACCCTGACTCGCGCACGATACTTGCGGATCGCGGCGAGCACGTCGCGCGCGTAGTCCCGCTCGTGCTCGCGCACGCGCGCTTCCGGCCCGCCGATGCACAGCACCACCTGGGCCGTATCGAGCGGTGCGGGCAGCACAGCCGCCACCGAACCGACCCCCGGCAGCAGGCCGTAGACGGCCGCGTATTTCCTGCGCCTCGCGCCCGCCACGCGCGCCATCACGGCCACGACATCCACCGGATCGGTGCGACGCCGCTCCCGATTGAGGCGGCGGCAGAGCGCCTCGATCTCGTCGTCCGGACGGCTCGCGAGGAACGCGATGCCGACCGCGGATTCCGTCATCGACACGAGCATGCCCGGCTTCACGGAAAGCGCGATCGGCTGGCGGCCGGGCACGATGTGCGTGACCTGCATGTGCACATCGTTCGGCGTCGACAGGAAAGTCGTCTCGCCCGTGGCGCTGCCGACCGCGCGCATCGCCGCGAGCACGCCCTCGCTCGCGAGCGCCCCGCGGCGCAGCCAGTCGCCCAGCATCGCAACGCGCAGCGTCGGCACATAGAGCTTCGCCCGCCGATCGAAACGCAGGTAGCCGAGGCGCATCAGGCTCTTGACGAGCACGATCGAGCTCGAGGCCGGGATATCGAGCGCGAGCTGGATCTCGCGCGCGTGCAGCGGCCGCTGTTCGCGTGCAAAGATCTCGATGACTTCGAAGGCGCGCGCCGCGGATTTGACGACCCCCGCCTGCACGCTCAGGCTCCGGAAGTCACCGGACACACGGGGCAGGTGTCGTCACCGCCCGCCGCCGGCGCGCCGTGGGTGAGCGCAACGAGGCGCTCGGCGCGCTCCGCCGTGACGCGCGGATAGGCGATCGGGCTCGACGACCAGCGCCCGAGGGCGGCCGCGAGCGCCATCGCAAACCCGGTACGCGAACAGCACAGCACGGGCGCAGCGACGGCCGCGGCTACGGCGGCGTACACCGGCGCCATGCAGCTGCAGCCGAATGCGATCGCCTCCGCGCCGTCCTGCGCGATCGCCTCGCGACAGGCCGCGACGATGCGTGCGGTGATATCGGCGTCTGCGCGCTCGAGCCGGCTCATGACGCCGGGAGATTCTTCGAGATGGCGAATCGACCCGCAGCGCTCGCCGAGACCGGTCGCGGCGAGACGATCCTCGTAGATGAAGCGCATGGATCGCGGCCACACGGTCACGATCGAAAAGCGGCGCGCGACGAGCGTGGCCGCGTGCAGGGTTGCCTCGCCCGCGCCGATCACCGGTACGTCGCCGAGCGAACGCATCGCGGCGATCGCGTAGTCGCCGAAGGTATCGACATAGACGGCATCGACCCCGCTTGCCACGGCTTCGGCCGCCGCAGCTGCGTGGCTCGCCTCGACGAGCACGCGATCGTAGGGCGTGTACGGAAAGCCGGACAGCGGCAGCGGCCATGGAACGAGCTCGATGCCGGGCGGCGCGAGGGCGGCGAGATGAGGCGGTGCGCCCGACGCGCAGGGTGTGCTGCTGCCGAGAACGGCGATGCGTTTCATAATCCGAGGACTCCCGGGTTCATGATGCCGCGCGGATCGAGCGCGTGGCGCAGCTGCACGGCGAGCGCGCGCGTCGCCGGTGTGAGGTGCTGTGCATAGGGATAGCTGCGGCCGATCTGCAGATGCGCCGCGCCGAGCGCACCGGTGCGTTCGATGATTCCCGCGCGCAGCGACGCAACCACGTCGCGCGCGGCCGGCGCATCGGGCGCGGGGCGCGCACGCGCGAGCACTTTCGGCTCCACTGTCTCGCGGTGCAGGGCTTCGAGCACATCGGGCCACAGGAACATCGGCTCGATGAGCGCACTGCCGCCGCCGGCGGTCGAATAGAGCGTACCGGTCGTGATGCCGTGCTTCACCATGTCGGCCTCATGCGCGAGGATCACGTCGAGGATCGCCTCCATCGCGAGGACCGCGCGCGAGTGCGGCACGACGCAGTGCACGGGCACCCAGCGCTCGCCGTTCGGGCCGAGAATGCCGTTCAGCGCGGGAAAGGGCGCGGCGCGCATCACCTTCGGGATCGTCGGCTCGATCTCACGCGCAGCCTCCCCCGCGGCGAGGGCGCGCACGGCGGCAGCCGCGGCGTCGGCCGCCGCCTCGCTCTGCGCCTCGACGATCGCGTGCAGCGTGAACGCCGCGTCGTCCAGGAAACCGCGGCCCGCCACGGCCATCGACGCGGCACTGCGCAGGCCCGCCGCCATCGAGCGCGCGCCGCGGATCACGCCGAGCATCGCGCGGAAATCCTGCGAAAGGCTCTCGCGCCGGGCACGCAGATTGACGAGAAGGGGATCGAAGCCGAACACGCTCGTCGCCACACCCGCCTGCTGGATCGCCGCGATCGCGGCGAGCAGTTCGCGATAGCCGCCGAGATTGAACGACAGCTCGCGCGCGCAGGCCGGCCGGCGCTCGAGGCGCAGCGCGATGCGGGTCTTGACGCCGAACGCGCCGCAATCGCCGGTAAAGAGCCCGGTGAGATCGGGGCCATAGTGGCGGAAGAAGACGGGCGCCGCCTCGCGCGCGAGCGCACCGGTGCGGACCACCTCGCCGGTGCCGGTGACGACTTCGAGCCCCAGCACCGAATCGGCCGACACGCCGTGCGCGGCCGTGCCCCAGAAGGCGCCGTTCTGCGAAATCGTGCCGCCGACGGTGGCGCACCGGCCCGAAAGCGTGCCCCAGAACGGCGTACGAAACCCCAGCGTCGCCAGCCGCTCGTGCAGCGCCTGCCAGGTGCAGCCCGCCTGTACGACGACGCTGAGATCGGCTTCGTTCACGTTCTCGATCGCCGCCAGCGCACCGAGGTCGAGGGCGACCGCCGGCCCGTGCCCGGCGAGATAGCCGCGCGTGTACGACATGCCGCCGCCCCGGGGCAGCACGGCCACGCCCCGTTCGGCGCAGTCGCGTATCGTGGCGACGACCTCGCCGGTCGAGGCCGGCCGCAGCACGGCGTCGACTACGACGCCCTTCGAGAAGAGGTCCTGCGAGGCGAGCTCGCGCACGGCGGTGGCGGCACTCATTGCGTCGATGCTCATGGCGCGCGCACCTCCTCGAGGAAGAGGCGCAAACGCGCTTCGATGACGGCGCGGCGCGACTCGAACCGGTCCTTCAGGCCGCCGACCGCCACGTACAGCGCCCGCGGGCCCGTATCGACAGGGATCATCGCGCCGAGCGCCGCCACGTCCGTGTGCAGCGCGCCGACGGCGTAGGCATAGCCGTCCTTGCGCGCCTGCTGCACGCAGGCGAGCACCGCCTGCAGCGACGCTGTCGGGCCGCGTTCCGGCGGCAGCCGCTGCGCGCGCGCGTACATCGAGCGTATCGTCGTGCCCGAGAGAGTGGCGAGATGCGCGGCGCCGACCGCCGAGCCGAACACGGTGTAGCGCTGGCCGACTTCAGCGGTCCAGCGGATGCCGCCCGGCACGTTGATCGCGTGGACGATCTCCATCTCGAGATCGCTCGGGGCGGCGAACGAAGTGGTCTCTCCCGTGTCGAGCGTGAGACGCTCGAGCGCGTCGAGCAGGGCATGATTGCTGCGCCAGCTGTCGACCAGCCAGGCACCGAGCTTGGCGAACTTCGCCGTCGGCAGATAGGTCGCGCGGCGGCGATCCATCGCGAGCACGCCTTCATCGACGAGCGTGTGCAGCAGATCCGCGACGCTCGAACGCGGCGCACCGAGACGTTCGACGATTTCGCTCGAGGTGAGCGCACGCCGCGCCCGGGCAAACTCCTCGAAGAGAGTCACGGTACGAACGACGGATCGGGCGCCCTCGGACATTACGCTTTCTCCATTAAAACCGAATATACGGAATTACTGTACGCAATCCCGGATTCGTTGACAGAAGTGTGCGCCCAATGCCACCGTAATGTCGATATGAGAAGCACCCAACTCCTGCTGTCGGGCGGCCTGCGCGTCTCCGCAGCACGTACGCCGGGCAAGACGGCGCTGATCTGCGGAGCGCAGCGCAGGACCTTTGCGGAACTGCGCGAGCGCGTGGACCGGGTCGCGGCGCGCCTCGTTGCGCTCGGCTTCGCGAAGGGCGATCGGGCGATCGTGCTTGCGCCGAACTGCATCGACTATCCCGAACTCATCTGCGGCGTGTCCGACGCGGGCGGCATCGTCGCGACGCTGAGCCCGCGATCGACCGCCGGCGAAGTCGCGGCGGCGGCCAATGACTGCCGCGCACGCGTCGTGTTCGTGCATCCCGCCAACGCCGGCGCGATCGACCGTGCGCAGCTGCGCACGATCGAGCACGTAATCGTGCTCGGCGAGGACTACGAGGCCTGGTTGCAAGCCGCGGACCCGGCGGAGTCACCCGCGGTGATCGGGTCCGCCGTGCCTCTCCTCGAGACAGACCCCTTCACGCTCGTCTACACCTCGGGCACGACCGGGCAGCCGAAGGGCATCATCATCTCGCATCGCTCGCGCGTGCTCACTTTTCACGCGATGGCGATGGAGTACGGTTGTTACGGCCCGCAGGACCTGCAGCTCGGCATCGCACCGATGGCGCATGGCGCGGGTTTCGCCTTCGCCATGTGCTCGGTGTACTTCGGCGGCACCGTCGAGATCCTGCCGAAATTCGACGCCGGGCTCGTGGTGCAGAAGCTCGCGACCGAGCCCTTCACCGGCGTATTCATGGTGCCGACGCACTACTCGTCGATCTTCGCGCTCGAGCCCGCCGTTCTCGCGCGGCACCGCGGTGGCGCGCGCGCACTGCGCACGATCATGTCGAACGCCGCGGCCTTGCCGCAGGCGCTCAAGGAAAAGATCGTCGACTACTGGGGCGCGGACCTGCTGCACGAAACCTACGGATCGACCGAGGCCGGGATCGTCACCAACCTTCGCCCGCGCTTCCAGCTCGAGAAGCCGCGCTGTGTCGGACCGCCGTTTGCGCTCAACGAAATCCGGCTGCTCGACGAAGCGGGCCGCGACGTCGGGGACGGTGAAGTCGGCGAGCTCCATTCGCGCTCGCCCTATCTCTTCAACGGTTACTTCGATCGACCGGCAGAAACGGCGGCCGCGATGCGCGACGGCTGGGTCAGCGCAGGCGATCTCGCGCGCCGCGACACCGACGGCCACTACTACATCGTCGATCGCAGAAAAGACATGGTCGTCTCGGGTGGAATCAACATCTATCCGCGCGAGATCGAGGAAGTCCTGCAGACGCATCCGGCGGTGCGCGAAGCGGCGGTCATCGGCGTACCCGACGAACACTGGGGCGAGCGCCTGCGCGCCTACATCGTGCTCGAGCGCGAGCGAAGCGCCGGGGCAGCCGATCTCGAGGCGTACTGCCGCGAGCGGCTCGCGGGTTACAAGGTACCGAAGGAATTTCGCGACATTGCCGAGCTGCCGCGCAATGTGGGCGGCAAGATCCTGAAGAAGGAACTGCGCGCGCTGCCGTAGCGCGCGGGATTCCGCTGGTCGCGGCATCGCGCTATGCTGCCGCCCCAAGCGGATCGTATTGCAGTACCGGAGGCGCCATGGATCGTCGCCCCACCCAAGCCTCACTACATTTCGCGGCGCTTGCCGGCGCGACGATCGCGCTCGCCGCGTGTCGCGTGCCGCCGCCACCGGAAACGCTCGTTGAAAAGGGCGAGCGGATTTTCTTCAACGAAACCTTCGCCGGCAACGGCCGCACCTGCCGTACCTGCCACCGGCCGGAGGACAACTTCGGCCTTTCGCCGAACTTTATCGCGACGCTGCCGCCCGCCGACGCGCTGTTTGTTGCCGAAACGAACCCCGCGCTTGCGAAGAATTTCGAGAATCCGCGCCTGATGCGCGAGTTCGCGCTGATTCTCGAGAACCAGGATGGCTTCGACGATCTCGCCACCAACTTCAACCTGCGCGGCATTCCGCACACGCTCGCGCTGCGCACCTCGGTCGCGAGCTCCGCCGGGCCCCGCACCGGCTGGGGTGGCGACGGCGCGCCCGGCGACGGGAGCCTGCGCGCGTTCGCGACCGGTGCCGTGATCCAGCATTTCGCGAAGACACTCGCGCGAGTGCCGGGCGTCGATTTTCGCCTGCCGACCAACGACGAGCTCGACGCGCTCGAGGCCTTCCAGTTTTCACTCGGGCGGCAGCAAGACCTCGCGCTGCCGTTGCCGCTCGTGAGCCCGGTCGCCGCGCGCGGCCAGGCGATCTTCCTCGACAACACGCTCGGCAAGTGCAACGCCTGCCACGTCAACGCCGGCGCGAACGCCGACCCGCGCATCTTCGGCCCGAACGCGGGCAACCGCAGTTTCAATACCGGCGTCGAGGCCCTGCCTGACCAGCCGGCGCGACTCACCGGCGAGCCCGTCTCCGACGACGATGGCTTCGGCATCCCCGGCAACGGCGAGTTCAATACACCGCCGCTCGTCGAGGCGGCGGACACCGGACCGTTCTTTCACAACAACTCGGTGGCCACGCTGGAGGCAGCAGTCGGCTTCTACGACGGCGAAGCCTTCAACAACTCGCCCGCCGGGCAGCTCCTCAAGACGGCGACCGGCAGCGGCATCGAACTCGACGCGACGCAGATCGCCGCGATCGCCGCGTTCCTGCGCGTGCTGAACGCGCTCGAGAACCTGCGCGAGGCCGACAACCTCGCCATGCGATCCATCGCGGCGACGGCGACCGCCGCGCGCGGCACGGAGTTGCTCGGGCGCGCGCTCGAGGAACTTGACGACGCCGCGACGGTCCTCAGGACAGCGGAGCTGCATCCGCAGTCGGTCGCGAAGCTCGCTGGCGTGCGGCTGACGCTCGAGCGCGCCCGCAAGGCGCATTCGGGCGAACGTACACGCCTGGTACGCGGCGTACTCGCGGCGCTGCCGGGGCTGCGCGGTGAATTGGTGCGGGCCAACTGAGGGCGACGCTCATGACCAGGACAATGGCGATGGCGCTGATATTCGCGGTGCTTGCCACCGGGGCTTACGGACAGGAGGCCGCGGAGCGTTACATTCCGATCGGCCAATCTCCCGGCGTTTCAGGCAAATCGAGTTACCTCGGGCCGGTGCGGAACGTGTCCATGAGTGCCGGCACGCTGACTGTCCTCGAAGACGGCGTGACCCGAATCGTGAAAGTCACGGACCAAACCCGCATCTATCAGGACTACTCGGCGAAGCAGCGCAGCAACGGGATCGGGGGACTCGGGGACTGCCGGATCGGACGGACCGTCGAGATCAAATTCATCGATGCCGCCAGGCGCAGCGAGGCCGAGTGGATCAAGGTGCGCATGAACGGCCCCTGATCGCGAGGCGCGTCGACGATCAGCTCTCCACCGTCCGATGCCGCGGCACCACCGCCGCACACCGCACGGCGATCCGGTCGACGTCGAGCGCGATCGCGTCGGCATCGACGCGTGTCCACGCGGTGGCAAGCGGTTCGTTCTGGCCGGCCGCGTCGAGAATCAGGATCAGCGCATCGCGACCGCCGGCGAACGGCCAGTCTTCCGCGTGCAGCTCGATTTCGAGTTGGCGACCATCGGGCACCCGGAAGCGCGCCCGCCCGCCCTGGTCGTGCACGTCGACGGCGAGCAGGTCTCGCAGATCCACACGACGCCCCGTGGGCGACCAGCGCACGCGACAGGTAAAGAGTCGCGCCTCATAGAGCTGGAACCAGGTGTAGCCCGCGATCTCGTCGACGAGCGCGTTGTCCGCCACCCGAAAATGGCGCTCGCGGTACCAATAGAGGTCCTGGCCGACAAGCAACCGGTAATCGACGTATCGCGCCTCGTGCGGCGCGTCGTCCCGACAGGCGTTGCCCTCGGTGCCCCCGACGAATTGCGTGACCTCCCGGCGCAGCACGAGATCGCAGCCGAGGTAGGTCTCGAGGTCGTCGACGCGCAGGCTCGCGATCAGGCGCGGCGAGCGGTGCAGGTGGCGAAAACGCCCCGGATCGCGCAGCGTGTACTGGCGCACACGCACGCCACCGCCGGCGTTCGCTTCGAGACGCAGCAGCACTTGCCGCCGCAGGTCTTCCGGATCGTCGTGCAGGAATTCCTCGGCGTAGAGCACGTGATCGCCGAGCCAGGGCAGTGCGATGCGCGAGACCAGCATGCGTACGCGCAGCTCGGAGCCTTCCGCGCGACCCGCATCGCCGTGGCTTTCGAAGACGAGTTGCTCGGAGGTGTCGTAGATGCCCGGCCACCATGCGGCGAGCGTTGCCACATCGTCCGTCGAAGCAGCTCGCGCGAGCCCGAGCGTCGCGACCGCAATCGCCGCAAGCGCGAGGGGCCGCGAGGCGTTCATCCCGGCGGCTTTGCGACCCGGATCAGCCCTTCCTGCGCCGTGCTCGCGATCAGCCTGCCGTCGCGCGAATGCAGCATGCCGCGCGTGAACCCGCGCGCGCCGGAGGCGCTCGGGCTTTCCATCGTATAGAGCATCCATTCATCGACGCGCAGAGGCCGATGGAACCACATGGCGTGATCGATGCTCGCCATCACGAGGTTGCCCGACAGGTACGAAGAACTGTGCGGCCGCACCGCCGTGTTGAGCAGGTTGTAGTCCGACACGTAGGCGAGGAGGCAACGGTGCAGCCGCTCATCGTCCGGCAACTGCCCGACCGCGCGCAGCCACACGTGCTGCAACGGCGGCAGCGGTCGCGGCCGCAGGTAGTCGATGGGCTCGACCGCGCGAAATTCGAACGGCCGCTGCTTCTCGAACATGCGCTGCAACTTCTCCGGCAGCTGTTCGAGCACCTCGAGGGGCGGCGTATCGCTGTCCTGCAATTTCTCCGGCGGCGGCACGTCGGGCATCGGCAGCTGGTGCTCGAGGCCGGGCTCTCGCACCTGGAACGATGCCGACATGTTGAAGATCTGCTCGCCGTGCTGGATCGCGACGACGCGCCTCGCGGAGAAGCTGTGACCGTCACGCGCGCGGTCGACGTGATAGACGATCGGCGCGTTGAAGTCGCCGCGGCGCAGGAAATAAGCGTGCAGGGAATGCACGTCGTGCGACTCGACCGTGGCGTAGGCCGCCATCAACGCCTGCCCGAGCACCTGCCCGCCGAACACCTGCGGCGCGCCGATGTCGCGGCTCTCGCCGCGAAACAGGTTCACTTCGATGCGCTCGAGGTCGAACTGGCGCAGCAGGTCCGTGAGGCGGGGATCCATCCAGATCAGGTCCCCGTGACGCCGAGCCGCTTGTGCATCACGGGACTCGTGGTCGTGTATTGCAGGAACTGCTTTTTCTGCGGGTACAGGTGATGCTGGATCGCAAACGCCGCCAGCGCCGCCTCGTGGAACCCGGAGAGGATCAGCTTCTTCTTGCCGGGGTAGGTGTTGATGTCGCCCACCGCGAAAATGCCCGGCACCGACGTCTGGTATTTTTCGGTATCGACCTTGAGCGCCTTCTTCTCGAGCTCGAGGCCCCACTCCGCGATCGGCCCGAGCTTGGGGTGCAGGCCGAAGAACGCGA
>CADEFQ010000010.1:87619-96953 GCA_902826635.1 uncultured Pseudomonadota bacterium
TCGAGGCCCCACTCCGCGATCGGCCCGAGCTTGGGGTGCAGGCCGAAGAACGCGAATACGTGGTCCGCCTCGAGCGCGTGCAGCGTGCCGTCCGCGCCCTTGACCTCAATGCCGCGCAGCGTCGCGCCATCGCCCGCGCCGTCCACCAGCAGTGATTGCGCCAACCCTTCGATGTAGCGCAGCTTGCCTTGCGCCTCGAGTTCGCGCATGCGCGCCACGGACGCAGGCGCGGCACGAAAGTCCGAACGCCGGTGCACGAGCGTCACCGGCGTGCCCTTGGCTGCGTAGTCGTTCACCCAGTCGAGGGCGGAATCACCGCCGCCGAAGATCACGAGCCGCTTGCCGAGATAGTCGGCGGCACTGCGCACGCGATAGTGGATCTGCCGGCCCTCGAACGCCTCGGCGCCCTCGACGCCGATGCGCCGCGGCTGGAATGAACCGACGCCGGCCGCGATCACGACGGCGCCCGCGTCGAAAGTCGTTCCGGCGGTCGTTTTCACGTGAAAGCGGCCCGACTCGAGCACGCGCAATTCGGAGACTTCCGCGCCAAGGTGAAACTGCGGATTGAACGGATGCGCCTGCTGCATCAGCCGGTCGACGAGTTCCTGCGCACCGCAGACCGGAAGCGCCGGAATGTCATAGATCGGCTTGTCCGGATAGAGCTCGGTGCACTGCCCGCCCGGCGCCTTGAGCGAATCGATCACATGGGCCGGAATGCCGAGCAGCCCGAGCTCGAAGATCTGAAACAGGCCGCAAGGCCCCGCGCCGATGATGACGACTTCCGCATTGATCGCGTTCAAACGAAGCTCCCTGTGGACGAAGCGAAATTCTAACAGCCCGTTGGCCGTGGGCCATCGAGACGGACTATATTAGGCGTTGGCCAATGGCTGCTCCGGGGAGTTGCGATGCTCACGATCAACGTCAACGGCTCCGATCGCTCTGTGGACGTCGACCCGGAGACCCCCCTGCTGTGGGTGCTGCGCGACGCCGTGGGGCTCACGGGCACGAAGTACGGCTGCGGCATGGCGCTCTGCGGCGCCTGCACCGTCCACCTCGATGGCCAGCCGGTCCGTTCCTGCGTCACCCCGGTCGGTTCGATCGGCGCAGCGAAAATCACGACCATCGAGGGCCTGTCGCCCGATCGCAGCCACCCGGTGCAAAAGGCCTGGATTGAGCTCGATGTCCCGCAGTGCGGCTACTGCCAGTCGGGCCAGATCATGTCGGCGACGGCGCTGCTCGCGCAGACGCCGAAGCCGACCGACGCGGACATCGATACGGCGATGTCGGGCAACATCTGCCGCTGTGGAACGTATCAGCGCATCCGCGCGGCGATCCATCGCGCCGCCGAGATTGCCGGAGAGAAGCCGTGAGCGCGGCCACGGGCGCGGTAACCCGCCGGACCGTTCTCAAGGCGGGCGCGGCCGGCGCCGGTCTCGTCCTCGCG
Organism: uncultured Pseudomonadota bacterium; assembly: GCA_902826635.1. Taxonomy (GTDB): domain Bacteria; phylum Pseudomonadota; class Gammaproteobacteria; order Steroidobacterales; family Steroidobacteraceae; genus CADEFQ01. The sequence goes on from CADEFQ010000010.1 coordinate 89,064, forward strand.
ATCCATCTCACGGGCTGCCAGAAACCGGGCGCCGCGTCGGGCGAGCGCAAGCTCATCGCGACGAACGCCTGGCTCCGTATCGGCACCGACAATTCGATCACCTTCCTGTGCGACCGCTCGGAAATGGGCCAGGGCGTGTACACCGCACTGCCCACGATCCTCGCCGAAGAACTCGGCGTCGATCCACGGCGTATCGCGATCGAGTTCGCGCCCGTCGGCGACGCGTACAAGAACGGCGCGATCGGCGCACAGGTCACCGGAGGCAGCACGAGCGTACGGGATGCGTGGCAAAAGCTGCGCGTCGCCGGCGCGCAGGCGCGCGAAATGCTGAAGAGCGCGGCCGCCAGGGAATGGGACACCACGGCGAGCGCGTGCCGGGTCGAGAACGGCGAAATCATCTCGCCCTATGGCAAGCGGCTCAGCTACGGCGCCGTCGCGGAAGCGGCGGCAGCGTTGCCCGTGCCGAAAGATATCGGGCTGAAGGAAGCGAAGAGTTTCCAGTGGATCGGCAAGGCGCTGACTCGATTCGACACGCCGGCGAAGGTCGACGGTTCGGCCATCTTCGGCATCGACGTGAAGCTCCCCGGCATGCTGTACGCCGCACTCGCCCAACCGCCGATGCTTGGCGGCAAGGCAAAAACGATCGATGACGCCGCAGCCAAGGCCATGCCCGGCGTGCGCCAAGTGGTCGCGACCGGCTCCGGAGTCGCTGTGGTTGCCGACAGCTGGTGGCAAGCGCGCAAGGCGCGCGATGCGCTCAAGATCGAATGGGACGGCGCTGCGACCACGGCCCTCAACGACGGCGCCATCCTGCGCGGCCTGCGACTCTCATCGGAAAAATCGGCCGGCCTCGTCGCGCGCAAGGAGGGAGACGCCGATGCGGCGCTCAAAGCCGCCACGCGCGTCGTGCGCGCGGAATACCAGCTGCCGCTGCTGGCTCACGCGACGATGGAGCCGCAAGTCTGCACGGCGGATGTGCGCGCCGACGGCTGCGACATCTATGTGCCCACGCAGTCGCAGGCCGCCGCGCAAGCGGCCGCCGCGACCGCGGCGGGGCTCAAGCCGGAACAGGTCGACGTCCACACCACTTTCCTCGGGGGCGGTTTCGGGCGCCGGATCGACGTCGATTTCATCCCCGCCGCGGTCGAAGCCTCGAAGGCCGTGGGGAAACCGGTGAAGCTGCTCTGGACTCGTGAAGATGACATCACGCACGACAAATATCGTCCGCCGGCCTATGACACGGTCGCGGCAGGCTTTGATCGCGACGGCAAGCTCGTCGCGTGGAAGCTGCACCTCACGGGGCCCTCGATCACGGCACGCGTATTCCCGGGCGCCGTGCCGGCCGGCGCAGTCGATCCGTTCGCCGTCGAAGCGGCGGCCAACTATCCGTACGACGTGCCGAACATTCTGGTCGATTGGGTGCCGCACGAAATCGGGCTCGACGTGGGGTATTGGCGCTCGGTGAGCCATGCGCTCAATTGTTTCGTCGCCGAGAGCTTCATGGATGAACTGGCGCTGGCGGCCAGGCAGGAGCCGGCCGAGTTTCGCCGTGCGCTGCTCGCGAAGCAGACGCGCCATCTCGAGGTGCTCGAAGTCGCGTTGCGCCGCAGCGGCTACGACAAGCCGGCCGAGGGCCGCTCGCGTGGTGTCGCAGTGATGGAAGGCTATGGCACGTACATGGCGCAGGTGGCCGAAATCTCGATCGAGGGCGGCAAGGTCAAGGTCCACAAGATCGTGTGCGCGCTCGACTGCGGCCAGACCGTCAACCCCGGCATCGTCACGGCGCAGGTGGAAAGTTCGATCGTCTTCGGCCTTTCCGCCGCGCTCTGGGGCGAGATCAACGTGCAGGGCGGGCGCGTGCAACAGAGCAACTTCCACGACTATCGCCTCGTGCGCATGGGCGAGATGCCCGTCATCGAGACGCACAGGATCGAAAGCGACGCCGCGCCCGGTGGCATCGGTGAGCCGGCCACCGCGCTGGTCGCGCCGGCCGTCTGCAACGCCATCTACGCCGCGACGAAGCAGCGGCTCCGTTCGTTACCCATTGCGAGACACAACCTGGCATGAGCACCAACTCCGAACTGCACAAGCGGCGCGAGGCCGCGATCCCCCGCGGCGTCAGCAACAACTTCGCGATCTACGCCGAGCGCGCGCGCAACGCCGAGCTGTGGGACGTCGAAGGGCGCCGCTACATCGACTTCGCGAGCGGCATCGCGGTGCTGAACACCGGCCACGTGCACCCGGCGATGAAGGCCGCGCTCACGGCGCAGATCGAGCGCTTCACACACGCCTGCTTCCAGGTGACCCCTTACGAAAGCTACGTGGCGCTCGCCGAGGCGCTCAATGCGCTCGCGCCGGGAAGCACGCCGAAGAAGACCATTTTTCTCTCCACCGGCGCGGAAGCGGTCGAGAACGCCATCAAGATCGCGCGCTACCAGACGAAGCGCTCGGGAGTCATCGCCTTCTCCGGCGGCTTCCACGGGCGCACGCTGGCGTGCAGCGCGCTCACCGGCAAGGTCACGCCCTACAAGGCGGGGTTCGGGCCCATGCTGCCCGAGGTCTACCACCTGCCCTACCCCATCGCGTATCACGGCATCACCGCCGATGATTCATTCGCGGCCCTCGAGCAGCTCTTCAAGGCGGACATCGACCCGGCGCGCGTTGCCGCAATCATCATCGAGCCCGTGCTCGGTGAAGGCGGCTTCTACGCGGCACCGGTCGAATTCCTGCGTCGCCTGCGCACAGTGTGCGACAAGCACGGCATCCTCCTGATCGCCGACGAAATCCAGACCGGCTTCGCGCGCACGGGCCGCATGTTCGCGGTCGAATACGCGGGCATCGAGCCCGACCTGATGACGGTCGCGAAGAGCCTCGCGGGTGGCGTGCCCATTTCAGCAGTGATCGGCAAGGCCGACATCATGGATGCCCCGGTGCCCGGCGGCCTTGGCGGGACCTATGCCGGCTCGCCGCTTGGCTGCGCCGCGGGCCTCGCCGTGCTCGACGTGATCAAGCGCGAGAAACTCGCCGAGCGCGCGGTCGCGCTGGGCGATCGGCTCGTCACGCGCCTGAAAGCGCTGCAGGCGCGCTACCCCTGCATCGGTGACGTGCGCGGCCTCGGCTCGATGGTAGCCATGGAGCTCGTCAAGAACCGCAAGGCCGACGCGCCCGACGCCGATCTCACGAAGCAGCTCGTGCAGGCGGCGGGTCGCCGCGGACTCATCGTGCTCTCCTGCGGCATCTACTCGAACGTGATCCGCTTCCTCGCCCCGCTCACGATCGAAGACGCGCTGCTCGAAGAAGGGCTCGCGCTGTTCGAGGGAGCGTTGGAGGAGGTTGCCGGGGCCAAGAGCTTAGAGCTTAGAGCTTAGAGCTTAGAGCCAGAGCGGGCGGTCGTTTCGGCGAAATCGCCATCACGCTCATTCCCGTACTCTTGGGGAATGGAATCCCGCGATTTGCTCGCGCCGGAACCTCAGCAGAATTGACGCTGGGGGCGGCAATGCCTAATCCGTGCGGCTTCGTCCAGAATCGGCACGTGATTCGCTGACGGTCCATTTCTGGCCGATTCCGCCGTATTCGATGGATCGCGAAATGGCGCCGCACGCGCATGATCGTGGCTTCCGTTCAGGGATGGATACGCGACGATGCGGGATCATCACAAACTCAAAGTGTATCGGTGTGCTGAAGAGCTGGTGGTCGCCGTATATCGCGCTACTGCGCAGATGCCCTTCGAGGAGCGATTTGGGCTTCGCGCACAGATGCGAGCTGCCGCCATATCGGTCGCGAGTAATATCGCAGAGGGCTCCTCGCGCACGACTGACCGGGACTTCGCGCGCTTCATTGAAATCGCTCTGGGCTCCGCCCGCGAGCTCGCGTGCCAAATCGCGCTCGCGGACAGGCTCGGCCTGTCGCGTAAAGGCCCGAGCGAGGCATCAGGACTCTGCGAGGAAACGACGCGAATGCTCGTCGGTCTGCTTCACACACTGAAGCAGCCGCCCAACGCTCCGGCGCTAAGCTCTAAGCCCGCCCCGCATTCGAATCTGTCGGCGTATGGAAATACTCGCTCTCGCCCGCGAGTTCCTCCATCAGTCGCTTCAGCTCGGCCATCCGGCCGGCCGCGGTGCTGATCGGCATGCAATCCTGGCAGCGCGGATCGCCGCAGGGCTGGCGCGAATAGAGCCAGTACTGCACCGCGCCTGCGAGCAGGCCGTCCGCGATGTCCCACAGATCAGCATCCTTGTCCTTGTCCGCGATTTTGTTGCCGAGATCGACGGCCTTGCTGAATGCCGCGTCGAAACTATTGCCGAGGTCGCTCATGCGGGCATTGTAACCCGCGCGTCAGGGTGCTTCGACCCGAAAGAGGCTGAGCACGATCTTGCCTCGCGTTCGCCCCGCGCGGCTGAGCTCCTGGGCCTCGGCCGCCTGCTCGAGCGCAAAGACGCGATCCACATTGAGCGTCAGCGCACCGGCGTCGGCCATCACCACGAGTGCGCGCAGCTGATCGCCGTAGGCCCCCGGCCGTGGCCCGCCGCCGACGCATGTGATGCCCGCCTTCTCGCACGCCGCCATGTCGGGCCGACCGGCAATCGTGACGAGCCCGCCACCGCGCCTGACGACGCCAATCGAGCGCCCGGTCGTCTCGCCGCCCACGGTGTCGAACACCAGGTCAACATTCGACACACGCCTTTCGAACGCCGAGGCCTGGTAGTCGATGACCTCATCCGCGCCAATCGACTTCAGGTAGCCCGCATTGCGCGCCGATGCGGTGGTGATAACCCAGGCGCCGCGCGCCTTCGCGACCTGCACCGCGACGCTGCCGACGCCGCCGGCGCCGCCCTGCACGAGCACGCGCTCCCCCTTCGTGAGCTCGCCGGCAAGATCGAGGTAGCGCAGGACCGTCGTTCCAACGGTCGGCAATCCGGCTGCCGCTTCGAAACTCCAGTTTTTCGGCTTCAACGCGACGTCGTCGGCGAGCGCTATCGCGAACTCGGCGTAGCCACCCTGCGCAGCCCGCTGCAGCGAAGCGATCACGGCGTCCCCGGGCCGCCAGCCGGAGACGCCCTCGCCGACCGCATCGATCGTGCCGGCGACATCAAAACCGGGAATCCACGGGGACTCGGCGCTGATCCCGCGTCCGAAGCCCCGCTCGCGGATCTTCCAGTCGACCGGATTTACGCCCGCGGCATGCACCTTGATTCGAACCTGGCCGGCGCCGGGCTGCGGGATCGCAATACGCTCGATACGCAGCACCTCCGGCCCGCCGATCGCATGGGCGCGCACCGCGCGCATCTCCGCGGGCGCGGCGCAAGCCGCCGACGCGCACAGGGCGAGGACCAGCGATCGCATCAGTTGTCTTTTTCTCAGAACAGCCGCATCCCGAGCCACCAGGCGCCGGCCGCAAACAGCGCCGCTGCGGGAATCGTCAGGATCCACGCGAGCACGATGTTGCCGGCGAGGCCCCAGCGCACGGCCGAGGTGCGCTGCGCGGAGCCGACGCCGACGATCGCGCCCGTGATCGTGTGCGTGGTCGACACCGGAATGCCGATGCTCGATGCAGTGAACAGCGTGAGCGCACCGGCCGATTCGGCGGCAAACCCGCCGACCGGGCGCAGCTTGGTGATGCGCTGCCCCATCGTTTTCACGATGCGCCAGCCACCGAACAGCGTGCCGATCGAGAGCGCCGCGTAGCAGCTGACGATGACCCAGGTCGGCAGGTGATCGCGGGTCGTCTCGCCGGCGGCAATCAGCAGCAACCAGATGATGCCCATCGTCTTCTGGGCGTCGTTGCTCCCGTGACCGACGCTGTAAAGTGCCGATGAAACGAGCTGCAGTCGCCTGAATACCCTGTCCACGCGGTGCGGCGCCGTGCGCTTGCAGATCCAGGACACCGCGATCATCCACGCAGCGCCGAGCGCGAAGCCCAGCAATGGCGCCACGACGATGAACGCCGCAACCTTGATGATGCCCGGCGCGAGCAGCGGCGCCGTACCCGCCTTCGCCACCGCGGCGCCGATCAGGCCACCGATCAGCGCATGCGAGGAACTCGACGGGATGCCGTAATACCAGGTGATCACGTTCCACGTGATCGCGCCGATGAGCGCGCCGAAGATCACGTGGTAATCGACGAAATCGGGGTCGACGATGCCTTTGCCGACGGTAGCGGCCACCTTGAGGTGAAAGATCGCGATCGCGACGAAGTTGAACATAGCGGCCCAGACGACCGCCTGGTACGGCTTCAGCACACCGGTCGAGACGACGGTCGCGATCGAGTTCGCGGCGTCGTGGAAACCGTTCATGAAGTCGAACAGCAATGCGAGCACGACGAGGAATGCCAGCGTCGTCAGGACGATCTCGCCGCTCATCGTCAGCCGTTCTCGAGCACGACGCCTTCGATCACATTGGCGACGTCCTGGCATTTGTCGGTCGTCGCCTCGAGGAGTTCGTACACCGCCTTCAGCTTGATCAACTGCCGGTCATCGCGCTCGTCGCGAAAGAGCTTCGAGATCGCCGAGCGCATCACCCGATCGGCGTCCGATTCGAGGCCGTCGATATCCAGGCTGATCTTCATGATCTCGTTGGCGTTCTTCATCGACGACAGCAGCACCACGGCGGCCTGCACGCGCTCGCAGCAGATCTGCACGAGGTTGGCGAGATGGATCGCCTCGGGGGTGAGGTGCTGGATGTCGTAGAGCACGAGCGACTCGGCGGTGTCCTGGATCAGGTCGAGGATGTCGTCCATGCGCGAAATGAGCCGATGGATGACGTCGCGATCGAACGGCGTCACGAAAGTCTTGTGGAGGAGCTCGACGGCTTCGCGCGTGACGCGGTCTGCACCGTGTTCGATCTCCTCGATGCGGCTGATGCGCGCGGCCCGGCCGGGAACGTTGTCGTAGTCCTGCAGCAGCTCGAACAGTTCGCGCCCACCCTTGACCACGAGCGCGGCGTGATCGTTGAACATCGTGAAGAACTGGCCCTCGCGAGGCATCAGTGCGGAAAGCAGGCTCATCAGGGCACTCCGGGCGCGCGGCGGCAGTCGGTCGGGGGAGGAATTGAGGCGGGATTATTGCACAGGCTGCCCGCGGTGCGCCGGGCGCGTTATCGTGCGCGGATGACACGTATAGCGCTTCTCGACGCCCACCTTGCCTTCGGCCTGCTGCCGCTCCTTGACGACGCGAACCTGACTGTGTCGGCCGGGGAGCGCCTCGGCCTGATCGGGCGCAACGGCACCGGCAAGTCATCGCTGCTCGCCGTGCTCGAGGGCAGGCAGGCGCTCGACGAAGGTGAAGTGCGGCGGCGGGACGGCCTGACCATCGCCTTCGTCGAGCAGGAACCCGAGCTGCCGGCCGCACCGGATCTGCGCGCGAGCCTCGCCGCGCGCGGTCTGTTCGCGCGGCACGACGATCCGGCCCGCCATGCGCTCGACGTACGACTGACGGCCCAGCTCGATCGCTTCGGGCTCGCGCCGGATCGTGCCCCGGCCGACATGTCGGGCGGCGAGCGCAAGCGCGCCGCGCTCGCTCTCGCCTTCGCGCTCGAACCCGACCTGTTGTTGCTCGACGAGCCCACGAACCATCTCGACATCGCCGGCATCGAACAGCTCGAGGAACTTGCGGTGCGCGGGCCCGCGTTGATCGTCGTGACCCACGACCGCCGCTTCCTCGATCGCGTGGCGACCCGCATCATCGAACTCGACCGTGGCGTGCTGCGCTCGTATCCGGGCAACTACGCAGCCTACGAGCGGGCGAAATCGCAGGAGCTCGCGTCCGAAGCGGTCGCCAACCGGCGTTTCGACAAGTTCTGGAAGCAGGAGGAAGTCTGGATCCGCCAGGGCGTCGAGGCGCGCCGCACGCGCAACGAGGGGCGGGTGCGACGGCTCGAACAGCTGCGCGCGGA
>CADEFQ010000011.1 GCA_902826635.1 uncultured Pseudomonadota bacterium
GCCCATCAGCGCTCTGCGCCTCCGGGGAAACAACCTCTTGAAGCTCCACAGCTAGGTCATGGTACTGGCCGAAGTTCGATGGCTTAAACAGTCGAGTCCCGCGAAAGTAGTGAATTGAATCGCCACGCGTATAGCGAATCTTGGCGTTCGCATTTGGGCTCGGAGCGCTTTGACTGAAGTCCGGGTGAATTACGCCGTAGTCACCAAACGCAAGAGTTCCTGACGTTCCTAATTGCGCCTGAATCTGAGCCCACAAGAGCAACTCTTGCCGGAGCACCGCGAAAGTTCCATTCACTGGGACTGGGGCAACAGTCTTGAGAGCGCTTGATCCAGCAATCGCAATAGCTCTTGGCTTAAAGCCATTTGGCCGAATAGCTAGAAAGCCCTGCGTTAGCGCGAATAGCCGTGCCGGTTTGGTGTCCCCGACATACCGAAGGTCAATAACGACATCAACCGATTCGCCTGCCAATTTCATCTGCGCTGAGCGCTCAATGATGTCGCTCCACGATTGTTCCGCCTGATCGTCAAGGTCCTCGATATCTACCCGGAAGCAGAATCCCGTACCGAGTTGCCTTGCGACTGACCCGAGATCACCCCAAAGCGATTCGTTCCGCTGAAACCCATATGTTGGGATGACGCTCAAGCCAGCCGCAGCTACCAGTCGGAAACCTTCGACAGTCGCGTTGACTCCGCTGGCGACAGACGCATCAGGAAGGAATGAATAGAGATCTACGTACGGCGCTACCGGCCATTTGAACTGAACAAGTTTGGCTAGTAACGCGCGAAGAACCGCGTCGGAATCGCTTGATCCGTACTCGGCGAGCTCTAGGAGCGGACGAATTGCGTTTCGCTTCGACGGATCGACATCGCCCAACGACGCAATGTCATTCCGCTTCGCTTTAACGATGGGCACATAAATCGCCGCGTTCATTATGTCACCTAACTAAATGTCACTTCCGGAAACAGCCGCCGAACACTTCCAGACCCTAGCATGTTGGTAAACGTCCTGTAATTCCCGCTTTCAAAGTGGAGCCGCCCAACAACAATGGCGGGGTGAATACGCAGGTCTGCCGCCAGCTCCTGAATCGAATCACGAGTTGGGCTCAGAAAGGCTTTACTACGCCGCCAAATCGCCCGCGGAATGAAGGCATCCCGCGCGAGCCGATTGGCTTCCTTCTCGCGGTACTCGTCGCTCTCCGTATGCTCGAGGCGATCCACAAACGCTTCTCGAGCCGAGGACACGTGCTTCCACAGGTGAACGCATTCGTGCAACAACGTAAACCAAAATGTATCGAGCCGATCAAAGCGAATCGACAACCCAATCACCGCTCGCTGCTTTTCCGTCAGCAGCGCCACCCCATCTAGCTGCGTCCTCGGAAGAGCAGGTTCCACAATGAGAGTAATCCCCGCTTTGGCGAGAAACTCTCTGGCAAGCAAAGGGCCTTCGTCGAAGTAGCTCAGCCGCGCCAAATCACGCAGCACGTCGGCCGAAAAGCGGTCGGCTGTGAAGACCGGTGTTTCGGTGGCAGTCGGTTTCGCGCGTGAGAGTACGCGTCCAGTCCAGGCAAGAATCGAATACCGGTTCTCGTCCGTCAGGCCTTCACCATGCAATCGACGACGGTAGAGAGCGAACGCTGGTTCCGCAGTAATTGCCGAGAAGAATTCCTTTACGCGCTGTTCCGCCGGCCGGTCATTTACGCCTTTGATTCCGCTAAACCACCCGCGCCGTTCCATCTCCTTCGTCGGAAACTTCGTCCAGTCGATGTCATTGTCGGGCTCCAACCTACCGGACTCCTCAGGCGCTGATTCGCCCACAAGCGTCTTTGCTGGAATCCCAAGAGCATTTGAGAGTGCTCGAATCATCTGCACGGTCAGTGGACGCTTCCCCGCCAGAACCTCCGAGACCCGACTTCTGCTGCCCAATAGTGGAACAAGATCAGCTTGGCGGAGCCCCTGTTCCTCCATCCGAAAGCGAATTGCGCTAACAGGGTTCGGCGCCTCGATTGGGAAGACGCGCTTTTCGTAATTCTCGATTAGGAGGCTCAGCAGCTCAAGCCGCTCAGCCTCTGGAGTGCCGACTGCAGGATCGCGAGCAACAAGGTTCTCGACCACCGCGAGAATGGCTTCGTATTGGTCATCGCTCTTTATAACTTTGTAATCCATCTCAAGTTTTATCCATGGCGGCGCGTGTACTCGGCGTGCGTACCGACCCATTTCACAAAAACTATTCCAGCTTGGTAAGCAATCTGTGTTTCGAGTCGGTAACGATTGCCTCGCACGTTGAAGATCACAACGTTGTCTGCGAGAAAGCTTGCGGCAGAGTACCGAGCCTTGATGTCCCGCGGCGCTCGCCACACGCTGCCTTCTACGTCGTCAACCCAGTTGCTGATCCACTCTCGACAGTCGGCGTGCCTCTCAGCGAGCGACAACAGCACTTTCTTTCCGAGTACTTTCATGCACAGCGTCCCCGATCATGGCGCGGCCTCCGTGAGTATGTTCCCGTACCGGGATTAAACGAAGTGTTCCATAATTGGGAACGTCAGTCAAAGGCATTTTGACGATGACCACCCGGAAGCAGCGCGATGCGCCATTGAATCTCTACCGAATGTATCCCGACGCTCTTAGAGCGTTGTCTCTATTACGATTTCTGCTTCGCCGGCGAATATTCAGAATAGTCCTCGGCATGCGGCGGGCAACTTTCCTCCGGGCGATCAGTCCGCCTCACTTCAAGTTCATTGCTTCCAACTTCTGTCGATGTGCATCGATCATTTTCTGAGCCAAGGCCCGCTGCTCCTCTGTCACGTCCGCAAACGCAGGAAATTTACTGTCAAAGGCACGCCGTCTTTTCTCCATGGCCGGCATCGAAATACCATCGATCATTCCGTTCACCAGAACCAATTCGAGTATCGGCTCAAATCCCGGCACTACCTCGCCGGTCTTCATGAATCGATTCAGCAGCCAGAGATACGTGTCCGTTATCTGTAGCCCGAACGATTGAACACTCTCTTGAATCTTCAATTGCGCTTCGAGAAAGTGGCTAATTAGCGCTCCCGCGTCCTCGCGAACATCCGCCAAAAATGGATGCGCCAAATATTCAACCCTTTCGTTTCCGTTGCCTCCTAGTGCCGCCGCCAATTTTGACTGAATTTCGCATGTCTTTACCTGAGCACCATTGAACTGAGTCTGTCGATCGACTGTTATGCCACGAGCTGGTATACGCGTCTCGATTTCACACTCAGTGCGCAGTCGAATGCCTGCCCAGGCAAGCATTCGTCTCACTCTTGACACCCAAGTAGCTGAGGCGAATTGGGGTTTCTTGCCCTGGGCTGCGATTCCGACGCAACCTAACCTAATGGGAGATTCTTTGCTTTCCTCGCGAATAACGAGGTTCCGTGACGCAAATCGAAGGGCAAGACAAGCTAAGGGCGGGAGTGATCTGCCAATTGGGTCACATTTCGTGTGCGCGCCACGGCGAGCCGCCCTTGCTTTGAGGACGCGAGACGACTGCCACTCAGAGGAGGTGCAAGCGCATCAATGCCTTTGCAGCGGACTTTCCTTGGACCAAGATCCGAGTAGATTTCCGGTAGACGTCAAAGCCTAGATGACGCGGATTTTTCCTGCAGAAAACTGCACGCCATCAATGAGCCTGCTCGCAACCCAGTGTCTTCCACAAGAAGCTTGGGTCGCGACCCCGCCTACACGTGGTTGCCGGCCGGTAACTACGCGGATTTATAGGCGACTCCGCAGCCGGAGAGGCCGCAGTAGCCATTCGGATTTTTCGCCAGATACTGCTGGTGGTAGTCCTCCGCGTAGTAGAAGGTCGGCGCGTCGCGGATCTCCGTCGTGATGGCGCCGCGCCCCGCGGCGGTGAGGCGCTCCTGGTACGTGCGCCTCGAGGCCTCGGCTGCGCGCCGCTGCGCGTCGCTCGCCGTGTAGATCGCGGAGCGATACTGCGTGCCGACGTCGTTGCCCTGGCGCATGCCCTGCATCGGGTCGTGTGACTCCCAGAACGCCTTCAGCAGCGCCTCGTAGCTCGTGACGCGTGGATCGAAGATCACGCGCACGACTTCGGCATGGGCCGTGCGGCCGCTGCACACTTCCTCATAGGTGGGATTCGGAGTATGGCCGCCCGCATACCCGGCGGCGGTCGAGAAGACGCCGGGCAGTTCCCAGAAGAGCCGCTCGGCGCCCCAGAAGCAGCCGAGCGCGAACACGGCTTCCTCGAGCGGCGCAGCGAACGGTGGCTGGAGCGGATTGCCGTTGACGAAATGCTCCGCGGGCACCGGCAGTGGCGCCGTGCGGCCCGGCAGCGCTTCGCTTTCGGTCGGCAGAATGGCGGACTTGCGGAACAGGGGCATGGCGTCCTCCTCGGGCGTCCTCCTTCGCGATCTTCGAGTCTGGGGGCGGCCCCTCCGCAACTCAAGGCTCCGTTACAATCCCGCACACCGCCATGACCCGATCCGCCAGCACGCCGCGCCTGCGCCTCACCCTCGGCTACTTCGTCGCGCTGCTGGTCGCGTCGGCGCTGCTGGCACCGCGCCATCCGCCGGGCGTGGCGCTGCAGATCGTCGCGCTGCTGTGCGTCGCGTTCGCGTGCCTCGGCCGCATCTGGTGTTCGGTGTTCATCGCGGGCCGCAAGGACACCGCGATCGTCAGCGACGGTCCGTACGCCGTTTCGCGCCATCCGCTCTACTCGCTTTCATTCGTCGGCGGGCTCGGGCTCGCGCTTGCGACCGGATCCATGACGCTGATCGCCGTCACCGGCGTCGTGCTCGCGATCCTGTTCGGCAGCGCGGCGCGCCGGGAAGAACGCTGGCTCGGCGAACACCATCGCGAGGCGTGGGCGCGCTACGCGGCGACGACGCGGCGTTGGTGGCCGGATTTCTCAACAGGGTCGCTCCCCTCCTCGACGCTCGTTCATCCGGCCATCCTGTGGAAAGCCTTCGTCGACGCCGGTGCATTCTTCCTGCTCTACGCGCTGTTGCTCGGCGCGATCGCATTGCGCGCCTCGGGCGCGCTACCCACCCTCGCGACCCTGCCGTGACGAGCCCGGCCGTGACCGGGCTCGAACTCAAGCGCGACCACTTCGGCGCGGTCTTTCTGATGCTGGACGATGCCGGGCAACCGGCGCACGTGTGCCGCGACACCCGCACCGCGCGAATATGGGCGGCGCCGCTCGCGCGCTGGCTCGCCCGCAAGGAAGCGCGCGCGCTGCGGCGGCTGGACGGAATTTCCTCGGTCCCGCGCCTCCTTTCGCACCGCGCGGGCGTGCTGACCCGCAGCTGGATCGACGGTGCACCGATGCAGCGCGCGCGCCCCACCGACCCCGCGTACTACCGCGCGGCGTTCGCGCTGCTGCGGCGCCTGCACGTGCGCAAGGTCGTGCACAACGATCTCGCGAAGGAGCCGAACTGGCTCGTGACGGTGGACGGCGCGCCCGCGCTCGTCGATTTCCAGCTTGCGTGGACGGCGCGGAAGCGCGGGCGGCTGTTTCGCGCGCTGGCGCACGATGACTTGCGGCATCTTCTGAAGCACAAGCGCACGTATCTGCCGGACCGGCTCACTGCGCGCGAGCGGCGCGTGCTCGCGACGCGCTCAGTGCCATCGCGCCTGTGGATGCGCACCGGCAAGCGCCTTTATCTTTTTGTCACGCGCCGGATCCTTCACTGGGCGGACCGCGAAGGCGCAGGGGACAGGCGGTTCTGATACGCTTCGCGCCCGATGGGCATTTCACAACCGCACAATCTCCGGGGTAACCCCGACAGCCGCAACCAGCGTCCGTACGGCCTGCGCGTGAGCCTTCGCTCAAACGATCCGTTCCGCACGCTCCTCGGCCAGGACTGGAGCAGGACGCACTGGTTCCCGAATGCCGCCGAGCGCGACACGGCGCTCGCGGACATGAGCCGCAAGCACGAATACTCGCGCCCCGGCGACACGCCCGCGCTGCGTTTCGAGAAAGTCGAAAAACTCGCGGAAAGCCGCGGCTTCTAGAACGACCGCCCGAGCGACAGGAAATACGCCATGTCGCCGCCGTCGTCGTAGCCGGCACCAAGGTAGAGCGGGCCGAGCCAGCTGTTCACGCCGAAGAACACGCTGAAGTCGTTGCGGGCGGAGCCGAGGCTGATGTCGCGGCGCCGGTCCCACACGTTGCCGACTTCGTACGCAACGCCGATGTAGGTCGGCAGGTCGAGAATGCCGGTGCCGCTGCGGCCGATCTGGCGATAGTAAATGGCCCGCGCAATGGCAAAGTGGCGGCCCGCGATCTCGCCGGGCGCAAGGCCCGAGAGATTGAGGAAGCCGCCGAGCGGAAACAGGTTGCGTACTTCGCCCGGGCCGGAGTCGAGATTGCTGCCGAAGCTTGCCGACAGCACGCCGCGGTGCCGACCGCTGGAACGGGCCATCTGCCAATCAACGGTCACGAGGTCGGCGTCCGCGCCCTGGCCCGCCAGGTCGTGCTCGCCGGTCCAGTCGAGAAAAAACGAAGCGCCGCGCCGCGGGAAGCCCACGTCGTCGAGGCCGTCGTAGGCGATGCGCGCGTAGAACTGTCGCACATCGAATGAATCCGACGGCAGCGTGGGGTCGCCGAGGCGGACGCGAGATTCCCCGTCCTCGCGATGCACGCCGGCGCGGATCTCGAAGGAAGACCCGAACTCGCGCCCGACATCAAGGCCGTAGCGCGCGCCTTTCACGCGGTATTCCGCGAGGCGTCGCCCCGTTGCGTCAAAGAGCGCGACATTGCGCGCCTCGTATTTCGCCTGCGGCAGGACGAACCAGCGACTGCGGTAGGACAGCGGCAGGTACACCTCGGTTGCGATGCGGGGCGACTCGCCGACCTGCAGGTCCCAGGTCCATTCGCCGCCGAGCTGGTTCATCTCGGCGAGCACGAATCGTGCGGTCGCGTTGTAGGCGGAATTGCCCTCGAAATCATCGCCCAGGCTCAACCCGAAACGCATGTAGTTCGGGCCCCAGGAATTGCGCCTCGCAGTGACTTCGAGCCCTTGCCGCGCCGTGCTGTCCCGCACGACTTGATAGTCGAGCGTTTCGAGATTGCCGAGCCCATAGAGTTCGGTCACGCGCGCGCCGATCGCCTCGCCGTCGAGCGGCCGGCCCGCGAACTCACCGAACAGGTCGTGGATCGGCCGCGCGTAACGCTCTGAACCCGCGGCGACGCGCACGAAATCGATTTGCGGTGTGCTGCCTTCCCGCGCCCGCGCGCGCTGCGCGAGCCAGGATCGGTACTCGGGCTCGCGCACCGCGAGGCTCGCGAGGCGCGGTGCGTCGGCGCGAGCCGCCGCGGTTCCCTTGTCGATCGAGGCCGCGAAATGCCGGAAATCGAACGATGACGCGTTCGCGAGCGCCGGATCGATCAGCACGTCGGCGCCCGACACCGACGCCCGCTGGATCTCGCTGTTGTGCCTCACGAGAATCGCGATCATCTGGTTCGTGATGATCGGCACGGTGGCGAGCTGGTCGCGATTCAGCAGTGGAAACCCTGCATCGACGACGATCAGTACATCGACGCCCATCGAGCGCGCGACGTCGACCGGCAGGTTGTCCGCAAGCCCGCCATCGACGAGCAGCCGCCCCTCGCGCTCGACCGGCACGAACACGCCGGGCACCGAGAGGCTCGCGCGCATCGCGGTCGTCAGATCGCCGGAGGCGAGCACGACCCGCTCGCCGGACTCGAGGTCGGTCGCGATCGCGCGAAAGCGCGTCGGCAACGCGTCGAAGTCGCCGATCGTCGCAACGGGCAGCGTCAGCCTGCGCAGCAGGTCGTTGAGCCTCTGACCCTGCACGAGGCCCTTCGGCAGGCGAAACTCGCCGCCGTGCAGCCCGAGTGGCAGGCGCACGAGGAAGTTGCGATCTTCTTCCTTGCGGCGAAACGACAGATCGTCGCGCGGCGGCCGATCGCCGAGGAGCTCTTCCCAGTTCACGGCGCGCAGCGTCGCGTCGATCTCCGCGGCCGAAAGACCGCTCGCATACAGCCCGCCCACCACGGCGCCCATGCTCGTACCCGCGATCGCATCAATCGGGACGTGCAGCTCTTCGAGCACTTTGAGCACGCCGACATGAGCCGCGCCGCGCGCTCCACCGCCCGACAGCACGAGCCCCACGCGCAATCGCGGCTCCGCGGCGGCCGCGATGATCGGCAGGGAAGCGAGCAGCAAGGCAACGAGCCGCGGGAGTTGCACACGGGAAGGATACCAGTCCCGTGATGGCGGATAATGCCGCCATGGCACGTACCCTCCTCGTTGCGCTCGCGCTCCTTGCCACCGGCGCCGCCCGGGCCCAGACGCCGATGGTGAGCGACTGGGGACACTATGGCGGCGACAGCTTCGCGCAGCGCTATTCACCTTTGCGCGAGATCAACCGCGACAACGTCGCGAAGCTCGAAGTCGCGTGGACCTACCGCACCGGCGAGCTGGGCCAGGGCTTCGACCGCGCCGACAAGCTCGCGTTCGAAGCGACCCCGGTGCTCGCGTTCGGCAGGCTCTACCTGTCGACGCCGACCAATATCGTGATTGCGCTCGATCCCGGGACCGGCAAGGAACGCTGGCGCTACGATCCGCGCATCCCGCGCAAGCAGCACTATTCCGAGGCCACGTCGCGCGGCGTCACCGTCTGGGAGGACCCCGACCCCGCACGCAAGGGCGCCTGCCGCCGGCGAGTGTTCACGGGCACGCTCGATGCGCGGCTCCTCGCGATCGACGCGGAGAGCGGCAAGCCCTGCGCCGATTTCGGCAGCGGCGGGGCCGTGCAGCTCGGCGTCGATGCGCGCATCACGCAGCCGGGCGAGTATCTCGTGACCTCCCCGCCCGCGACCTTCGAAGATGTCGTGATCGTGGGTTCCGCGATCGGCGACAACCGCGGCGTCGAGCTCGAGCGCGGCATCGTGCGCGGCTTCGATGCGCGCACGGGCGCGACGCTGTGGAAGTTCGATCCGATCCCGGATACGCCCGAGCATCCGACCTTCAGTCGCTGGCGGCCTGAACAGGCGAAACGGACCGGCGGCGCCAATGCGTGGGCGCCCATTACCGTCGACCCGGGCCGCGGCCTCGCGTTCATTCCGACGGGGTCCGCGAGCCCCGATTTCTACGGCGGCGAGCGGCTCGGCGACAACGCGATGGCGAACTCGCTCGTCGCGCTCGACGCGCGCACCGGCGCGGTGCGCTGGTTCCGCCAGCTCATCCACCATGATCTCTGGGATTACGATCTCGCGGCGCAGCCGACCCTGATTGAAATCGAGAGCGAGACACGCTCGGTCGCCGCCGTGGTGCAGGCGACGAAATCGGGCTTGCTGTTCGTGCTCGACCGCGAAACCGGCGAGCCGGTTTTCGGGATCGAGGAACGCAAGGTGCCGGCGTCGCGTGTTCCCGGGGAGCAGGCCTCGCCCACGCAGCCCTGGCCAGCGACGCCGCCGCTCGCCTCGCACGCGCCGATCAAGCGGGAGGACGCATGGGGCCTCACCTTCTGGGATCGCGGCAAATGTCGGGACCTCATCGCGAAGTACCGCAACGAGGGGGTTTACACGCCTCCGGATCTCGCCGGCACGATCCTTTTTCCGAGCTACGTGGGCGGGGTGAACTGGGGCGGGGTCGCGCACGACGTGCGACGCAATCACGTCATCATCGTCGTGAATCACCTCCCCATGGTGGTCACGCTCGCGCCGCGTGAAACCCTGCGCCTGCAGCGCGACTCGGGCGACTATCCGCACTCGGAGTTCTCGGCGCAAAGCGGCACGCCTTTCGGCATGCGCCGCGAGCCGTTGCTCTCGCCCTGGGGCCTGCCCTGCGTGCGGCCCCCGTGGGGCACGCTCGTGAGCATCGATCTCGGGAAGAACCGGATCGACTGGCAAGTGCCGCTCGGCAGCACGCGCGGCATCGCGCCGGCCTGGTTGCCCTCGCGCGATTTCGGCATGCCGAGCCTCGGTGGCGCCGTCGTGACCGCGGGCGATCTCGTGTTCGTCGGCGCTTCGATGGACAGCCGGTTCCGCGCATTCGATATCGAGACCGGCAAGGAACTGTGGAAGCGCACGCTGCCGGCGGGAGGCCAGGCAACCCCGATGACCTACCGCGCGGGCCCCGATCACCGCCAGTTCGTCGTGATTGCGGCGGGCGGGCATGGCGGGCTCGGCACGCCGAAGGGCGACTACGTCATCGCCTACGCGCTGCCGCGGTGAGGCGCTGGGGAATCCTCATCGTGCTCGCGAGCGCGAGCGCGTACGCGGACGACGCGAGCGGCCTTCCGGAACTGACCGTCACGGCCTCGCGCATGCCCGAACCGTTGATCGCCGTGCCGGCGAGCCTCGGCGTCGTCGATGCGAACGCGCTGGCGCTCACCGGCGCGACGCACTACGCCGAAGCGGTCAACCGCGTGCCCGGCGTCTATGTGCAGCGGGGCGGCGGCGCGGAAAGCCTGGTCGCGATCCGCTCGCCGGTGCTCACGGGTGCGGGCGCCTGCGGCGCCTTCCTCGCCGCCGAAGATGGACTCGCGATCCGGCCGGTCGGGTTCTGCAACGTCAACGACCTGTTCGAGGTGAATACCGAGCAGGCCGGCAGCATCGAGGTCTGGCGCGGCCCGGGCCCGGCGATCTACGGCGCGAGCGCCGTGCACGGCATCATCAATGTGCGCACGCCCCCGGTGGCTGAACTGTCGCGCTTCGGCGTCGGGCTCGAGAGGGGCCCGGACGACTATCGGCGCGTGCGGCTGGCGGCGGCGACACCCGGCGATCGTCGCGGCTTCGGCGCGTATGGCCTCTACACCCACGACGGCGGCTTCCGCGCCGAGTCGGGCTACGACGAGGGCAAGCTCAACCTGCTCTACGACAACCTCGACGTCGCGGGCGGCACGCTGCGCATGCGCGCGGCCGGCACCGTGCTCAATCAGGAAACAGCCGGATTCATCCGCGGCTTCGAGGCCTACCGAAACGACGCGATCGCGCATTCGAATCCGGATCCGGAGGCCTTTCGCGATGCGTGGAGCGCACGCGGCTCGGCGCACTGGTCACGCGCCCCGTGCGAGGGTTGCAGCAACGATGCGCACTTCATCGTGCGCCGCTCGCAGATGCAGTTCCTGCAGCACTTCCTGCTTGGCAAGCCGCTCGAAGAGAATGCGCAGTCGAGCGTGATGGCGGGCGCCTCGACGCAACGCGCCTTTGGCGACCGCTGGAACTGGGGCGCGGGCATCGACCTCGAGGCGTCCGCTTCAATGCTGCGCGAATCACAGGCTGGGCCCACCACCGACGGCTCGCCCGCCGCGAACGCGATCCGGCCCGCGGGCCTGCACTACGACTATCGCGTCGAAGGTCGCACGGCCGGGGCCTACGCGACGCTCGCCTTCGAGGCGGGCCCGCGATGGCGGGTGGCGGGCGCTCTGCGATTCGAGACGACCCGCTACGACTACGACAACCGGATGATCGCGGGCAACACCGATCAGGACGGCGTGCCCTGCGGCGTGAACGGCTGTCTCTACCACCGCCCCGCCGATCGTGTCGACGATTTCGACAACATCGCGCCCAAGATCGACGTGATGTTTGCGCCGCGCGCCGGACAGCGCCTGTATGCCTCCTGGTCCCGCGGCTTTCGCCCGCCGGAGCAGACGGAGCTTTATCGCCTGCAACGCCAGCAGGACCTTGCCGACCTCGACGCCGAGGAACTGCAAGGCGCTGAGCTCGGCTGGCGGGGCGACTACACGCGCATCGGGTGGTCACTCGCGGCATACGCACTCGAGAAGCGCCACGTGATCCTGCGCGACAGCAACGGTTTCAACGTGAACGGCGGCGCGACGACTCATCGGGGGTTCGAGTACGAGTGGCAGTGGCGCCCCTCGGTGCACTGGCGCGCGAGCGCCGCGGGCAGCATCGCCTGGCATCGCTACGCTTTCAGCGCGGCCGTCGAGGGTGGCGAGGCGATACGCAACGGCAAGGACATCGACACGGCGCCGCGCAACCTGCATGCGCTGCGCATCGGCTGGTCGCCGCGCCCCGAATACGATCTCGAACTCGAACTGCTCGACGTGGGGCGCTATTGGCTCGATGCCGCGAACGCCCATGAATACGCCGGCCACGCGCTCGCCAACCTGCGCGCCAGTTGGGCGCTGACCCCGTCCTGGCGCCTGTCGTTGCGCGCGCTCAACCTCGCCGATACCGCCTATGCCGACCGCGCGGACTTCGCATTCGGCGACTATCGCTATTTTCCGGGGCGGGGGCGTGCGGTGTTCGTCGAGATTGCCTATCCACGTTAGACTCGCGCCCATGCCACTTCTCATCGGCTCGATCGTCCTTCAGGCGCTGCTGATCATCCATTGCATCAAGACCGGCCGGAACCAGATCTGGATCTGGGTCATCGCGCTGTTGTCGTACGCGGGCATCGTCGCCTATGTCGCCGTCGAACTGATTCCCGATCTGTTGCGCAGCCGTACCGCGACGCGTGCGGCGCGCGGCGTCTCGCGCGCACTCGACCCGGGGCGCGATCTGCGCCACGCCGAAAACCGTGCGCAGGTTTCGGGAAACGTCGCGTCGCGACAGGCCTATGCCGACGAACTTTCGAAACAGGGTCGGCACGCGGAAGCCATCGGCGTGTATCGCTCGGCGCTGTCGGGTCTGTACGAATTCGATCCGCGGCTGATGCTCGGGCTCGCGATCGCGCAGTTCGAAAGCGGCGATCCGGCGGGCGCGCGCACGACGCTCGAGCTCCTGATCGAGAAGAATCCCGATTTCATCAGCCCCGACGGCCACGTGCTGTACGCGCGCGCCGTCGAGGCGACGGGCGACACCGCGAAGGCGCTCGAAGAGTATGCGGCGCTGGCGGGCTACTACCCCGGGGCGGAAGCCACCGTGCGCTATGCGGCGTTGCTGCGCAAGGTCGGGCGCCACGATGACTCGGCGCGCGTGTTGCGCGACCTGCTCGATCAGGCGCGCGTCGCGCCGGCGCACTACCGGCGCACGCAGAAGGACTGGCTCGCCGCGGCCGAGCGCGACCAGGCACTCCGTTAGCGCGCGGTGCGGCGCGCGGCGCCCGCCACGGGCACCTGCTGGGTGATGCAGTGGATATTGCCGCCGCCGAGCAGGATCTCGCGCGCCGGCACGCCGACGATCCTGCGGTCGGGGAAGAGCGTCGCGATCCGCCGCAGCGCCGTTCGATCGGTGCGCGCGTCGAGGAGCGGAACCACAACGCCACGATTGGCGATATAGAAATTCACGTAACTTCCGGCAAGACGCTCGCCGGCCCGACGCGCCTTGGCGCCGTCGCGTGTCAGGATGCCGCGAGCCTCGCGCGCGTTCATGCGCAGGGGGCCTGGCATCGGGAGTTTCACCACCTCGAGCCGCCGCCCTCGCGCATCGCGCGCGTCCTTGAGTCGTTCCCAGGCGTCGCGCGAGACGCGGTACTGCGGATCACGCCGTGCATCGCACCACGTGAGCGCGACGACGCCCGGCCGCACGAAGCACGCGAGGTTGTCGATGTGACCGTCGGTTTCGTCGTTGAACACGCCCTCGCCGAGCCAGATCACCGTGCTGACGCCGAGCCAGGCCCTGAGCTCGGCCTCGAGCTGCGCGCGTGAGAGCGACGGATTGCGGTTGCCGTTCAGCAGGCACTCCTCCGTGACGAGCAGCGTACCCTCCCCGTCGACATGGATCGCGCCGCCCTCGTTGACGATCGGGGCGCGGTAGCGATCGGCGCGCTCGACCTCGAGCACCTTGCGCGCGACGAGGTCGTCCTGATCCCACGGAAAGTAGAGGCCGCCGGTGAGGCCGCCCCAGGCGTTGAAGCGCCAGTCGATGCCACGGCGCTCGCCGCGCGGCCCGACGACGAAGGTCGGACCGACGTCGCGCATCCACGCGTCATTCGAGGAAAGCTCCACGAGGCGGATGTGCGCCGGTACGCGTGCGCGGGCAAATTCGAACTGGCGCGCGCTGACGCCGATCGTCACCGGTTCGAAGGCGGCAATCGCGTTCGCGACCGCTGCGAACGCCTGCTGCGCCGGGCGCGCGGCGTCGCGCCAGTTGTCCGGGCGCTCGGGCCACAGCATCCAGCAGCCGGCGTGCGGCGCGAACTCCGCCGGCATCCGGAAGCCGTCGTCCATCGGCGTGGTGGTCAGTGTGCGACTCATGCGCCTGGATTCTACATGTTAGAATTGTGAGCTTATTCAAGGAGTCGCTGAATGGCCACCGTCCCGGTCCCCCAGATCATCCCGCCCGCCGGCGGCGAGAAAATCACGATCCGCAACGGCAAGCTGGTCGTGCCCGACCAGCCGGTCATTCCGTTCATCGAGGGTGACGGCACCGGCCCCGATATCTGGCGCGCGAGCGTGCGCGTGCTGGATGCCGCGGTCGCCAAAGCCTACGGCGGCAAGCGCCGCATCCACTGGCTCGAGGTCTTTGCGGGCGAGAAGTCGAACAAGCTCTACAACACCTGGCTTCCCGACGAGAGCGTCGCGGCCTGTCGCGAATACCTCGTTTCGATCAAGGGACCGCTCACGACCCCGGTCGGTGGCGGCATCCGCTCGCTCAACGTCGCGCTGCGCCAGATGCTCGACCTGTACGTGTGCCTGCGCCCGGTGCAGTGGTTCAAGGGCGTGCCCTCGCCCGTCAAGAACCCCGGCAAAGTGAACATGGTCATCTTCCGCGAGAACACCGAAGACATCTACGCGGGCATCGAGTTCGAGCAGGGCTCGGAGGAGAACCGCAAGTTCAAGGAACTGTTCAAGCAGGCCTTCCCGAAGGCCTATGCGAAGATCCGCTTCCCCGACACATCGGGCATCGGCATCAAGCCCGTGTCGCAGGAAGGCACCGAGCGCCTGTTCCGCGCGGCCGTCGATTACGCGATCGTGAACCAGCGCAAGAGCGTCACGATCGTGCACAAGGGCAACATCCAGAAGTACACCGAGGGCGCGTTCCGCAACTGGAGCTACGCGCTCGCCGAGCGCGAATTCGGTGCCAGGGTCTACACCTGGGAGCAGTGGGAACGCACCAAGGCGAAGAGCGGCGAAAAAGCGGCGAACGACGAGCAGGAGGCCGCGAAGCAGGCCGGCAAGGTCATCATCAAGGATGCCATTGCCGACATCACGCTGCAGCAGGTGCTGACGCGCCCCGACGAGTTCGACGTCCTCGCCACCTGCAACCTGAACGGCGACTATCTCTCCGACGCGCTCGCCGCGCAGGTCGGCGGCATCGGCATCGCGCCGGGCGCCAACATCAACTACGTGACCGGCCACGCGGTGTTCGAGGCGACCCACGGCACGGCGCCGAAGTACGCCAACCTCGACAAGGTGAACCCGGGTTCAGTGATCCTTTCGGGCGAAATGATGTTGCGCTACCTGGGCTGGACTGAAGCTGCGGACGCCATCCTCGGCGCGATGGACCGCACCATCGCCCAGAAGACCGTCACTTACGACTTCGCGCGCCTGATGGATGGCGCCACCGAGGTCAAGTGCAGCGAGTTCGCCGACGCGCTGATCAAGAACCTCTGAGTGACCGCGGACTCCGCGTCAGCCACGGAAGGCGGGCTCGCCCACGAATGCGCGCGGCACATTGCGGCCGCATTCGCGGACTACAACGCGGAGTTCCGCGCCATCACCCGGCGCGCGCCGCAGCGCTTTGACGCTTGCGACTGGAAGGGCAGCCAGCGCGACGCCGTCGAGCGCATCGAGCTCTACGACCGCTGGGTTGACCGGGCGATTGCCGAGACGCGGCTTCGGCTCGGGGACAACGCCCACGACCGCGAACTGTGGCGCGGGATCCGCCGGCATTTCACCGCGCAGATCGAAGGCTTGCCCGACCGCGAGTTCACCAAGACCTTCTTCAGCTCGATCACGCGCCGCCTGCACGGCACGGTGGGCGTGGC
This sequence comes from uncultured Pseudomonadota bacterium, assembly GCA_902826635.1. Lineage (GTDB taxonomy): Bacteria > Pseudomonadota > Gammaproteobacteria > Steroidobacterales > Steroidobacteraceae > CADEFQ01. The sequence continues at coordinate 15,843 of CADEFQ010000011.1, forward strand.
CCCCGAAATCGAGTTCGTCGCGACCGACCTCGACCCGCTCGCGAGCGTCACGAGCGAAGTGGTCACGAACACCTATTCGCACCGCGGCTCGCTGCCGCTGCTGTTCGAAGACGTACTGGGCGACCTGCGCTTCGGCTCACCATGGAAGGACTTCGATCGCAGCGTGGCGCACGTGACGGCGGAAGTCGCCGCACACCTCGCCTCGCTGGGTGAGCGCCGCACGCTCACGCGCATCGACATGATCAGGCCGGTGTTCTACCAGGTCACCCGCGCCTTCCTCGTCGGGCGCATGACCGGCCGCGGCTTCACCGTGCCGCTCGTGATCGCGCTCAAGAACACCGAGAGCGGTGTGCACGTGGACGCGGTGATGCTCGCGGAGGCCGACGTCAGCATCGTGTTCGGCTTCACGCGCTCCTATTTCCACGTGGACCTCGATCGCGTGGGCGAGGCGGTGGTGTTCCTGAAGGCGATGCTGCCGCGCAAGCCGGTCAGCGAGCTGTTCACGGTGCTCGGCCGCGCGAAGCAGGGCAAGACCGAGCGTTATCGCGAATTGATGCGCCACATGGAGCACACCACCGACCAGTTCGTGCACGCGGCCGGCGAGCGCGGCCTCGTGATGGTGTGTTTCACGCTGCCGTCGTTCGACGTGGTTTTCAAGGTGATCCGCGATCGCTTTCCGTACCCGAAGAACGTGCTGCGCGAAGAAGTGCTCGCAAAGTACAGCTATGTCTTCAAGCACGACCGCGCCGGGCGCCTCGTCGATGCGCAGGAGTTCAAGCGGCTGCGTTTCCCGCGCGCGCGCTTTGCGCCGGCGCTGCTCGATGAGCTTTCCGGGGAAACCGCGAACACGGTGCACTTCGAGGGCGAGGACGTGATCTTCGACCACCTTTACGTCGAGCGGCGCATGACGCCGCTGAACCTCTACCTGCGCACCGCCTCGGTCGGGCAGGCCGAGCTCGCCGTGCTCGATTACGGGCAGGCGATCCGCGACCTCGCCTACACCAACATCTTCGCGGGCGACCTGCTGCTGAAGAACTTCGGCGTGACCCGCCACGGCCGCGTGATCTTCTACGACTACGACGAGCTGTGCCGGGTCACCGACTGCCGCTTCCGCGAGCTGCCACAGGCGACGAACGACGAAGACGAGATGCGCGCCGAGAGCTGGTTCTATGTCGCCGACAACGACGTCTTCCCGGAAACCTTCATCAACTTCCTCGCCTTCGACGACGCGCAGCGCGCGACGTTCATGCGGGTGCACGGCGAAATCCTCACGGCCGACTTCTGGCGCAACGTGCAGCAGCGACACGTCGACGGCGAAATGATGGAAGTGCTGCCCTACTCCATGCACCGGGTACGGGTGGCGAGCAGCGCCTGACGGCTGCCTACGTGGGCCCGAGATTTTTCCCGAGGAAGTCCACGAGCTTGCGATAGAGCGTCTCGCGCCACTGCGCGCGGGTGAGACTGTGATCGCCCTTGTCGATCAGCACGAGCTCCGCCGGATGCGCCGTGCGCTCGAGGGCCTTCGCCATGCGCTCGCTGTGCCCGACCAGCACCTGCATGTCGTCGGTGCCATGAACGAGCAGTACGGGCACCTGCAGCCGGTCGGCCAGGGCCAGCGGCGAGTTGTCGGCGAGATTTTCAGTGCCGATCTGGTTGCGCCTGGCGGCGCCGCCGCCGTAGTAGATCTCGCTGTCACGCTGCAGCTTGCCGAGGCTCGTGACGCCCGCAATGCTTGCCGCGCAGCGATAGAGGCCGGGCTCCCTGATCGCGCCAATGAGGGCCGCATAGCCGCCGTAGCTCCATCCGACGATGCACATCCGCTTCGGGTCCGCGATGCCCTGCTCCACGAGCCAGCGCGCAGCGCTCGTGATGTCCTCGTGCATGACGGTCCCCCACCCCTGGAAGCCGGCATTCAGCCACGCGCTGCCATAGCCGGTGGAGCCTCGAAAATTGACCTGGATGACGGCGTAGCCGCGGCTCGCGAGCAACTGCACGAGCGGGTCGTACCCCCATGAGTCGCGGTCGTACGGTCCGCCGTGGGGCAGGACGATCGCCGGCAGGTTCTTCGGCTCCGCCCCCACCGGCAACGTCAGGTATCCCGGCAGCTTGAGGCCCGCCGGGGTCTTGACCTCGATCGTGCGCATCGGCGCAAGGGTGTGCTTCGCCAATCGGGTCTCCGAGGCAAGGTGCACTCGACTGCGCGCCTCGAGGTCGAACAGGAAGTACTCGGAGGGCCGAACGTCCGAACCCGCCGATACGAGGTAGCGTGCGGACGTGCTCGCCTGGCGCAGCACGACGTTCCTCGTGTCGGGCAGGGAGGCGTCGATGGACGCCTGGGCATGCTGTGCCCCCGGATCAATGAAGTGTCGCTGGCGGCGATCGGTCTCGTAGGAAAATCCAACGACCGCGCCCGTCTCGCGCCAGACGATCGCGCCCCGGACATCCACGGTCGGATGCGCGAAAAGGAGCTGCAGGTCGTCGTGTTCCGAGAGATCCATCTCGAAGACGGCATCGCGCCCATTGTGCTCGACCGACACCATCATGGTGCGGGGTAGCACGCCGAACCCGAGGAATTCGAACGGCGCCTCGTCGAATCGTCGGAAGCGCGACAACACCCGCCAGTTGTCGTCCGCCGAGTCGCGCGCGACGAATACCGCGTTCCGGTCGGAGAAGCCGTAGCCGAAGCGCACCACACCTTCCCGGTCTGCGAACCACCGGAGGATCGGATCGCGCGAACGCATGATCCGCCGCGTCGTCCCCTTTTCGACGTCGAGCTGATAGACGGCGGGAAAGACTGCGGTGTCTTCCGGATCATCCAGCTGGATGAGGACGTGGGCCGGATCGCCGGGTAGCCAGTGCAGGATTCGATCCTGCAATTGCGAGCTGCCCAGCGCACCGCCCTGCGCGAGCACCTTTGAATTGCTGCGGTCGGTATTGATGCCGACCAGCCGTGTGACCGGGAACGGCACGCCCGCTTCGTAACCGACACCCCGGAAGCTGCAGAGCAGTCGCCGGTTGGTCTTGAATCCGCACCAGTTCACCGCGAAGTTGTCGATCCATCCCCGCATCACAGCGGCGGAGTCCATCTTCGCCACGTCCATGACCGTGATGATCGGCTCGCCATCGATGAGGGTCGTTCCGACGACCAGGTTGCCGTCAGGAGACAGGTCCATCGCCGAATAGGAGCCGGCCTTCGGCGCAAAATCCTCGACGGGAATGCGTTCAGCCGCAAGGACCAGCCCGGTCGCCAGCACCGACCCTGCGGCCAGCGCCGCTCTTAAAAGTGACATGCACTCCCCCGAGCCCTTGATGGGCCTCTTGGGGCAAGCTTAGCCGATTGCGTCGAGCTGTGCCGCATCGATGCCGAGCTCGGCGCCGACGCTGCGCAGGAGTCCCGGCGCGAAGAACTCGGGATGCAGGGCCTCGCTCGCCAGCAGGTGGGCGTAGTACACCACCGCGGACGCGCGCGACGAAGTGGGCCGGAACTGCCGCCAGGTGCGCAGCACGTCGGCGACCGTCGCCGGCAAGCCCCAGGCGTTGATCAGTTGCTCGGTGAACTGCGGCTGGTGCCGTGCGCACAGTTCCGCGCGCGAAGGCGCATCGAGCCGTACCTGCGTACCGGACTCCGCCAGCGCAAGCGCGCGCAGCGCGCAGGCTTCGCCGGCCCGATGCAGCAGGCCCGCCACACCGACCGTCTCCACCGGAACGGCGAGCAGCTTCGCCAGCGCCAGCGATTTGCTGCGCGTCGCGAGCGCACTGTCGTGCAACAGTTCCGCTTCGCGATCGCGCCCGACGACGACGAACAGCGTATCGGCGATTTCACGCGCCGCGCTTTCCGCGGGCTCGCCGCGCAGCAGTGCATCGAGCGCAGCGGGCCTTGCCGGCACCACGAGGCCTTCCGCCGCAAAGCCAGTGAGCAACGATTCGCGAAGTACGAGTGGCAGCGGTGTCGCGACCGCCGTATTTCCCGACCGCGCGAAACTGCGCTGGGCCGACCGATTGAACATAAGCCTTGGTCCCGAAATTCGACGGGACCATCAGGCAATGCGGGGCGAAAACTGTAAAGCGACGGCACGCAAAACCGCAGAACGGCTCACGCTTCCGCGGCGGCGAGCCCCCGATCGACATCCGCCAACAGGTCGTCACGGTCCTCGAGGCCGATCGACAGGCGCACCGTGCCTTCGGTGACCGCGGAGATCACGAGCTGCTCGGCCGTGAGGTCGCGGGACTTCAGCATCTGCGGCGCCATCACCAGTGACTCGGTCGAGCCGAGACTCGCCGTCTTGGCAAAAAGCTGCAGCGCCTCGGTGAAACGCCGCCCCGCCTCGGCCCCGGCGCGCAGATCGAAGCTGACGATGGTGCCGAAATCGCGCATCTGCGCACGCGCGAGCGCGTGTTGTGGATGAGCCGCCAGCCCCGGATAGCGCACGCGCGCCACGGCCGGGTGCCGCGCCAGCCGCTCGGCCACCTGGAGCGCGCTGGCGCTCTGCTCGCGATAGCGCACGAAATAGGTCCTGAGTCCGCGCTGGATCAGGAACGCGGCATGCGGATCGAGCACGCCGCCCAGCACCGAGAATTCGGCGCGCAGCGGCTTCAGCAATTCGGCGCGCGCGATCACGGCGCCACCCATCACGTCGCCCGAACCCGACGCGTACTTGGTGAGGCTGTGCAGGAAGTAGTCGACGTCGTACTCGCCATGCTGGTGCAGGCCCGCGAAGGTGTTGTCCATCACGGTCACCGCCCCGTGGCGGCGTGCGAGGCGGGTGATCGCTTCGATGTCGGCGATCTTCGTGACCGGATTCGTCGGCGACTCGAACATCACGAGCCGCGTGGGCGTGGTCGAGAGCGCATGCTCGATCCCCGGCAGGTCTTCGATCGAGAGCAAGGTATGGGTCACGCCGAAGCGCCCCAGCAGGCGCCGGATGATCTGTCGCGTCGGCCCGTAGGTTTCGACGAAGCCGAGTACGTGGTCACCCTGTTTCGTGAGCCCGATCAGCGTCTGCGCGATCACGTTGACGCCGGACGCTGTCGCAAGGCAGTCGTCGCGATCCTGCAGCGACGCGAGCGTGAGCTCGAGCTGGCGCGTCGTCGGGTTTGCGGCACGCATGTAGAAGAAGCCCGGGCGTTCGCCTCGCAGGCTGCGCACCGTTTCCTCCACCGACTCGAACTCGAACTTGACGGTCTGGTAGATCGGCGCGACGACCGGGTGGTTGTCGGGAGGCACGTGCACGGCCGGTGGATGATTGACGCGTGTCGGCTTTTTCATGGTGTCTCCTCCCCCGGCCCGAGCGTGAAGGGATCCGCATCGAGCGCCACCGGAAACCGCGTGCGCAAATCGCGCAGGGCGCCGAGATCGAGGGTGGCGGTGTCCGTCGAAGCGGCGTCGCCCTGTTCGAGGAGCGGCTGCCCGAGCGGGTCGAGCACCACGCTGCCGCCGGCATATGCAACGCCATTGCCGTCCGCGCCGACGCGGTTCACGCCGACGACACAGGCTTGATTCTCGATCGCACGGGCGCGCAGGAGTTGCTGCCACGCGTACTGACGGGCGGCGGGCCAGTTCGCGACATAGACCAGGATGTCGTAGTCGTAGCCCTCGCGGCGTCGACTCCATACCGGAAAGCGCAGGTCATAACACACGAGCGGAGCAATGTTCGCGCCGCGCCACGCGATCAGGAGCGGCGCGACGCCTGCGGAGTAGTGCTCATGTTCGCCGGCCATGCGAAAGAGATGCCGCTTGTCGTAGTAGGCGATCGTACCGTCCGGCGTCGCCCAAAGCGCGCGATTGTGTACGCCGGCCGCATCGCGAATGAACGCGCTGCCGAGCACCGCGGCATCGAGGCGCCGCGCCTCGGCGCTGAGCCACTCGCAGGTCGCGCCGCCCATGGGCTCGGCACGCTCACCGCCTTGCATGTCGAAGCCCGTGGTGAATGTTTCCGGCAGCACGACGAGGTCGGTGGCGCCTGCGAGCAGCGCGAGCAGCCGCGAAAAGTTCAGGCGATTCGCCTCGCGATCGCCCCACGCGAGGGCCGTCTGGATGAGCGAGATTCGCATGCGCGCAGTCTACCGCGCGGCGCGGTCCTCGAACGCGCGCAATCGCCGCGCCGCCTCATCGAGCGTTGCATCCTGCTTCGCGACGCACACGCGCACGAACGGCAGGCGCGGCGGCTCCAGGTAGAACGGCGACAGCGGAATCGTCGCCACGCCGCCCTCCTCGAGCAGCCGGCGTGCAAACTCGAGGTCGCCGGCGTCCGGAGCGATCGCGGAATAGTCGAGCAGCTGGAAATAGCTGCCTTCGGCCGGGTGTGCACCGAAGCCGCTGCCGGTGAGCGCCTGCAGGAAGCGATCGCGCTTCGCTTCGAAGAAACCGGCGAGCCCCTGCCAGCATTCCGGGTGTTTCGGCAAATAGCGCGCAATCGCCGCCTGCAGCGGTGCGGCAATGCTGAAGGTGTTGAACTGGTGCACTTTGCGCAGCTCGCGCGTGAGAGCCGCCGGCGCGACGCAATAGCCCGTACGCCAGCCGGTCGCGTGGAGCGTCTTGCCGAAGGAGTACACCACGAAGCTTTTCGCGCGCAGCTCGGCGTGCGCGAGCGCCGATTGGTGGCGCCGGCCGTCGTAGATCACGTGTTCGTACACTTCATCCGCAAGCAACGTGATCGGCCGGTCCCGCAGCAGGGCCGCCAGCGCGACGAGATCGCCGGCGCGGGCGACGGTGCACGCCGGATTGAGTGGCGTGTTCAGGATCACGAGCCGCGTGCGCGGCGTGATCGCGGCCGCGACCCGATCCCAGTCGTAGCGAAAGCGCGGCGGCGCGAGCGGGATGTGCACGGCCCGGCCGCCGGCGAGGCGGATCGCGGGGTCGTAGGAATCGTAGGCCGGGTCGAACACGATCGCCTCGTCTCCGTGCCCGACCACGGCCTGGATCGCGGAGTAGATCGCCTCGGTCGCGCCGCAGGTCACCGTGATTTCGGCGAGCGGATCCACTTCGATGCGATGGCTTGTCCGCAACTTGGCGGCGATCGCCTCACGCAGCGCCACGCTGCCTTCCATCGGCGCGTACTGGTTGTGGCCCTCGGCGACCGCCTCGGCGAGCGCGCCCGCCAGTCGCGGATCGACCGGATAATCGGGAAACCCCTGGCCGATGTTGAGCGCACCGAGCTCGGCGGCGCGACGCGACATGAGGGTGAAGATCGTCGTGCCGACGTCCGGGAGCTTGCCCTCGGTGCCGCCGTCGCCGACCCTCATGCCGCAGCGAGGGCCGCGCCGATGATCCCTGCGGCGGCGCCGAGCGCGGCCGGCCGGATCGGCGCCCGCGCCTTCAGAAATGGCGCGAAATCGGCAAAGTGCTCGCTGATGCCGCCGCACAGGATCATCAGGTCCGGCCAGAACAGGCGCTCCATGTGCGCGAGGTATTCGGATACCCGTGCGCCCCACGCCGGCCAGTCGAGTGACAGCTCCGTGCGAACACGCGCCGAGGCCCACAGCTCCGCCGAACCACCGCGCATTTCGAGGTGCCCGAACTCCGTGTTGGGGAGCAGCTTGCCATCGATGAACGGCGCCGAGCCGATACCCGTGCCGAAGGTCAGCACGAGCACGGTGCCCGGCACATCCCGCCCGGCGCCGAAGCGCATCTCGGCGAGGCCGGCGGCATCGGCGTCATTGAGAAACGTGGCGCGGCGCCCGAGCGCCTCCGTCAGCAGCGCCCCGACGTCGGCGCCGATCCACGCGGCGTCGATATTGGCCGCGGTGCACGCCTTCCCCTGCTTGACGACCGATGGAAATCCGAAACCCACGGCCGCGGCCCCGGGCAATCGCGCATCGATACCGCGAATCACCTCGACGACGGCGTGCGGCGTCGAGGGGACCGGCGTCGGCACGGAGATCGTCTCGCCGAGACGGCCCCGTTCGACATCAACGAGCCCCGCCTTGATCGAGGAGCCGCCGAAATCGATACCGAGATTTACGCCTGCCACGCGCGCAGGTTACTTGTTTGCGGCGGCCGCCATCTGCATTTCGCGGTCGCGGCGGCGTTCCTGCCGGCGCATCCAGATCGCGGAGGCAACGACGCCGATCGCCACGATCAGCACCATGATGGAGGCGAGGGCGTTGACGTCCGGGCTGACGCCGAGGCGGACTTTCGAGAATATGACCATCGGCAGGGTCGTCGACCCGGGCCCGGCGACGAACTGAGAAATCACGACATCGTCCCAGGAGAGCGTGAAAGCGAGCAGCCAGCCCGACATGATGGCCGGCACGATCAGGGGCAGCGTGATCCGGAAGAACACTTTCGCCGGCCGCGCCCCGAGATCGAGCGCCGCCTCCTCGAGCGACTGGTCGAAGCCCGCGAGGCGCGACTGCACGACGATGGTCACATAGGCCATCGCGAACGTGATATGCGCGATCGTGATCGTGGTGATGTCACGCCCTTCCGGCCAACCGATCAGCTGCTCGAGGGCGACGAAAAGCAGCAGCATCGAAAGGCCGGTGATGACTTCGGGCATCACGAGCGGCGCGGTGGTCATGCCGGACAGCAACGCGCGCCCGCGGAAGGGCCCGAAGCGCGCAAGCACGAGGCCGGCGAGCGTTCCGAGGATCACCGCGCCGCTGGCAGTCATCGCCGCGATGCGGATCGACAGCCACGCGGCGCCGAGGATCTGCTCGTTGCGAAGCAGCTCGCCATACCACTTGAGCGTGGGCGAGTTCGCCGCGTCCCAGACGGTGACGAGGCGCGAATTATTGAACGAGAACACGATCATCGAGATGATCGGCACGTAGAGGAACGCGAGCCCGAACCACAAGCCTGTCTTCGAAAACCAGTGGCGGCCTTTCTTCATCATTTGGCGCCCGCCAGTTCACGCGCCTGGAAGCGCTGGAACACCATGATCGGAATCATCAGCAACACCAGCATCGCGATCGCGACGGCGCTCGCCACCGGCCAGTCGCGGTTGGCGAAGAACTCGTCGGACAGCACGCGTCCGATCATCAGCTGATCGGTGCTGCCGAGGAGCGAGGGGATCACGTACTCGCCCACCGCCGGGATGAACACCAGCAGCGAACCCGCGACGATGCCCGGCATGGAAAGCGGCAAGGTGATGCGCAGGAAGGATCTGATGGGCCCGGCGCCGAGGTCGGCCGCCGCCTCGAGCAGTGTGAAGTCGTGCTTCTCGAGATTGGAATAGAGCGGCAGGATCATGAACGGCAGGTACGAGTACACGATGCCAATGAAAACCGCGAAATCGGTCTGCATCATCGTGATCGGCTCGTCGATCACGCCGAGCGCCATCAGCGTGTTGTTGATCACGCCGTTGTTCTTGAGGAGCCCGATCCACGCGTAGACACGCAGCAGGAACGAAGTCCAGAACGGCAGGATGATCAGCATCAGGTACAGGTTGCGGGTCGCCGGGGACGAGCGCGCCATCGCGTAGGCCATCGGATAGGCGATCAGCAGGCAGAACAAGGTCGAAATCGCCGCCACTTTCACCGAATACAGGTAGGCGCTGATGTACAGGTCATCGGTAAGGAGGAACAGGTAGTTGCCGAGGTTCAGGTGGACATCGACCACCTTTTCGGAGGCCCACTGGAGCAGCGGCGCGTAGGGTGGCATCGCGAGCCGCACTTCCGAGAACGAAATCTTGAAGACGATGATGAACGGGATCAGGAAGAACAGCAGCAACCACAGGTACGGCACGGCGATGACGAGCCGGCCGCCCGCCCAGTTGTGCCGCATGTAGAGGGTCCAGCGCGGGGGGCCATAGCGGAAGAACAGCTGCCACCACGGGCCGAGGCGCCCGGCGAGGAGCCTGTGGGGAGGTGATGGCAGCGGAACGCGCGGCATGCGTCGGCGAGCGCTACTGCGAAAGCACCACGGGACTCGAGCTGTGCCAGGAGAGATACACGTGCTCGTCCCACAGGATGCGTTCGTCGTCCGACAGGCGCTCGATGTTCGGCAGGGTGACGCGCACCGTCTTTCCCGAGCCGATCTGCACCAGGTAGATCGACAGGTCGCCCATGTAAGCGATCTCCTTGACGACACCCTTCACGCAGTTCTCGGCCGATTGGGCCGGCGCGGTACGCGAGAGGTTGATCTTTTCCGGCCGGATCGCCGCCCACACGACGGCGCCGGGCGCCGAGCTGATGCCGTGATCCACATAGACCACGCCTCCGAGCTCGTGCGACTCGATGCGCACGCGATCCGGCAGGTCCTCGATCAGCCGGCCCTCGAAGGTGTTCACGGAACCGATGAAATCCGCGACGAAGCGCGTGCCGGGGAACTCATAGATCTCGCTCGGGGTTCCGACCTGGACGATTTCGCCGCGGTTCATCACGCCGATGCGCGAGGCCAGCGTCATCGCTTCCTCCTGGTCATGCGTGACGACGACGAAGGTGACGCCGAGTCGTTCCTGGATGCTGATCAGCTCGAACTGAGTCTGCTCGCGCAGCTTCTTGTCGAGCGCGCCGAGCGGCTCGTCGAGCAGCAGCAGCTTCGGACGCTTGGCAAGCGCGCGCGCGAGCGCCACGCGCTGGCGCTGGCCGCCGGACAGCTGGTGCGGCTTGCGCTGCGCGAACTCCCGCATCTTCACGATATCGAGGATTTCATCGACCCGCTGCGCGATCTCGGCTTTCGGCAGCTTCTCCTGCTCGAGCCCGAAGGACACGTTCTTCGCCACGCTCATGTGCGGAAAGAGCGCATACGACTGGAACATCATGTTGGTCGGCCGCTCGTAGGGCGGCGTATCGGCCATGTCCTTGCCGTCGATCAGTATCCGGCCGGAGCTCGGCGCCTCGAAACCTGCCAGCATGCGCAGCAGCGTCGTCTTGCCGCAGCCCGAGCCGCCGAGCAGGCAGAAGATCTCGTGCTGGTAGATCTTGAGCGAAACGTTGTTGACCGCGACGAAATCGCCGAAGCGCTTGGTGACGTTCTCGATCTGGATATAGGGCTGGGCTCCGGGGTCGCGCCAGGGCTCGCGCTTGTTGTCGTTGCGTCGTTCGGCCACGGGCAGCCTTCCAGTGACGAGTCGATCGGCGAACGGGGCGGGCGGGCGTCAGTCGATGCCCGCCCGCTACGGCTACTTGCCGGTCCGGAAACGGGTCCAGGAGCGCGTCAGCTGGCGCGTGAACTCGGGGCTCTCGGCGAGATCGGGCACGATCTTCGCCTTCACTTCCGGCGTCGGATAGATCGACACGTCGCTCTTGACCGAATCGTCGATCATCGGCAGCGCGGCGGCGTTGTTGCTCGCGAAGTTGACGAAGTTGGTGTTCTTCGCCGCGACGTCGGGTCGCATCATGTAGTTGATGAAGAGATAGGCGTTCTTCACGTGCTTCGCATCCTTCGGGATCGCGAAGTTGTCGTAGAAGGCGATCGCGCCTTCCTTCGGGATGTTGTACTTGATCTCGATGCCCTTGCCCGCCTCGTTGGCGCGATCGCGGGCCTGCAGCACGTCACCGCTCCAGCCGAGCGCGAGGCAGATCTCGCCGTTCGCGAGATCGTCGATGTACTTCGACGAGTTCACGTAGCGCACGAACGGCCGGATCTTCATCAGCACGTCTTCGGCCGCCTTCAGGTCCTCGGGTTTTTCGCTGTTGGCGTCGCGACCGAGCCAGATCAGCACGGTGCCGAGGACTTCGGACGGAGCGTCGAGCAGCGTGACGCCGCAGTCCTTGAACTTCGAAATGACGGCCGGATCGTAGAACATCCGCCAGCTGTCGACCGGCGCGTCGGGCATCACTTCCTTGACCTTGGCGACGTTGTAGCCAACGCCCGAGGTACCCCACATGTAGGTGACCGAATGTTCATTGCCCGGGTCGTGCAGCCCCATGCTCTGGGTCACGGCCGGGTCGGCGTTGACGAGGTTCGGGATCTTCGACTTGTCGAGCACGAGGAACACGCCCGCCTTGATCTGGCGCGAGAGGAACGATGCGGAGGGCACGACCACGTCGTAGCCGGTGTTGCCCGAGAGCAGCTTCGTCTCGAGCACCTCGTTCGAGTCGAACACGTCGTAGTTGACCTTGATGCCGGTTTCTTTCTCGAAATCCGGGATCACGGTCGGGTCGACGTAGTCCGACCAGTTATAGACGTTGAGGACTTTCTCCGCGTCGGTGTCGAGCACGGGCTTGGCGGCATCGGCCGCTGCGGGGGCCGCGTCCGGCGGCGGCTTGTTGCCACACGACACCGCGAAAAGCGCCGTGGCCGAAACGAGCAGGATGCGCATTGAAATCGACATTTGGATATCCCCCTGTACCGACAGCGCCATTTATATAACAGCCGGCGGGCTATGCCCAGTGTTGCTTCGCGACGCGCGCCGCCGTCTGATCGAGCGCGCGCGCCACGCGGACGACCAGTTCGTCGATCTCGGCAGGCGTGATCACGAGCGGCGGGGCGACGATCATCGTGTCGCGCACCGCCCGCGAAATGACGCCGTTCGCGACGCACAGGTCGCGGCACGCACCGCCAACTTCGCCACGATTTGCGAAAAACCGGCGCGACGGTTTCGCCGGCACGAGTTCGAGCGCACCCAGGAGGCCGAGGCTGCGGGTCTCGCCCACGAGCGGATGATCCGCGAGGCTCCGCCATTTCGCCGCAAAATACCCGGCCAGTTCGTCGCGCACCCGTTCCACGACCTTCTCCCGACGCAGGATGTCGAGGCAGGCCACGGACACCGCACAGGCGGCCGGATGGCCCGAGTAGGTGAATCCATGGAAGAACTCGCCGCCCTTGTCGATCAGGACCTGCGCGACCCGATCGGCCACCATCAGGCCGCCGATCGGCAGGTAGCCCGAGGACATCCCCTTGGCGATCGGCATCAGGTCGGGGCGCGTGCCGAAATGCTCGCACCCGAACCAGCTGCCGGTACGCCCGAAGCCGCAGATCACCTCGTCCGACACGAGCAGGATTCCGTAGTGATCACAGATGCGCTGGATCTCGGGCCAGTAGGTCTCGGGCGGAATGATCACGCCCCCCGCCCCCTGCACCGGTTCGCCGATGAACGCCGCGACGCGGTGCGGCCCGATTTCCTCGATCTTCGCGGCGAGCTCGCGCGCGGCGCGCAGCCCGAACTCGGCCGGTGACAGATCGCCGCCCTCCTCGAACCAGTAGGGCTGGTTGATGTGCACGATCCCGGGGATCGGCAGGCCGCCTTGCTCGTGCATCGGCTTCATGCCGCCGAGCGATGCGCCGGCGACCGTGCTGCCGTGGTAACCGTTCCAGCGGCTCACGATCACGTTGCGCGCAGGCTCGCCGCGCAACTGCCAGTAGCGGCGCACGAGCCGCACCATCGTGTCGTTCGCCTCGCTGCCCGAACCCGTGAAGAACACGTGCTTGAACTGCGGCGGTGTGACCTCGGTGAGGCGCTGCGCCAGCTCGATCGCGGGCGGATGCGCGCACTGGAAGAAGCTGTTGTAGTAAGGCAGCTCGAGCATCTGCCGGTACGCCGCGTCCGCCAGTTCCTTGCGCCCGTAACCGAGCGCCACGCACCAGAGTCCCGACATGCCGTCGAGGATACGATTGCCGTCGGAATCAATGAGCCAGACCCCCTCTGCGCCCGTGATCACCCGCGCACCCTTGGCCGCGAGCTGCTTGAAATCGGTGAACGGGTGGAGGTAGTGGGCGGAATCGAGACGCTGCAATTCCGCGGTAGAAAGTCGCGACATCAGGAACTCCAGGGGCTTAGAGCTAAGAGCTTAGAGCTTAGAGCCAGAGCGTTGGCCAGCCAGCCGGCGCTTCTGGCTCTCCGCTCTTAGCTCTTAGCTCTTAGCTCTTAGCTCTTAGCTCTTAGCTTCAAACGTTCAAAAGCAGGTGCTCCCGCTCCCACGAGCTGATCACCTGCAGGAAGACTTCGTACTCGGCCTGTTTCACGATCGTGAACGCCGAGATGAACGGCTCGCCGAGCACGCGGATCAGCGGCTGGCATTCGCGCAGCTTCCTGATGCCCTCGTCGAGGGACCGCGGCAACGCGAACGGCAGGTCGTGCGCGCTCCCCGGGATCGGTTCGGAGGGCTGCAAGCCCTCGATCATGCCGAGGTAGCCGCAGGCGAGCGAGGTGGCGATTGCGATGTACGGGTTCGCGTCGGCGCCCGAGAGGCGGTTCTCGACGCGGCGCGCCTCGACGTCCGACATCGGCACGCGCAGGCCCGCGGTGCGATTGTCATAGCCCCATTGCACGTTGATGGGCGCCGTCTGGAAGCGCGTGATGCGCCGGTAGGAATTGACGTTCGGCGCGAGCAGCGCCATCGCGAACGGCAGGTATTTCTGCAGGCCCGCGATGTGCGAGAAAAACAGCGGGCTCGGCGTGCCGTCGGCGTTCGAGAAGATGTTCTTGCGCGTCTTCAGGTCGATGATGCTCTGGTGGATGTGCATCGCGCTGCCCGGCTCCTTGGCATGGGGCTTCGCCATGAACGTCGCGTACATCTTGTGGCGCAGCGCCGCTTCGCGCGCGGTGCGCTTGAAAAGGAACGCCTGGTCCGCCAGTTCGAGCGCATTGCCGTGCAGCAGGTTGATTTCCATCTGCGCGGGGCCGTCCTCATGGATCAGCGTGTCGATCTCGATGTCCTGGTCTTCACAGAACTGGTACATGTCGTCGAACATCGGGTCGAACTCGTTGACGGCCGCGATGCTGTACGACTGCCGTCCCGGCTCGGAGCGCCCCGAGCGCCCGATCGGCGGCTTCAGCTGGTAGTCGGCGTCGGCGTTCGGCTCGACGAGGTAGAACTCGAGCTCCGGCGCCACCACCGGGTCCCAGCCGCGCTGCGCGTAGAGTTCGAGCACCTGACGCAGCACGTGGCGCGGCGCCATCGTGACGCGGCGCCCGTCGGCGTAGAAGCAGTCGTGGATCACCTGCGCGGTCGGCTCGGCCGTCCACGGCACGCGGCGCACGGTTTTCGGATCGGCCTTGAGCACGATGTCGATTTCCGCGGGGCTCATCGCCCCTTCGGGGTCCTCGGGGTAATCGCCTGTCACCGTCTGCAGGAAAATGCTTTCCGGCAGCCGCATGCCCTCGTCCTCGGCGAACTTCGCCGCCGGCATCACTTTGCCGCGCGCGATGCCCGCCATGTCGGGAATGATCGCCTCGACTTCGGAAATGCCGTGATCGCGAAAGAATTGCTGGATCTCACCCGTCATAAATCACCTGACCTGGGCGCGCTCGGCGCTCGCGGCACCGAAGGCCGCAAACAAAGCACGCGAAAAAGACTGGCTCATCACCTGCCACTCGGGGTGCCATTGCACCGCGAGCGCGAAATGCGGCGCCTTCGCGACGCGAAAGGCCTCGATCAGGCCGTCCGGCGCGCGCGCTTCGACCGTGAGCGCCGGCGCGAGTGTTCGCACTCCCTGCGCGTGGACCGAATTGACCTTGAGTCGATCACTCCCCGCCAGTGCGCGCAGCACGCCACCCTCGACGAGTTCGACGTCGTGCGCCGGGCCGTACTGCACCTCGAGCGGCTGCGTCTTGTCCTCGCGGTGGTCGGCGAGGCCTTCCTGCTCCTGCACCTTCTGCCAGAGCGTGCCGCCAAAGGCGACGTTCATCTCCTGGAAGCCGCGGCAGATGCCGAGGACCGGCACGCCGAGCGCAACCGCGCGCGGAATGAGCGGCAAGGTGGTCGCATCCCGCGCGGGATCGTGGTCCGTGCCCGGCTCGCTCGGCTCGCCCGCATAGCGATGCGGTTCAACGTTCGAACGCGCCCCCGTGAAAAGGATGCCGTCGACGTGTTCGAGCAGTTCGTCGGTCCCGATTTCGGCGCCGAGCGCCGGAATCAGCACCGGCAGCGCACCCGCCGCGTCGATCACCGCGCGGATGTATTTTTCACCGACGACATGGAACGGATGCTCGCCCAACATGCGGCGATCCGCCGGAATGCCGATCACTGGACGCCTCATGGCCATCGGATTACCCGGACGCGTGTTTAGGATATTTATCACCCGGCCCGTCCGGACCGGGTGCGCACCCATTAGAACACAGCTCGCGCCGGAGCGGATGGTGCACCGCATCAATGACCCCTGTGGCCTCGTGAGCGCCCCACTTGATTTGCGGCCGGCTTGCGCGCCCGCATAAGCTTGCGCCGCGGCCGCCCACAACGGGTGTCCAGAATCCTGAACGAGGCCCCCATGTCGAGCGATGCGCGCGCCGAGCTCCAGCGTTTCCTCGAAGCCCACCCCGAGACGCGGCATTTCGACGTTTTCCTGCACGATCTCAACACGGTCGAGCGCGGCAAACGCCTCGATCGCGGCGGCATCGAGACGGCCTATCGCAGCGGCATGCTCCTGCCCGGTTCGATGTTCGCGCTCGACGTGCTCGGTGGCACCGTCCAGGCGACGGGGCTCGGTTTCGACGACGGCGATGCCGATCGCCCCTGCCGGCCGATCCCCGGCACGCTGGTGCCGGTCCCCTGGCAGAAGGATCACCTCGCCCAACTTCAGGTGACGATGCACGAGCCGGACGGTCGCGCGTTCTACGGCGATCCGCGCCACGTGCTCGCCTCGGCGCTCGCGCGTCTCACCGCGCTCGGGTTCACGCCCGTCGTCGCGATCGAGTACGAGTTCTACTTCGTCGATCTCGAGCGCGGCGCCGACGGCCTGCCCCAGCCGCCCCGCGGTCCGCTCACCGGGCGGCGCGAGTTCCGCACCCAGATCAACGCAATGACGGACCTCAACGAATACTCGGCGGTCCTGTCGCAGATCACGCGCGACTGCGGCACGCAGGAAGTTCCGGCCACCAGCGCGCTGCCGGAATACGGCCCCGGGCAATACGAGGTCAACCTGCAACACCTGCCCGATGCGCTCGCCGCCTGCGATCAGGCGCTGCGTTTCAAGCGCATCGTGAAAAGCGTGGCGCGCGCGCACGGGATCGATGCGACTTTCCTCGCGAAGCCCTATCGCGAAATGGCCGGCAGCGGCCTGCATATCCACCTGAGCCTCCTCGATCGCGAGGGCCACAACATCTTCGCCTGCGACGACCCCGCTGCGCACGCGCCGCTGCGGCAGGCCGTGGCGGGCCTCCTCGACTCGATGGCCGACGGCATGGCGATCTGCGCACCGGGCCCGAATTCGTTTCGGCGCTTTCGCAGCGAGGCGTACGTACCGTTGACGCCGAGCTGGTCGATCAACAATCGCGGTTCGGCCGTGCGCGTGCCGGTGAGCGACGCCGCGAACCGCCGCATCGAATACCGGCAGGCCGGCGCCGACGCGAACCCGTACCTCGTGCTCGCATGGATGCTTGCCGGCATTCACCATGGCCTGACGAAGCGCCTCGAGGCGCCGCCGCCCGTGAGCGGCAACGCGTACACGCAGGCCGGCGGCGCGCCGCTGCCGACGCATTGGGCCGTCGCCGTCGAGCGCTTCGCGGCGAGCGCGTTCGCGCGCGAGTACCTCGGCGAGCGCTTCGCGCGGCTCTACGCCACCGTCAAGCGCGCCGAACTCGACGAGTTCAACACCCATGTCACGCCGCTCGAGTGCGCGTGGTACCTGGGTCCCTTGTGAGCGAGGACTACGTCGCCAGCTACTACGCCGCGACGCGCCACGCAGCGCCGACGCACCCGCCGCTCACGGGCGACGTGGAGTGCGACGTGTGCGTCATCGGCGCGGGGATCGCGGGTTGCTCGGCCGCACTGCATCTCGCGGAGCGCGGCTACCGGGTCGTGCTGCTCGAAGCCGCGCGCGTCGGCTGGGGCGCATCGGGCCGCAGCGGGGCACAGGCGCTCTTCGGCCTCGCCGCCGGCGAGGAGAAGACCGAAGCGCTCATCGGGGAAAGCGACGCGCGTCGCGTCTGGGACATCACCGTCGAGGGCCTCGCGCTGATGCGCGAACTCATCGCGCGCCATGCGATCGACTGCGACTACGTGCCCGGCCAGATGCACGTGGCGGTCAAGCCGCGGCAGGTCACGGAACTGCGCCGCTGGACCGAACGCATCCACGATCGCTACGGCTACACGAGCCTGCGTTTCGTGCCGCAGGAAGAAGTGCGCACGCTGATCGCGAGCAAGCGCTATCTCGCCGGCACCTTCGATTCGCAGAGCGGCCACCTGCATCCGCTCAACTACACGCTCGGCCTCGCCGCGGCGGCGACGGCGGCGGGCGCGCGCATATTCGAGGGCAGCCGCGCACTCACTTACGAAGCCGGCGCCGGCACGATCGACGGTGCCGGCAGCCGCGGTCCGGTGCGCGTGCGAACGCCGCAGGGCAGCGTCCGCTGTCGGCACCTGGCGCTCTGCGGCAATGCATGGCTCGGCAGCACGGCGCCACGGATCGCGAAACGCATCATGCCGGTCGGCACCTATATCGTCGCGACCGAGCCGCTGGGCGAGGCGCGCGCGCGCGAACTCATCGCCAACGATGCCGCCGTCACCGACATCAACTGGGTGCTCGACTACTTCCGCCGCTCGCGAGACCACCGGCTGCTCTTCGGCGGGCGCGTCAGTTACTCGGGGCTCGACCCGTTCAACACCGCGAACGCGACGCGCGATCGCATGTTGCACGTCTTCCCGCAGCTGCGCGGCGCGCGCATCGAGCACAGCTGGGGCGGCTATGTCGACATCACGATGAACCGCGCACCGGACTTCGGGCGCCTCGCGCCGAACGTGTACTACCTGCAAGGGTTCTCCGGGCACGGCATGGTGCTCACCGGCATCGCGGGGAAGTTGCTCGCGGAAGCGATCGCCGGCACGGCGGAGCGCTTCGACGTGTTCAGCCGCATCCCGCATCGCGAGTTCCCCGGCGGCGCGCTGCTGCGCAGGCCCGCACTCGTGCTCGCGATGGCGTGGTACCGGTTGAAAGACCTGCTGTAACTACAGGAAACGCCAGGCGGCCGTGAGCCACACGGCATCCGCGTCCTCGAACTCGTCGGGATTGACGCGCTCGTATTCGAGCCGCAGGTTGATGTGCGTACCCAGCATCATGCCGATGCCCGCGCCGTAGGTGATCGAATCCTGGCTGCTGCTCACCTGGATCCGGTCGGTCGCGGTGCGCAGCTCGAAGCCGGTCGTGTTGATGAAATAGCCGAGTCGCGCGAGCAGCTCGAATTTGCCGATCGGCCACGAAGCGACCAGCCAGGGGGTCACGCCCCGCAGGCCGATGGTCAGGCGCTCGGCGGCGGAATCGTCCGAGAATTCACCGAAATCCACGTAGCTGGCCTCGAACGCGAAATACGGCGAGAAGCGATAGCCGGCGAATACGCGCCATGCCGTGTCGTCGGCGTCGATCGCGAACTGGTTCGTGCCGGTGTCGAGTGCCGTACTGGCCTTCGACTTGCCGGCCCCTACGCCGACATACGGCCCGAAGTTCTCGTAGGCGAGGACCGCGCCCGATGACGCGGCGAGAATGGCGGCCAGAACGAGTGAACGAAGCATGGGACCCCCCAGGCGATTCCGACGCACGCGCGGCAGTGTATACCCATCAGCTCGTACGAATCTCGAAGCAGCTGTGGATTCGCGGGCTGCGCGCAAAATCCTCCGGAATCGTCGCACGGGTGATGTCGTTCACCGCAAATCGCGCCCCGAGTGAAGGATCGAGGCGGAACTTCTGCGCATTGGTCGAGAAAACGAGCAACCCTCCCGGCGCGAGCAGGCGCAGGCAGGCCTCGATCAGCGCCGGATGGTCGCGCTGCACGTCGTGCACGCCCTGCATGCGCTTCGAGTTCGAAAAGGTCGGCGGGTCGAGAAAGACGAGGTCGAACTGCTCGTGGCGCTGCGCCGCCTCCGCGAGCCACTCGCGGCAGTCGGCGTGCACCAACTGATGCCGGTGGCCCGTGATCGCATTCGCGGCGAGATTCTGCTGCGCCCAATCGAGATAGGTGTGCGACAGGTCGACGCTGGTGGTCGCGCGGGCGCCGCCCGCCGCGGCGTGCACCGTAGCGCTTCCCGTGTAGGCAAAGAGATTGAGGAAGCGCTTGCCCGCGGCGGCGGCACGCAGGCGCGCACGCGTGATCCGGTGATCGAGGAAGAGCCCGGTGTCGAGGTAGTCGGTGAAATTCACGCGCAGGCGCAGGCCCGCTTCCGCGACGACGTGGAACTCGCCGCGCTCCGCCTCCTTCCCGTATTGCTCGCCGCGCGCCGTTCGCCGTCGCATGCGGACATGCACGTGGGTGGCCGGCAGGCCGAGCACCTCCGGCAGCACCGACAGCGCTTCGCCGCGCCGCCGCCGCACCGCTTCGAGTTCGATTTCGCGCGGCGCGGCGTATTCCTGCACATACGCCCAGCGTGTCGCCGAATCGGCTGCCGTATAAAGATCGATCGCGAATGCGTACTCCGGCATGTCGGCGTCGTAAACGCGGTAGCAGCCGACGTCGGCCTTCGCGGCCCAGTCACCGAGGCGCTTCGCGTTCTTCGCGAGGCGGTTGCCGAACATCCGCGCGCCCGGGGTATCGCGCAACGTGGGGTCGATGAGCGGCCGCGGTCGCTTGAAATCACGCACGTTGCCGGCCGCGACTTCGATGCGCAGCAGCCGACATTCGAGCCCACCGTTCCAGATCGTGTGCGTGCGCTGTGCGCGCAGGCCGATCTCGAGCCCGAGATCCGGGGCCCCCGTGATCACCGCGGCGCGCCAGCCTTCGAAATGCCCGCGCAGCACTGCGCCGAGTTCGCGATGCCGCGCGCGCGCCGTCTCGCGATCCTCCATGCGCAGGCCGTAGGGCGGGTTCGTGCAGAGGAGCCCCTGCGGCGCTTCGGGCCTCGCCTCCTCGAGTGACGCGTGCGCGAACCGGGTCCATGCCGCAACGCCGGCCCGCGCGGCATTGTCGCGCGCGACCTGCACGGCGCGGTCATCGAAGTCGCTGCCGCGCAATCGCGGCGACTCGGGTCCATGGGTCCGCACCCGCGCCGTGGCGGCGGCGTGCAGCCGCTGCCACAACGGGGCGTCGTGCTGCTTCCAGCCGAGAAATCCGTAGTAATCCCGTGCGAGCCCGGGCGCGATATCCGCTGCGATCAGCGCACCCTCGATCACGATCGTCCCCGAGCCGCACATCGGATCGAGCAGCTCCCCGCCTTCGGCCGCCAGCATCGGCCAGCCCGCGCGCAGCAGCATGCCCGCCGCCACGTTCTCCCGCAGCGGCGCCTCGCCCGCCTGCGTGCGGTAACCGCGGCGATGCAGGCCTTCGCCCGACAAGTCGATCGAGATCGTGACCTCGGGGCCGTGCGCATGCGCGTGCACCCGCACCGAAGGGCGCTCGAGCGAGACATCGGGCCGGCGACCCTGCGTTTCGCGCAGCGAATCGCAGATTGCGTCCTTCACGCGCTGCGCCCCGTAGCGCGTGTGGTTGATGCCGGGGTGGCGACCGCTGAAATCGCAGGCGAGCGTGCCGGCGGCATTGACGTGTTCGCTCCAGGGCAGCGTGCGCAGCGCCGCGTAGAGCTCGTCCGCCGTGTCCGCGCGCAACTGCGCGATCTCGAGGAACACCCGGCTCGCGAGCCGCGACTCGAGGCAGGCGCGATACGCGACTTCAAGCGGCCCCGCGAACGACACGCCGAGCACGCGCTCGCGCACCTCGAGCGCGCCGAGCATCGTCAGCTCCGCGGCGAGGAGGTCGCCGAAACCCCGCGGTGCGCTCGCAAGGAAACGCATCACGTGGGCGACGCACCGGCCGGCCGACGCGGCGGCCAAGGCATCACGCCCGACGGCCGGGTCTCGAGATAACGCGTCAGCACGCGATAGGCGTCGACATCAAACCGCGCCACGCCGGGCGTTTCCGGCCCCCGGCCGCCCGCCGCGAGCGCGTCGCCGTCGTCATCGACGCCTTCGCGGCGCGTCAGCGTTCCGAGATAGCGCCAGCCTTCGATCACGTGCCATTGCTCGAAGCCGCCGAAGGCGCGCTCGCGGATTGCGACCGAGCCCTCGTAGGGCCAGGGCTTCAGGCGCTGCGCCGCGAGCGCGAGCTTGGTGCGCGCGAGATGCCGCTCGCGCGGTTCTGCGCCGACACAGGCGCCGCGGCAGCGGTGCAACTGGTACGCGACGCACGAACCCTCGCCCGTTTCGAGCCCGAGCACCTTCGCGCAGAGCCCCTGCGTGCGCGCGATGGCTTCGAGCGCGCGGCGCGCCTCGCGCTCGCTGCGATAGAGCCCGAAACAGTCGCCGTCCGGCCACCCGTCATCGAGGCTGCACAACCGGGGCGTCGCATCCGTATCGTTGACGTGCCAGGTGAGCGCCTCGCCCGCACGCCGCAAAGGGCGGTTGTAAACGGGCTGCGCCTCGCGAACGCAACGCGACTCGAGCAACAGCGCGCCGAGCTCACCGGCCGTCTCGATCCAGTCGATGCGCGTCGTCTGTGCGGCAATCCGGCTCGCCTTGACGCCACGCGCCGCGCCGCGCCAGTGCGCGAGCACCCGCTCACGCAGGTTCACGGCCTTGCCGACGTAGAGCAGCGTTTCGCGCGGGCCCGCCTCCGCCGCGCCGTAGAAGCGATAGACGCCCGCGCTCTCCGGCAATTCGTCCGCGAGTTCGGCGGGCAGCTGCGGCGGAAGCGACACGCGCCGCGTGATCGCGTCGAGCGCCGCTTCGAGTGCGTCGCGCGGCCAGACTTCGCGCAACCGGCGCCAGAACTGCCACAGCGCCATCGCGTCGGGCAGCGCACGATGGCGCGCTGCGCACGGCAGGTCGTGACGCGCGATCACCGCGTCGAGGTTGTGGCGTGGCATTTCAGGATAGAGGCGCCGAGACAGCTTCACCGTGCAGGCGAGGCGCGCGTCGAACGCGCGGCCGCTGCGCCGCAGTTCGTTGCGCACGAAACCGTAGTCGAAGCGCGCGTTGTGCGCGATGAAGAGGCGCCCTTGGAGCCGCGCGGCAAGTTCGCCCGCGATGTCGGCGAACCGCGGTGCGTCTTGCAGCGATCCCGGGTCGATGCCGGTCAGGTGCCGGATCGTGGCGGGCAACCGGGATTCGGGGTTGACGAGCGTGCTCCAGGATTCCTCGTGCACATCGCCGCGCGCGAGCACCACGCCGATCTCGATGATGCGGTGGTACAGCGGGTGCCCGCCGGTCGTCTCGACGTCGACGAACGCAAGCGGAACGTCGAGCAATGAAGTCACGACAGGTCGAGCCAGGTCGTCTTCAGTTCCGTGTACTTGTCGAAGGCGTGCAACGACTTGTCGCGGCCGATGCCCGACTGCTTGTAGCCGCCGAACGGCACCGTGATGTCGTCCGCGTCGTAGCAGTTCACGTAGACCGTGCCCGCGCGCAGCGCTCGCGCGACCCGGTGCGCCGTGGTGACATCGCGGGTCCAGACCGCGGCGGCGAGGCCATAGTCGACGTCGTTCGCGATCCGGACCGCCTCCTCGACCGTGTCGAAGGTGATCGTGGCGAGCACCGGGCCGAAGATCTCCTCCCTCGCGACCCGCATGCTGGCGTTCACGCCATCGAGGATGGTCGGTTCGACGAAGTAGCCGCCACTCGACTCGCGCACGCGCCGGCCACCCAGCGCGACCTGTGCGCCCTCGTCACGACCGGTGTCGATGTAGCCGAGCACGCGCTTCATCTGCGTCTCGTCGACGATCGCGCCGAGCTTCGTCACGGGATCGAGCGGGTCACCCGGCGCCATCGTGCGGCCGATCGCGGCCACCTTTTCGAGCACGGCGTCCCGGGCGGCTCGCTGCACGAGCAGGCGCGAACCGGCCGAGCACATCTCGCCCTGGTTGAAGAAGATGGCGTACGCGGCCGCCGTCGCAGCGCGATCGAGGTCCGGGTAGTCCGCGAGCACGATGTTCGGCGACTTGCCGCCACATTCGAGCGACACGCGCTTCAGGTTCGACTGCGCCGCGTACTGCATCACGAGCTTGCCGGTGGCCGTGGAGCCGGTGAAGGCGATCGCGCCGACATCCATCGAAAGCGCGAGCGCCTTGCCGGCCGTGTGGCCGTAGCCCGGCACCACGTTGAAGACGCCGGGCGGCAGGCCCGCCTCGATCGCGAGCTGCGCGACGCGGATCGCCGTGAGCGGGGATTTTTCCGAAGGTTTCAGCACCAGCGAATTGCCCGCCGCGAGCACGGGACCGATCTTCCAGGCGGCCATCACGAGCGGGAAGTTCCACGGCACGATGGCCCCGACGACGCCGATCGGTTCACGCGTGACGAGCGCGAGCGCATCGGGGCCGGTCGGTGCGACTTCGTCGTAGATCTTGTCGACGGCTTCCGCGTACCACTGGATCGCGCGCGCGGCCCCCGGGATATCGATCTTCAGGCTGTCGGTGATCGGCTTGCCCATGTCGAGCGTCTCGAGCAGCGCGAGTTCCTCGCGGTGCGCGAGCAGGAGCTGCGCGAACGCGGAGAGCACTTTCTTGCGGTGCGCGGGCTTCGTGCGCGACCACGCGCCCTTTTCAAATGCCGCCTTCGCAGCCGCGACCGCGCGCTCGATGTCGGGTGCATCGCCCGCCGCCACGCGCCCGAACACCTTGCCGTTCGCCGGGTTCACGGTGTCGAACTGCTCGCCGGACAGGGCATCGACATAAACGCCGTCGATGAACGCGCGTGTCTGCGGCACGAGCTGCGCGGCGCGCTCGTGCCAGTTCGCCTGCGCGGCCTTGCCGGGGGTCGAAATCGTTGCGGACATGCCAGCCTCGTCGGAACAGTCAGAAAGTCGGGGGAGCGCTCGCGCTGATGATCTCACACGGCTCGCGCCCGACGTTCCTGAAACGATGGGGAATCGTGCTCGAAAAATAATAGGCTTCGCCGGGCCCCAGTACGCGCGAGGCGCCGCCGACCGTCAGCTCGATGCGGCCACGCACGACGACACCGCCCTCCTCGCCGCGATGCGACAGCGCATCGTCACCGGTCGCGGCGCCGGGCGCGTAGCGCTCGCGCAGGATCGTGAGCTGCCGCGCCGGCCGCCTCGCGGCAACGAGGCGCAACGACACATCGTCGGTGCCGATCTCGACGAGTTCGTCGTCGCCAAAGAAGAACTGTGGCGCGACGTCGAGGTTGATCGTGAAGAATTCGGCGAGCGACATCGGCACGCCGTCGAGCACCTTCTTGAGCGAGCCCACCGACGGGCTGACGCGGTTCTGCTCGATCAGTGAAATGAGCCCGTTGGTCACGCCGGCGCGGCGCGCAAGCTCGCGTTGCGAGAGGCCGTAGATCAGGCGCACGCTGCGCAGTCGCACGCCGACATCGATGCTCATGATCCCCGCCTGTTTAGCATCATGGACAGATTGAGCTGAATTTCGGCCATTCTCGCCATGCGTGTCAACTTTCCTTATCATCCGGCGATGAAACCCGCGACCGGCCCGGACCTCGACGCGCTGTGGATGCCCTTCACGGCGAACCGCCAGTTCAAGCAGGCCCCGCGCCTGCTCGCGCGCGCGCGCGGCATGGAGTACTTCACGCCCGAGGGTCGCCGCATCCTCGACGGTGCCGCAGGCCTCTGGTGCGTGAACGCGGGCCACGGCCGCGCCGAAATCACGGCCGCCGTGACGCAGCAGCTCGAAAGCCTCGACTATGCGCCGCTCTTCCAGATGGGCCACGGAATCGCCTTCGAACTCGCGACCGCGGTCGCGGCGCTGTGCCCGCCCGGCGTGAATCGCGTGTTCTTCACGAACTCCGGTTCCGAAGCGGTCGATACCGCCCTCAAGATTGCGCTCGCTTACCACCGCGCGCGCGGCGACGCGGCACGCACGCGCCTGATCGGCCGCGAGCGCGGTTATCACGGCGTCGGCTTCGGCGGCATCTCGATCGGTGGCATCGTGGCGAACCGCAAGGCGTGGGCCGCGAACCTGATCCCCGGTGTCGATCACTTGCGGCACACGCACGATCTTTCGCGCAATGCGTACTCCCGCGGCCAGCCGGCGCACGGCGCCGAACTCGCGGATGACCTCGAACGGCTGATCGCGCTGCACGACGCCTCGACGATCGCGGCGGTGATCGTCGAGCCGATCGCGGGTTCGACCGGCGTGCTCATTCCGCCGAAGGGCTATCTCGAGCGGCTGCGCGCGATCTGCGACGCGCACGGCATCCTGCTGATCTTCGACGAGGTGATCACCGGCTTCGGCCGCACCGGCGCGCCGTTTGCGGCGCAGGAGTTCGGCGTCACGCCCGATCTGATCACGATGGCCAAGGGCCTGACGAATGGCTGCGTACCGATGGGCGCGGTCGCGGTGAAGCAGTCGATCCACGACGCCTTCATGCAGGGCCCGCCGGGTGCGATCGAACTCTTTCACGGATACACCTACTCGGCGCATCCGCTCGCCTGCGCCGCGGGCCTCGCGGCGATCGAGCTCTACCAGCGCGAGGGCCTGCTCACCCGCGCGAAGACACTGTCGAGGACCTGGGAAGATGCCGTGCACGGCCTGCGCGGGCGCCCGCACGTGATCGATACCCGCAACTACGGCCTCATCGCCGGGATCGAACTCGAGCCGATACCCGGCAAGCCGGGCGCGCGGGCCTTCGACGTCTTCCTGAAGTGTTTCGAGCGCGGGCTGCTGATACGCACGACGGGCGACATCATCGCGCTCTCCCCGCCGCTCATCATCGAGCCGCAGCACATCGAGGAAATCTTCGGCACGCTGGCGAGCGTGCTCTGAGGGGGCGCTGCTAGGTCGCGAGCGGCAGTGTCCGCAGCCGCCTGCCCGTCGCCGCGAAGAGCGCGTTCGCAACCGCCGGTGCGACGGCCGGCAGCGCCAGTTCGCCGGCGCCGCTCGGCCGGGCGTCACTCCTGACCGGCACGAAATGAATGCGCGGCGCCTGCGACATGCGCAGCAGCGGGTAGTCGTGGAAATTCGATTGCTCGATGCCGCCACCCTTCACGGTCACGCGCTGCCATAGTGCGGCGGACAGCCCATCGGTCGCGCCGCCCTGCATCTGCGCCTCGAGGCCCGACAAGTTGACGACGATGCCGCAATCGATCGCGACCCAGAGGTCGGTGACGCGAAACGCGCCGTCCTCGTCCGCCTCGACTTCGGCAACCTCGGCGCAGTAGCTGCCGTTCCAGTGACAGGCGGCGATGCCGCGCCCGCGCCGCGCGGGCAAGGCCTTTCCCCAGCCCGACGCATTGGCCGCCGCGCGCAGCACACCCGCCATGCGGCCCGTGCTGATCGTCAGGCCGCTTTCGGCGTCGTAAGGCAGTTCGCGCGATTCGCCGAGCAGCGCGAGACGAAAGGACAGCGGATCACGCCCTGCGGCGAGCGCGAGTTCATCGAGGAAGGATTCCACCGCGAAACACGTGACGTTGGTGGCCGGCGCACGCCACGAACCGCGCGGCATGCCTGAGGCGATCGAAAAGTACTCGAGCCGCAGATTCGGAACGAGCCCCGCGGGGAACTCCGCAGGATAGATCTCCGATTGCCACATTTCGTCCGGCGAAACATTGGCGCGCCGGTAATACTTGGACGCGCTCGCGACACGATAGCGCCACGCGCGCACGCCTCCGTCGCCATCCAGCGCGGCCGACACTTCGTGCAGCCCCCCGGGTCGGTAGAAGTCGTGCCGCATATCATCTTCACGCGACCACACCACCTGCACCGGCGCCTTGGCGGCCATGGACAGCATCACCGCCTCGGCGACGTAATCGACCGTGAGGCGCCGCCCGAAACCGCCGCCTATCCTCGGCATCCTCACTTCGATGGCAAGCCGATCGAGACCGGTCAGTTGCGCCGCCATTCGAGACGCGCTGCCCGGCGATTGCGTCGGCGCGATGATCAGGCAGCGGTCCTTCTGCACGTGCGCGATGCAGTTCTGCGGCTCCATCGTCGCGTGCGCGACGAAAGGCACCCGATACTGCGCGGTCAGCGTGCGCATCCCGGGTGCCGCCATCGCCGCAGCAAAATCACCCTCCTCGCGCACCCGCCGGCCTTCGCCCTGCAGTGCGCGATCGCAGGCCGCCTCGAAGCCTTCCGAAGATTCGGTGGCATGCGGGCCGGCTGCCCATTCGACACGCAGCTTCTCGCGCCCGCGCATCGCCGCCCAGGTGCTATCGGCGAGAACGGCCACTCCACTCGCGAGAATCGTGTACGGCTCGCCGGGCGCTGCGGCCGTCAGCGGCACGACCTGGCGCACGCCGCGCACCTTGAGCGCCTCGCTCGCATCGAAACTGCGCACCGTGCCGTCGAACTGCGGGCAACGCGCGACCACGGCGTACAGCATCCCGGGCAAACGGGAATCAAGGCCGAAAATCGCGGCACCAGATACGAGCGCTCCGCCATCCTGCACCCGCTGACGCGAGCCGATCAGCCGGAAGTCCGCGCGCGATTTGAGCGGCGGATCGCCGTCGGGTGCGCTCATCGCCGCGGCTTGCGCCGCGAGCTCGCCGTAGCCGAGCGCGCGGCCGCTCGCCGCATGCAGCACGCGACCCTGCGACGTCGTGCAGCCGTCGGCCGGCACCTTCCAGCGGGCCGCCGCCGCGAGCACCAACAACCGGCGGCAGCGCGCGCCCACCTTGCGCAGCGGCTCCCAGTTCGAGAGCACGCTGTCGCTGCCCCCGGCGCCTTGCGGCACGCCGTATTTCCACGTGTAGCCCGTGCCCGCCGCGTCGCGCATCACGCCGAGCGGCAGCTGCTCGATCTTGACGCGCGACCAGTCGGCATCGAGTTCCTCGGCGATGAGCATCGGCAGCGATGTCCGCACGCCCTGGCCGATCTCGGGCTGGGCCGAGCCGATCACGATCGCGCCGTCGGGCTCGATGCGCACGAAATGGTCCAGGACGATGGCGTCGCGCGTTGCCGTTGGCAGCGCTGCGGCGCGCGGGGAGGCGCGCGGGATTCCGACAACCAGCGCCCCGGCCGCGAGCGCGAACTGCATGACCTGCCGACGCGTCGCCATGGGCCGGACTGTACGCCGCAAGCAGTTCGCCCGGGCGACGAAACACGGTGGTCGGGCGTGCCGGAAAGTCCGATCGTCGCAGGCGGGCAGACGGGGGCCAAAAAAAAGCCCGCCGGATGGCGGGCTTTTTGCTTCAGCGCGTATCGAGGCCTGTCATTCGCCCCAAGGGAAGGTCGTGCTGACAGAAAACAGCACGCGGCCTTCGTTGTTGAACACGTCGTCGGTCACCTTGTCGGCGCCGCTGTTGTCGGTGCCCGTGAATTTCAGCGCCAAGCTGAATTTGCCGACGTCGAGGCCGACGGTGGCGCCGTAGTCGAGGTACTCGAAGCCATCGAAAGCGTCACCGTAGTTGTACCCGGCGTGCAGCGTGATCGAGAAATTCTGCGGCAGCGCGAAGGTGTAGTTCACCTCGGTGTACAGCGCATCATTGCTCGATCCGCCGTAGTCGATGGCATACCACTGCTTGACGCCGAGGCCCTTCCAGCCGAGCCCGACCGACAGCTCCGGGTACGAGCCGATCTTGGATTTCGTCGCCGTGTTGTCCGAACCCGGGTAGGTGTACCAGACGAGGCCCGCGTTCCAGCTGAGGTCGTCGTTGATCGAAGCCTCGTAGCCCGCATACAGGTCGAGCTCCAGCGTTCCATCGACATCGTTGCCGTAGTCGATGTTGCTCGCCCACGCACCCAGTGAGAAACCCGTCTCGCCGAAGGCGTAGTCGAGGCTCGCCTGGAGCGCGGGATTCTTGGCGCTCAGCGAGACGCCGCGAAAGTCGTAGTCGGTGACCCCGGTGACCGTCGAGCTGACCTGCGCCTGTGCCGCACCCGCAACACCAAGCAGCGCAACCAGCAGGGTTGTTCTTTTGAGCCTCATGAAAATCCTCCCAGCATGAAAAGAAGCAAACAGCGTTCGTGCCGCAATTATACGCACCGATCAAGTGTGGGGAACGAAGATCGCGTAAATCTTGGTGCAATCCTCACGCACGGCCCACGTGCCGGTGTAGCCGGCCGGGACCACGAATGCGTCGCCCGGGCCGAACGTCGCACGCGCGCCCGACTCGCTGACGAGCTCCACGCGACCCCTGAGCAACACGCACAGCTCGCTCTCCGTGTAGCGCACACGCCACACGCCTCGCGTGCTCGACCAGTGGCCGGCATGGAACTGCCCGGTCGCGTCGGTGAACGCGTTCCATGCGCGCTGTTCGGGATCACCGGCCACGAGCCGGTCCGCAGCGGGGCGCGAATCCTCGCCGTCGCCCACCATCGTCACGGGAATGATTTCCGCACTCATCAGACGTTGATACGCCGACCGGCGTCCTCCTGCATCTTCAACATGAATGCACGCGCCGCGGGCAGCGCATCCTCGGGTTTCATCAGCCGCTGCTCGACCAGGACCCGCGCGATGTCGTTCAGCGAGCGGCGACCGTCGAGCAGCGACATCATGAACGCGTGGATGCGGGTCGAGCGCGCATGGGATTGCAGATCGGCGCTCAGCGGGACCGGCAGCGTCGCATCGACGATCCACTCGGGCGGCCCACGTGAGTCGGGCGGCGCAACCGTCGCGGTCTTGCGCGCGGCCCAGGCGACCGTCGATTCGACGCGGGCGTGGCGGCTCGCGGGGGACTGCATGTACGGCAGCGCCGCCTCGCGCACCACCGGCGGCGCGAAGCCTGCGCGCTGCACGAGCTCGAGCGCTTCCTCGAGGCTGTACTGCAGCAGCCGCTGCGTGCTCAGGAATGCGAAGGCGACTGAGCCGAGGTTGAGCCATCGCCCGCCGTCCGCGACGAGCGAATTGATGCGCGCCGCGAGCGCCGGAAACGGCTCCTCCACGATGTCGATGAACCACGGGGTGACGACCACGTCGAATGCGCCCGGCTGGAACGGTGCACACATCGCGTCGGCCGCGACCAGCCGCAAGCGCTCGTCCGCCGCGGCAGGCGCCCGCAAGGTCCGCAGCACGGCGTGCTCGGCCGCGCCCCGCGGCGCGAGCGGGAATTCATGCAACTCGAGCGTGCGGCCGGCATACATCTCCTGCGCGATCGCGAGCAACAGCGGATTCACGTCCATGGCGACGGTCAGCGCCGGGCCGTGCCGGCGGTGCAAGTCGTAAGCGAGGCGACCGGCGCCGGCGCCGAGCACGAGCACGCGCGCCCCGGAAAGCGTCTCGGCGCCCCCGCCATCGAGCAGGTCGAGCGAGGCGGCATTCTCCGCGTCGCCCCATGCCCAGTCCCGGTGGGCATTGACGTAATAGTTCGTCAGGCCCTGCGACACCGGCATGCGGGTGCGCAGCGCACGCAGCGCGTCCCGGTCGGCCGCCCCGACATGCACCTGCAACGGTTCGAGGATCTGGGTGACGCGTCGACCGTGGTCCTCGAGCGCAGCGCCGAGCCGCGTCAGGCGCTCGCGGGTGGCGGGCAGGAGGCCCTGGCCGGCCAGTGCCGTTGTGACCCCGTCCGCGTCCGCCCGCAGTTCGGCCAGCAGCAAGGTCAGGCGCGCGCGCCATTCACCGGCGGCACCCTGCGGGTCGCGGAAGAGCCAGGGCAAGCCGCCGATGACCGGGAACCCCGCGCTGCATTGCGCGCAGATGTATCCTGCGCGATCCTCGCGTAGCGCGCCGCGATCGCAACGCGGGCACCGCAAAACGTCGACAAGCATACAACTTGCTCCGGGGCTGGTAAGCTATCGTGCCATGACAAGAAAACGGGGACGACCAAAAGCGAACGGGCTGGCCCTGCACCATCGCCTCTACATGATGTTGCAGCAACAGCTTGCCGACGGCACCATCGCGCCCGGCGCGGCGCTGCCGAGCGAACCGGATCTCGCGCACCGGACACACCTGTCGCGCACGACAGTGCGCCGCGCGCTCGCGCGCCTGGCCGCCGAGGGAATGATCGAGCGTCGCCACGGCAGCGGCACCTACGCGACCACGCAGGGCGCGGTGCGCGCACGAAGCGCCGCCGCGGTGGACTGCTCGAAGTTGCTCGGCGACCTGCGGGCCATGGCGCGTACCACCACCACGCGGCTGTTGCACCACGCCATGATCGCGACCCCGCCGAGGGTTCTCGCGGCGTGCCCGGAGCTGGGGCCGCGGGTGCTCATGGTCCAGCGCACGCGGATCTATCGCGGCAAGCCCTTCGTCGTCATCACCCACTACCTGCCCGAGCGCCATGCCGCGCTGTTCGCGAAATCACGGCTGAAGAGCCAGCCCACGATCTTCGTTTTCGAGAAAGCGGGCATCACGCCGGCTCGTGGCGATCAACAGATCACGGCGACGGCGGCGGACCATGTGTTCTCGCGCGAACTCGCCGTGAACATCGGAGCACCGCTGCTCGCCATCCACCGCGCCATGCGTGACGCCAAGGGCGCGGTCCTCGAATACCACGAAGCGCTCTACGACCCCGAGTTCATCACGGTGCAGATGGAAGTACAGCGCGAGAAAGTCGGCAAGGACGGCTTTCGCTGGCGACCGGTGCGCTGAGCGCCACGACGCTGTAGCCATCCTTCGGGTTACTTCCCGATGCCGCCACGCACACGCAGACCTGCAGCGCAGTTCCGCAAGAACCTGCTCGAAGACGCCGCGCAGCGTGCCGCGCGTTATCTCGACGAACTCGACACACGCGCCGTCGCGCCGCTCCCCGCTGCGATCGCACGACTCGACGATCTCGACACGCCCATGCCCGCCGCGCCCACGGATCCCGCGAGCGTGCTCGCGCGCCTCGACGAGATCGTGGGCCCCGCGACCATGGGCATGGCGGGCCCGCGGTTCTTCGGCTTCGTGATCGGCGGCGCGCTCCCCGCGACGGTGGCGGCCAACTGGCTCGCGACCGCGTGGGACCAGAATGCGGCGCTCGCGACGGCGACGCCCGGCGTTTCACGCATCGAAGCGGTCGCCCTCGGCTGGCTGATCGACATTCTCGGACTGCCCCCAACGACGCAGGGCGCGTTCGTGACCGGCGCCACGATGGCGAACTTTACCGCGCTCGCCGCGGCCCGCCATCAGGTGCTCGAGCGGGCCGGCTGGTCGGTCGAAGCGGATGGCCTCTTCGGCGCGCCGCCGATCACCGTGATCGTCGGCGATGAAGCGCACCCGACGCTGATCAAATCCCTCGGCCTTCTCGGCCTGGGTCGCAATCGCGTCGTACGCGTACCGGTCGACGGCCAGGGTCGCATGCGCGCCGACCGGCTGCCGCGCATTGAAGGTCCTACGATCCTGTGCCTGCAGGCCGGCAACCTGAACACCGGCGCCTTCGATCCCTTCGATGACCTCTGCGCCGCCGCGCACGCGGCGGGCGCGTGGTGTCACATCGACGGCGCCTTCGGCCTGTGGGCATCCGCCTCGGCGCAGCTCGCGCCGCTCGCCCGCGGCATCGGGCTGGCGGACTCGTGGGCCACCGATGCGCATAAGTGGCTCAACGTACCCTACGACAGCGGCATTGCGTTCGTGCGCGAGCCGGGCGCGCTGCCGGCGGCGATGGCGATCTCCGCGGAGTATCTGCCCGTCGGCGACGGCGCCCGCAATCCCGCGGACTTCACGCCGGAACTGTCGCGCCGCGCGCGCGGCATCGAAGTGTGGGCGGCACTTGCATCGCTCGGCCGCAGCGGTCTCGCGGAGATGTTCGAGCGCAATTGCCGTGGCGCCCGCAGGTTTGCGGCGGGCCTCGCCGCCGCCGGCTACGAGGTCCTGAACGACGTCGTGCTGAACCAGGTGCTCGTCTCCTTCGGCACACCCGGCGTCACGGAGCGCGTGGTGCAGGCCGTGCAGTCCGACGGCACCTGCTGGTGCGGCCGCACGGTGTGGCAGGGCCGCACGGCGCTGCGCATCAGCGTGTGCTCGTGGGCGACGACCGATGACGATATCGAAATGAGCCTCGAGGCGATGCTGCGCATTGCGGCCACCGTGCCCACCGCCGTGCGCTGATCCTGCGGCCTACGCGTCCACCGCTCCGTACCACTCGCGATCGAGGCGCCTCGACGCCGCCCAGAACAGCGCGCCGCTCACGAGATAGAAGGCCGTAGCGATCAGGATCGAGTACCGCAGTGCGTCGCTGCCGAATCGCGGCGCGAGAAAATCCGACAGCGCGCCGACGAACAAGGTGCCGCCACCGATGCCGATCAGGTTGATCATGAAAAGGAAGATCGCCGACGCCGTGGCGCGCATCCGCGGTGCGACGAGGTGCTGCATCGCTGTGTAGACGGGCCCGGTCCAGCTCGCACTCAAGGTCATGGGCACGCAGAAGAGCACACAGGCGAGGATCAGCGACGGCGCCAGCACCGCCGCGGCAAGGAAAGGCGCGATCGCGACCAGCATCACGCCGGGCAGGATGGCGTAGGCCGCCTTGCTTCGCGCGCCGAGCCGGTCGCCCGCCCAGCCGCCGAGCCAGATCCCCGCCACACCGAAGACCAGCGTCCCAAGGCCTACGAACCACGCCGTCTGCGCCAGCGTGAGGCCGTGACTGCGGATGAAGAACGACGGCGTCCAGAAGAGGAGCCCGTAGCCGATCACCGACGAACTCGACGCGCCGAGCGCGAGCAGGAAGAACGAAGGCTTGCGCGCCAGCACGCGCAGCACCTCGGTGAACGAACCGTTCGCCGGCGGGGGCGCGGCCGCGTACACATCGAGCGCGCCGCGCACGGGCTCACGGACCGTGAGACGAAACACCGGCGCGAGCAGCAAGCCGCCAATACCGACCGTGAGGAACGCGACACGCCAGTCGACGGCGCTCGCGACGAGCCCTCCGAACAGCGTGCCGAGGCCGCTGCCGATCGGGATGCCGAACGAGAACACCGCAAACGCGCGCGCGCGCTGCTGCGGTGGAAAGTAGTCGCTGATGAGCGAAAACGCGGGCGCGACGCCGCCCGCCTCGCCGACGCCGACGCCAACACGGGCGAGCAGCAGTTGCGCGAACGACTGCGCCTGGCCGCAGAGCGCGGTGAACCCGCTCCAAACCGCGAGCGCACCGGTCATGATCCAGGTGCGGCTCCTGCGATCCGCGAGGCGCGCGATCGGAATGCCGAGGACGGTATAGAAGAGCGCGAACGCCGCGCCGCTCATCAGGCCGAGCTGCGTATCGGTGAGGCCCAGATCCCGCTTGATCGGCTCGGCGAGTATCCCGACGATCACGCGATCGACGAAATTGAAGGTGTAGACGACGACGAGGATGAAAAGGACGTAGGCTCGATAGAGCGGGCTCATCGGTGCCTTTCCCAGCTGCGCGCGCGCGCGTCGGCCTCTTCATTGGCATCGAGCGCGTCGCCCGCTATCCGTTCACCGACGAGCGCTGCTAGCGCCGGCGGCAGTCCGCTGGCGGAGGTGTAATCGCCGCTGCGTTCGCCGCCCGCAGTCATCACCGCGTCGACCTGCCAGCGGCCCCCTCGCCGGCAGGCGAGGCCCGCGAGCGCTTCGCCGCCGCGCAGGTCGAACGTGCGACAGTACTCACCACTGCCCGAGCGAAAACTGACGCCGATGTGCGCGGGCTCACTGCCGGTCTGTGTGCTTGCAAGCTGCGTATCCAGCGCGGCCGCGAGCGAGCCTGCCGCCACGAGTCGCCCGTCCTGCGTCGTGATCGTTCCCGGCCGCGACAGGAGTCGCGGGCCGAGCAGGAGACCAAGCACGAGGCTCGCGGCGAGCGCGCCCCATTGCGGCCACGACCAGCCGGCCGCGCGCGCGGCGGGGAATATTGGCCGCGCCGCGCGAGGCGCCGGCAGCGGCTGCACATTGGCCGGCGCGGGCCGCCCGTGCGCGGCCGCGACGAGTCGCTCAGGCACCGGTTCCGCAAGCACGGGGTCGAAGGCGCGCGACAGCGTGGTACGCAGGCGCCGCGCCGCCTCGACGCGTTGCGCGAGTGCCGGATCGCGCGCGAGCGCTGCCTCGAATTCGCTGCGCGCCGTCGTGTCGAGCTCGCCATCGACGTACGCCATCAAAGTTTCGTCGGACGGTGTCATGGAGTGGGTCCTCGCCCGCCGAGCAGTGTCATCAACGTGTCGCGGCCGCGTGCGAGTCGGCTCGTGAGTGTCCCGATCGGTACATCCATTACCGCAGCCGCCTCCTTGTACGACAGGCCCTCGACGAGCACGAGACCGACTGCTAGCCGCTGCTCATCAGGCAGCCGCGTCATGGCGGCCTCGACAGACAGCAGGTCTGCATCACCGTCGCCCGCCGGGTCCCGAAGCTCCTCGACATCGACATCACCGGCGAGCGAGCGGCGGCGCCGGCTCCGGGCTCGCGTCTCGTCGATCCACGCGTTGCGCATGATGCCGAATATCCAGTGTGCCAGTGGCGAACCGGGCCGCCACTGATCGCCGTGCGTCAGCGCGCGCTCGACGGCGATCTGCACGAGATCGTCGGCGTCGTGCGGATCACGCGCAACGGTACGCGCAAAGCGCCGCAGCCTCGGCAGCAATGCAACGATCTCGCGGCGGACAGTGGCGGGGCCGGAACTCATCTCTCCATGAGCCTACGACCGGGACCGCGATTTTCTTCCATTGGTCTCCTGACCCGACACCGCGCGGATGCCTTGGGGCATCATCAGCGTCATGGGACATGATGGCATAAGGCAGCTCGCGCTCGCCGCGCTCGTGGTGACCGTCCTTGCGCCACCGGGTGCGGGCGCGCAGGTGTCCCTGCCGACTGTGCCCAAGATCGAGGTCCCGGGCCTGCCGACATTGGACGTTCCCGGGGCGGCAACAGGCCTCGCGAGTGACGTCGCCACCGACGCACGACGCCTGCGCATCCGCAATCTCCTGCGTCTGCATCCGCGCGAGCTCGATCGCGACCCCGCGGGCGAGCTGATCGTGCTCGGCGAGATCCTCGCGTTCTCACCCACCGGG
The DNA here is from genome assembly GCA_902826635.1 of uncultured Pseudomonadota bacterium. Taxonomy (GTDB): domain Bacteria; phylum Pseudomonadota; class Gammaproteobacteria; order Steroidobacterales; family Steroidobacteraceae; genus CADEFQ01. Next base: position 52,377 of record CADEFQ010000011.1, read on the forward strand.
GAATCGCTCGCGCGCCTGCGCGGCGCGGGCTTCACCGTCCTGCGCGAGAGCGTGCTCGCGAGCCTCGTCGCGCGCATCGTCGTGTTGTCAGCGCCGGCGGGTGTTTCAACCCGCCGCGCGCTCGCGCTCGTGCGTCGGGCCGACGCGGCCGGCCTCTACGATTTCAATCACGTGCATCTCGACGCCGGCACGGCGGGCACGGGTATCGGCACCGCGCCGGCGACGACGACGGAACCGGCGCTGGCCGCCGTTCGCGCCGGTGCGCCCGTTCGCATCGGCCTCATCGACACGGGTGTCGACAGCACGCTTGCCGTGTTCGCGCGCGCAACGATCCACCGCGACGGCTGCAACGGAGCGCCCGTCCCTGCGCCGCATGGGACAGCGGTCGCCTCGTTGCTGGTCGATAGCTTTCCCGATGCGACACTTTATGCGGCCGATGTGTTCTGCGAGAGTCCCGCGGGCGGCGCATCGGACCGCATTGCCGCTGCGCTCGACTGGATGGCGCGCGAGCACGTTGCGATCGTCAACGCGAGCCTCGTCGGCCCCCGCAACCTCATGGTCGAAGCCGCGACTCGCCTGCTGGTCGCGCGCGGTGTGCTGATCGTCGCCGCGGTCGGCAACGACGGTCCGGCCGCACTGCCGCTCTTCCCGGCGGCGTATCCAGGCGTCGTCGGCGTAACTGCGGTCGACGCAAAGAACAAGGTGCTCCCGGAAGCCTGTCGCGGCGAGCAAGTCGACTTCGCCGCGCGCGGTGCCGATCTAGCGGCGTTCGGTGGGGCGGGCGATCGCGTGCCCGTGCGCGGGACTTCGTTTGCGGCGCCGCTCGTGGCCGCGCGTCTCGCCGCGCTCTTGGGGGCGCCCGATCCGGCGGCAGCCGCCGCCGCCGTGGCGACTCTCTCGCACGAGGCCGTCGACCTCGGTCGCAAGGGACGCGACATAATCTACGGAGACGGCTATCTCGCACCTCTCGTGGATCTCGCGGGAAGAAAATAGCGGGCCCGGACGTTCTCTCCACATGAAGGCCGCGGATGGACCACGGCCACCAGTGAGGAGTCGTCATGAAGAAGCACATCTTTGCGGGTCTCGCCACGACAGCGGCGCTGCTCGTCTTCTCGGGCGGTGCACAGGCCCAGCTGATCGGCGGCGCCGTCAACGGCACGGTGAACGGCAGCCTCGGCGGATCAATCGGCGCCGACACGTCGATGATCGGTTCGGCGCACGATCGCGCGATGGCGCCGGTCGGTCGCGTGAAGGACCGCGCCGGCGACACTGTAACGACGCAGCGCGCACGCGCCGAAGGCGCGGCTCGTGGTGCAGCCGGCACGGCGGTCAGCGCCGCCAGTACCGCACGGGGTGCGGCTGCCGGTGCCGCGAGCACGGCCGGGCAGGCAGCGGATGCCTCTGCGTCGGCTGCGGCGGCGGCGGCGGCTTCGGGTGCGGCCGACGCCTCGGGCGGCAAGGATCGCGACATGCCTGCGCCGTTCACGCCGGCGGATCCCGCGGCACCGGAGTCGCCGCTGTTCGACGTGGGCGCCGGCGGCAGCGCGAGTGCCGACGCGGCCTTCGAGGCGAACGACACGCGCGTCGCGCCGCAGGCGACAACGCCGACGCCCGCCGCCGAATCGACCGACAAGCCAGCCGCGAAGCCAGCTCGCGATCGCGACAGCGACGTGCGCTGATTGCCGGTCGTGACCCGTGATGACAGCGCGGCGGGGATCCCGATCCCCGCCGCGCTAGAATCACCGGATGAGACACACCCGATGACGACCATCACGATCCGGCGCGCGACCATTGCCGACGCGTTCAGGCTGAGCGAGATCGGTGCGGCGACGTTCACCGATACTTTCGGCCACCTGTACCCGCCGGAAGATCTCGCGGCTTTCCTGCACATCGCCCACACGCCGGAGGTCTGGAGCCGCCGCCTGCACGATGCGCATGTCGCCGTGTGGCTCGTGGAAGCGAAGGACGGCGCCGTCGCCGGCTATGCCTCCGCCGGTCCGTGCAAGTTGCCGGTGCCCGACCTCGAATCGAATGCCGGCGAGCTGTTCCAGCTGTACGTGCGCGATACCTATCGCGGCGGCAAACTCGGCTCTCGCCTCCTGGAAGCCGCGCTCGCCTGGCTCGAGGCGCGCGGATTCGCTCCGCTCTATCTCGGGGTGTGGAGCGGCAACGAGGGCGCCCAGCGACTTTACGGGCGCTTCGGTTTCACACGCTGCGGCGAGTACGAGTTCCCGGTCGGCGCGCAGCGCGATCACGAATTCATCCTGCGCCGCGCATGAGGGGCCCGAGCATCACCCCGTTTCACGCGGGCGCCATCGGTAGCCGCGGCGCGATGCGCGTGCGCGCGGGCGAGTCCTTCATCGCGATGCACTACGGTCAACCGTCGGCGGGTGCGCCGGCGGCGGCGATCGCCGCGGCGCACCGCGTGCTCGATCGCGATCCGCTCGGTTACACGGAGCTGCTCGAGTTGCGCGAGAAGATCGCCGCACACTATTCGTCGACATACGGCGTCGAGATCGAGATCGAACGCATCCTGCTCACCGCGGGTGCGAGCGCCGGGCTCGTCGCCGCGTACGCCGCGATGTTCCGCCCCGGCGATCGCGTGGCGATGCTGCGGCCCGGCTACCCGGCGTATCGCAACACACTCGCCGCGCTGCGCCTCGAGCCGGTCGAGATCCATTGCGGACCGGAGCAGAATTTTCGCCCGACACCGGCGCAGCTCGCCGCGCTCGATCCCGCCCCGCAGGGCTTCGTGATCGCGAGTCCCGCGAATCCGACGGGCGCGATGCTCGATGCGGCGCAGCTCGGCGCACTGCTCGCGACCTGCCGCGACCGTGGCATCCGCGTGATTTCGGACGAGATCTACCACGGCATCAGTTTCGGCAAGCCCGCCGTGACCGCGCTCGAGATCGATCCGCGCACCGTCGTGATCAACAGCTTCTCGAAGCTCTATCGCATGCCGGGCTGGCGTCTCGGCTGGATGATCGTGCCGGCCGACTGGGCCGCGCAGATCCACGCTTACCTGATCAACATGTTCCTGACGCCCGCAACACTCTCGCAGCACGCGGCGATGGCGGCGATGGACGAGCACGAGGACCTCGGGCGCTGGGTGCGCATCTACGAGCGCAACCGGTCACGCCTCACCGAAGGCCTGATGAAGCTCGGCTTCCGGCGCATCGTGCCACCCGATGGCGCGTTCTACCTGTACGCGGACATCGGGCATTTCACGCAGGACAGCATGCAGTTCTGCCTGCGCGCCGTGGACGAGATCGGCGTCGGCCTCGCGCCGGGCATCGATTTCGACCCGCAGGACGGCCATCGGTTCGTGCGCTTCTCGTTCGCCGTCAATCCGGATGAGATCGAGCAGGCACTCGAGCGGCTCGCGCGCTGGCTGCCGCGCTACGCGGATCAGGGGCCCGCTGCGTCCGCGTAGTCGATGATGCGTCGCGCGAGCGCGGCATAGTCGCCGTCGAAATGATGCCCGCCGTCGAGTTCCTCCACCTTGACGCCGGGGCCGCGCGCGGCGGGGCACGCCGAGTGCTTCTCGTCGGCGCCGTAAAGGCACAACACGCGCGCGCCGGCGCCGAGCGCCGCAATTTCCGGCACGGTGGGTCGGCCCGCGCCGCCGCTGCCTGGAATCCAGTCCGATAGATGGAACTCGAAGGTCGCCGTGTCGCTGAGGCCAAGGAGACTGATCGATCGCACGCGCTCGCGCATTTCCTGCGGCAGCCGGTTGTAGAGGAACGGCAGCACGTCCGCGCCGAACGAATAGCCGATCAGGAGCACCCGGTTCCGCTTCCAGCGCTCGCCGTAGGCGCGCACGATCTGATCGAGATCGCGGGCAGCCTCTTCCGGCGTGCGTGCGTGCCAGTAGTACTTGAGCGAATTCAGCGCGACGACGGGAATTCCGCGCGCAGCGAGCGAGCCGGCCACGTCCTGATCAAGGCCGGTCCAGCCGCCGTCGCCCGTGAGCAGCACCGCGAAGCTCGCCCGGTCTCGCGGGCTGTCGGCACCGGCAGTCTCCGCCGCCGCGGGGACTTCGATCAGCGGCAAACCCTGCAGCTGGGGCGGCGACGGCGGTGGCCGCACGGCGCCCGCGGCGAGCGCGAGCTGCGCTTGCCTGAACTGCGGCAGCCAGTTGCGCTCGACCCCGAAGCCGTGACCGACCTTCGGCAGCGATACGAGTTCGCCGTGCCCGGTCGCCGCGACGAACTCGCCGGTCGCCGCGGGATCGCACACTTTGTCCACATCCCCCTGAAATACGATCCAGCGCGTGCGGTTCGAGGATGCGGGGCGATAGACGAGGCCTTTCGGTTTGGCCGCTGCACCCTGCATCACGTATTCGAGCCCGCTGCCCCGGCATGGCCGCCGCACGAGATCGAGGTCGGGGCAGAATCCGAGGCTCAGGACGCCCGCATACGTGCCGGGCGGAGACTGCACCATCACCGCGTAGGCGAGCGTGGCACCGGACGAGTAGCCCGCCAGCACCGGCAGATGGTATTCCTCGAGCTTCAGGCGACGTTGCACGGCGTGCGAGAGTTCCTCGAAATCCGCGCCGTAGTATCGGCACTCGTCGCCGGGCGCATTGACCGCCGCCCGATAGGTACGCACGTCGACGCCGACGACGACCATGCCCGCCTCGACCATGTGCCTCGCCATGCCGACGACACCGAGGTGCCAGCCGCCGTCGCCTGAAATGAAGATCACCACTCCCGCGGGCTTCGACACGGGCTGGTACACGACCACCTTGCCGAAGCGGCCCATTTCAAGGGTCTGTTCGGCGGCCGCTGGCGCCGCCCAGACCTGCGCGACACCGCACAGCGCGACGAGGCCCAACATCAACACTTCGAGCCGGGTCTTCATTTCGTGACGAGCTCCTTCAGGCCACCGGAAATCAGGGTCGAGACGTCGTAGAGCGCCCGTGCGAGCTGCAATCCGCCCGGCGAGGCGAGATAGCGCGGCTCCCAAACCGGCGCGAACTTCTCCTTGTAGCGACGCAAACCCTCGAAGTTGTAGAACGACTCGCCATGGCGGTAAAGGAAACCGCCCATGCGGTGCCACAGCGGTGCGAGCGCGCGCGCCTCGAGCCCCGACAGCGGCGCCATGCCGAGGTTGAACCAGCGGTAACCCTGCGAACGCCCCCACAGCATCAGTTCGATCAGCAGATAGTCCATGGCGCCGGCCGGCGCGTCGCGACCGAAACGCATCAGGTCGATCGACAATTCCTCGCGCGTCGCGGTCGGCCACAGGTTCGCAAACGCCACGACACTGCCCTCGAGGCGCACGATCGCGACCGCGAAGTGGCGCAGGTAGGGTTCGCTGAACGCGCCGACCGAAAAACCCTTCTCCGCGGTCGCCTTGTCTTCGAGCCAGGCGTCCGAAATCGCGCGCAGCTGTGGCAGCAGTTTCTCGTCGCCCGGCGGAGCGACTTCGAAGGTGGCGCCCGCGCGCTCCGCGCGCCGGCGCGCCTGGCGAAGTTCGGCCCGCGCGCTGCCCTCGATGCCGAAGTCCGCGAGCGGAATACGGGCTTCCTCACCGAGTTTGACGAGGGACAGCCCGAGATCGACATAGAGCGGCAGACTCGCGGCGCCCACCTGATAGAACACCGTGCGCCCGCCCCGCCGATCGACGAGCTCACGAAACGTCCATACGAGATCCTGCTGCTTCGGCGCCGCCCCCACGGGATCGCCGAGTGCGATCCAGCTGTGGCCGGACACCTGGTACATCAGGAACGCATCACCGTCGCCGTGGAACAGCACGCGCTTGTCGCCGGCGAACACGGCGTTCGCAAGGCTCGCGTCCGCACGCGCGAGCGCCGCGCCGATGCGCGCGGTGTCCGGCGCCTGCGACACGTGCGGCTCGGCCGGCGACGGGCGCAGGAGATTCGCGGCCACGAGTCCCGCAAGCACCACGACCACGGCGAGCGACGCGCGCAGCATGCGCGGCGCATCGCCGTGCATCGCGAATGTCCACCACAGTTCGTTCGAGTACGGCACGTGACGGTTGGCGAGAAAGCCGATCCAGACCGACAGCACGACGATGATGCCGGTGCTCGCAAGCCAGCCCGGCGTGAAGCGCTGGCTCATCACGGACGCCGGTCGATAGAACGCCGCGCCCGACAGCAGCGTGACGAGCAACACGACCGTGAGGTACGACGCCTCCTCGAAATCCAGCCCCTTGAGCAGCGACGCCGCGATGCCCGCGACCAGCAGCCACACAGTCAGGTGCCACGCGGCGCGCAGGCGCCGGAACAGGCCGCGCGCGAGCGCGAGCAGCCCGACACCGATCACGCTGCCCGCCAGATGGGACACCTCGAGCAGCGGCAGCGGCACGACGTGGCGAATTTCCCGGATGCGATCGTCGAGCGCCGGCGTCGCACCCGAGACCAGCAGCACCGCGCCGGCGACGAACACGAGCACGCCGATCAGCTGGGGCGCGATCGGCAGCAGCAGCGGCGTGATCCAGCTGCCCGCTGCACGCCGCACGTGCGCAAGACGCGAGCGCTGCAGGTAAAGTTCGTGCACCAGCAGCGCCGTCGCGGCGACCACGAGCGGCGCGAGATAGTAAAGGCCACGGTACGCGAGCAACGCGCCGAGCAGTTCCGGCGTCGGTACGTGCGGAAGCGCGAGCAGCAGGATCGCTTCGAACACACCGAGCCCGCCGGGCACCTGGCTCACGATACCGCCGACCACCGCAATCGCGTAAATGCCGGCGAACGTCGGGAAATCGATCCCCGCTGTCTGCGGCAGCAACACCCACAGCACCGCCGCCGCGGCCGACAGGTCCACGACTCCCACGGCCAGCTGTGCGCCGGCGAGGCGCGCACCGGGCGGGCGCACTTCCCACGGCCCGAGGGCCAACGGGCGCCGTGCGAGCGACGCCCACGCGAGATACGTCGCGGCGAGCCCGAGCAGCACGACGCCGAAAAGCTGTGACCAGATATGCCCAAGGTGCAGCGCCGTCGAGCCCGGCACGGCGTAGAGCGCCGCAATGCCGCCGAGCACGCCGAGACCGATCGCCGTGGTCAACGCGCAGAACGACGCGATCGTCGCGACATCGATCGCCGTGAGTCCCTGCGTCGAGTAGATGCGATAGCGGATCGCCGTGCCCGTGAAGGCCGCGAGGCTGAAGTTGTGGCCGAAGGCGTAAGCGACGAACGAGGTCATCGCGATGCGGCTGTACGGCACCGGCTTTCCGAGGTAGCGCACGCCGAGGGTGTCGTAGAGAGTCAGCAGGAAGTAGCTCGAGGCCGTGAGCGCCGCGGCGGCGGCCAGTGCGGGCGCGGGAATCTTCCGCAGCTCCACGACGATGTCATGCAAATGGTACTTCGCGAGCGCGTGGTGCAGGACCAGGATCACGAGCGCAAAGGCGAGCAGCGAGACCGCGGGAGCAAACCACCTGCGCCAGGCGGCGGCGGAGTCGACTGCGTGCAACATGGTGGCCTAGCGTACGGCACGAACCGCCCCCGATCCTTAACTTTCTGTAATGCCCGGAACGGTGCGGATTTCCGGCACTCCAACACAGCACGCGGCCACCACGGTTGGCCGTTCCATCGGAGACAGGCCATGGTGATGAGACAGTGGGTTTTGCCGGCAGCGCTCGCTGCGGCCGTTCTCGCCGGTTGCGCCACGTCGGGCCGTGGCTACGGAGTGGCCCGATCCGGTGGCGGGCACGTCGATTTCACCTGGCAATCGAAGGGCGGCAACGAAGGAGACATGACCGCGACACTCGCCGATGGCGCGGTCTACAGTGGCCCGTACTTCCAGATCACCCGGGACTCGACCGTCGAGCGCCTGCAGCCGCTGTGGTTCGGCTGGCATGGACCGTGGCGTGGCGCGCCGTATTGGGGTGCGTATCCGGACGTCGCGTTTGTCACCCACTACTCGGGCCGTGTCGTTGCCAATCTTGCCGGCCCCGACGGTATGCACATGCGCTGCCACTTCCGGCTGAAGAATCCTTCGGCGGCCATGGCGGGCGGCGGGATGGGCAAATGCCAGCTCGCCAAGGGGCAGACGATCGACGCACAGTTTCCCGCCGCTTAGGCGCGTCCGATGAACGCCGCTGCACGATTGATCGCTGCCGCGATCGCGGGCGCCATCTTCATGCTGGCGCTGTATGCCTTCATCCAACCCGTGCATGTGCCACCACCTGCCGAGGACCAGCTCGTGCAGTTCGTCGATCTCCGGAGCATCGCCTCCTTCAGCCCCGTCGACGAGCGGACCTTCGACGTGGTGGATGAAGCGGGCAAGCACTACCGGATGGAATTCACCGAAGCGTGCCCCGGACTGTCCGGGGCGAAGACGTTCTCGCTCGTGACCGAAAACTACCGCGACCTCGACAAGTTCACGGGCATCGTTCTGGACGGCCGGGTTTGCACCTTCAAGGACTTCTCGCCGCGACACTGATACGGGACTTGGTACCATGCAGCCCGATGACCAACGACATCGGCTCGGCGGTGCGCGAAGTCTGCCTCTCGTTCCCGGAGGTGGAAGAGGTTCTTTCGCACGGCTCGCCGAATTTTCGGGTGCGCGGCAAAACCTTCGCGAGCTATATCGTGAATCATCACGGCGATGGCCGGGTCGCGCTGTGGCTCAATGCCCCCGATGGCGCGCAGGCGTTCCACACGCGTGACGAGCCCGGGCAGTTCTTCGTCCCACCCTACGTCGGACCACGCGGCTGGCTCGGCGTGCGCCTCGACCGGGGCCTTGCGTGGAAACGTATCGCCCTGCTCGTGCGCGCCGCCTACGAGAAAGTCGCGCCCGTGAAGCTTCGCGCGTCGATCGGGCGCACGATCGACATCCCGCCGCCGAAGCGCATGCTGAGTGCGATCGAAATCGACCCGCTGCAGGCGCCGGCGGCACAGCGGTTGCTGGACGTGCTGCGCGGGATCTGCCTCACGTTCCCGGAAACGTCGGAAGGGCTGCAATTCGGCCACCCGGTGTGGCGCGCGGGAAAGCGGACTTTCGCGTGGGCGTATGACGTCGGCGCATCGGTGAAATTTGCATTCTGGGTCGGGGTCGACCGGCAGGGGCTGCTGGTGTCCGACCGGCGTTACACGATGCCCGTCTATCTCGGCCACCTCGGCTGGATCGAACTCGACGTTACGAAGGGCTGCAACCGTACCGAAGTGCGTGCGCTCGCACTCGAGAGCTACCGGCATTTCGCACTGAAGCGGATGCGCGACCGCCTGACACCCGAAGCGGCGCCGTTGCGCCAAAGCGCGCGTTCAGCGCGATGAGCCGTTCATCGACGCCCGGCGGACACGGCCGGCGCGGCGCTATGGTGGCGCTCCATGCGAAACCTCGCGGCCCTGTTCGCCCTCGTTGCAGCCTCGGGATCACCTGCCCAAGGTACGTTTCACGGTAACGCCGCGCGTACCGGCGTCTACGCCTCGGCCGGGCCCTCCGAACTGCATGGCGTGCGGTGGTCCTTCGACACCGGCGGGCCGATCTATGCCTCACCGGTTCTTGCGGGCGATGTCGTGTACATCGCGAGCGGCAGTGGCGCCCTCTTCGCGCTCGATCGCGCGACGGGCGCGGAGAAATGGAAATTTACCTCGCGGATGCCGATCGCCTCGACGCCTGCGATCGGAGGCGGCCGCCTCTACTTCGTGTCCTCGGCCGGTTCGCTCGTCGCGCTCGATCTCGCGTCGGGGCAACCGGCCTGGGTATTCGCCACCGAGTACGAGCGCAAGTTCGAGGCGAAGGGCCTGCACGGCTACGGACCCTCCGGGCAAACGATGCCCGACGCATGGGATGTCTTCACATCTTCGCCCGCGATCGCAGCGGGCACGGTGTATTTCGGCAGCGGCGACGGCAACGTCTACGCAGTCGATGCCGCGAACGGCGCCTTGCGATGGAAATTCCCGATGCGTGACGTGGTGCACGCCTCGCCATCGATCGCCGACGGCACGGTGTACGTCGGCAGCTGGGGCGGCGACTTCCACGCGATCGACGCCGCCAGTGGCGAGGAGAAGTGGCTCTTCCAGGCGGGCGTCGATCCCGCCATCCACAATCAGGTCGGGTTTCAGTCCTCGGCGGCCGTCGTCGACGGCGTCGTCTATGTCGGCTGTCGTGATGCGCACGTGTACGCGCTCGACGCGAAAACGGGCCGCAAGAAATGGGACTATCCGACCAGCAAGTCCTGGGTGAACGGCACGCCCGCCGTACGCGACGGCGTCGTCTACGTCGGTACGTCCGACAGCTCGCGCTTCATGGCGCTCGACGCGAAAACGGGCAGGCTGCGCTTCAACTACGACACGAAGGCGTACGTCTTCTCGTCGGCCGCCTTGGCGGGCACTCTCGCGTACGTCGGCAGTCACAACGGCAAACTCCAGGCGATCGATGCGAAGACGGGCAGGCTCGCGTGGGAATTCCGGACCGAGGCATCCCGGCGCGATCCGATGAAGGTACTCAACGAGGACGGCAGCCTGAACGCCGCCGCCTTCGCGCCCGTGTTCCATGACTTTCAGGATATGTACGTCGACCTCTACCGTTTTCGCTCCGTCGGCGCCATCCTGTCATCGCCGGTCGTCGACGCCGGCGTCGTGTACGTCGGCAGCCTGGACGGGCATCTCTACGCGCTCCATTGAAAGGATCGACCCCGATGACGACTCGCCGTGATGCAATCCAGATGGGCTTCGGCGCCGCTGCGCTCTCCGTATTTCACCGCACGCTCGCCGCGGAGCGCGCGCCACGGAGCCTGCTGATCCTCGGTGGAACGGGGTTCCTGGGCCCGCATCTCACCGAAGCGGCGCTGAAGCACGGCTGGAAGGTCACGCATTTCAACCGAGGCAAACGCGACGCGGACGGCGTCGCGGGCGTGGAGACGCTGCACGGCGATCGCAAGGGCCAGCTCGACGCGCTGCGCGGGCGGCAGTGGGACGCCGTCGTCGACAACACCGGCTACATTCCAAAGTACGTGCGGCAGTCCGCGGAGTTGCTCGCGCCGAACACCGGCTACTGCCTGTTCGTGTCGAGCATCTCGGCGTACGCGAGTTTTGCGCAGCCGAACCACGAGGCCTCGCCCACCGGCAAGCTCGCAAACATCGAGGAAGAGAAGGTTACCAACGATACCTACGGGCCGATGAAGGCGCTCTGCGAGGAGTACACGATGCAGGCGTGGCGCGATCGAGCCAGCGTCGTACGCCCGGGATACATCGTCGGGCCCCTCGATCCCACGGATCGCTTCACCTATTGGCCCGTGCGCGTGGCGCGGGGCGGCGAGATGCTCGCGCCGGGGACGCGCGAGGATCCGGTCCAGGTCATCGACGCGCGCGATCTCACGGCCTGGATGCTGACGCTCGTGGAAAAACGCGCGACGGGCTACTTCAACGCCGTGACTGCGCCGCGCGAGTACACGATCGGCGATCTGATCCGCGCCTGCCAGGACGCGTCGCCGGGAAACAGCACGAAAGTCACCTGGGTCCCGGAGAGCTTTCTTTTCAAGCAGTGGAAGCCTGAAGAAGTCGATCTGCCGCCGTGGTCCCCGATGAGCCGAGAGTATGCCGGCGCTTCGCTGACCTCGAACGATCGCGCGCGTGCCGCAGGTCTCACGACGCGCCCGCTCGCCGACACCGTGCGCGACACGCTGCAGTGGTTCCGCACTTTGCCGGCCGAACGCCAGGCCAAGCTGAAAGCCGGCCTCGACCCGGCGGTCGAAGCGGCCACCCTCGAGGCGTGGCACGCAGCCTGAGTTGGCGCCGCACCACCGCCCACCGCACGGTCACCGTTGCCTACTGCGTCACGCCGGAACGCAGTGATTGCGGCATACTGCGCGGATGCTGCAACGCTCCCCCATCGCCCGCTGCCTGTGGCTGCTCGCCATTGCGCTGCTGTTGGTGCGGGTCGGCGATGCGCATCTGCACCTGTGCCTCGACGGCCAGGCGAGCACCGCCGCGATGCACGTCGGGGACGCTCCGACGCACGACGGATCGGACGTCTCGATCGATGGTCACCATGACGTCGATGTCGATCTCTCAGTTTTGCCGTGGATCCGCGCCGTCGCCGCGGACGAGACACCCCACGCTGCGCCCGCGCTGATCGCGCTCGAGCCGCTGGTGCTGGCGCTGCTCGTGCCGGCACTGGAATCGATTGCGCCGCCGGCGCGGTACTTCCTGCCCGCGCTCGTTCCTGTTCGAGGCTTGCGCCCGCCGCTGCGCGGCCCGCCCCGCTAGAAACCTCCCCTCGTCCTCGTTCCAGGTGACCCGCATGCGCGTCCGTACGCGCGCGCGGCAGGAGGTTCCCCGATGTTCCCGTTCCTTGCGCGCGCGTCTGTCGCGTGCGCCCTCGTGATTTCAGGCGGCTGGGCCCATGCCCAGCCCGATGAGGAATTGACGCTCGCCCGCGCGATCGACGCGGCGCTGCACGGCAATCCCGAACTCGCGGCGAGCGCTTACGAGCTGAGCGCGGGAGAGGCCCGTATCGTGCAGGCCGACCTGCAGCCGAACCCCGAATTGCGCGTCGAGCTCGAGAATTTCGCGGGCAGCGGCGCGGCCCGCGGCTTTGACGCACTCGAAACCACGCTCAGCCTCAGCCAGATCGTCGATCTCGGCGGCAAACGCGCCGCGCGACGGAACGCTGCTGAGGCGGACTTTGATCTCGCCGGCATCGAACAGCGCGCGCGCGAACTGGATGTACTGTCCGAAGTCACGACCCGCTTCATCGATGTCGTCGCTTCCCAGGAGCGCGTGAGCTTTGCCGGGGAAGCCGCGCGGCTCGCGCAGGTGACGCTCGACGAGATCGGCAAGCGCGTCGATGCGGGGCGATCACCCGAAGCGGAGCGCAGTCGCGCACGGATCGCGCTGACGCGCGCCCGCATCGATCAGCGCCAGGCCGCGAGCGAGCTGCGTGCCGCACGCCACGCCCTCGCGGCCACCTGGGGCAGTTCCGAGCCGGCGTTCCACTCGGCGAAAGCCGAGCTGTTCAACCTGGCCCCCGTCGAGACGTATCAGGCGCTGGTGGAGCGCCTCGACCAGTCGCCGGACTTCACCCGCTTTGCGTCGGAGACGCGCCTGCGACAGGCGGAACTGCGGCTCGCGCGCGTGCAGGCCCGCCCGAGTCTCGCATTCAACCTCGGCGTGCGGCGCTTCGAGGAAGGCGGCGACCTGGCGCTCGTGGCGGGCGTCTCGATGCCGCTCGTGATTCGCGATCGCAACCAGGGCGCGATCCGCGAATCCGAGGCGCGTCTCAGGCAGACCGACGCGTCGCTCGCGGCCGCGCGCACGAGGGCGCGCGCGACCCTGCTCGGGTTGTACCAGCAGATGAGCGCCGACCGCGAGCGGGTCGAGATCCTGCACAACGAGGCGCTACCGCAGGCAGAGCTCGCGCTCGCGCAGACCCGCGACGGTTACGACCGCGGCCGGTTTTCTTTCCTCGAGCTCGTCACCGCGCAGGAGGAACTCCTCGCGCTGCGAGCCGCCACGATCGATGCAGCGGCCGACTATCACCGACTGCTCGCCGAAATCGAGCGCTTGACGAGCGCCGCGCTGACCCGTCCCCTCCCGATTCCCTGAGCCGAGAAACCCATGAGCACACGACTCCTCCTGCTGACCCTCACGGCGTTCGCGCTCTCCGCCTGCGAAGGCCCCGCGCCGACGGCGCAGTCGGACGCTGCGCATGCGGAAGCCGGCCACGACGACGACTCGAACCCGCACATCGCGCTCTCGCCCGAGCAGCGCGAGGCGGCGGGGATTGCCGTTGCCGACGCCGGCCCCGCGGTGATCCGCGAAACGCTGCCTCTGTACGGCGTCGTCGCACCGAACGCCGAGCGCATGCGCGACGTTGGCGCGCGTTTTCCCGGCGTCATCCGCAGCGCGACAAAGCAGATCGGTGATCCGGTGCGCGCCGGCGAAACGCTGGCCACCGTGGAGAGCAACGAGAGCCTGCAGACCTACGCGGTCGTGGCGCCGCTCGCCGGGGTCGTGACGGCACGCCACGCGAACCCCGGCGAGCAGACCGGCGACAAGGTGCTATTCACCATCGCGGACCTGTCGACCGTCTGGGTGGAACTCGCGCTGTTCCCGCGTGACGTCTCGAAAGTGCGCGTTGGGCAACAGGTGCGGGTGAGGAGCACCGACACCGGGCACGCTGGCGACGGCAGGATCGTGTACGTCGCCCCCTTTGGCAGCAGCAACAACCAGACACTGTCGGCGCGAGTGTTGCTCGACAACGCGGAGCGCCGGTGGACGCCGGGGCTGTACGTGAGCACGGCGGTGACGCTCCGCGAGGCACAGGCTCCGCTCGCCGTCCGCAACGACGCGTTGCAGACGGTCGCAGGCGGACCGAGCGTGTTCGTGCTCGGTGACGAAGGCTTCGAACCGCGGGCCGTGCGCATCGGCCGCGCGGACGCGGAGTGGAGCGAAGTGCTCGAGGGTCTCCATCCCGGTGAGCGCTACGCGACGACGAACAGCTTCATCCTGAAAGCGGAGCTCGGCAAGGGCGAGGCCGGGCACGATCACTGAGGCCCGCCCATGATCGAAGCATTGTTGCGATTCGCCATCGCCCGCCGCTGGGTGGTGTTGTTCCTCGTCGCGCTCGCCGTCGGAGTCGGTCTCTGGAGCTATCAGCGCCTGCCGATCGACGCGGTGCCCGACATCACCAACGTCCAGGTCCAGATCAACACCGAGGCGCAGGGCTATTCGCCGCTCGAAGTCGAGCAGCGCATCACCTATCCGGTCGAAGTGGCGATCGCCGGGCTCCCGCACCTCGAATACACGCGTTCGCTGTCCCGCTACGGCTTGTCGCAAGTCACCGTCGTGTTCGAGGACGGCACCGACATCTACTTCGCCCGCAATCTGATCAACGAGCGCCTGCAGCAGGCCAAGGGCCAGTTACCCGCGGGTGCCGAACCGGAGATGGGCCCGATCGCGACGGGCCTCGGCGAGATCTTTCTCTACACCGTGCATGCCGACAACAACGCGCGCCAGCCGGACGGTCGCCCGTACGACGCCACGGCGCTGCGCACGTTGCAGGACTGGGTGATTCGACCCCAGCTGCGCCAGGTGCCCGGGGTCACCGAGGTCAACACGATCGGCGGCTACGAACGGGAATTCCATGTCACGCCCGACCCTGCGCGCCTCCTCGCGTTCGGCCTGTCGTTCGACGACGTCGTCGGGGCGCTGGCGCGCAACAACGCGAGCGTCGGTGCAGGCTACGTGGAGCGTAACGGCGAGCAATATCTGATCCGCTCGCCGGGCCAGGTCACCGACATCCCGTCCATCGGGGAAATCATCGTGGCCCATCGCGGTGGCGTCCCGGTGACGATCCGCGACGTTGCGGAGGTCGCCTACGGCAAGCAGCTGCGCACCGGCGCCGCGACGCGCGACGGCGAGGAGGCCGTGCTCGGCACCGCGGTGATGCTGATCGGTGAGAACAGCCGCACGGTCTCGCGGGCGATCGCCGCGAAACTCGCCGAGATCGGCCAGACGCTGCCCGCCGGGATCACGGCGGATGCCGTGTACGACCGCACCACGCTCGTCGAGAAGACGATTGCGACCGTGCAGAAGAACCTGCTCGAAGGCGCGGTGCTCGTGATCGCCGTGCTGCTCGTGATGCTCGGCAATGTCCGCGCGGCGTTGCTCACGGCGGCGGTGATCCCGCTCTCCATGCTGATGCTGGTGACGGGCATGGTGGAGACCCAGGTCAGCGCGAACCTGATGTCGCTCGGCGCACTCGATTTCGGGCTAATCGTCGACGGCGCGGTCATCATCGTCGAGAACTGCCTGCGACGACTCGCGGAGGAACAGCATCGTACCGGCCGCCTGCTCGCGACCGAGGAGCGCCTGCATACGGTGTTCGCCGCCACCCGCGAGGTCTTCACGCCGAGCCTCGTCAGCGTGCTCGTTGTGATTCTCGTCAATCTGCCGATCCTGGCGCTGACCGGCGTCGAAGGCCGGATGTTCCGGCCGATGGCGCTGACTGTCATCATGGCGCTGATCGCGGCACTGATACTGTCCCTCACGTTCGTGCCCGCGGCCGTCGCGCTCCTGCTGCGGGGTCGGGTCGAGGAGAAGGAAAACGCGATCGTGCGCGGCGCCCGACGCGCCTATGCGCCCGTCCTCGATATGGCGTTGCGGTTCCGCGCCCCGATCCTCGCCGGCGCCGTCGCATTCGTCGTGCTCTGCGCGTGGATCGGCTCGCGGATGGGAACCGAGTTCATTCCCCACCTCGATGAAGGCGATCTCGCGGTCCAGGCGCTGAGGGTCCCCGGTACGAGCCTCACGCAATCGCTCGAAATGCAGTTCCAGCTCGAGCGGGCACTGCGCGATGTTCCGGAGATCGCGACGTTTTTCTCCCGCGTCGGCACGGCCGAAGTCGCGACCGATCCGATGCCACCGAACATCTCGGACGGCTACATCATGATGAAGGACCGCAGCGCCTGGCCCGATCCTGGCAAGTCGCAGGAGGCGCTCGCGCGGGAGATCGAAACGAAGCTCGAAGCCGTACCGGGCAATGCCTTCGAGATCAGCCAGCCCATCCAGTTGCGGTTCAACGAGCTGATCTCGGGTGTGCGCTCGGACCTCGGCGTGAAAATCTACGGCGACGATCTCGGGCAATTGCTCGCTTCCGGCAACGAGGTCGCACGGGTGCTCGCGGGGATCGAAGGCGCCGAAGGTGTCAAGGTCGAGCAGGTGGCGGGCCTGCCCGTGCTGTCGGTGGTGCCGAACCGGGCTTCGCTCTATCGCTATGGGCTCAACGTTGCCGACGTGCAGGACGTCCTCGCGGCGGCGACCGGTGGCGAGCAGGCGGGCCAGGTGTTTGAAGGGGATCGGCGCTTCAACATCGTCGTGCGCCTGCCGGAGCAGTTGCGCGGTGATATCGCGACCCTGTCGCGGCTTCCCATTCCGCTGCCGCAGGGTGGCTACGTGCCGCTGTCCGAAGTGGCCACGCTCGATCTCGCGCCGGGGCCGAACCAGGTGAGCCGAGAGAACGGCAAGCGGCGACTCGTCGTGACGACGAACGTGCGCGGGCGCGACCTCGGCGGTTTCGTCGCCGAGGCAAGGGAGCGGATCGCGCAGCAGGTCACGCTGCCGAGCGGCTACTGGCTCGACTACGGCGGAACGTTCGAGCAACTGCAATCGGCTTCGCAGCGCCTGACACTGCTGGTGCCCGTCACGCTCGCGATGATCTTCGCGCTGCTCCTCATGACGTTCGGGTCGGCGAAAGACGCCGCGCTCGTCTTCAGTGGCGTCCCGCTGGCGCTCACCGGTGGGGTGATCGCGCTCGCGCTGCGCGGCATACCGCTGTCGATCACCGCCGGTATCGGCTTCATCACGCTGTCGGGCGTCGCGGTCCTCACGGGCGTCGTGATGGTCTCGGCGTTCCGCGATCGGCTGGCGAACGGGGCGAGTCTCGAGGATGCGATCCGCGAGGGTGCGATGCTGCGTTTGCGGCCGATCCTGATGGTGGCGCTGGTGGCTGCGCTCGGCTTCCTGCCGATGGCGCTCAACACGAGCACGGGCGCGGAAGTGCAACGCCCGCTCGCAACGGTCGTGATCGGCGGGATCGTCTCCTCGACCTTGCTGACCCTGCTAGTCCTGCCCGGTTTGTACCGCATGGCCTGGCGGCGGGCGTAAGCGGTGGTGCCGATTCCTAGTCCAGGTAGGCGAGCAGCTGCAAAGCGGCGCTCTCGACGCTCATCCCCGTCGTGCGCAGGTGCACTTCGGGCGACTCGGGCACCTCGTAGGGCGAATCGATACCGGTGAAATTCTTGAGCAGGCCCGCGCGCGCCTTGCGATAGAGGCCCTTGGCGTCGCGCTGCTCGACGACCTCGAGCGGCGTGTCGACGAATACCTCGACGAACTCACCCGGTTCGAACAGCTCGCGGGCCGTGCGGCGCTCGGCGCGAAACGGCGAGATCGCCGAAACGATCACGATGAGACCGGCATCGACCATCAGCTTCGCGACCTCCGCGATGCGGCGAACGTTCGCCACGCGATCCTGCGCGCTGAAGCCAAGGTCGCGGTTGAGCCCAAGGCGCACGTTGTCGCCGTCGAGCAGATAGGTGTGCCGCCCGCCGGCGACCAGCTTGCGCTCGAGGAGATTCGCGATCGTCGACTTGCCGGCGCCCGAGAGACCGGTGAGCCACACGACCCGTGGCCGCTGGGCCTTCTGCCGCGCACGCACGGCCTTGTCGACGTCGAGCAGCTGGCGGTGCAGATTGGCGGCGCGGCGCAGCGCGAAGCGGATCAGGCCCGCCCCGACCGTCGCATTCGTCACCCGATCGATCAGCACGAAGCCTCCGAGCGCACGGTCCTCGGCATACGGCGCGAAGACAATGTCGCGATCGAGCGCGAGCTCGCAGACTCCGATGTCGTTCAACTCGAGCCGCTCGGCCGCGAGCTGTTCGAGCGTATTCACATTGACCCGGTACCGCACCGGCGCGACGGTCGCCGCCGCGAGCTGCGTGCCGATCTTGAGGAGGTAGGACCGGCCCTGCAGCAACGGGGCCTCGTGCAGCCAGATCACCGTCGCCTCGAACTGATCCGCCACCTGCGGCGGGTGCTCGAGCGCCGCCACTACCGAACCACGTCCGGCGTCGACCTCGGTCCCCAATACGATCTGTGTCGACTGGCCTCCGACTGCGCTTTGCCGCTCGTCCTGACCGGTGATGACGCGCGCCACCACGCTTTCGGTGCCCGCGGGCCATACCTGCACGTGATCGCCAACCCGAACGAGACCACTCACGATCTGCCCCGCGAGGCCTCGCAGGCCCTGCGCCCGGTTCACCCACTGCACGGGCATGCGAAACGGGCGCTTGGCGGGCTCTTCGTCGTCGAGCGCGACCGTTTCCAGATAGTTGAGCAGCGTCGTGCCCGCATGCCACGGCATCGCGGCGCTCGCCGTCGCCACGTTGTCGCCGTTCGTCGCAACGAGCGGGATCGCGGTCACCGGTGGCAGCTGCGCTTGCCGCGCGAACTCGCCGAAATCCGCCACGATGGCATCGAACCTTTCGCGCGCATGGCCCACGAGGTCCATCTTGTTGACTGCGAGCACGAGACGGCGCACGCCGAGGAGCGCGGTGAGGTAGGCATGACGGCGTGTCTGCGTGAGCACCCCTTTGCGGGCGTCGACGAGGATGACCGCGACATCGGCCGTCGAGGCGCCCGTGACCATGTTGCGGGTGTACTGCTCGTGCCCGGGCGTGTCGGCCACGATGAACTTGCGCTTCGCCGTGTGGAAGAAGCGGTATGCGACGTCGATCGTGATGCCCTGCTCGCGCTCGGCCATCAGGCCGTCGACGAGCCAGGCAAGATCGATCCCGGCACCCGCCCCGCCCGCGCGGCCGGAATCGGCGCGCAGCGCAGTGAACTGGTCCTCCAGGATCGAGTGTGTTTCGAGCAGCAAGCGGCCAAGCAGGGTCGACTTGCCGTCGTCAACGGATCCACAGGTGATCAGGCGCAGCAGCCCTCGGTGCTCGCGGGCCTCCTGCACCGGCATCAGAAGTACCCCTCCTGCTTCTTGCGTTCCATCGAGGCGGTCTGGTCGCGATCGACTGCGCGTCCCTGCCGCTCGGAGCGGCGCGACACGACGGTCTCGGCAATGATTTCCTCGACCGTGCTCGCGCGGCTCGCGAGTGCGCCGGAGAGCGGGTAGCAACCCAAGGTGCGAAAGCGCACGCTGCGCAGCGTCGGCACTTCGCCCGGCAGCAGGCGCATCCGATCGTCATCGACGAGCAGCCATTGTTCGCCACGTTCGACGACCGGGCGTTCGGCCGCGAAATAGAGCGGCACGAGCGCAATGTCCTCGCGCGCGATGTATTGCCAGATGTCGAGTTCGGTCCAGTTCGAGAGCGGAAAGACCCGCAGGCTCTCACCGCGCTGCTTGCGCGCGTTGTAGAGCTGCCAGAGCTCGGGGCGCTGCGCACGCGGATCCCATCGATGCTGTGACGATCGCAGTGAAAACACGCGCTCCTTCGCGCGCGACACTTCTTCGTCGCGCCGCGCGCCGCCAAATGCGGCATCGAAGCCGTGCCGGTCAAGCGCAGCCTTGAGCGGATCCGTCAACACTTCGCGCGTGTATTCCGGCGTGGGCGTATCGAAAGGATTGATGCCGCGGACGGCGGCTTCCGGATTTTCGGCGACGATCAGCCGCAGTCCGTGCTCGCGTACGGTGCGATCGCGATGCTCCAGCATCGATCGGAAATCCCAGCCGGACGCGACGTGCAGGAACGGGAACGGCGGCGGCGCGGGATGGAAGGCCTTGAGCGCGAGCCGCAGCATCACCGAACTGTCCTTGCCGATCGAATACAGGAATACCGGGTTTTCGCACTCCGCGACGACTTCGCGGAAGATGTGGATGCTCTCGGCCTCGAGTCGATCGAGGTGCGTCAGGGTCGTCATGGCCTTACGCGAGGCTCAGATCTTTGGCGAGGCGCAGCAGGCTGGTCGCCATCACGAGTACGCCGACGGCGATCGTGAACGGGCGCACCGCGACGCGACGCGCCAGCAGCGCGGCAAACGGCGCTGCGAGCAATGCGCCGCACAGCAGCCCAAGCGCAATGCCGGAAAGCTTCTCGAAGCCGACATGCGAGACGAGCAGCGCGAACACGGTCGCGGAAACGAAAGTCTCGGCGACGGCGCCCGAACCGACGACCAGACGCGGGTTGGCGCCGAGTGCGACGAGATTGCTCGTGACCAGCGGCCCCCACACGCCCGAGGTCGCCTCGAGCAAGCCCCCGGCAAAGCCGACGCCGCCCTGCGCGCGCCGTGAAGCGCGATTCGTCAGCGTGTGCATCGCCCGCCACACGATGAAAGCGCCGGCCGCGAGCAGATAGAGGCTGATCGCAATGCCGACCCAGCGCGCAAAGCTTTGGGTCAGGAGGGTCGCGCCGACGACGCCACCCAGGATGCCCGACACGCTCAAGGTGAGCAGCATCCGGCCGTCGACATTGCGCATCAGCACATGTGACACGCCCGACGCGGTGCCGGTGAAGATCTTTGCACCGTTCACCGAGGCGCTCGCCAACTCGCGCGGCACGCCGGCGGCCGCGAGCACCGCCGAGCTGATCGCGCCGAAGCCCATGCCGAGCGCACCGTCGAAGATCTGTGCCACAAAGCCCACGGCCGCGAAAGCCCACGTCTCGGGAGCGGAAAGAATCGCCAGCAGGGATTGCCACATAAGGTGCAGGCAGGATGCCGTGCCCCCGGTCTCCCAACAATACTTTTCGATTATGTGGATATAGCCCTGAAATCGACGACGTGGCCGGCCCCGGCGCTTAGCCTCACTCGCAGCTTCCTTGCGCGACGACCCCCATGCCCGCCGCTACCGCCGTGCCCTCCGTTGCCACCGAGCCACGATCACCCGCGGCAGCGCCCCCGCTGTCCGACGCGCAGCTGCGGCGCCTCGCGGAACTGACGCAGGGCCTCGACGCCGGCGCCCTCCTCTTTGTGTCCGGGTATGCCGCCGGACTCGCCGCTGCCACCCCTCGCGTGCGCGAGGAGGCGCAAGGACCGCGCGCCACGGTGCTCTACGCCTCGCACACCGGCAACGGGCGTCGCATCGCCGAGCGCCTCGCGGCCACCCTCGAATCGCGCGGGATTGCCGCTCGCGCCCTGTCCGCGAGCGACTTCGCACCGCGTGAGCTCGCGAACGAACGCCTGCTCTACCTGATCGCGAGCACCCACGGCGACGGCGACCCGCCGGAGGGCGCCCGCCCGTTCTACGATTTCCTGCTCGGGCGCAAAGCGCCACGGCTCGAGCAACTGCGCTACGCCGTGCTCGCACTCGGGGATTCGAGCTACCCGAAGTTCTGCGAAGCGGGGCGAATCGCCGACGAGCGCTTCGCCGCGCTCGGCGCGAGCGCGATCGCGAGCCGTATCGACTGCGACGTCGACTACGACGCAGCTGCGAGCGCCTGGTCGGAGACGGCCCTTCAGCACGCGCTCGAAACCCTGAAGCCCGGCGCCGACGCACCACGCCTTTCAATCGTGACGCCGCTTCGGGCCACCGCGCACGGCGTCGCGGTCGCGACCCGCGACGCGCCGGTCGTCGCCGAAGTCCTCACGCGCCAGCTGATCACGGGCCGCGCGAGCGATCATCCCGTCACGCATCTCGAGATCGCGGCGCCCGCGGACACACTCGCCTATGCGCCGGGTGACGCGGTCGGCGTGTGGCACCGCAATCCGGACTTCCTGGCCACGCGCATCGCCGAGGTTCTGCGGCTCGATCCCGAGGCCCCCGTGACGCTGGGCAACGAGCGGCACACGCTGCGCGAATGGCTGGTCGCACACCGGGAGATCACGCGACTCTCCCGCCCCGTGCTCGACGCGCACGGCGATGCGCGTGCCCGCACGGGGGTGCTTCGCGGCTGGCAGGTCATCGATCTCCTCGAAGCGTATCCGCCCGAGTGGTCGGCGGAAGCGCTCGTCACGGCCCTGCGGCCGCTTGCGCCGCGCCTGTATTCGATCGCATCGAGCCGAAGCGAGGTGGGCGATGAGCTGCACCTCACCGTCGCGGCCGTCGACTACACGCGCGATGGCTCGCGCCGAGTCGGTGCGGGTTCGCATCATCTCGCATCGGACGCACCCGCACTGCGAATCTACATCGAACCGAATACCCGCTTTCGATTGCCGGCGGACGGCGATCGCGACATCGTGATGATCGGCGCCGGCACCGGGGTGGCGCCCTACCGCGGCTTCCTGCAGGCGCGCGGCGCCGAGGGGGCACGCGGTCGCAACTGGCTGCTCTTCGGAGCGCGGCGCTTCGCGAGCGACTTCCTTTATCAGGCCGAATGGCTCGCGGCGCGCAAGCGCGGGCTGCTCCACCGTCTCGACCTTGCGGCGTCGCGCGACCAGGCCGAGAAGGTCTACGTGCAGCATCGCCTGCGTGAGCACGGCGCCGAACTGTGGCGCTGGATCGCGGGTGGCGCCACGCTTTATGTGTGCGGTGACGCCGCGCGCATGGCGCCGGACGTGCAGGCGGCGCTCCTCGGTGTCGTGCAGCAGCACGGCGGGCATTCCGATGAATCGGCGCAGGCCTTCCTCAGCGAACTCGTCGCCGAGCGGCGCTATCTGCGGGACGTTTACTGAGATGAGCCGCGACGCGCCTCTTTCGCCCGTCGAACACATCAAGGCCGCCAGCCGCCGGCTTCGCGGCACGATCGAGTCGAGCCTCGCCGATGCGCCCACCGGCGCGATCGCCGACGACGACACCCAGCTCCTCAAGTTCCACGGCAGCTACCAGCAGGATGACCGCGACGTGCGCGAGGAGCGGCGCCTGCAGAAGCTTGAACCGGCCTACAGTTTCATGATCCGCACGCGCCTGCCGGGGGGCGTGTGCACGACCGCGCAGTGGCTCGCGCTCGATGGACTCGCCCGCACGCACGGCAACGGCACGCTGCGCCTCACGACCCGCCAGGCATTCCAGTTCCATGGAATCGTGAAGCGCGATCTCAAGGCGACGATTGCCGCGATCAACGCGACGCTGATCGACACGATCGCGGCCTGCGGCGACGTGAACCGCAACGTGATCGCGAGCGCCAATCCCGTTGAATCGCGCCTGCACGCCGAGGCGTACCAGTGGGCCACGCAGATTTCCGCGCATCTGCTGCCGCGCACGCGCGCCTACCACGAGATCTGGCTCGGCGAAGAGAAGATCGCCGGTACGCCCGAGGTCGAACCGATCCTCGGCGCGACCTATCTGCCGCGCAAGTTCAAGATCGCGCTCGTCGTCCCGCCCGTCAACGACGTCGACGTGTTCGCGCACGACCTCGGCTTCATCGCGATCATCGAAGGCGCTGGTGCCGGCGGCGGCGTGCCGCGCCTCGCAGGCTTCAATGTCACGGTCGGTGGCGGTCTTGGCGCGACGCACGGTGATGCCACGACCTATCCGCTGCTCGCACAGGTCGCCGGATTCATCGCCCCGAAAGACACGCTCGCGATCGCCGAGGCCGTCGTCACGACGCAGCGGGACTTTGGCGATCGCAGCAACCGCAAGCGCGCGCGCCTCAAGTACACGATCGAGGCCATGGGGCTGCCCGCCTTCGTCGCCGAAGTCGAGCGCCGCTCAGGCGTCCGATTTGCTCCCGCCCGCCCGTACGCGTTCACGACGAGCGGTGACCGCTTCGGCTGGACGCGGGGTTACGACGGCCGCTGGCACCTGACGCTGCGCATTCCCTCCGGGCGCATCGCCGATCGCGACAGCGCCCGACAGCTGACCGGCCTGCGCGCGATCGCGGGTGTGCATCGGGGAGATTTCCGCCTCACGCCGAATCAGAACTTGATCATCGCCAACGTTCCCGCCGACGCACGCCGTGACATCGACGCACTCGTGCTCGACCACGGCCTCGATCTCTACGCCCGCGCCTCCGGCACGAGCTTGAATGCCCTCGCCTGCGTTGCGTTGCCGACTTGCCCACTCGCGATGGCGGAGGCCGAGCGCTACCTGCCCGATTTCCTCGCGGCGCTCGAAGCGCGCCTCGCGCACCACGGGCTCGCGCAGGTGCCGGTGCTGGTGCGCATTTCCGGTTGCCCGAACGGCTGCTCGCGACCGTATCTCGCCGAGGTCGCACTGATCGGCAAGGCACCCGGCCGCTATAACCTGCACGTCGGCGGCGATGCCGCCGGCACGCGACTCAATGTGCTCTATCGCGAGAACCTGACTGAGGCCGGGATCCTCGAGGCTCTGGATCCCCTGCTCTGGCAGTTCGCGAACGAGCGGCTGCCCAACGAACGACTGGGAGATTTCCTGTGGCGCGTGAAGCTGCTGCCCGCGTGAAAGCGACCGTGCCAGCGGCGAACGACGTCGCGCGGCTCATCGCGCGCGCACGCGACGGTGACGCCCGCGCGCTCGACGCGTTGAACGCAGCGTTGGCGCCGCTGCCCGCGACCGGCCGGCTCACGTTCGCGCTCGATCATCTGCCGGGCGCGCACGTCCTGTCCTCGAGCTTCGGCGCACAGGCGGCGGTGGCGCTGCATCTAACGACGCAGGTCGCGCCCGACGTTCCGGTCGTGCTGGTCGACACCGGCTATCTCTTTCCGGAAACCTACCGCTTCGTCGATGAGCTCACGCTGCGGCTCCGGCTCAACCTGCATGTCGCCCATCCGGCCGTGTCAGCGGCGTGGATCGAGGCGCGCCACGGCAAGCTGTGGGAGAACGGCGTCGAGGGGCTCGACCACTACGGCCAGATCGTCAAGGTTGAGCCGATGCAGCGCGCACTCGATCAGCTCGGTGCGGGTACCTGGATCTCGGGTCTGCGGCGTGTGCAATCGGAGAGCCGCGCCGCAGCGCCCTTCCTGACACTGCACGGCGCGCGCTTCAAGCTGCACCCGATCGCCGACTGGACCGACCGCGACGTCGGCCTCTATCTCAAGCAGCACGCGCTGCCCTACCACCCGCTGTGGGACAAGGGCTATGTGTCGATCGGCGACTGGCACACGACGCGCTCGCTCGCCGAGGCCGGCAGCCTCGAAGGCACTCGCTTCTTCGGCCTGAAGCGCGAGTGCGGCCTGCACGGGCTCGAGGGGTAGGTCGTGGTCGCACCGGCAAGCACGCTTCGCACGATCACGATCGGTGCGCGCGCGAGCGCCCTGTCGCGCGCGCAGGCGCAGCTCGTCGGCAAAGCGCTCGCGGCACACGACCCGCGCCTCGCGATCCGCTACCGGTTCACCACCGCCGCGGGCGATCGGGATCTCGATGCCTCGCTGCCCGCGCTGCTGCGCGAGGGCGGCTTCACGAGCGAGCTGTCGGGCGCGCTCGAGACCGCGCACATCGACCTCGCGGTGCATTCCTGGAAGGACTTGCCGTTCCTCGAGCCGACGCGCACGCGCATTGCGGCGACGCTCGAGCGCGCCGATCCACGCGACCTGCTCCTGGTGCGACGCGACTGGCGCACGGTGCACGAGCTGCGCGTGCTGTCGTGCTCGGCGCGCCGCGCGACGAATCTACGTGACTTCCTGCCGTGGGCCCTGCCAGGCGGGGTCGAGCAGGTCTCCTTCCAGCCCGTGCGCGGCGACGTCCTGCGTCGCCTGCGTACGCTGCTGACGGGCAACGCCGATGCGCTCGTCGTCGCCAAGGCCGCGATCGACCGGCTGCTCGACGCGGGCGACGACGCGGCGGCGCGCGGGCAGGTGCGCGCGGCGCTCGCGGCCTGTCGCATCATGGTGTTGCCGCTCACGACGAATCCCGCGGCACCGGCGCAGGGCGCCCTTGCGATCGAGGTGCGGCGCGATCGGGCCGATCTCGTGGACGCGCTCGCCGCGATCAACCATCAGGCGACCTACGATCGCGTGCTCGAGGAACGCGCGCAGCTCGCGGCGACACGGGACGAAGATCATCCGTTCGGCGTCTCGATCGTGCCGATCGACGTCGCGCGCGCCGAAGCCATGTTCATGCGCGGCGCGCTGCAGGGCACGCCGGTCGAATCAGCACATCTTCGTGGCACGGGCCCCGCGCTGCCCCGCGCGGCGCATCGCGAACAGGTGTGGACCGGTGAGCGCGCCGGGGCCGCCGCGTGGCGGCGCGTTTCGCTGCCGACCGACAGCGAAACGCTAGTCAGCGAACGTATCGGCCTTCTCGTCGCACGCGCCGATGCGCTACCGGAGTCCCGCACCATGCCGCCGCAGCAGGTCATCTGGACGGCCGGCCTCGATACCTGGCGCAAGCTCGCCGCGCGCAGCCACTGGGTGAGCGGCACGGACGAAAGCCTCGGCGAAACGGGCGCACGGGCGGCGCGGCACCTCTTCCCGCAGGTCGAGCGCTGGGTGAAGCTCTCGCACACGGCGGGCTACGACTCGCCGTACTCGACGCGCGTCGCGACCTATCGGCTCGAGCGCGTCGCGCCGCTCGAGGATATCCGGCGCCACACTCATTTCTATTGGCGCAGCGGCTCGCAGTTCCTCGAGTACTTTCGCGCCAACCCGCGGCTGCGCGATGCCTGGCACGGCTGCGGCCCCGGCAACACGCTCGCGATGATCCGCGCGACGATCGGCGCCGAGCGCGTCCGCGCGCATCTCTCGGCCGGGCAGTTTCTCGCCGCGGCAGGAGGCTGAGACGATGCTCGATCGAGTCACCCGCGCGCCTGCTGCTACTATCGGTCACGCGACCGCCGTCGGTGCCGTGACCGCCACCGGCGACGCGACGGTGCCGCCGCGGCGCCTGCAGCGCCTGCGCCGGACCGCGCCGCTGCGCGATCTCGTCGCCGAAGTCGGCTTCACCCAAAGCCAGCTGATCCAGCCGCTGTTTCTCGTCGAAAATGCGGCCGACACCGGGCCCATCCCCGGCCTGCCCGGCAATGTACGCCTCACCCGTGAGTCTGCACTCGCGCAGCTCGATGCGGACCTCGCGGCGGGCGCGCGGCAATTCATTCTGTTTCCCGTGCCCGCGCGCAAGCACGTGCGCGACTTCGACCCCGGCTTCGCGTGCGACACCATCGCCGCGCTGCGCCGCCGCGCCGGGAACGACGCCAGCCTCTGGCTCGACACCTGCCTCTGCAGCTACACGGCGGATGGCCACTGCTGCCTGCACGATACGCGCGGCCAGCAGGACCTCCCCGCAACCCTCGATGCGCTCGTGGAACTCGCGCTGCAGTACGTCGCCGCGGGCGCCGATGGCATCGCGCCGAGCGACATGAACGACGGCCGCGTCGCGGCGCTGCGCCTCGCGCTCGATGCGGCCGGCCATGATCTCGTGCCGATCATGAGCTACAGCGCAAAGTTCGCGAGCCAGCTCTACGGCCCGTTCCGCGGCGCCGCGCACTCGGCGCCGACGCATGGCGATCGGCGCCGCTACCAGATCGACGTGCGCGCGCGGCGCGACGCCCTCGCGAGTTCGCAGCGCTGCGCCGCCGAGGGCGCCGATCTGCTGATGGTGAAGCCGGGCATGAGCTCGCTCGATTTGATCCAGCCGATTGCGGACGCGACCGGGCTCGCGGTGGGCGCCTACCAGGTGAGCGGCGAGTACGCGGCGCTTGCGCTGCTCGCCCGCGAGGGCTTCGCCGACTTCGACGCCGCGCTGCTCGAGAGCTGGTACGCCCTGCGTCGCGGCGGTGCGGCTTTCATCATCACTTACGGCGCGCGGCTCGGCCGCACGCTTGGACTTGCGGCGAGGTAGCCATGTTCGACTTCCAGGGCTTCTTCGAGAGCGCCAACGCGAAACTGCGCCGCGAGCATCATTACCGCGTCTTCCGCGAACTGCGCCGCGCGCGCGGTCGCTTTCCGCACGCTGAATGGCGTGCGCCCGACGGCAGCTGGCGCGAAGTCACCGTCTGGTGCAGCAACGACTACCTCGGCATGAGCCAGCACCCGGTGGTGCTCGAGGCCGCACGGGCGGCGCTCGATCACTACGGCGCGGGCGCCGGCGGCACGCGCAACATCTCCGGCACCACCGACCTCCTCGTCGCGCTCGAGCACGAGCTCGCCGACTGGCACGCGAAGAACGCCGCGCTGCTCCTCTCCTCGGGCTACGTCGCCAACGACACGACCCTCGCGACGCTCGCTCGCGCGCTGCCGAACTGCACCGTCTTCTCCGACGCCGCGAACCACGCCTCGATGATCCAGGGCATCCGCGCGAGCCGGCAGAGCTGCCGCGTGTTCCGCCATAACGACGCCGCGCATCTCGATGAGCTGCTGTCCGCCCACGACCCTTCGGCGCCGAAGCTCGTCGCCTTCGAGTCGCTCTATTCGATGGACGGCGACATCGCGCCGCTCGCCGAGCTGCTCGCGGTCGCGAAGCGCCACGGCGCGCTGAGCTTCGTCGACGAGACGCATGCGGTCGGCGTCCACGGCCCGCGCGGCGGCGGGCTGCTCGAGGCGCAGGGCCTCCTCGGCGAAGTCGACATCGTGCAGGGCGGGCTCGGCAAGGGCGTGGGCGTCGTGGGCGGCTTCGTCACGGGCACCGCCGCGATCATCGACTTCGTGCGCAGTCACGCGCCCGGGTTCATTTTCACGACGGCGCTGCCCCCGCATGTCGCCGCCGCGGCGCTTGCCTCGATACGCCATCTCAAGGCTAGCGGCGCGGAGCGCGCAGCCCTCGTGGCGCGCGTCGCGAGCGTGCGCGCCGCACTTCGCGCGGCGCGCGTGCCGATCGCACCGACGCCAAGCCAGATTCTGCCGCTGATCGTCGGTGACGCCGCGGCCTGCCGCGCGCTCGCCGATGACCTCGTAGAGGCGCACGGGATCTATCTGCAGGCCATCGTCTTCCCCACCGTGCCGCGCGATGCGGCGCGCCTGCGAATCACACCGGGGCCACGGCACACGGATGCCGATGAAGCGCGGCTCGTCGCGGCGCTGGCGGGCGCGTACGCGCGTCGACAGGCCGCCTGAGCCGCGCATGCGCTACTTTCCGGTGTTTCTCGATCTGCAGGGCCGCGACGTCCTCGTCGTGGGCGGTGGCGCGGTCGCGCTGCGCAAGGCGGAGACCCTGCGCTCGGCGGGGGCGCGCGTCACGGTCATCGGGGAATCGATCCATGACGAGCTGCGTGCGCGCGCCGCACGCGGCGAGATCGCGCTCGTCGAGCGCTGTTTTGCAGCCAGTGATGTCGCGGCGCCGTGGCTGATCGTCGCCGCCACGAACTCGCGTGACGTCAATGCCGAAGTCGCCCGGGCCGCGCAGGCAGCGCGTATTCCCTGCAATGTCGTGGATGACCGCGAACTTTCCAGCTGCATCATGCCGGCGATCATCGATCGCTCACCGGTGCAGATCGCCGTTTCGACGGGCGGCACCTCGCCGGTGCTCGCGCGCCTCATCCGCGAACGGCTCGAGGCGCTCCTCGACGAATCGCTCGGACCCCTTGCGCGGTTCGCCGACCGCTGGCGCGCGACCGCGCGCCAAGTGCTAGCGAACGTCACCGCGCGCCGCCAGTATTTCTCATGGCTGCTCACCGGGCCCGCGGCAAGCGCGATCCGTGCCCGGCGCGGCGCCGACGCGGACCGCCTCGCCACGCGCGAGCTCGCACGCCGCAGACGCCTCGCCGATCGCGACGCCGCTCTGGCCGAGGGCTCACCGGCCGCTGGCCATGTCTCGCTCGTCGGTGCCGGACCGGGCGATCCGGGCTTGCTCACGCTCAAGGGACTTCGCGCACTGCAGGAGGCCGATGTCGTCATCCACGATCGTCTTGCGTCCCCCGACGTGCTCGAACTCGCCCGGCGCGACGCGGAGCGGATCGATGCCGGCAAGCGCCCTGGAGCGGGCGCGACGCAGTCTGGGATCAACGCACTGCTCGTCGAGCACGCGCGCCGCGGCCGGCGGGTCGTGCGTCTGAAGGGCGGCGATCCGTTCATCTTCGGTCGCGGCGGCGAGGAGATCGATGCGCTGCGCGCGGCAGGAATCAGTTTCGATGTCATACCGGGTATCACTGCTGCGGTCGCCGCCGGCGCCTATGCCGCCATCCCCCTGACCGACCGGCGGCACGCACAGGCCGTGCGCCTGATCACCGGCAACGACGCTGCCGTCCTCGACGCCTTCGATTTCTCCGACGTCGCCGCCGGGCGCGAGACGCTCGCAGTCTACATGGGGGTCGCGCAACTGCCGGCGCTACGCGAGCGCCTTTTGCGCGCGGGAGCGCCGCCCGCATTGCACGTCGCGATCGTCGAGAACTCGAGTCGCGCGAATCAGCGCGTGGTGGCGACCACAGTCGATGACCTCGCCGCCGCGGCCGCCGCGCACCGCGTCTCCTCGCCCGCGGTCACGCTGGTGGGCTCCGTGACAGCGTCGGCGACAGCGACTTCGGTCGAGAGTGCGCCGAAACCGATTGTTTTGAATGCCTAAACTTTAGGCCGCAAATCTAGGTACCTCGAAATGTACCTCGGAAACTCCCGTCCAGAGCCTTGGCAGACCTTCCCGGTTCAGGCGTCTCTCGGCGCCAGTGCAAATTGCAACTCAAGAACGCAAGCAGGCTGCTATGCAAATACTTGTATGTGTATACAGATATTGATATATTGTGCCGCGTGAAGCCCAAGAAGCCCGCAGCGCCGCAGATCAAGCCGCTGGAGTTTCTCGGCTCCAGCCGGGACGACTTGGTGGCCATGCCCGCGGGTGTCCGGCATGACATCGGCCTGGAGCTGATGCGGGTGCAGTTCGGTGGCCAACCCACGGACTTCAAACCGATGTCCACGGTGGGCCCGGGTGCATACGAGATTCGGGTCCGCGATGCGTCAGGTGCTTATCGGGCAATTTATGTGGCCAAGTTCGAGGCCGCTATCTAGGTGCTACATGCCTTCCAGAAGAAGACACAGCAGACGGCCAAGGCAGATATTGAATTGGCCAAAGTCCGTTACAAGATGATTGGAGCAAAGTCATGAGAAAGAAGACCGGCCCTCGCCTTTCTGATACCCGCCGGACCAAGGGCAGCGGCAACGTGTTTCTCGATCTTGGCTTCGACCCAGCGGAGGCCAAAATCATGGCACTGCGAGCCGAAGTGATGATTCGCATGGAGCTGCATCTGAAGGCGCAGGGTTGGAGTCAGGCTGAGGCAGCCAAGCGCCTTGGTATTACGCAGCCTCGCGTGTCGCGACTGATCAAGGGCAAGTGGCAGGACTTCAGTCTGGACATGCTGCTGACACTTGCTGCACGCGCAGGGCTTGAGCCGAAGTTGCGACTGGCTGCCTAATACTTTAGCGATAGGCTCAAAAGTACCAACAACCCTAAGCGGAGAGACCTGCCGGCTCGGAAAACCCTTCAGGCTGGGCCTGGCCGGGGGTGTCAGGAATTTTGTGTGCGAGCCGGATGATGGAATCACTCGCTCAACATGAATCGATTGAACCGCCCCGGTCTCTCCGGAGACTATTTGTTGAGAGCCCAGCGGCCAAGGCCACTGACTCCTGTCGCCTATAGTATGCCTGTTCGAACTCGGCTGGCGGAACATCGCCAATGAGCTCGAGAAGGCGCCCGTCGCCCCCGACGAGTTCGATTCCCTGCATTTTCATCAATTCAATCGCGAGCCGCTCACTATCGCGGAATCCCGATGACCTGCACATCGACCTGCCGTTCGCCGCATTTCGAGCAACGCAGCCGCCGCACGACGTCGGCGACCCGTGCGTCACGCCCCGCGAGCCGCGCCAGCACATCGGCGGCAATCGGCCGCTCGTGCTTGCAGGTCGTGCACGACACACTCAGCACGAACATTCCCTCGTAGTCGCCGAGTCGTTGCACTTTCGAGAGCGGAAACGGCATCGCAAGACTCACGCCGCGAGCACTTCGTGCTCGTAGTACGGCGCCTCTCGATCACTCAGGATGGACTGCAGTTCCTCGTGCGAGCGGCCCTTCGGCGACAACCAGCGATCGATTTTCCCGGGTTTCAGGCTCACGATCATTCGGTCGTGCCCCGCGGCGGCGACTTCGGCCGGCGGCTCGTCGGTGATCGCCGCGAAGGAGAGCAGCCGGCGCCCATCCTTCGGATCGACCCATTCCGAGTACAGGCAGGCCACCAGCATGGTCGACTCGGGTCGCGGCACGAAGTGCAGCACCGCGTTGCGACCGTCTCGCTCGACGTTTTCATAGAACGACGTCAACAGCATCAGCGCGTGCTGCGCGCCGAACTGCTCGCGCCAGAACTTCTCCAGGTTGTCGCGCCGCGCGTTGTAGAGCCCGGGATAGTGCCGATCGAACGTCGCCGGCTTGCCGGCCGGGCGGCAGTGATACCGCGCGAGGCGCACCACCTTGCGCCCGTCCGCGTGCAACACGATCGGCGCGTAGTGCATCGGGAAGATGCGCGCATCGAGCGGATGAGGCTGCGCGTTCTTCAGCAACGCGAGGCGCCCCTTGGCCGCGGCGATCTTGTCGCCGGCGATGCGCCGGCTCTCGGTCGCGGCTTTCGTCGGCTTCTGTCGCAGTTTCCGCTCGGCGTCAGCCAGGCGGCGGGTCTGGGTGAATAGCTCAGTTTCGATCTTCGCAGCCGCGGCTGCGCGGTACTGATCGATCAAGGCGCGGATGGCGCGCTCCGCGTCGGTTTTCGGATGGTCGAAGTTGCGGTCGAGGCCGCGCGAAATGCGTATCGACGGATCCGACAGCCGAATTCCGTAGATCTCCTCGAACTGCGGCAGATCGAGCGTGGCGCCCGTCATGCGCAGGTATTCACGATAGGCTGCCTCGACCTGGCCGCTGTAGCACATGCTGGAATCTTATCCTCGCCGTCGGCTCGACGCACTGGCGCCAGAGATCACACGAGCGTCCGCCGCGCCCATCACTGCGTCTGCAAAAGCCGGCCGGTGGATAGCGCCTACTTCGAGGGCCCGCGCCGGAAAGTCAAGCCGACCAAGACCGATATTCTCAGGTGAAGCCTAAGGCGGCCGTTCCGCGCGGGCGTGCAGAACGGGACGTCGGCGAGGCGATCCAGTTCTACTTGAGTGGGTACGCACCGCAATCCGAATTGGGCATCATCGATGCGTTGGAGCAGGCGTAACACTGCATTGGGCGCCACCGACCTGAACCCCTGCCTTAGTCCCGATCGGGAGTAGAGTCTGCCCCATCAGGAGCAGACGATGAAGAGCAAGAGGTTTTCCGAAGAACAGATCATCGGGGTCTTGAAGGAAGCGGAAGTCGGGGCGAAGACCCAAGAGCTGTGCCGCCGGCATGGGATCTCGGAAGCGACTTTCTACAACTGGAAGGCGAAGTACGCTGGGATGACGGTGTCGGAAGCGAGGCGGCTGAAGGAGCTGGAGGCGGAGAATGCCAAGCTCAAGCGCCTTCTGGCTAACGCGGAACTCGACAAAGCGGCGTTGAGGGATTTGCTGGGTCGAAAATGGTAAGCCCGCAGGCGAAGCGCGAGGCGGTCTCGATGCTGATGACCGAGCGCGACTACGGCGTGACACGTGCTTGCGGGCTACTTCAGATCTCGAGGTCACTGTATCGGTATCGCAGCCGCTGGCCTTCGTGCGCGGCGTTGTGCGAACGCATTGCACAGATCGCGCACGCCAAGCGGCGCTACGGCTATCGGCGCATCTACGTGCGCCTGCGCCGCGAGGGCTGGGCGGTGAATCGCAAGCGCGTCTATCGGCTGTATCGCGAAGCAGGGCTACTGGTGCGGCGGAGGAAGCGCAAACGCATCAGCTTCGTCGAACGCAAGCCGCTGCCGAAGCCGACCGCCGCCAACCTGAGCTGGTCGATGGATTTCGTGAGCGATTGATTGGCCGATGGTCGACGCATCAGGTGCCTGAACATCGTCGATGACTGCACACGCGAGTGCGTGGCCATTGAGGTCGACACCTCGATCAACGGACCCCGCGTGAAGGCCGTGCTCGGTCGCCTGGCCGACACGCGCGGGCTGCCGCGTTCGATCACGGTGGATCACGGGCCGGAGTTTGA